>JBNKOE010000010.1:0-303919 GCA_050294475.1 Algibacter sp. | reverse complement strand
AATTGGGATGTTGATAAAAAGAAAATTGATGTTTCTTTTGATGATACCAAAACAGATGCAGTTACAATTCATAAGGCAATAGCTGCGTCAGGGTATGATACTGAAAAAGTTTCGGCTGATAATGGGGCTTACAAAAACCTTCCAGATTGCTGTCAATATGATCACGAAATGACGATGAATCAAAAATAAAGGAGGTAAATCACATCAAAATAAAAAGAGTAAAATAGAGCGTGCTGTCCCTTATGTTGTCTCTTTAAAAACAAAAAACCCCGTAAACATTACTGTTTCGGGATTTTTTCGTGGTACCTCCAGGAATCGAACCAGGGACACAAGGATTTTCAGTCCTTTGCTCTACCAACTGAGCTAAGGTACCTCGCCAAAGCGGTTGCAAATATATATTGATTTTTGTTATTCGGCAAGATAAATTTGTAAAAAATGCATCTTATTTTATATTTTTTTATTTTATGCTATTTATGTGTTTTGAAATCAGTATAATAAGTTAAATACGAATAATTATTATACTTTGTTTTGTAAATTTATAGCTTTTAAAATTTATGAATCTAATTATAGACGTAGGGAATTCTTTTGTTAAACTAGCAGTTTATAGTAAAAACAAGTTAAAGTTAAAAAAGGTTGTAGAAATTAATGTGTTTTTGAAGCATATTATTTCTATTAAAAGTAAATATAATAAGTTAACGGATGCTATTATTTCATCTGTTGGTAGATTAAAAGACGAGGATGTTAAAGTTATTAAAAAGCTTTTTAATTTATTAGTTTTAGATTCTACTACAAAATTACCGTTTGCAAATCTTTATAGAACACCTAAAACTTTAGGTGTTGATAGAATTGCTTTAATAGGTGCTTCTATTAGCCAATATCCAGAAAAAAATGTATTAGTTATAGATGTAGGTACTTGTATAACTTATGATTTTATTAATTTTAATAATGAGTATTTAGGAGGTGCAATTTCTCCTGGTTTATCAATGCGTTATAAATCATTAAATAATTTAACTGCTAACTTACCTTTGTTAGATTACGAAATTCCAAATACTATTACAGGAAATTCTACAGAACAATCTATACATTCTGGAGTTGTAAATGGTGTTTTGTTTGAAATTGAAGGGGTAATTCAAAAATATAAGTTAAAATATCCTGATTTAACAGTTATTTTAACAGGAGGAGACACTAATTTCTTGTCTAAACAATTAAAAAGTAGCATATTTGCGAACTCTAATTTTCTTTTAGAGGGACTGAATTTTATTTTACAATTTAATACAAACTCATGATAAAAAAACTTGTAATAGTTTTTATTGCTGTTTTCGCAATTCAAAGTTATTCCCAAGAAGGAACAGCTTCACCTTACTCATTTTATGGTATTGGAAGTCTTAAGTTTAAAGGAACAGTTGAGAACAGAAGTATGGGAGGGTTGAGTATTTATATGGATAGTATTCATGTAAATTTAAGAAACCCAGCATCTTATGCGGGTAAGAATATTGATGCCTATCCATTTAGTGGAGAAAGTAGACCAGTAAAGTTTACCGTTGGTAGTACCTATACAAGTTTAGATTTAAGAAGTGATTCTGGAAATGCAAAGGCATCGTCTACAACTTTTGATTATTTGGCATTATCTGTTCCTATGGGTAAGTTTGGTTTTGGTTTTGGGTTGATGCCATTTACCTCAGTTGGTTATAAATTAGAATCTTTAAATAATTCTGGAGATATTTCTAATAGGTTTACTGGTAATGGAGGCCTTAATAAAGCTTTTTTTGGTTTTGGTTATCAAATTACAGAAGAATTAAATGTTGGGGTTGATGTACATTATAATTTCGGAAATATTCAAAATAGTACTATAGAATTTTTGTATGATAATGAAGGGAGTTTAACCCAATATCAGTCTCGTGAAAATAACAGATCAGATTTAAGTGGGCTAAATTTTAATTTAGGTCTATTTTACAAAACTATGCTAAATGAAAAGTTAGAATTTGTTTCTGCTTTTACATTTACACCTAAAAGTACTTTAGTGTCAAAAAATGAGCGATCGTTTTCTACAGTTACGTCATCAACTACAAATCCAGGGCAAGAGTTTGTTGTTGGTAATATTGATGTCGATTTGGAAGCTTTAGGTTTAATAGAAACAGATTTAGTATTACCTTCTAAGTATTCAATAGGAGCAGGAATAGGAAAACCAAGAAAATGGTTTGCAGGTGCAGAATATACATTTCAAAAAACAAGCAATTTTTCTAATGTTTTGTACAGTAGTACGACTTCACAGTATGAAGATGCAACAACCATTTCAATTGGAGGGTTTTTTATACCACAATATAATTCTTTTTCAAGTTACTTAAAACGAGTTGTTTATAGAGGAGGAATACGTTACGAAAAAACAGGTTTAAATATAAATAGTGAGTCAATAAACGAGTTTGGCATATCTTTTGGTTTAGGTTTACCAGTAGGGAACGGAATATCGAATGCAAACTTAGGTTTCGAGATTGGAAAAAGAGGTACAACTAATAGCAATTTAATACAAGAGAATTTTATTAATTTCCAATTAAGTTTATCTTTGAACGATAGATGGTTTCAAAAAAGGAAATTTGATTAACAGCTTAAAATTATTATCATGAAAGCGAAAATTATATTATTATTTACATTATTATTTTTAGGACTAAACTTTAGTTTTGCTCAGCAAGATGAAGAATGTATGACTAAACTTTCTATATTCCATGAATATGTAAAGGCAAAAAATTATGATGCAGCTTACGAGCCATGGATGGCAGTAAGAAACAAGTGTCCAAAGTTTAATAATGCTATATATGTAGATGGAGAAAAGATTTTAGAGGATAAAATTGAAAAAGCATCAGGAGCAGATAAAGAAGCGTTTATTAACGATTTGCTAAAACTTTGGGAACAGTATGTAGAAAATTTTCCTAGCAAAACACCTAAAGGAGAATATGCAGCACAAGCATGCCAATTGTTATATGATAATAAGGACGTTATGCACAAAAGCATAGAAGAATTATATGATTGTTTTGATGCAGCCTATGTTTTAGATAAAGCAACATTTACAAACCCAAAAAGTTTATATACCTATTTTTCTTTAATGGTAGATTTATATGATGCTGGGAAAAAAACTGCTGCAGACTTATTTAATAAATATGATGATGTTGCAGAAAAAATAGAAGAAGAAATTGAAAATTATTCATTAAAACTAAACAAACTTATAGAAAAGGAAGAGGCGGGAACCGCTTTAACAAGCAAAGAAGGAAAGTATAAAAGGTTTTATGAAAGTTATTTAAAAGCATATGA
Organism: Algibacter sp.; assembly: GCA_050294475.1. Classification (GTDB taxonomy): domain Bacteria; phylum Bacteroidota; class Bacteroidia; order Flavobacteriales; family Flavobacteriaceae; genus Thalassobellus. The sequence continues at coordinate 300,616 of JBNKOE010000010.1, read as the reverse complement.
TCAAATTTCAACGGGTATTGATAGTAAGTTAGGTGAAAGAGCAAATTGCGAAAACTTAATTCCTTTATATCAAAAAGATTTTGAAGAAAATAAACAGAATACAGTTTGGTTAAAACGTGCAGTAAGTAGAATGTTTAATAAAGAGTGTACTGATGCCCCTTTATATGAAAAGTTAGTAAAAGCTTATGATGAAGTGTCTCCTTCTGCAGATACTAAAGTTTTTGTTGCTGGTATTTTAATTAAAAATGGTAAAACTTCAGAGGCTGAAAGATACTTTAAAGAGGGTTATGATTTAGAAACAGATTCTTTTAAGAAAGCTAAATTAGCTTACAGAATAGGATTAATTCTTAAAAAGAAAGGTAGATATGGACAAGCTAGAGGATATTTTAGAAATGCTCTTAAGTTAAATCCTTCAAACGGAAAGTCTTACTTGGCAATTGCATCTATGTATGCTGCAAGCGCTAATAGTTGTGGAGATACAACTTTTAATAAAAGAGCCGTATATTGGTTAGCGGCAGACGAAGCTAGAAAAGCAGGGCGTGTAGATCCAACTTTAAAAAAGGCAGCAGCGAAATCTGTAGCAAATTATATGGCTAAAGCACCATCAAAAGCAGATATTTTTAGTGCAGCAAATTCTGGACAAACTATTAGAATAGGATGTTGGATTAATTCTACTGTTACTGTACCATAATTAAAAATGAGATTTAATAACATATATATTAAAAACATAGTCACAGTATTTACTGTGACTATATTTTTTTCATGTACTAATAGTTTAAAAAAGGTTCAAAAAATAGGAGTTTCTAAAAATGAACCTGCTAGTATTACTGAAAATTTTAACGTTAAATATACAGATTCGGGTAAAGTGAAGGCAAATTTATTAAGTAATAAAATGCTTGATTTTACAAACCGAGTGTTTCCTTATCGAGAATTTGTAGAAGGTGTTACATTATATATATATAATGACGACAATAAGAAGTATAAGGTGGTTTCTGATTATGGTATAGTTTACGAGAAAACTAAATTAATTGATTTGCAGAAAAATGTAAAAATTATTACTACTGATAATGACACTTTATATACAGATCAGCTATATTACGATTACGATCCTCAAAAGGAATGGCTCTTTACTAATAATTCTTTTGTGCTAAAACGTCATGATGAATCTATAATTAAAGGTAATGTTTTAGATACAGATAAAAAATTGAAAAAATTACTAATTATAGAATTTAATGATTCAGAATTAGCAATCGAGGATTAAAAAGATTCTTTGTCTATCTTTGTACTTATTAAATAAAAATAGAAATGAAATATTCTAAAATTTTTCAATACGCATATTTAGTTTTTGCCGGATTATTTATTTACGATGGTGTTGCAAAATGGGGTGATGGTACTAACGGTGCATATGTTTCATTAGGATTGGCTGCTTTAGCAGTGTTTATGTATTTCTTCAGACAAAAGTTTAGAAGGAAATATGAAAACAAAGACAACTCAAACTAAATGAGTATTTATGTATTAATCATAATTGTATCCTTAATTCTTTCGGCCTTTTTTTCAGGAATGGAGATTGCATACATATCTTCAAACAAAATTCATATAGAAATTGAAAAAAAACAAGAAGGCATACTTGCTAAAGTATTAGGTAAATTAACAGCAAAACCTTCTAAATTTATTACAACCATGCTTATTGGTAACAATATAGCACTTGTAATTTATGGTTTTTTTATGGGAGATTTATTGGTAGAATGGTTTCAGTCATTATTACCAACACCATATACTTTTTTAGATGTTATGCTGACAGATTTTAGTTTATTAACTCAAACTATTATATCAACAATTGTTATATTAATTACAGCAGAGTTTTTACCTAAAGTCTTTTTTCAAATTTATGCGAATTCGTTAATAAAAGCATTGGCTATTCCTGCATATGTTTTTTATGTATTATTTACGTTTGTGTCAGATTTTGTTATATGGGTTTCAGACATTATTTTAAAAGCTTTTTTTAAAACTGAAGGCGATCAAATTCAATTAGCTTTCACTAAACTAGAGTTAGTTAATTATATAAGCGAGCAAATGGAATCTGTAGAAGAACACGATGATGTTGATAGCGAAATACAGATTTTTCAAAATGCTTTAGAGTTTTCTGAAGTAAAAGCACGAGAAGTTATGGTGCCTCGAACCGAAATTATAGCTGTAGAAATTAACGATTCTGTAAAATCTTTGAATGCCCTTTTTACAGAAACAGGGCGCACTAAAATATTAATTTATAAAGATACAATTGATGATATTTTAGGGTATGTACACTCTTTTGAATTGTTTAAAAAAACAAAGGACATTAAGTCTATGATGATGCCTGTTGAGTTTGTGCCAGAAACAGTTCTTGTAAAAGATGTACTTAATGTACTTACAAAAAAGCGAAAAAGTATAGCTGTTGTTTTAGATGAATATGGGGGTACATCTGGTATAATGACGGTAGAAGATATAGTTGAAGAGTTGTTTGGTGAAATTGAAGACGAGCATGATACTATAGATTTAATTGAAGAGAGAATAGATGAAGAAACATTTAAATTTTCGGCACGTTTGGAAGTCGATTATATAAATGAAGTTTATAAATTAAATCTTCCTGAAAGCGAAAATTATGAAACTTTAGGAGGTTTAGTAGTTAACCATACAGAAGAAATTCCAAAGAAGAGTGAGATTGTAAAAATCGACAATTTTCAATTTGAAATATTAGAAGTATCAAACACAAAAATCGACATGGTGCTACTTAAACTTTTAGATGAAGATTAAAACTATTAAGATTAAAATAATTAATGCCTCTTTCTGCTTTTATTATTAAATAGAAAATGGTATTTTCGCGCACGATATTTTCGTCAATTTTAATTAATTGATAATCAATTTAACAAGTAAAATCCAAAAATAGGATTTTTTTAAAATTCAATAAACCAATGGCAGTTTTAAATAAAATAAGACAACGTTCACTATTTTTAATCATAGTTATAGCCTTAGCGTTATTTTCTTTTGTATTAGCAGATTTATTTAAAAACGGTAATGCGCTTACCGCAAAATCACAAAATATAGTTGCTACTATAAATGGTAAGGATATTACACGTGAAGATTTTTTACAAAAAGTAGAAGCTGCACAAAGACAAGCAGGACCTAATGCAACAAGCACTCAGGTAATGAATAGAGTTTGGGATCAAGAGGTTAGACAAGCAGTTATGGAAACTCAATTTGAAGAGTTAGGTATTACTGTAGAGAAAGACCAAATGCGTGACTTGTTAAAAACAGCTTTAGCTAAAAATCCTCAATTTTTAAATGAAGCTGGTTTATTTGATGAAAATAAATTAAACGAATACATTGCGAATTTAAAAGAAACTTCGCCTGTTCGTTATGAAGGATGGATTAATTATGAAAAATCTATCGCAAGTAATGGTTTACAACAAAACTACTTTAACATGGTTAAAGCAGGTTTAACAGGAACATTAGCAGAAGGCGAATTAGAACATAATTTAGAAGGAAATAAAGTTGATATCAAGTTTGTTCAAGTCGCATATTCATCAATTGCAGATAGTCTTGTAGAAGTATCAAAATCTGATATTGAAAATTATATAAGCAAAAACAAAAAGAAATATGAAGTTGATGCTTCAAGAGATATTAAGTTTGTTGAGTTTAAAGAAGAGCCTAGTATTGAAGATGAAAATGCTATAAAATCGGATTTAGAAGGACTACTAAAAGATAAAGTAGAGTACAATAAAGTATCAAAAGCTAATGAAAACATTGTTGGCTTTCTAAATACAACAAATAACGAAGATTTTATAAATACGAATTCAGATATTAAATTTGATAAACGTTTTGTTTTTAAATCTAGTTTGCCTACGGCTGTTGCAGATAGCATTTATAATTTAAATGAGGGTGAAGTTTATGGTCCGTATAAAGACAAAGGCTATTTTAAAATATCAAAACTTATTGCGGTTAAAAAAATACCAGATTCTGCAAAAGTAAGACACATCTTAATTCCTTATTTAGGTTCGCAAGGTGCAGGACCTGAAGTTGTTCAAACAGAAGTGGAAGCTAAAGCTACAGCAGATAGTCTTTTAAATATTCTTAAATCTAATCGTTCTAAGTTTCCTGAATTTGTAAAAGAGTTTTCTTCAGATAAAGGAAGTATTGAAAAGGAAGGACGTTACGATTGGCATCCATACAATACAATGGTTCCTGAATTTAATGATTTTGAATTTGAAGGTAAGGTAGGAGATTTAGGTGTTGTTAAAACCATTTATGGTTTCCATATTATGGAAATTGAAGGACAAAAAAATGAAACAAAAGCAGTGCAAGTAGGAACTATTGCAAGAGAAATAGAACCTTCTGAAGCTACAATTGATAAAGTTTTTAGAGATGCTTCAAATTTCGAAATTAAAGTTGCTGATAAAGACTTTGAAGAAGTTGCTAAAGAAAATAACTTTACAGTAAAACCTGTAAATGGAATTAAAGTTTTAGATGAAAATATTCCAGGTGTTGGAAGCCAAAGACCAATTGTTCGTTGGGCTTTTGAAGAAGACGCTAAGGTGGGCGATGTAAAACGTTTTAATGTATCTAGTGGTTATATTATTGCACAATTAGTAGCGAAGCATAAAGAAGGATTAATGTCTGTTGATGATGCTACTGCAAGTGTGTTGCCAATTATAAGAAAAGAAAAGAAAGCAGAAATGATTAGAGAAAGAGTATCTGCTACGACATTAGAAGATTTAGCTGCTGCTGAAAATACAACAGTAAGATCGGCATCTGCCTTAAACATGAAAACCCCAACTATTTCTGGAGCAGGAAGAGAACCTTTAGTTGTTGGAGCTGCTTTCGGATTAAATGAAGGTGAAACTTCAGAATTAATTGATGGAGCTAACGGTGTTTATATGGTGCAAGTAACTAAAGTAACACCTGCTGTAAAATTGGATAATTATCAAGCTGCTGCTAACAGAGTTGAACAACAAAAAATAAATGTTGTTGCATCTAAATTATACAATGCATTAAAAGAAGCTTCAGTTATTGAAGATAATAGAGCTAAAACTCAAATACAATAAAAGTATATAAGAGATTGTAAAATTTCTATTAGTAAAAAGCCAAACTAATTTTTTTAGTTTGGCTTTTTTATTGTTTCTATTTTAAATAATAAACCAAAACTTGAAGTCCTTTTTTTTGTTAATGTAAGAGCACTTAAAACTTCAATACCATATCCTCATAAGGAATAATGGTATAGAAACCTTTATTTTTAAAGTAGTTCTCAGGATTTTCTTTACAAGTTGCTAAAACAAAATCGCCACCCCAAGCACCAAGACTTTTTATGGATCCTTTAAAATCTTTAAATAGTAAATCTTTTACTGTGTCTTGTTTTATAATTCTTGAAATTAAACTTTCATGATTAGTAATTAAAGAATCGAAAGTTTCTAAAGTTTTGCAACTAATTATGTTTGTAGTAATGTCGTTTATTTCAGAAATAATAGAACTTAAATTGCTTTTATTAGTGTTGTAAGTCGCAATGCCGTCGCGACTATTTTGCTTTTTATTTAAGTAAACAAAGTATAAGTGTTCTTTAAATCTTGGATTAAAATCTACTTGATTAACAGCTATTGCATTTTTTAGTAATTGATAAGTAATTGGAGAGTTGTTTTGTGCACAAGCAATATCATAACCACTACCGCCAAAAGTTAGTTTAAGTAATTCAAAAGCATCTACATTTGCCCATTGTGCAATATTATTTATTAGAGTAGAAGATGTCCCCAATCCCCAATTTTTTGGAAATGTTAACGATGTAGTTATTTTAAATCCTTTGTAAGTATTTAAAAAAAATGGATTGAGTTGTTTTGCAGCATTTAAAATTTGAATTATTCTTTTAGAAATATCATTTTCAATATTAGAAAAATTTGAATTTATCTGCTCTATTAAAAAGGTGTCTTCAAACCATGTATTACCAAGTTCGTCTAAACTTGTCCAAATAATTTTAGGAGCATCAATAGATTCAATATATAATGATTGTCCATGCTTTGTAGGAACAGCAAGCGATATCGCACCATCAAGAACCACATACTCTCCAGTAAGTAAAAGTTTTCCGTTGCTGTAATATTTCTGCATGAATTAATTGTTATTTCTTTAATCGTAAATCTCTAATTGCTTCAACAACAGCGCTGTGAGATACGGTGTTGTTTTTAAAGTACTCCGTTAGAGTTTCTTTTTCGGTAATAGTGGCTTCAAACTGATTTAAGATATTCATTAAATGCATTTTCATATGTCCTTCTTGAATTCCAGTGGTTGTAAGCGAACGTAAAGCAGCAAAATTTTGGGCTAAACCAGCAACAGCAACAATTTGCATTAACTCTTTAGCGCTTGGGTGATGCAATAATTCTAACGATAATTTTACTAACGGATGTAAACCCGTAAGTCCACCAATAGTTCCTAATGCCAAAGGGATTTCCATCCAAAAGGTAAATATGTCATTTTCAACCTTAGCATGCGATAAGCTGCTGTATTTTCCGTTTCTAGATGCGTATGCATGAACACCAGCTTCAACGGCTCTAAAATCGTTACCAGTGGCTAAAACAACAGCATCTATACCATTCATAATACCTTTATTATGAGTTACCGCTCTATAAGGTTCTACTTCTGCAATATTTACGGCTTGTACAAATTTATTAGCAAATTCTTCAGATGAAATGTTTTTGTTTTCATTTAAATCATCAACCTTACAACTTACTTCGGCGCGAACTAAACAGTTTGGAACATAGTTAGAAAGTATGCTCATAACTATTTGTATGTTCTTTTCTTCAACAGAAAAATCATTAAAAACTAAAGCTTCATTTTTGAACGTTTTAGCAAATTGTTCTAAACATGAATTAATAAAATTAGCACCCATAGCATCTAAAGTATCAAACGATGCATGTAGTTGAAAGTAACCTTTTATGTCTTGGGTTTTGTCTCGTAATTCAATATCTAATATACCGCCACCACGTTTTTCCATGTTTTTAGTAATGGGTGCTGCATCTTTTATTAGTTTTGGTTTTATGTAATTAAAGAAGTTTTTTAATGTTTCAATATTGCCATAATACATAAAATGTACTTGTCCAATTTTGGTGGTTGAAATTACTTCTGTTTTAAAACCGCCTCTATTCATCCAGAATTTAGCAGCTTTACTTGCAGCTGCAACTACCGAGCTTTCCTCAATAGCCATGGGAATGGTGTATAATTTATTGTTTATTAAAAAATTAGGTGCCACACCAAGAGGTAAATAGTAGTTGGTAATGGTGTTTTCAATAAACTCGTCGTGTAACTGTTGTAGTTTTTCGTCGGTATTCCAATATTGTTTTAATATATTTTTAGCTTCTTCAGTATTAGAAAAATAAGTTTCAACAATCCAATCAATTTTTTTAGATTTTGATAGTTTAGAAAAACCAGCAATAGATTTACTCATAAAATGTTTATTTACAATGCAAAGATACTACTCTTCGTATCAAAACGGAAAATGTTGTTTTAAATTCGGAAATATTTAAGTGTTAATTTAAAAGGTTTTTTGCATAAATTTTAGTAAACTTGACATCGTTTTACGAAAAAAACATCATTTTTAATGAAATACCTGAAATTCTCCTTTTATATTTGTGTTTTTTTTAATGCAATTACTTAAAAAGGGAATAAAAATTTAACTAATCATAAGCTTATGTCAGATACACAACTAAAACCACATCAACGAGAATTATTTGGACACCCAGTTGGGTTATATGTATTATTTTTTACAGAGATGTGGGAGCGATTTTCTTATTATGGGATGCGAGCATTGTTAACGCTTTATTTAGTTGAAAAAACAACAGCTGATAACCCTGGTTTAGGGTGGTTAGATTCAGAGTCTATTATGCTATATGGTTGGTATACCATGTTAGTTTATGTGATGTCAATTCCAGGAGGAATGATTGCGGATAAAATTTTAGGTCAGAAAAAAGCAGTGCTTTATGGAGCCTTAACTCTAGTTGCAGGTCATGGAATATTAGCTTTTGATGAAATGTGGGCTTTTTATACTGGTTTAATATTAATCATTCTTGGTGTAGGATTATTAAAGCCTAATATTTCAACTATGGTTGGAGGTTTGTATAAGCAAGGTGATATTAGAAGAGATAAAGGTTTTAGTATTTTTTACATAGGGATTAATTTGGGGTCATTACTAGCTACTTTTATTGTAGGCTATGTTGGAGAAAAGATTGGATGGCATTATGGTTTTGGACTTGCGGGAATTGCTATGTTATTAGGTTTAGTAGTTTATATGTACGGACAAAAATATTTAGTTAATGTTGGAAATAAACCTACGGATGAAGATAAAAGTAATGATGTTTCAATAGGAAAACTGTTTGTAGATTTAATGAAATCACCAGTTAATCTTGGTATTGTTGCATTAATTATACTTTATGCCATTTATGCAGGTTTTTCTTATAAAGGTGTTGATAGTTGGGCTTATACAGCATTATATATCTTTATTGCTTTAGTTGCAGGTATTATGATGATGATTTATAAAAATTTAGAGACAAAAATATCTAAAGATCGATACTTGGTTTTATTACTTTCTTTTTTAATAGTTGTAGTTTTTTGGGGAGCTTTTGAACAAGCAGGTGGTTTAATGAGTATTTATACAAAAACTAATACAGATAGAGAATTACTTGGTTGGGAAATTCCTGCAACCTGGTTTCAAGGTTTAAATGCAGGGTTTATAATTATTTTTGCAACACTAGTTGCAGGATATTGGGCAAAGAGAAAACTTAAGGGTAAAGAGGGCTCTTCATTGTTTAAAATGGCTGTTGGTACTATGATTATGGGATTGGGGTTTGTGTTTATGATTTTTGCAGCATCTGAATATAATGTTAAAGGTGTTTCAGGAATGCAATGGTTAGTTTTAGCTTATTTATTTCACACTATTGGAGAGTTATGTTCTTCACCCGTTGCCTTATCATTTATTACAAAGTTAGCTCCTGTGAAATATGCATCTTTGATGATGGGAGTTTATTTTGCTGCTACTGGCTTAGGGAATAAAGTAGCAGGTGTTTTAGGAGAAAAGGCATCAGATTTTGGGGAATATGCTATATTTTCAGGAATTACAATATTTACTGTATTTTTTGGCTTATTAGTGATTTTACTTTTAAAACCTTTAAAAAGATTAACGCATGGTGCTGAAGATAATGAGCGTATAATGCATGCAGATGAAACAGAAGGTTTCGAATTAGCAGATAATTAAAAATTATAATTAACCTCGTAAGTTTTAAAATTTACGAGGTTTCTTTTTGATAACAATCAATAAATATTTTATGAATACAGATATTGAAAATCTTTTTAAAGATAAAGTCTTAGGTCACCCAGCAGGGTTATTTGTTTTGTTTTTTACCGAAATGTGGGAACGTTTTTCATTTTATGGAATGAGAGTTTTATTGGTAAACTTCTTAACTTTTTCGGTTATTGGATCAAACCCAGGTTGGGGTTGGTCAGCAGAAAATGCAGGAGCTTTATTTGGGACTTATGCCATGTTACTTTACATAACGCCAATAATAGGAGGAATTGTTGCTGATAAAATTACTGGTTATCGCTGGGCGGTTGTTATAGGATCATTAATTATGGCTTCAGGGCATGCCTGTATGGCTTTAGAAACAGAGTTTACTTTGTATTTAGGTTTAGGCTTGCTTGTTGTTGGGACAGGTTTTTTTAAACCAAATATTACATCTATAATTTCAGAAATGTATAAAGATAGTTCAGAAAAGAAGGATGGAGCTTATACTATTTTTTATATGGGAGTAAATGCTGGAGCGTTTTTTGGAATGATGCTTTGTGGATATTTAGCTGAAAAAATAGGATGGTCTTATGGCTTTGGTTTGGCAGGAATATTTATGCTTTTAGGAACTTTACAATTTTGGTTATCAGGAAATTTATTTGGCGATATAGGAAAGAGGTCATATAAAGAGCATAAGGTTGAACTACCAGAAGATATTAATGAGCATAGTGCTGTGGAAAAAACGAAATCTTTAGGTGTTGAAAAAGAAAATCCATTTACAACACTTGATAAAATTTTAATAGCCATTTCTTCTGTAATAGGTTTAGGTTACGCAATAAATGACCCTATGTCTAAAATTGCAGGAATTGACATATTTTCAGCTTTTCAAATAGGTGATTTTGAAGGACAATATGTTACTGTTTTAGTTGCGTTAGCCTTATTTTTATTTTTAGTAATAGGTAGAATTTTAAGATATACAGTTGTTGTACGAGATAGAATGATTGCTTTTATAATTTTCGCTTTTTTTACAGTATTCTTTTGGTTGTCTTTTGAACAAGGAGCATCTTCTTTAGTGTTGTTTGCTCGTGATAATGTAGACCGAGTTTTAGTAGGTGATTCAGCTTTTGTTTTTAATATCATTAATGCCGTATTAACAGTTGTTCCTTTGTTGATTATAACTTATGTTTTATATGATTTATGGCGAAAGACATTTAAAGTAATTCCATATTCTAATATAGTTTTGGTTATTTGTTTTTTATGTATGTGGGCAATTGTTGGTTGGATGTTGTATAGAGAATTTTCAGCAGATGTTTCTGAGATAACAGTGTCATGGTTTAGTATTCTTAATTCTTTTTTTATTATTGTTTTTGCATCGTTTTTTTCAAAATGGTTTGAAAGTAAATACAATCCTTCAGCAGCAGCTAAATATGCTTTAGGTTTAATAATAATGGGGATGGGCTTTGGCTTATTGGCCTTTGGTGCTTTTGGTGTACAGGAAGGTGTTAAAGTTAGTATGTTATGGCTAATTTTAGCCTATTTATTCCATACTCTTGGAGAGCTTTGCTTGTCTCCTGTAGGACTTTCTTATGTTAGTAAGTTGGTGCCTGCTAGAATGATAGCGCTAATGTTTGGTATGTGGTATTTAGCAATTGCTATTGGAAATAAGTTAGCTGCCGTTTTAGGTGGTCAAATAGAGAACATTACGAATCAGTATAGTTTGTCTACTTTTTTCTTAATTTTTACTTTTGTTCCAGTTTTAGCTGGATTAGTAATATTTGCATTAAATCCAATGCTTAAAAAACTAATGCATGGTGTCCGTTAATCGGAAAAAAAGTTAAAAAATATTCAAAAAGCTCCTAATTAGGAGCTTTTTTTGTAAGTTCGAAGCAAGTTTAACAACGAATATAATATCTGTTGTTAAAGAAAAAGGATATAATTAAGGTATGAAAAAAACGATAATATTAGTACTACTAACCGTTTTAGTATCGCTAAATGGTTTTGCTCAAGAAAATTTAACTTGGCATACAGACATGGAAAAAGCTTTTGAGATTGCAACAAAAGAGAATAAACCACTCATGTTGTTTTTTACAGGATCAGATTGGTGTGGTTGGTGTATTAAATTGCAGAATGAAGTTTTAAAAACGGATGATTTTGCAGAATGGGCAAAAGATAATGTTGTTTTAGTAGAATTGGATTTTCCAAAAAGAAAGCAATTAGATAAGAAGCTTCAAATACAGAATTATCAAATGCAACAGATGTTTCAGGTAAGGGGCTATCCGTCAATTCAATTTGCTACACCCGAAAAAACAGCAGAAGGGAAAAAGAATTTAAATAAACTTGGAAATACAGGTTATGTTCGCGGAGGACCAGAAAAATGGTTGGAAGTAGCCAACAGTATTGTTAAAAATAATAAGACTTAATTGTTTTAATATTTAATTATAAAAGCTCCCTTTTTACTAGTTTGGTGAAAAGGGAGTTTTCTTTTTTTACAGATTTGTTCCCAATTTTCTATATAAGATTTATAGTTACTACCATCGGCAATAATATATTTTGGTTTTATAGAATCTATAAGTCTATTTAAATTAATTTTTGGTGATTGTCTCAATAAAATATAATCAGGAGTGAATGATTTTACATTATATACCCCTAAACTATCAATAACAAAAAGCGTTGTTTTATTTAATAAATAAATAGATTGAAAGCTGTCTTTTTCAACAGTATTAATATAGTTCCCTACAGTATAATCTTTAATAATTTTACTTTTTAGTTGTGCTAAGCTATCAAAACTATGAGCGATAGTTATTTTGTTTTTTGTAGTGTTTCCAATTAAACTATGTCTGCTTTTATGAAACACAATAAATTCGTTTCTAGGTTTTTTGTAATCGGTATAAATGATAGCGCATAGGAAAATAACAATGCTTATTAAAAAAAATTTCAAATTATAATAATGCCATTTTTTACTAAGTTTTATAAACGCAATTATTAATAAATAAGAAGCTATAACATATAATAAATTAAAAGCAATATCTTTAAATAAAAAGGATTCTTGTTTAGAAATCCAACCAACAAAAATATTCATATATTCAATGATGCTTCCAAAAATACTTGCGACAAATTGAGGAATTAAGTTTGTTAAAGCCAATAAGATAACGAGAATACCTAAGCCTAAAATAATTCCTAAAAAGGGAATGATGACTAGATTTGATATAAAAAATAAGCCAGGGAATTGATGAAAATAGTACAAGCTTATGGGTATAATTCCAAATTGAGCAGAAATTGTTATAGTAAATGTGTGCCAATAAAGTTTAACAAGTTTGTTTTTTGGTTGCCATAGTTTAAATAAAATGGGGTCGATAGTAACAATAGCAAAAACAGCTAAATAACTTAATTGAAAACCAACATCAAATAAAAACATAGGTTTAAAAAGCAAAACAATGAACATTGATATCGCTAAAGTATTATATATGTTGGTTGGTCTTTTAAGGTTTAAAGCAATGGCTACAATACTAAACATGGTGACAGCACGAGTAACAGAAGCCGATAACCCTGCTATTATAGCAAAACTCCATAAAAAAGTAACTAGTAAAATAGTTTTTATGAGTTTTCCATATTTGAAGTTTTCTATAGGTTTTAAAAGAAAACTTAAGATAAGTAAAATGATACCTACATGTAAACCTGAAACAGCCAAAATGTGTATGGCGCCAGCATTCGTATAATTACTGTATACTTCTTCACTTATATCTTGCCGTTGTCCAAGTAAAAGAGCGTTAATTATAGCAAGTTCATCAGGTTTAAAATTATAAAGTTTGAGTTTGTAATTAATATAATTTCTTATAGAATTAGCAACTCCAAATAAAGTATGCGTTTTATTACTTACTTTGTAAAGAGATTTGTTAGAAGTGAAAATTTGGTGGTAAATGTATTTTTTTTCTAAATAAGTTTTATAATCAAATTGATGCGGGTTTAGCGGATGTATTAAATCTTTAAAATTGGTTTTACAAATAAAAATAGCATCAACTTTTAGTGGTAATTTAGTAGAATCTTTTTCAATATTTAAAAGTGATTTTCCTGAAACATCTTTGTCTTCAATATTTAAAATATCAATAACATATTTGTCATAATAATTACCTGGTTTTAAAACTTCTCGAACTCTAAATGTTATGGTTTTAGAGGAATCTGTGTTTTTTAAAAGATTCTTGTTGTAATGGTTTGAAAAGTTTTTTTGATCGTGAAAAACGGTTGTTAGAATGCCAATAAGAATCATTAAAATAAATGCCGAAACACCAAACCAAATAGTTTTTATGAATTGATTTTTAGCTATTAAAAAGCATACAGATAAAATACCAATAAAAGCAAAAGTCGTGTATAATATAGTGTTTAAAGAGAAGTTGGTTAAATACCCAATTATAATGCCTATAATAAGACAAAGTGTAAGTTTAATTATGGTAAAATTGAGTAGTTTCAAAAATATTTTACAAAACGCGGCGTGCTTCATAAAAAGCTTTCAGCCAATAGTTTTCATTAAGCCATGAAGTAATAACACCTTTACTTGTAGTGGCATGAATAAATTGAATGTTATTGTTTTTTATAGCAATAATTAAGCCCACATGGTTAATAGAATTCCTTCTGTTTCCAGTTTTAAAAAATAATAAATCACCTTTAGTTACATCTTTTAATAATAATTTTTTTCCACGTTTTGCCATGTCTCTAGATATTCTAGGTAATAACACATTGTTTGCTCTAAAAGATTCAAAAATTAATCCAGAACAATCCATTCCAGATTTTGAGGTGCCACCCCACTTATAGCGTACGCCTTTAAATTGTTTTGCGTAGTTTATAATGCTTTCTGATATTGTAAAAGTATTAGGCTTACTGCTATTATTATTATTACCAATAACTTTATCGGTCTTTTTTAAAGCATTAGATTTTTTTATAATTATTCTTGAAGTGGTTGTTTTTTTTCTTTTAGCTCGCTTTGAAGATTTACAATTACTAAAACTTACTATTATTATGATTATAAGGACAATTTTTTTCATTTAAATAATTTAGGCTTTAATAGTGTTGTAAATTAATTGCGCTGTTTTTTTGCTAGCACCTTTTCCTCCTAAAGCTTTTTCTAAATCGTAGTAATCAACAAAAAGTTTTTTACGTATTTCTGGGTTTAAAATGTTTTCAAGTTCTTTTTTTAATCTTTTTTTATTGAAATCATTTTGAATAAGTTCAGTAACCACTTCTTTATCCATAACCAAATTTACTAACGAAATAAATTTTAGGGTAATAATTTGTTTTGCAATGAAGTATGAAATTGCACTTCCTTTATAGCAAACTACTTGTGGTACTTTAAATAAAGCAGTTTCTAATGTAGCTGTGCCAGAGGTTACTAATGCAGCGGTTGAAATGCTTAATAAATCGTATGTTTTATTTGGAATAAATTGTACTTGCGACAACTTAATAAACGTTTTGTAAAAACTATAATCTTGACTAGGAGCTCCTGCTATTACGAATAGATATTCTGGAAAATCATTCACCAGACTAAGCATAACCGATAGCATTTTTTTTATTTCTTGTTTTCTACTACCAGGTAGTAAGGCTATAATTGGTTTGTCGCCTAGTTTATGTGTTTTCCTGAATTCATATTCATCAACTTGTTTTCTGTTGGATATAGCATCAATAAGCGGATGCCCAACAAACTCAACATTATAATCATGTTTTTTATAAAAATCTTTAACAAAAGGAAGAATTACATACATGGCATCAATATCATGTTTAATAGCTTTAACTCTACTGGCTCTTGATGCCCATACTTGTGGTGATATATAATAATGAGTTTTGTAATTTTCTTGTTTTGCCCATTTGGCAATACGCAAATTAAATCCAGAATTGTCTATAAAAATAACAACATCAGGATTAAAGTTTTTAATATCTTCTTTGCAAAAGGAAATGAGTTTAAAAATTTTATTGAGGTTCATAATAACCTCAATAAACCCCATAAATGCGCGCTCTTTGTAATGTTTTACTAAAGTGCCTCCAACTGCTTGCATAAGGTCGCCTCCCCAAAATCTAATATCAGCATTTACATCTTCATTTAGTAATGCTTTCATTAGGTTTGAGCCATGTAAATCGCCCGATGCTTCTCCTGCAAGAATATAATATTTCATTTAAAAGAGTTTAAAAACAAAAGTAAAAACAGCAATAAATACGGTTATTAATAAAACACCTCTAGCTCTGTAATCTTGTTTTTTTCTTATAAAAAGAAAAAAGGCAACTAAATTTAAAATAGCGCCTAGGCTAATTAGTTTTCCTAAAAAACCTTCGCTTGCAGCCGCTTTAATAACTTTTGTAAAATCATCACCTTGTCCTAATAAAGTAGCTGCGGCAAAAAGACCAATAGCATTTGCTATAAGTCCAACAAACATGCCTATAAAAATTTCTTTTTTCATTTATATTGATTTTTTTTCAATAACTATTTTAAATCCCAATTGTTTAAATCTTTAATAAAGTAATGTGCTGTTAAATCAAATTGCACAGGAACTATAGAAACATAGCCATTTTCTAAAGCCCATTCGTCAGTATCTTCGCCACCATCTAAATTAACAAATTTTCCAGTAAGCCAATAATAATTTTTTCCTTGCGGGGTTTTACGTTTATCGAATTCTTCTACCCAATTTGCTTTAGCTTGTCTGCAAATTTTTATTCCTTTAATGTCTTCTTTTTTAATATTAGGAATGTTTACATTTAAAACAACACCGTTAGGAAGACCTTCTTTTAAAACATTTTCTGTAATGGTTTTAACATACGTTTTAGAAACTTCAAAATTAGCATTCCAATTGTAATCAAGTAATGAAAAACCTATGGCAGGAATACCCTCAATACCTGCTTCAATGGCAGCACTCATAGTGCCAGAGTAAATAACGTTTATTGATGAATTTGAACCATGATTTATACCCGAAACACAAAGGTCTGGTTTTCTTGGTGATAACTCTCTAATTGCTAATTTAACACAATCGGCAGGTGTGCCAGAACAGCTATATTCTTTTTGAGATGTTTCGTTTACGTTTATTTCTTCAGCATGTAATGTAGAATCTAGTGTAATAGCATGTCCCATACCACTTTGTGGGTTGTTTGGTGCCACTACAATTACGTCACCAATGGACTTCATTACATCTATAAGTGTTCTAATTCCAGGAGCATTAATGCCATCATCATTAGTAACTAAAATTAGTGGTTTATTTGTCATGTGTAAATTTAAAAGGTGTCGCTAAAATACATAATTTCCTTAGGAAACTGCTTATTTCTTCGGTTTAACAAAAAATTAGTAGCAAATGCCTTTATTGGCATGGTTTTTTCTTTATTTTAGTAAAATAATTTTGGGCTTTATTTTTGAGAGCCATGAAAAATTAATTTATGAAAAGAATTATGAAGAGAAATTATAAAATATTGTCACTTTTATTATTGTTGGCGTTTGCATCGTGCAGTTTCACGACTAAAACTTTTGACAATCCAGATAAGGATAAATTATTGATACAAGTTATAACGTTTGTTTTAGAACAAGGACATTTCGATCCGGTAGAATTAAATGATGATTTTTCAGAAGAATTATTTAAAGATTATGTGAAAATTATAGACCCAGTTAAACGTTATTTTTATGAATCTGATATCAAAGATTTCGAAAAATTCAAATTTAATATTGACGACCAATTAAAAGCGGTAGATATTACCTTTTTTAATCTGACTAATGAAAGGTTGATTAGACGTATTGATGAAGCTAAAGAAATATATAAAGATGTTTTGTCAAGACCTTTTGACTATACTATTGAGGAAACCTATGAAACAGATTATGACAAAATAGGCTACGCAAAAAATAAAAGAGAAATGAGAGATCGTTGGAGAAAGCTGCTTAAGTTTTCAACACTTTCTAATTATGACGACCTTCTTACAGAAGAAAAGAAACTTAAAGAAAAAGATGCTTCGTATGTAATGAAAACAGATGCGGAGATAGAAAAGAAAGCAAGAGAATCAACTCTTAAATCATTGAACATATTATTTAATGATTATATTGACGATAAAGAGCGTGAAGATTATTTTGCAGAATATGTAAACACAATTGTAGAAGAGTTCGATCCGCACACATATTATTTAGCACCAAGAAACAAGGAAGATTTCGATCAGCGTATGTCTGGAAAGCTTGAGGGTATAGGGGCTAGACTTCAAAAAAGAATGGATTACATTAAAATTGTTGAGCTTATTTCTGGTGGTCCAGCTTGGAGAAGTAATGAGTTAGAAGTTGAAGATATTATTTTAAAGGCAAAACAAGAAGATGAAGAATTTCCAGTAGATCTTGTTGGGATGAGAATTAGTGATGCCATAAAATATATAAAAGGACCAAAAGGAACTAAAGTAACTTTAACCATAAAAAAAGTTGATGGTTCTATTGAAGATGTAACAATTACAAGAGATGTTGTTGAGTTAGTTGAAACTTATGCAAAGGCATCGTTGGTTACAAAAGGTAATAAAAAGTATGGTGTTATTAATTTACCTGCTTTTTATGTAGATTTTGAAGATTATAAAAACGTTAATGCAGCCAAAGATGTTAAGAAAGAAATTATACGATTAAAGTCTGACGGAATGGAAGGTTTGGTGTTAGATTTACGTAATAATGGTGGTGGTTCTTTACCTGCAGTTGTAGAAATGGCTGGTTTATTTATAAAAGAAGGGCCAATTGTACAAGTGCGTTCTACAGGTGAATCTAAAAATATTTTAAGAGATAGAGATAAGTCAATTACTTGGGATGGACCTCTAGTTATTTTGGTTAACGAAATTTCAGCTTCTGCTTCAGAAATTATGTCGGCAGCAATGCAAGATTATAAAAGAGCTGTTATTATTGGAAGTAAACAAACTTACGGAAAAGGAACCGTTCAAAACGTTATAAACCTTAATAATATGCTAAGAAATCATACCAGTGGAGATCTTGGGGCTTTAGCGGTAACAACCCAAAAATATTATAGAATTAATGGAGGTTCGGTGCAATTAGAAGGCGTTAAAAGTGATGTAGAAGTACCTGGTAGATTTAGTTTTATTGATGTAGGTGAAAAAGATAAGGATAACCCGCTACCGTGGGATGAAATTGACGCAGCCGAATTTACGCCTTGGGAAAATTATTTTGATTATGAAACTACAATTTCCAAAAGTAAAGAGCGTATGAGTACTAATAAGCAATTAAAACTTATAGAAGAAAATGCAAAATGGGTAAAAAGTAAAATAGATGAAACACTTTATTCATTAAATTATTCTAAATATAAAGCAGAATTAGAGAAGAATGAAGAAGAGGCAAAACAATTTGATGCTATATCAGATTATAAAACGAATTTAACGTTTGATTCTACGACTTATGAAAAATCTCTTTTTGAAAGCGACACTACCGATTTAAAAGAAAAGCGCGAGCGTTGGCATCAAAATTTAAGTCAAGATGTGTATGTAGAGGAAGCTTTAAATGTTTTAGAAGATTTAAAAATGTCGTACCCTATTAAAAATGTGGCATCTGCTGTAAAACACTAAAATTATAGATGAGTCATAAATCAAACTCATTAAAACAATTAGCGCTCCAAAAGTTTAAAAAGAATTTTTGGGGCGTTTTTAGTTTCTATTTTATTGTTTTTGTAGGCTTGGTTTCTGTGTTTGCTTATGTGTTTGCTCCAGATAATTCGCAATATGCCAATCAAATGCATTTAGCTATTCATTCAGAAAAGCCAGGGTTTACAGTAACGATGCTTACGTTACCATCACAATTAGAAATAGAACAAAGTGCTTTTGATAAATTGTTCTTTGGAAAGAAAAATACGGACACCGAAATTCCAATTTCAGCATATACAATTAATAAAAACACATTAGATTATACTGAATACGCAGCAGATGGACTAAAAGGTGTTGAGAAAACAGTAAACTTAAATAGCTTTCCCAATAAAAATATTGCTAACTATATAAAAGAAAAGACTTTTATTTTTGGTACAGATAAATATGGGCGCGATTTATTAAGCCGTGTTTTGGTTGGTGCTAGAATATCTTTTTTTATTGGTTTTGTAGCGGTTTTTATTTCGTTAGTTATAGGGGTTTTTATGGGAAGTATCGCTGGTTATTTTGGAGGTAAAGTAGATGCTGTTATTATGTGGATTATTAATGTTACTTGGTCTATTCCAACATTGCTGTTGGTTATTGCTATAACATTAGCTTTAGGTAAAGGTTTTTGGCAAGTATTTATTGCGGTTGGTCTTACCATGTGGGTTGAGGTAGCTAGGGTAGTGCGCGGACAAATAATTAGCACCAAAGAAATGCAATATGTTACAGCAGCAAGAGCTCTTGGTTTTAACGATTTTAGAATAATTACAAAACATATTTTACCTAATATAATGGCGCCAGTTATAGTAATATCGGCAGCCAATTTTGCAGCAGCTATTTTAATAGAAAGCGGACTTAGTTTTTTAGGTATTGGTGCGCAACCACCAATGGCGAGTTGGGGTGCAATGATTAAAGATCATTACAATTATATTATTTTAGGCAAGCCGTATTTGGCTATAATACCAGGGCTTTGCATTATGAGTTTAGTTATGGCGTTTATGCTTATTGGTAATGCACTGCGAGATGCTTTGGATGTGAAGAATTAGGAGGTGTTCGTTTAACAGTCTCGGCTATGAGTAGTTGCGTGTGTTAGTACTAAACTTTGCAAGTATACACCAAACTGAAAATCCGCGCGGATTTTCGTAAGTAGGCGAGAACAAGCAATTACTTATAGCCAATGTTGTGCATAGTACTTTTTAGAAATTAATATAAAATTGATTATCAAATTCATTTGTTGAATATAAATCTCTTATCATCATTTCAAGGTCATTTTTGTTCAGATAATTTTGGTATTTCGGATACTTTGACTGTGTCTTTTTTAAAGCCTCAATTGGGTTAAATCCATTGTCACGCAGTTCACCGATTTTATCAATTAAGTACTTCTTAGTGTTTGAAGAGAATTGAATTTCATCTAATTTTTTTAAATAGAAAGCTCTAAGAATGTTTGCTTCAGTTGTTGGATTTAGATTTTTATAAATTGGCGACTTCAACAAAATATCTAGTTTTTTATTCTCTAAATATGACAAGTAGTTTTGGATATTGAGATTAAATGAATGAAGATTTATCACTAAAGAATCAAAATTGTAAAAACAACCTTTTGCAATACTATTCAGTTTATCCTTATCATTTAGTTTTACTAATTCATTTTTAAAAGCCCAATTATTTTCTATGCTCCACATATCGACAACCAAATTCTTAAACTGTAATTTTATTCCCTTGTGTCTATTAATTGTATAGGTACATTTTGAGTCATTAATAATCTCAAGTAATTTGGTGTTATCTAAATCTATAATTATGTCTAAGTCACGAGATTCTTTTGAATTTAAAAAGTCTCTAAAATAACCACCGACTATATATGCACTTCCATGTACGAAAATATTGTACAATAAGTATTTGAATTCAGGGTTTTTTTGTAGCTCTGAATTAAAGTGTAATTTGAATTTAGATTTTAGTTCCTTGTAATCCAAGCTTTAAATTTTTATCCCTTTTAATTGTTGAAATAATCTAATAGCGTATCTATCTGTCATACCACTTACAAAATCAACGATTAGTTGAAGTTTTTTGTATTCTAAATTTGAATACTTTTCAACATCTTCATATACTTTTCTGTGACTTGTAGAAATTATCTTATAAAGACGAGATTCTAAATTATTTCCAGCTGATTTGAAAGATTCACTTTGCGAGGCAGAAACAAAAATTTCTAGTAAGCCATAAATTGCTTCCCATCCGGCAATTTCTTTTTTTAGAATCGATTTATCGTCAAAGACTTTGTATTGAAGGTTCTTATATGCTCTTCTTATATCTTTTGCATCTGAAATATCTATTATTTCATCTTCTAATTTCCCCTCCATTATTTCTTCATAGTTTTCCTCAAATGATTTCACAATATTTTCAATCATTATTTGTTGAGTGAATATTCGAAACTTTTGAATAATAAGAGAAGAATCAATATTTTTTGCGTCAGAATATTTTTCTCTTAGTTCCTTTATTTTGTTTAAGACTGCTTCTTTGTTTTTGTCTAGGTTTTTAGTAAAAATTCTTTCGATGTCATCTAAATCTATCTTTCCTAATTTGACACCATCTTCAATATCGGCTGCGCTGTAGGCTATATCATCAGCTGCTTCTAAAAGGTAAACCACAGGATGCCTTCTGTTGCCTAATTTTAAATGGTCATTGATTTTTTTATAAGTTTCTGTTTCGGTTACGAAATAGCCAAATTTTTTCTTAGCAATTTCAGTAGTCGGTTTCTTATTTCCTTCTAATGAATTTGATGGATATTTTATTATGGAAGCTAAACTGGAATAGTTTAAATTATATCCAAATTCATCTCCGAAATAGTAAAGTTTAGATAAAATTCTAAGTGTTTGAACATTTCCATCGAAGTTTTCAAAGTCCGCTTTTTCAAGGTCAGATAGAGTTGTCTTTTTATTGTTTTCAAAATATTTTTTGAAGAACTTTTTAATTGCTTCTTCTCCAAAGTGTCCAAATGGCGGGTTCCCTAAATCGTGAACTAAACCAGCAACTCTCAAAAGAGAACTTAAATTCCCTTTCAAGTCTATGTCAAGTTCTTTTTTCTTTAACAACCAGTCCTCAATACTTTGTCCAATAGAGCTTGCTAAATATGAAACTTCCAAAGAATGGGTTAAGCGTGTTCTGATGTAATCGCTCTCTTCTAAAGGAAAAACTTGCGTTTTGTCTTGTAGTCTTCGTATTGGCGCACTTGAAATTAATCGACCATAGTCGTTTTCAAACGTATTTCGTCCGTCACTTTGAATAGTTGCAGATTTTTCTCTAAAACGTTTTTCTTCAAGTATTAATTTCCACTTTTTTTTATAGCTCATATTGAATTCTGGATTTTCTTTTAGTATTATGCACAACGACTTGATATAAAACCGTTTTAATGTTTTGTGTCTAATGTTAAACGAATTTAGTTAAAATTTCTGACAAATTCAAGTTGCTGGTGTAAGAAATTTTAAAAGAATTTTAGAATATTCTGTGTAACTATTTTAGTTTTTTTAATAGATAATAAGAATTGGTAAAACAGAAAGAAAGAACAATTTTAGCCTAAATTCATATTGTCATTTAATGAATCAATATAGTTTAAGACTTCGTCTTTACCAATGTCTTTAGAAGATGAGGTGATAAAGTGGTTAGGCATTTCTTCCCAGGTTTCTAAAAGCACATTTTTATATGCTTCTACATGGTTTTTAATAGCTTGTGGTCTTAGTTTATCGGCTTTTGTAAAGATGATAGAAAATGGTATGCCATTTTCTCCAAGCCATTGCATAAATTCTAAGTCTATGGGTTGTGGAGTGTGTCTAATGTCTACCAAAACAAAGGCTGTAACAAGTTGTTCGCGTAAGCCAAAATATTCGGTTATAAATTTTTGAAATACTTTTTTCGAGCTTTTTGAAACACGAGCGTAACCATACCCAGGTAAATCTACCAAGTGCCAATTTTTATTAATTAAAAAGTGGTTTATAAGTTGTGTTTTTCCTGGTCTTCCAGAAGTTTTTGCTAAACTTTTTCGGCTAGTAAGCATGTTTATTAATGAAGATTTTCCAACATTACTTCTGCCAATAAATGCATATTCTGGTAACATGCTTTTAGGGCATTTAGCAACATCAGAGTTACTCATAACAAATTCAGCCGACTTAATTTTCATGTGTTTCTAATTATTGCTTTTTTATCGGTTGCATGTAACATTTATTTAATCATTTCCTTAGAAAATGAAAACTTAGTTATCAATGTTTCATGTCTAATATCTGTTGTTACCTATAAAGCAGAATCTTAATTAAATAGAATTTTATTTAAATATTTCTTTTTTGAAACCAAGCATCAAGTATTTTATTGAATTCTTCAGGATGCTCCATCATAGCAGCGTGTCCACATTTGTCTATCCAATATAAATCTGAATCAGGTAAAAGCTCATTAAATTCTTCAGCAACCTCAGGAGGTGTTACATTATCATTTTTACCCCAAATTATGCAAGTTGGTGTGTGCATTTTAGGTAAGTCTTTAGACATGTTATGTCTTATAGCGCTTTTTGCTATAGCTAAAGTTTTTATTAACTTATTTCTGTCATTTACTGTTTCGTAAACTTCGTCAACAATTTCTTTTGTAGCAACTTTAGGGTCGTAAAACACATCTTGTGCTTTCTTTTTTATAACCTCATAATCGCTGCGTTTAGTGTAACCACCGCCCATGGCGCTTTCGTAAAGCCCCGAGCTTCCGGTTATTATGAGAGCCTTGACCTTTTCAGGATATTGTTTTGTATGATATAAGCCAATGTGTCCACCAAGAGAGTTTCCAAGTAAAACAACTTCATCAAAACCTTTAAATTCTATAAAATCATGCAAATACTTAGCAAAATTTTTTACGTTGGTTTTGAGTAAAGACATGGAGTATATAGGGAGTTCTGGTATAATAACTTTATATCCTTTTTTACTAAAAAAATTAGAAACACCATTAAAGTTGCTTAAGCCACCCATTAAGCCGTGTAGTACTATAATTGGTGTGCCTTCGCCAGTTTCTATATATCTAAAGTCTTTTTCTTTTTTTAAACGATGCGCCATTAATTAGTTAGTCATTGCGTTAAAAACAAATATAGGTAAATCATTCATATTTCAATGATTTTTATTGCTCTGCAAAAATAATAGTTTTTAATCAAGATGTTAACAATACATCTTTGTTTTTAATCTTTTTCTGTAATAGATTGAACGTGAGTGATAATGGTGGGTTTTCTGTAAGAAATTTGCTGTATAACACTTTTTCATCGAAAATTTATTAACAAAGTGGTATAAAGTGGTAAAATGTGGTAAAATTTTCAATATATTTGAATCTTAAAGATTAAAACTTTATTCAATCACTTTGAGCTTATTAACAGGGACATACGAATGCAAAGTAGATGCCAAGGGCAGATTAATGATGCCTGCTGCGATAAAAAAACAGTTGGCTTCTGTGTTGCAAGATGGTTTTGTGTTGCGTCGTTCTGTGTTCCAAAAATGTTTAGAACTCTATCCAATGAGTGAGTGGCAGGTGTTGATGCAGAAAATGAACAAGTTGAATAAGTTTAAAAAAAAGAACAACGATTTTATTCGTCGTTTTAATGCAGGAGCAAAAATGGTTGAAGTTGATGTTAATGGGCGTTTGTTGGTACCTAAAGACTTAACGGTTTTTGCAAATATTTCAAAAAATATAGTAGTAGCCTCTGCTATAAACATTATTGAAATTTGGGATAAAGATTTGTATGAGCAAGCTATTGATGATGCGTCTTTAGACTTTGCGGAATTAGCTGAAGAAGTAATGGGGCAAGATGACGATGAGTATGGAATATCATAATCCGGTATTATTAAAAGAAACCGTTGACGGTTTAAATATAAAAGAAGATGGTGTTTACGTGGATGTCACTTTTGGTGGTGGCGGACATAGTAAAGAAATATTAAAAAGGCTTGGTGAAAACGGGAGGTTATTTGCTTTTGATCAAGATTTAGATGCTTTAGAAAATGCGATTGATGATAATCGATTTACGTTGATAAACGAAAATTTTAGATATATAAAACGCTTTTTAAGGTTTTATGGTGTAAAACAGGTTGATGGTGTTTTGGCTGATTTTGGAGTGTCTTCACATCAATTTGATGTTGCAGAACGTGGTTTTTCTACACGATTTGAGGCGGATTTAGATATGCGAATGAATCAGAAAAATGAATTGTCGGCATTTCATGTGGTTAATGAATATGAGGAAGAGCGATTGAAAGATGTGTTCTTGCAATATGGAGAGTTGAGAGCTGCACCAGCAATGGCAAGGTTAATTGTAGAGCATAGAAAAACAGAGCCAATAATTACAAGTGAGCAATTAAAAACGGTATTAAGAAAGTTTTTGCCACCACGACATGAAAATAAAGTGTTGGCTCAAATATATCAAGCAATAAGAATTGAAGTGAATCAGGAGATAGAAGCTTTAAAAGAGTTTTTAACTCAAACACCACAAATTTTGAAAAAAGGAGGGCGCTTAAGTTTTATCTCTTATCATTCTTTAGAAGATAGGTTGGTGAAGCGTTTTATTAGAAATGGTTTATTTGAAGGGGAGCCAGAGCGTGATATGTTTGGAAATTTTGAAGTGCCACTTAAAAAAGTAAATGGTTTAATAGTGCCTGGGAAAGAAGAAATAAAAATGAATAGTAGGGCTAGAAGTGCAAAACTAAGAATAGCAGAAAAGCTTTAATGAAAAAAAATATTTATAACATATTAAAAGGAACTTTTTTAATCAGTGATGATTCTTTTAAGAGTTGGCGTATGATTTTATTTCTTTCTGGATTAGCTATTATAATGATTGCTAGTTCGCATAGTGCTGATAAAAAAGTTTATGAAATTGTAAGACTTACAAATGAGGTTAAAGAGATGCGATCGGCATTTGTTGATGGTCGTTCAAAATTGATGCGGCTTAAAATGGAGTCATCAGTTATAGACAAGATGAAGAAGAAAGGGTTAGCACCCTCATTAATTCCAGCGAAAAAGATAAAAGTTAAATCTCAAAATTAAAGCAGAACCTTGGCAGTAAATGAAAGAGGCATATTAAACCGATTGTATTTTATAGCAGGATGTATGTTCATCTTCGGGCTTGCTGTCTTGTTTAAATTGTTTAGTGTTCAATTTTTACAAGGAGATAAGTATCGAGATTTAGTTGAAAAACGTGATGTTAAGAATGTAACTATTCCAGCGAATAGGGGGAATGTGTATGCAGATGATGGAAGTTTATTGGCGACTTCTATTCCTAAGTATAATATTGCTATTGATGCGGTTGTAGCTCCAGTAAACAAGTTTGAAGAGTTTATTAAGCCATTATGTGATTCGTTGTCAAATTACTCAGGTAAATCTTCAAGGTATTATGAAAAGTTAATTAGAAAAGCTCGTGTCAATAAAAATCAATATTTGTTATTGGCTAAAAATATTAATTATACAGATTACATGCGTTTCAGAAATTTTCCACTTTTAAAATTAGGAGCAATTCCGGGTGGACTTATTGTAAATCAGAAAACGAAACGCGAGTTTCCAATGGGGGAAATAGCTCAGAGGTCAATTGGTTATGAAAGATTTGATGATGAGGGTAATGTAACTAGAGCAGGTATTGATGGTGCATTTGGAGAAAAGTACTTAAGAGGAACTAATGGTAAACGATTAAAACAAAAAATAGGAAAAAATAAATGGAAACCATTAACAGATTATAACCAAGTAGAACCAAAAGATGGTTATGATGTGTATACAACGATTGATGTTAATATTCAAGATATAGCGCATCATTCTTTACTTGGTCAGTTGGAGTATTATGAAGCTGAACATGGTTGTGTAGTTGTAATGGATGTTAAAACAGGTGAGATAAAAGCGATTTCTAATTTGGCAAAAACTAAAGATGGTAGTTATTACGAAAAACGAAATTATGCAGTTTACGAGTCGCATGAACCTGGTTCTACATTTAAAGTGATGGCATTTATGGCTGCCTTAGAGGATAAGGTTATAGATACTTCAACTATTGTTGATACCAAAAAAGGCGTTAAAAGATTTTATGGAAGAAATATTTATGATTCACATCATGGTGGATACGGTAAGATCTCTGCTGCACGAGCGTTAGAGGTGTCTTCTAATATTGGATTAGCTACTTTAATTGATGATAATTATTCAGATAAGCCAAGTCAATTTCTAAAACGAATTAAAAGCTGGGGTTTAGATAAGCCTCTTGGAGTTTCTATTAAGGGAGAAGGTTTGCCAGATATTCCAGAACCAGGTGATAAAAAATGGAGTAAAAATGCACTGCCATCTATGGCTTATGGTTATAACTTAAGCTTAACGCCTTTGCAGACATTAACATTTTATAATGCCATTGCTAATAATGGTGAAATGGTAAAACCAAGATTTATTAAAGCTGTTAAAGAGTTTGATAAGGAGGTAGAAGTTTTTGATAAAGAAGTAATAAATAAGAAAATTTGTTCAGACAAAACACTTAATGAAATTAAGGAGATTTTAAAGAATATAGTAGTTCGTGGTACTGGGAAAAAATTGTATTCACCAGATTTTTCAATGGCTGGAAAAACGGGTACAGCTCAAACTGAATATTGGATGAAAGATTGGAAGGAAAATAAAAGGTATATCTCGTCTTTTGCAGGCTATTTTCCATCTGAAAATCCTAAATATTCTTGCATCGTAGTTATTCATAAGCCAAGTATAAAAAAAGGGTATTATGGAGCAGATGTAACAGGGCCTGTGTTTAAAAGAATTGCGCAAAAGATATTTACAGATACGCCTTTGGTTGACGAAGTTGAATCGCTTGATGTTAAAATGGGACTTATTGAAAATGATTACAATAAGTTTTATGAAACATCTAAAACATATAAAACTATTATGCCAAATGTAGTGGGTATGCCAGCTATGGATGCTTTAGCGCTTTTAGAAAATATGGAGGTAAAAGTTAAGGTGAAACTTAATGGGAATGGCGTTGTAAGAGAGCAGTCGGTAAGTAAGAGTGAGAAATTAAAAAATAATCAAACAGTTGTTTTAAGAGCTTCATGATAGTGTTAAAAGACATATTATATAAAGTAACCTTAAACGCAGTAGTAGGAAATACTAGTGTAAGTATTAATGCTATAAATTTTGATTCTAGAAGCGTAGAAAAAGGTGATGCTTTTGTGGCTATTAATGGTAGTATTGTTGATGGTCATAAGTATATAGATGTGGCGATTAAAAATGGTGCTGTTGCAGTTGTTTGTGAATCTGTACCAGAAAATATAGTAGATGGTGTTACTTATGTTGAAGTAGATAATTCTAGTAAAGCGCTAGCTATTATGGCTTCTAATTTTTATGGAGTACCATCAGAGAACTTAAAGCTTGTTGGGGTTACAGGAACTAATGGAAAGACGACAGTTGCAAGTTTATTGTATCAGTTGTTTAAAAAGGCAGGTTTTAAAGTAGGATTATTATCTACTGTTAAAATTATGGTTGATAATAAAGAGTACAAGGCAACTCATACTACACCAGATTCATTAACTATAAACAGGTATTTAAAGGAAATGAATGATGAAGGTGTCGAGTTTTGCTTTATGGAAGTCAGTTCACATGGTATTCATCAAAATAGAACGGAAGGTTTGCATTTTGAAGGTGGCGTATTTACTAATTTATCACATGATCATTTAGATTATCATAAAACTTTTGCAGAGTATAGAGATGTGAAGAAAACATTTTTTGATTTCTTACCGTCTAAAGCATTTGCATTAGTAAATGTCGATGATAAAAATGGTTTGGTAATGCTTCAAAATACCAAAGCAAAAAAATACACCTATGCCTTAAAAGGGTATGCAGATTATAAAGCGCAAATATTAGAAAATCAATTTGGAGGCTTATTATTAAAGGTTAATGATAGCGAAGTTTGGACACGATTAGTAGGACATTTTAATGCTTATAATGTGTTGGCTATTTATGCAACTGCAGAATTGTTAGGACTAGAAAAGGTAGAAGTACTTCGGTTAATAAGCGATTTAGAAAGTGTTAGTGGACGTTTTCAGTACATTATTTCAAACGAAAAAATAACAGCTATAGTTGATTATGCACATACGCCTGATGCTTTAAAAAATGTGTTAGAAACTATTAATAGTATTCGAACCAAAAACGAAGAACTTATAACTGTTGTTGGATGTGGTGGAGATAGAGATAAAACAAAGCGACCAAAAATGGCGCATATCGCTTCGGCTTTAAGCTCTAAAGTTATTTTTACAAGTGATAATCCGCGAAGTGAAAAACCAGAAGCTATTTTAAATGATATGGAAAAAGGGGTAGAGCCTCAAAATTTCAAAAAAACAGTAACTATTGAAGATCGAAAACAAGCCATAAAAGCAGCTTGCCAAATGGCGCAACCAAATGACATTATTTTGATTGCAGGAAAAGGGCATGAAACTTATCAAGAAATTAATGGTGAACGATTTGATTTTGATGATTATAAAATAGTACAAGAATTTTTAAAGCAATTACAGAAGTAATAATAAAAATAATAAATAATGCTGTATTACTTATTTGAATATTTAGAAAAGCAATTCCAATTCCCAGGAGCAACTCTTTTTGGTTTTATAACTTTTAGAGCTGCTTTTGCTATGATTTTGTCATTGCTTATATCTACAATTTATGGTAAACGTATTATTCGTTTTCTTCAGAAAAAACAAATGGGTGAAACCATTAGAGATTTAGGTTTAGAAGGTCAAAAAGAAAAAGCAGGAACACCAACTATGGGTGGTTTAATAATTATTTTGGCAACATTAATTCCTGTACTGCTTCTAGCTAGATTAGAAAATATTTATATCATTCTTTTAGTAGTTACAACACTATGGATGGGAACCATTGGTTTTATTGATGATTATTTAAAAAAGTTTAGAAACGATAAAGAAGGTTTAAAAGGAAAGTTTAAAGTTTTAGGGCAAATTGGTTTAGGTGTTATTATTGGTGCAACTTTGTTTTTTCATCAAGACGTTACAATGAAAGAAAGGCTTCCGCTTAATGAGCGACAAGTTCTGTTAGCTGAAAATCCAAATATTTCACCTTCAAAATTATTTCAAGAAGAAATTAAATCTACTCAAACAACCATTCCTTTTGTAAAAGGAAGTGAGTTTGATTATGCCGATTTAATTACTTGGATAAGTCCAGATTTACAGAAATATGCATGGGTAATTTTTGTTTTAATTACCATTTTTATAATTACTGCGGTTTCAAATGGTGCAAATCTTACCGATGGTATAGATGGTTTGGCTGCTGGAACCTCGGCTATTATAGTGCTTACTTTAGGGATTTTTGCCTGGGTATCTAGTAATATCATTTTTTCAGATTATCTCAATATTATGTATATCCCTAGGGTTGAAGAAATCACGATATATATCGCTGCTTTCGTGGGAGCACTCATTGGTTTTTTATGGTATAACACCTATC
The DNA here is from genome assembly GCA_050294475.1 of Algibacter sp. Taxonomy (GTDB): domain Bacteria; phylum Bacteroidota; class Bacteroidia; order Flavobacteriales; family Flavobacteriaceae; genus Thalassobellus. The sequence goes on along the minus strand of JBNKOE010000010.1, from coordinate 270,255 downwards.
CTGCGCAAGTTTTTATGGGAGATACTGGTAGCTTAACAATAGGTGGTATTATAGCGGTTATCGCTATTGCCGTTAGAAAAGAATGGTTAATTCCTGTATTGTGCGGTATATTTTTAGCTGAAAATTTATCGGTGGTTATGCAGGTGAGTTGGTTTAAGTATACCAAGAAAAAGTTTGGTGAAGGACGTCGCATTTTTAAAATGTCACCATTACATCATCACTATCAAAAAATAGGATATCACGAAAGTAAAATAGTTACTCGTTTCTGGATTGTAGGCATTTTGTTAGCAATTCTTTCAATAGTAACATTGAAAATTAGATAATGAAAAGGTTAGTGGTTCTTGGTGGAGGAGAAAGTGGCGTAGGAATGGCACTTTTGGGAAAGGAAAAGGGCTATGAAGTTTTTGTTTCCGATAAGGGAAAAATAAAAGAAAAATATAAAGAAGTTCTTATACATAATGAGATTGAATGGGAAGATGAAAAGCATACAGAAGTAAAAATTCTGAATGCAGATATTGTAATGAAAAGTCCTGGTATTCCAGATAAAGTGTCTTTGGTAAAACAAATTCATGAAAAAGGAATCCAAGTAGTTTCAGAAATAGAATTTGCAGCAAAATTTACAGATGCAACTATAGTTGGAATTACAGGGAGTAATGGTAAAACTACTACTGCTACGCTAACACATCATATTTTAAAACAAGAATTGAATGTGGGTTTAGCTGGTAATATTGGTGACAGTTTTGCGAAACAGGTTTTAGAAGAAGATTTTGAAAATTACGTGTTAGAGATAAGCAGTTTTCAATTAGATGATATTATCGATTTTAAACCGAAAATAGCTGTTATTACAAATATTACGCCCGATCATTTAGATCGATATGATTATCAATTTGAAAATTATATCGCTTCAAAATTTAGAATCGCCATGAATCAAACATCCGATGATTATTTGATTTATGATGCTGATGATGAAGTTATAGTAAACTATTTAAAAAACAATCCAGTTCAATCTACATTATTGCCATTTTCATTAGAGAAAACTATTGAAAATGGCGCGTATTTAGACAAAGAGAATATTAAAATAACAATAAACAACAACCAGATAATCATGCCAACAAGAAACTTAACGTTAGAAGGAAAACACAATATTAAAAATGCAATGGCTGCTACAACAGTGGCGCATTTGTTAAAAATTAGAAAACAAACTATTAGAGAAAGTTTAGAAAATTTTCAAGGTGTTGAGCACCGATTAGAGCAAGTATTGAAAATTAATAAAGTTCAGTATATAAATGACTCTAAAGCAACCAATGTAAATGCAACATACTACGCTTTAGAAAGTATGGATGCGCCAACCGTTTGGATTGTTGGAGGTGTTGATAAAGGGAATGATTATCAAGAATTGTTTCAGTTTGTAAATGAAAAAGTAAAAGCAATTATTTGCTTGGGTGTTGATAATGAAAAGCTAATGAACACTTTTGGAGGAATGGTTGATGTTATTGTTGAAACTCAATATATGAAAGAGGCTGTAAAAATAGCATATAAAGTTGCCGAAAGCGGTGATAATGTATTGTTGTCTCCAGCATGTGCAAGTTTCGATTTGTTCGAAAATTATGAAGATAGAGGGCGTCAATTTAAAAATGCAGTAAGAAATTTATAAGTCATAAAATTTAAAAGAAAAGCGTGCAAACACTATTTAAAAATATAAAAGGAGATCGGTTAATTTGGGCTATTGTAGCGTTGTTGGCAATATTGTCTTTTCTTCCTGTGTATAGTGCTGCAAGCGATTTGGCGTATAGTAAATATGATGGAAACACGTTTATTGCTTTTGTAAAACATTTTATGCACTTGTTTTTAGGTTTTGCTATTATGTATGGGGTTCATAAAATTCCTTATAGATATTTTAAAGGTTTGTCCTTGATAATGATCCCTGTGGTTTTGGTGCTTTTGGTTATTACAATGTTGCAAGGAACGGTAATGGGAGGCGCTAGTGCTAGTAGATGGATTAAAATTCCAATTGTAGGGATGTCATTTCAAACTTCAACGTTGGCATTTGTTGTTTTAATGGTTTATGTAGCACGCTATATGTCTAAAATAAAAGATCAAGTTATTACGTTTAAAGCGTCTATTTTGCCACTATGGTTGCCAGTTTTTATGGTATTGGGGTTAATATTGCCATCAAATTTTTCTACAGCTGCTATTATGTTTTTAATGGTTACTATATTGGTTTTTCTTGGTGGATATCCTGTGCGTTATTTAGGTGTTATTATGGGAACAGGATTAATTGCTTTAGTCTTTTTTGTTATGGCGGCTAAGTTAACAACAGGACCTTTGCATGTTAAAGTGACAACTTGGGAAAACCGAATTAAAAACTTTTCGAATAATGAAGATACTCAAGCCGATTATCAAATAGAAAAAGCAAAAGTTGCAATTGCATCAGGAAAAATATGGGGCGTTGGTCCTGGAAAAAGTGTTCAGAAACATGCGTTGCCACAGTCGTCATCCGATTTCATTTTTGCTATTATTATTGAAGAATATGGTTTGCTAGGTGGTTTTGCAATTATGATTTTATATATGTGGTTATTGTTTCGAATTGTTATAGTGTCACAAAAAGCAGATACCATTTTTGGGAAATTATTAGTGCTAGGTGTTGGTTTGCCAATAGTGTTTCAAGCCTTAATAAATATGGCTGTTGCGGTAGAATTATTTCCTGTAACTGGACAAACATTACCGTTAATTAGTAGTGGTGGAACTTCTATATGGATGACCTGTTTAGCAATAGGTATCATATTAAGTGTAAGTGCTAAAAGAGAAGAAATTAAAGAACAGGAAATAAATGAAGATAATCCATTAGAGATTTTATCTGAAGCTATATAATGAGTCAAAAATATAAAATCATATTATCTGGAGGCGGTACAGGAGGACATATTTATCCTGCAATCGCTATTGCAAACGAATTGAAATCTCGTTTTCCTGATGCGCAATTTTTATTTGTTGGAGCTAAGGATAGGATGGAGATGGAAAAAGTGCCACAAGCAGGATACGAGATAAAAGGATTGTGGATTACAGGAATTCAGCGTAAGCTTACTGTTAAAAATTTGATGTTTCCTTTTAAATTGATAAGTAGTTTATGGAATGCTCGAAGAATAGTAAATTCCTTTAAGCCAGATGTTGCTATTGGTACAGGTGGTTTTGCAAGTGGTCCGTTATTACATGTGGCTGCTTCTAAAAAGATACCGAGTTTAATTCAGGAGCAAAATTCGTATCCAGGAATTACAAATAAATTATTGGCTAAAAAAGCAAAAAAAATATGTGTGGCCTATGATGGTTTGGAACGATTTTTTCCAAAAGACAAAATAATAAAAACAGGTAACCCTGTTAGGCAAGGGTTATTAAATATTGAAGAGAAAACAGTAGAGGCTAAAGATTTTTTCAATTTAAAACATGAAAAATATACGCTTTTAGTTTTAGGTGGAAGTTTGGGTGCAAGACGTATAAACGAATTGATTGAGAGAGAATTGGAGTTTTTAGATATGCAAAATATCCAGATAATATGGCAGTGTGGTAAGTTGTATTATCAACAATATAAAATCTATAACAATACGAAGCATGTTCAGGTTTATGAGTTTTTAAATAATATAGATTTAGCTTATGCGGCTGCAGATATAGTGATATCTAGGGCTGGAGCGGGTTCTGTTTCAGAACTTTGTATTGTAGGTAAGCCAGTGGTTTTTGTGCCGTCTCCTAATGTTGCTGAAGATCATCAAACTAAAAACGCTATGGCTATTGTAGAAAGAAAAGCAGCCATGTTAATTAAGGAAGAGGATTTAGATGCCGATTTTCAAAATAAATTTTCGCAATTAGTAGCGTCACCTGAAAAGCAAAAAGAATTGGGTGAAAACATAAAAAAATTAGCATTAGTAAATGCTACAAAACAAATAGCAGATGAAGTTGAAAAGCTTCTGAAAAAATAATTAATGAATTTAGAGCAGATAAATAAGGTTTATTTTATTGGTATTGGTGGTATAGGTATGAGTGCCTTGGCGCGATATTTTAAGGCGAATGATAAGCAGGTTGCTGGTTATGATAAAACACAGACGGAGATTACTGATGGTTTAGTGGCTTTAGGTATTGATATTCATTTTGAAGATGCTGTTAAAAATATAGACTCTAATTTTTTGAATTCTGAAGACACTTTGGTGGTTTATACGCCTGCGATTCCTAAAAATCATTTAGAACTAAATTATTTTATGGATAAAGGTTATCAGGTTTTAAAACGTTCGGAAGTTTTAGGATTAATAACTGAGCATACATTTTGTTTAGCGGTTGCAGGAACTCATGGAAAAACAACTACTACTAGTATTCTCGGTCATTTAATGAATGAATGCGAAGTGCCGTTAACCGCTTTTTTAGGAGGAATTAGTGAAAACTATAATTCTAACTTAATCATAAATGGAACAGAGGTTTCAGTAGTTGAAGCAGATGAATTTGATCGTTCTTTTTTAAGGTTGTCGCCAAATATAGCATGTATTACATCTATGGATGCCGATCATTTAGATATTTACGGAGAAGCTGATGCTTTAAATCAATCTTTTAAAGATTTTTCAGAAAGATTAAAACCAAATGGAAAATTGTTTATTAAAAACGGATTGCCATTAAAAGGAATAACTTACGGTATAGAAGATGATTCAGATTATACGGTTCAAAATATAAAAATAGAAAACGGTACTTATGTATTTGATGTTAAAACACCAAATACAGTACTAGAAAATTTTCAATTTAACCTGCCTGGGAGACATAATTTGTCGAATGCTTTAATAGCCTTGGCGATGGCTGTAGAATATGGTTGTCCTCACCAACAGCTCGCCAAAGCTTTAGCATCTTATAAAGGTGTAAAGCGACGATTTACCTATCATATAAAAACAGAAAATCTTGTTTTTATAGACGATTATGCGCATCATCCAGAAGAAATTAATGCGGTATATCAAGCAGTGCGAGAAATGTATCCAAATAAAAAAGTGTTGGCTATTTTTCAGCCTCATTTATATAGTAGAACACGAGATTTTGTAGACGATTTTGCTAAAAGTTTATCTCAGTTTGATGAATTGATATTATTAGATATTTATCCTGCAAGAGAATTGCCTATTGAAGGTGTGACATCACAATGGTTGCTAGATAAAATTGATAATAAAAACAAGCAGTTAGTTAGTAAAAAGGAATTATTAGAGCAGATACTTAAAAGTGATGCTCAAATTGTATTAACTATTGGTGCTGGTGATATTGGAGAAGAAGTAAAACGAATTAAAAAAGAGTTAAGTATTGCGAGTTAATTGGGTTTACATAAAGATGATTGGTTTGTTAGGCTTGGTGGTCTTTTTGTTCGCTTTTGCTTCAAACAGAAATATGAATAGGATGATAACAGCGCCTAAAGTGCAATTTGTTGGAGAAAATAATCTTTTTATAACAAATGAAACTGTTAGTAAATTGTTAATACAAAATTACGGAGCAGTTAAAAACGTGCGCAAAGAAGCTTTAGATTTGAATAAGTTAGAGAATGCCCTCAAATCTAATCCAATGATAAAAGCTGCAGAAGTGTATGTTGCTGTAAATGGCTTGCTTAACGCCAAAATAGAGCAAAAAACACCAATAGCACGAGTTAGTACTAACGCGTCGTATTATATTGATGACGAAGGTTTTTATATGCCTTTGTCAAACAATTTTTCTGCCAGAGTACCTCTAGTTACTGGTTATGTTGAAAAAAACAAATTAAAAAATGTATTTACAATTGCAAGTAAAATAAATGACGATAATTTTTTGAAAATGAATGTTATAGAGATTCATCAAGATATCAATAACAAAATTTCTTTAAAATTAAGACAGTGTGATTTTGAAGTGCAATTAGGAGATGTGAATTTTTTAGATAAGAAAATTAATAATTTGAAAGCGTTTTATCAAAAAAATCAAAAAGAGAAGGCGCTTAATAATTATAGTAAAGTCAATTTACAGTTTGACAACCAAGTAATATGTACCAAAATATAACCCATGGAGCATAATATAGCAGTAGGATTAGACATAGGAACCACAAAGATTGTGGCTATGATTGGTCGTAAGAACGAATACGGCAAACTTGAAATTATAGGCATTGGTAAGTCTAAAAGTTTAGGCGTACACCGTGGTGTAGTAAATAATATTACGCAAACTATACAATCAATACAACAAGCTGTTCAAGAAGCTGAAGTTGCTGCGTCAACTAAAATAGAAGGTGTAACAGTTGGTATTGCAGGTCAACATATACGCAGTTTACAACATAGCGATTATATTACCAGATCAAATTCTGAAACAGTTATAGATGAAGATGATATTGATAGATTAATTAATCAGGTGCATAAATTAGTAATGCTTCCAGGTGAAGAAATTATACATGTTTTGCCACAGGAGTATAAAGTAGATGGGCAAGCTGAAATAAAAGAACCTATTGGAATGTATGGAGGTCGTTTAGAAGCTAATTTCCATGTAGTTGTTGGGCAAGTATCTTCTATTAGAAATATTGGGCGATGTGTGCAAAGTTCAGGTTTAAATCTTGAGGGTATAACTTTAGAGCCATTAGCTTCTGCTAATGCTGTATTAAGTCAGGAAGAAAAAGAAGCTGGTGTTGCTTTGATTGATATAGGAGGCGGAACCACAGATTTAGCCATTTTTAGAGATGGTATTATTCGTCACACAGCAGTTATTCCTTTTGGAGGAAACGTAATTACAGAAGATATTAAAGAAGGTTGTTCTATAATAGAAAAACAGGCAGAGTTACTTAAAATAAAATTCGGTTCAGCATGGCCAGGAGAAAACAAGGATAATGAGATTGTTTCAATACCTGGATTACGAGGAAGAGAGCCTAAAGAAATTACGCTTAAAAATCTATCAAAAATTATACATGCACGTGTTGTAGAAATAGTGGAGCAAGTGTATGTTGAAATTAAAAACTACGGACACGAAGAACAAAAGAAGAAACTCATTGCAGGTATTGTTTTAACAGGTGGAGGAAGCCAATTAAAGCATTTAAAACAATTAGTAGAATATATAACAGGAATGGATACCAGAATAGGCTATCCAAACGAGCATTTAGCAGGAGATAGTGATGAAGATGTTACAAGTCCATTATACGCAACAGCAGTTGGGTTGGTTTTGGATGGCTTAAAGCGTCAAGAACGAAGAAAAATTGAACAAGAAGAAGAGCAAGTTAAAAATGAAGAAGAAGCACCAATTGAAGATGAAATTATAGAAAAACCTATTAAGGAAAGACGCTCATTCCTTGATAAGTTAACAGAACGCGTTAAAGATTTTTTAGATAACGCAGAATAACTAAACCCATTGAATAAAAAATATATAGTAAAACCCCAGTAAAACAGAATTTATGAGCAGCAAAAAAGAATTCGAAAGCATCGCATTTGATTTACCCAAGAATCAATCAAATGTTATTAAAGTTATTGGTGTTGGCGGTGGTGGTAGCAATGCCATAAACCACATGTTCCAACAAGGCATTAAAGGAGTCGATTTTTACATTTGTAATACAGATGCACAAGCACTTCAAAATAGTGGCGTTCCAAACAAAATACAGTTAGGTGTTAACTTAACTGAAGGATTAGGTGCAGGTGCAAACCCAGATATTGGTGAACAATCTGCCGTTGAAAGTTTTGATGACATTTCACAAATGTTAGATACTAATACTAAAATGGTTTTCATTACCGCAGGAATGGGTGGAGGTACTGGTACAGGTGCAGCTCCAATTATTGCTAAAATGGCTAAAGATTTAGACATTTTAACGGTTGGAATTGTAACAATGCCATTTCAGTTTGAAGGAAAAATGCGTATCGAGCAATCTCAAAAAGGGATTGAAAAATTAAGAAATGTTGTAGATTCTTTAATAGTAATTAATAATAATAAACTTCGTGAGGTTTATGGAAACCTTGGTTTTAAAGCAGGATTCTCTAAAGCAGATGAAGTGTTAGCTACCGCTGCTCGTGGTATAGCCGAAGTTATTACACACCATTACACACAAAACATCGATTTACGTGATGCTAAAACCGTTTTAAGTAATAGTGGTACAGCCATTATGGGGTCAGCATTGGCATCAGGTCAAAACCGTGCTCAAGATGCTATTCGTAAAGCTTTAGATTCACCATTATTAAATGATAATAAAATTACCGGGGCTAAAAATGTATTGCTGCTAATTGTTTCTGGTTCTCATGAAATTACTATTGATGAAATTGGTGAAATAAATGATCATATTCAAAATGAAGCAGGTCATGGTGCTAATATTATTATGGGGGTTGGTGAAGATGAATCATTAGAAGAATCAATTGCTGTAACTATTATTGCTACTGGGTTTAATGTAGAGCAACAAGATGAGATTTCTAATACCGAAACAAAAAAAGTAATTCATTCGTTAAGTGAAGATCAAGATTTAGCTTCACAAGAACGCGAGCCAGTTATTATAGCACCAGTTATAGAATTAGAAAAGAAAGAAGAACCACCTGTTGTAAGACATACTTTAGATTTAGAAGTTGAAGAAGATACTCCAGTTAAAAAAGCAGTAGAAGCTAAAGAAGTATCAAAAGAGGAAGAAAAGGATATAAATTTGATTCCCACATCAGAAATTATTAAAAACATAGATGTGGTATATGATGAAGTTTCAGCTAATGTAGAAGATGATGAAGATTTTGTTATTAAACCTGTAACTAGAATGTCTGGAGATATTGAAGATATGAAGGATATTGAGGTTGTTTCAGATTATGTTGAAGAAGAACAACAAATCACATTAACATTTGATTTACCAATTTCTTCTAAAAATGAGGAAGTTAACGAAGCAGATGATGAAATATCATATGAGTTAACCGATGATGAAGTTAAAAAGATTGATGTAAATGATTATGTGGAGTTAATTACTGTTAATGAAACTAATGAAGAAGGAGATGTACGTTATGTACTAGATGATTATACCGAAGTTGAATCGTCATTAAACAAGAAACAAAAATCTGCTAATGAAGTTTTAGAAGGTGTAGAGGAAGAAATTGTTTTCGAAAAGAAAATTATTCAGAAAGAAACTGTTGAGGAGTCTGTAGATGAAGAAGTAGACCCTATGAATAGTCCAATTTCCGAATTACTTATAGAGCGAGCAGAAGAGCGTAGACGTAAGATGAAGGATTTTAACTATAAATTTAATAATGCAAAAATTGATGATATAGAAAAAGTACCTGCATATAAACGCCAAGGTGTTAATTTAGAAGATGCTAAACATTCATCAGAAACAGATATGTCTAGAACAAGTATTGGATTAGATGATAATGATGATATACAATTAAGAAGTAATAATTCGTTTTTACATGATAATGTAGATTAAAATATTACTAGACTTACTTAGTTAATTAGCCCGAAAAATTTCCCTCAGTTTTTCGGGTTTATTATTTAATTATTTTTCATCATTTTTGCGAAGGCAGAAATCTATTTTTTATCTTCGCAATTAAATAAAGGATACCAATGAGTTTACAACAAGATATAATGACAGCGCTTAAAGAAGCGATGAAATCTAAAAATCAAACTGCTTTAACGGCTTTGCGTGCAGTAAAGTCAGCTATATTATTAGCTCAAACAGAAAGTGGCGCTAAAGAAGAGTTAACAGAAGAAGAGGAACTAAAAATACTTCAAAAGCAAGTAAAACAACGTAAAGACAGTGCTGCTGTATATTTAGAACAAGGTAGAGAAGATTTAGCTGCACCAGAATTAGCAGAAGCTGAGGTGATAAGTCAGTTTTTACCAGAGGCATTAAGCGACGAAGAAATTGAAAAAGTTGTGGTGGCAACAATTAATCAAGTTGGAGCAGAAGGTATGAAAGATATGGGGAAAGTTATGGGTATTGTTAGCAAAGAATTAGCTGGACAAGCCGATGGAAAAACCATTTCTAATATTGTTAGACAAAAATTAGCTTAAAAGACATAAGATTTCTGCATTTGCAGGAATGAATGGCTGCGTAGTTCAACTGGATAGAATATCAGATTTCGGCTCTGAGGGTTGGGGGTTCGAATCCCTTCGCGGTCACAATTAAAGCTTAAATAAATTTTTATTAGAAGCTTTTAGGTTAAATAACAAAAAGAGGCTATCTGAAAATGTCAAGAAAGCCTCTTTTTATTTAAAAAAATAATTTAAGATAATTAAGGTTTTGTCTTTTTCATCAGCTTAGTAATATTTTTTGTGCTGAACAAAGGCGGTTTTATAGTATAGTTATACCAATTTTGGAACTCCAGATGCCAGTATTTCGCTATCGATAGAGGCATAGATGTAATAAATATCATCAAATTTTTTAATAGTTGAACCTGCAAACTATTCTGGTGAAATGGGATTTTTCACTTCAGGTGTATTTACATCAATTTCTTTTTGAGCGTAGATATATTGTAAAAATCACTATTACAAGTAATAGTAGTTTGTGTATTGTTTGAACTGTTTTTTATAATGAATTTTATATGCTCAGCTTTAAATTTTTATCACCGTTTCTTTGTTGCTTAAAGGTATTTTAAAAGCACCACGAATTTTAGAATAAGGAAGCTTTACATCTTTATTTATTCTTAAAAAAGCATTAGGAGTATAATTGCTTTTACTGGCTAAAGTAAAGCTTATTTCTTCTGTTTTTAAATTGTAGCTAACAGTTTTAAATTGACCAGCATCTAAAGTTATCCATAATTCTTTTGGAGCAATATAAACTTTAGATTTTGATGCAGTTGTAATATCTACTTTTACAATATTTTTATTATTACTTAAGTTACCGCCAAATGCGAGCCATCCTAAATTGTCATCTTTTGCAATATAAGTAGCTGTATTTACAGCATAACCGTAAAAACCAGAGCCATAATCGCCAGATAAGTAATCTATTCTCAACTCAGTAGGGAAAGAGTGGAATGCAGCCGGACCAAAACCATCTTCTGTAATATTTGAAATGCCTCCTAAAAGACCTCCATAGCCCACTTTTAATAAGTATAAATTATTTGTTTTTCTATATTGTTTTAATACAGGAATAGCATTTAGGGAAGAACCGTAATGATGAATTTGACGCTCTACTCTAGATAATTTTCCACCGTATAAAAAGTCCCAATATCTTCTAGCATTTCCATTATAAGCCCAATGTGGCATGGTGGGCATATAAGCTAAAATAGCGTTTAGTGTTACATTTGCTTTATGTTCATAACCAAAATAATCACACCATAGGTATACTTCTTCTTGTCCAGTAGAATCCCAAGGCATTTCACTACCAAACGGATAATTCAACGCTTTCCAATGTGAGGTTCTTTCTTTCATTCTAGCTTCTAAATCGGAAGCCATTTCTTGAAAATCTTCAGTTTTTAAATCTTTTAAAATATATAAAAACACAGAGCCTTCCATTTGTCCAAATTGTGCATAATAAGGAGCTTGTTCTACCATGGCAATACTGGTGTGGTAGGCTTGTTTTAAAAACCAATTCCATGGTCTATTGTTTACTAACCCCTCGTTATATCTTGCTAAACGATACATGGTCCAATATGCAGCTGCCACGTGAGGGTAATTGTAAGAACGTCCAGGGTCGTTAGCATGTTTACGATCCCATGCAGCCCAGGTTTTATAGTTTATAGAATCACTATACGTGCCTTTTGGTAATGAATCTGGTTCGTAATAGAATACACTTTTTTTTACACCATATTTGTGTTTGCCTTCATTATACTGAATATTACCCCAAAGTGTATGATCTATAAACTGTTCTAATTTTTTAATTTCCTCTCTATCTGGTTGAATAAGTTGTTTCATGATAGCAGCTAGCCAACCGCCAGCTCCACCTTCGTCGCTTAAGCCTGCAACCCAAGCACGATTATCTTGAGTTAATTGTTGTTTTGTTTCGTAATCATAACTTATAACAGATGGGTTTCTTTTAAAAATAGGGTCTGGTTTATCAAACCATTGCTCGGTTGTTAAAAAGTGACCAAAATCTTTAATTACTTCGGTTTCAGGTTTTATAACCTTATAATTTATGGTTTGCTTTAAGCCATTTTTGTAATTGATAGTTAATCTTGCACGTCCCCATTTTTTACCTTGAACTCTATATTTTTTAATGCCACTACTTGTTTGTCCGTCTTCTTTAATTTTAAGTGCGTTTTTAGGTTCAATTTCAAAAGAACTTACTTCGCTCTTATAATTTAAAAATAATTGAGATCGTATATCTTGAGGAAGTACATATCCAGGAATACTGGTTGCAATAGGTCGATCTTCTTTTTTAAGAGTTTTTTGAATATCTTCTATACTTTTTGATAGCACAAACTTTAAAGCAAAGTTTTTTGTTTCATTAGGTTTTAGTATTAATGATGTTGGTTTGTTCCATTGGTTTACACCGCTCCATTCATTTTCCGTATATGCTTTGGTATAGGTCATCCATTCATGAAAACCTTCAAAAACCACACTTCTAGGAGTCGGGTCGTCCAATAAAGGGCGATACGCCTCAAAAGCCATATTTTCTTTAGGTAAAACTACTAAAGCAGAACCTTTTCCACTTAATCTTTTTACTTCTAAATAACCTGCGTCTAAACCAATGTAAGGGTCGAAAAACACATTTTGAGTATGGGTTTCTTCTAATGATTTTCCTTCTAATATATTGTTGAAAATCATTGGAATACCTAAAGCGCCTATTTCTATATTATTTGGTATTTTGTTTGTAATTTCGAACCGAAGCACTAATTGGTCATTATCAATTTCATAAAAACGTTTTATAGTAACAGGAATACTGCTAGGTAAAGTGTTTGCTAAATTGGCACCTGCTATTATGTTTCCAGTTGTTTCTAATGCTTCAATTGGTAATCGTTTTGCTGCTGTTGAGTAGCTTTTCCAAGTTCCGTTTTCTTCTTTAATTCTTAAATTGATATCACCAAGGTGATATAATCCGTCTTTATCTCTAATTTCTAATCGGTCGCTTGGTGTAAAATCGAACTTTAAATTTTTAATAGGTTTAAGTCCAGCAACTGTTTGAGATGCTTTTACTAATTTTAGTTGAAAATTAGGTGTATTGAATTTTTGATATACTTCAGCAATACCCAAAGTAGCTTCTTTTTTTTCTATTTTACTCCAGTAACCTTGCGCATTAATTGAAAGTGATTTTAAAAATAACACCACTATACACAAGCTGTATTTTATATTTTTTGTCATTTCTTTTTTTTGACTTCTATTTAAATTCTGTTGAGAATTTCTATTTTGTTTTATAATTCTCGCTTGGTGGTAAATCCTGATTCTTCAGAAAAAGTATTTAAGGCTTTTTTATCTGCAGAATATGTGTTTATAAAATCTATTAGACTACTTTGAGCTGTTACCATCATACTTGCAAGGAAAAGAATTAAAAAAATATATGTTTTTAATTTATGGTTCATCGTTTTATTTTTAAAATTCATTAGTGCTATTTTAGAGTAACATCCATATAAACTGAATGACGTTCATAAGTTTGGTAAAAAGGTTTGAATATAACACCGTCAATTATAAACTCTAGTTTTTCAGGATTACCTTTTATAGTTTTACTAATGTCTTTAGCATTTAAAGTTATTTTTCGCCAGTCTTTTCTTGGTTCAGATTCTTGAGCCGCAAGTAAAACAGGTCCGTAAAATAAACTGGCAATATTTTGTTGATCCATAACGGATTCTAAGTGAAATTGAAAAGGCATCTGAACTTCAATAGTATCGCTATTTTTCCATTTTTTGCATAAAGTAAGATAGCTTCCTGGTTGCGCATTTACTTTTTGTTCTTTGCCATTAATTTTCACAAAGAAACCTTTAGTAGCCCAATGTGGCACACGTAAATTAATGTCAAATTTCCCTTTCCCTGTGATAGTAAGTAAGGTTTTGTCTTCATTTGGGAAGGAAGTTGTTTGCTTTATAGTAACATTTTTATCTGTCCAATTTAATGTTGAAGGGATGTAAAGGTTAACGTAAAGCGCATTATTATCTTTACTTTTAAAGTAAATAGAATTTTGAAGTTTTGTGCTGCTTTCTAAAGCTGTTCCATTACAACAAGTAAAACCTTTCATATCAGGATTACTAAAGTGTTTTGCAGAACCAGCTCTTAATGGTACGTGATAGGTGTTAGCTGGTGTGTCTTCAGCTACAGAAGCTAGGATATGGTTATAAAGTCCACGTTCATAGTAATCCATGTATTCAGCTCGCTGGTTAAAAAAGAATAAATTTCTACTTAATTTAAGCATGTTATAGGTAGCACAAGTTTCATTTTGTCCGCCAGATGATAAACCGTTTTCATAAATAGTTGCTGGCTGACTAGTAAAACATTCAGAATTATTAGGGTTTCTAGCACCTGCAACCCCACCAATGCTATACATATAGTCGTTTGTGGTTTTATACCAGAAGTTGTCAGAAATATGATAATATTCAGGAATCTCAGAATCTCTATACATTTCTAAAGCACCTACTATTTGAGGAATATGTTGATTGGCATGTAAGCCTCGAAACGTATCTACATTTTTTGCAAGGCCATGAGAATGATTTGCATCACCATAAAACATTTTAATATTATCAAATGATTTTGCGACATCTAAATAGCGTTGTTCATTTGTAATTCTATAGAGTCTTGCCATAACTTCGTTCATACCGCCAAATTCTCCTGCAATGTAAGTATTCCACATACTAATAAGTGTTTCGGTTGGTAGTTGACTCATACGAGCGTGTATCCAGCTTCCCATGCCTTTTGCAATTTCTAAGGCTTTTTCATTACCGCTTACTTCATAAATATCTAACAAACCAGCAAGTATTTTATGTAGTGTATAGTATGGAGCCCATATTTTAGTGTTATCTGTTCCGTACTTAGCGCCCTTTTCTAACATAATAAATTGATCTGGTGGGTAGGCACTAATGAAACCTTTACCCCAATTCCAGTAATCTGTACGGATGCCTTCTTCACTTAAATCTGAATCATAATCTAATTTTTTAGGTCCAGGAGGAACTTTGGTTGGGTCTGAAATATAAGGATTTTTGTTTTTTATTGGTTGTCCAGATAGTTGCGATAATGTATACAAAGTATTCACCATGTAATCCATTTTATTTAAAAAATTAGCTTGTAGTGATTTGTTATAACTTGTACTTGCATAGGCTTGCGCAATGGCAGTTAGGTAATGTCCTGTAGCATGACCACGTAATTTGGTTTCTTGACTATCCCATACACCAAGGGGTTTGGCTCCTTTAGGTTGTTCTTGTCCAAAAGCATTGCGAAACATATAAAGAAAATCGTCTGGATTTGTTGTTGCAAGGGTATTTATGAATTTATCGCGATTCTCAATAAATTTTGTGTTTTGACCTTGAAGATTGCTGTTTAAAGTAACTTCTTTTAGAGAGAAACCTTCTAATTTACGATTTGGAGTTGAAGCTCCAATGGTTTCTTTTACAGTTATAATAGCTTTAGGTTTTAAATTGGTACCAGGAATTTCTCCTGTTATGGTATATGTGTTAGGTTTTAGTACATTGATATTGTTTGTTGGAGCTGGCCAAAGTACTCTTACTTTTGGGCCATCAATATTATCTTTAAAAGTGCCTTGTAAATAACGAGGTAATCTAGGTAAAGTACCTATCGCTGTTTCTATTTTTATATCTGGTACACTTATTAAATACTCGTTATAAAGTTGAGGCGTAGTTTTAGAAAATATTTGTAAACCGTCTGCTGGTTTTTTTTCTTCATTTACAACGTTATCGTCTTCTTTTAAAGCATTATGATATATTTTACCAATTTGTGATGTATTTAAAGGGATGCGATATATTCTGAAATCAAATAAGTTAGCATCTATATAAGGGGAGGGAGCTAGTAGTGATTTTCCTATATAAAGTGAATTGTTTTTACTTGAATTACTATAGAATATTTCATTTAAC
This sequence comes from Algibacter sp., assembly GCA_050294475.1. Classification (GTDB taxonomy): domain Bacteria; phylum Bacteroidota; class Bacteroidia; order Flavobacteriales; family Flavobacteriaceae; genus Thalassobellus. The sequence goes on along the minus strand of JBNKOE010000010.1, from coordinate 254,341 downwards.
TCTAAAGTGACGTTTTGGGTTTCACTAACTAGTATGCCATTAAGGTAGTTTCGTATTGATTTTGAAGGAATATCAATGACAACAGCGATGTGATTCCATTTATTAATTTCTATAGCTGGTGATTTTGCTGAGTAATTTGAACCAGATTCAGTTGTGATTTCAGTTATATAGCTTTTGCCTGTTAGTATTGATGAAATATGTGATTCGGTGTTTTTTCCAAAATCAAAAAAATATTGAACAGGTTCAGAAGAACGCAAGTAAATCCATCCTGTAATACTAATTGACTCTTCATTATTTATGGTTCTACTAGGTATAGTTATATAGGCTTTGCTATCTTTTGGTAAAGACAGTACATTGCCAAACGTAGTATCATTTATAAAAGAGGTGTTAGAATTATTTATAGTAGCGTGAAGATTGTTTCTAGACCAATCTTTTGTATCACCATTAAAAACATAACGAGCAATTAAACCTGTTTCGCCAATACCATCTATAATTTGATCACCGTTTTGTGCTTTTATAGCAGTTGTGCTCATACCAAAAATGGCAAGTGTTATACAAATGGATTTATATAATTTCATAGGTTAATTTTCCCTTTTTTCAGAATTATTTACATACCAAAGCAAATCATTTTCTAACCAATGAAATTCTTTTGGTGTATTAAAAACTTTGTTTTTGAATAAAGAATCTACAGTTATTGCTTTTTTGTATTCTTTTAATGTTCCTTGACTAAAGGAGATTAAAAAGCTAATGAATGCAGAAATAACAATAATATTTTTACTTAATCTTGTCATATGATGTATAATTCATAAAATTATTGATTAATAGTAAAAATCAATGGTGTAATGTTAGCTAAAACTAATAGTATATTACCCTTAACATATTGTTAAAGATAATTATATTGGTGTTTTAATACAATAAGTATTTAGTTATTCGTCTATTCCGAAAGGGTTTTCAATAGTGTGAGCAGGTTCCGTAAACCATTTAGGACCTTCGTTTGTCATATAAATATGATCTTCTAATCGAACACCAAATTCATTGGGAACACAAATCATGGGTTCGTTGCTAAAACACATTCCAGATTCTAAAACAGTATTATTACCTTTAACAATATATGGATATTCGTGAATATCTAATCCAATACCATGACCAGTTCTGTGTGGTAATCCAGGAAGTTTGTAGTTTGGTCCAAGACCATGAGATTCTATAGTTTTTCTAGCTGCAATATCTATTGTACTGCAAGTATTCCCTAATGTTGAAGCGTTAAAAACTGCTATTTGTGCTTCTTTTTCAATATTCCAAATGTTGCGTTGTAAATCATTTGGAGTTCCAAATACATATGTTCTTGTAATGTCTGAAATATAATTATGAATAGAACAACCTGTATCTACCAAAACGGTATCATTTAATTCTAAAGGTTTTGGTGTTTTTACACCATGAGGAAAAGATGAATCTACTCCAAATAATACAATACAGAAATAAGAACCAGAAGCAATACCAAACCGTTTATGTGCTTCATGAATAAAATTTTCAACTTCTTTAGCAGTAATTCCAACTCTTAAAATTCTAGCAGTTGCTTTGTGTACTTCTAAAGTAATGTCCATTAAGGATTGAATGATAGCAATTTCTGCATCAGATTTAATCATTCTACAAGCTGAAACTATCGGTTTTGCGTTTTCTATGTTTAAAGACGTGGCTTTAGAAATGCCTTCGTAAATAAAGAAAGGTGTGCTTTCATCAATAGAAATGTTTCCTTCTAAAATATTATTTTCTTTAAGAATATTGTTTAAAAGCATAAACGGACTTTCGTGTTCTTCCCAGCAATGAACAGTCCCTTGAATAACCATAAAATCTAAAACAGTGCCTTTCTCAAAGTTAGGAGCAATGTAATGTACTTCACCGTTAGGAAGTAAAATAGCACCAACCATACGTTCGCTTGGGTGCCAATGCATGCCTGTAAAATAGAGTAAATTAGTTCCTGCATGTAAATATATGGCTTGTATTTTTTGCGATTGCATGAGTTTGCAAGCTTTATTTATACGTGCTAGATATTCGTTTTTTTGAATAGGTTTTATTAATTGTGCAGCAGGTTTTATGGCTTTTAATTCTGCTTCTATTGTAGATCCTCCTATTCCGAATTTATTCATTTTTATATATGTTTTATTTATTTGAAACGCTCTGGTGCAAGCGGGTTTAAATTTACTGAAGATTTTTTGTTTCCAACTAATTCTGTAACTAATTGACCTGTTATTGGGCCTAAACTCCAACCCATCATAGCATGTCCAGCAGCAATAGTTAAATTTGAATATTTACTTGTTTTACCAATAAAAGGCACACCATCTGGTGATACTGGTCTTAATCCAGAAGTAGCATTTGCTTTTTCTTCATTATTAATTTCAATGTTTTTGTAATATTTTTTAACTGCATTAGCTAAAGCTTCAACACGCTCTTTTCTAACTAAAGTATTATTTCCTGAAAACTCCATGGTTCCTGCAAAACGTGTAAATCCATCCATAGGTGTTATGGCAGCTTTGGCTTCTAATAAAATAGTTGGAATAGTAATGCTTGTTGGTCTATATACATCCATACTATAACCTTTTCCTCCTTGTATGGAGATTTTTAGGTTTAATTTTGATGCTAGTTTAGATGTCCAACTTCCGCTGGCTAATACAAATTCATTTGCTTCAAAATTAATATGTTCGGTTTTTATAGATATTATTTTGTTGTCTTTTATAGTGAAATCTTCAACCTTTTGATTCGTTTGAAATATAACGCCGTTATTTTCTAGCCATGTTTTTAGGGTTGTCATAAAATGGTTAGGAGTCATATGAGAATCACATTTATAATGTACAGCACCTATAACATTATCAGATAAAACAGGTTGAATATTGTTGAGTTCTTCTTTATTTAAACACGTAACATCAAGTCCTTCTTTTATAGCTCTAAGAGCTATTTTATGTTCTTCTTCTTCACTTTTAGCATTGCTGTAAGCCATTAAAACGCCTTTTTTTTCATAATGAAAATTAAAGTCGAGTGTAGCAAGCATTTCTTCAAATAAGAGCTGACTTTTTAAGTTTAATTCTTTAAGTACAGGAATTGATTTTTCTACATTGGATTTTGTAGCCGATTTTTTAAAAAGCCATACCCATTTAAAAAAATCGAAATCTAATCGAGGTTTTATGTAAAAAGGACTAGAACTGTTAAACATCCATTTGATACCTTGTGTAATAATACCAGGTGCAGCAAGCGGTATAAAATGACTAGGTGTTAAATAGCCTGCATTAATAAAGGATGCTCCAGTTGTAATATCACTTTGGTCTAAAACAGTAACTGAATGCCCTTCTTTTAATAAGTAATAAGCACTACATAGCCCTGAAATACCACCGCCAATTATAATAACTCGCTTCATTATTTTTAAAGATATTATGTTGTAAAATAAAATATGCCAGTATAAATCGATTTCATTTAGATTTTTTCTGAGTACATCCTAAGCTTTATTATTTAGATTACTTGAAAACCATATGCATAAGGATCATCGTCGTCTATGATTATATTATTGTATCCAGTAACTTGAGCCCATCCTTGAATACTTGGAATGATGGCCTTTTTTCCTGCTAGTGTAGTTTCTTCAACCACACGACCAGTAAATTTACTGCCTATAAAGCTTTCATGAATAAAAGGTTCTCCAATTTTCAATTTTCCTTTAGCAAATAATTGTGCTAATCTAGCTGATGTTCCTGTTCCACAAGGCGAACGATCAATTGCTTTGTTGCCATAAAAAACAGCATTTCTTCCTGATGAGGTTGGGTCTATTGGGTTTCCTGTCCAAAGCATATGGCTTACATCTCTAATAGTGTTGTTTTCGGGATGAATAAACATATTAGGATATTTATCATTGATTCTTTTTCGAACCACTTGAGAATATTGAATGATTTTACTAGCCGTAAAATCATGAACACCACTAAAATTTTTTTGAGAATCAACAATGGCATAATAATTTCCTCCGTAAGAAACATCAAAAGTAATTTCACCCAATTCAGGACAATCAACAGTTAGGTTTTCAGCTGCTAAATACGATTTTACATTTATTAGTTTAACCCAGTTTACTTTTTTGCCAGTTTGTTGATATTCAATTTCTACCAAGCCAGCAGGTGCTTCCATTTTTATTTTTCCAGGAATTTTAGGAGTTACTAACCCTTCTTCAATAGCAATGGTGATAGTACCAATGGTTCCATGACCACACATTGGTAAGCATCCTGAAGTTTCAATAAAAAGAATCGCAAAGTCGTTTTCAGGATTATGAGGAGGAAATAAAATACTTCCACTCATCATATCATGCCCACGAGGTTCAAACATAATTCCTTTACGAATCCAATCGTATTCTTTAAGAAAGTGTTGGCGTTTTTCACTCATTGTATTTCCAATAAGATTTGGACCTCCGCCAGCTATAACTCGCACAGGATTTCCACAGGTGTGGGCATCAATACAAAAAAACGTTTTTCTTGCCATTTTTTAATTTAAGACAACAATCAATAATTTATTTTTTTAAAGCTTCAGGTAACAATTCTTTAGGAAATGATTGGTAGCTTACAGGGCGTACCCATCGTTTTATTGAATTTGTTCCAACTGCTGTAAATCTTGAATCTGTAGATGCTGGATAAGGACCTCCATGTTGCATGGATGCTGTAACTTCAACACCTGTAGGTACACCATTAAAAATAATTCTGCCTACTCGGTTTTCTAAGGCATCGATAATTTCGCTAAGATTTGAATAGTCTTCTTTTTCAGCTAAAATAGTTCCAGTTAATTGACCTTCTAATCCAGAAATAACTTCGATTAATTCGGCTTCGTCTTTACATCTTACTACTAAAGAAAAAGGTCCAAATACTTCTTGATGTGTTTTAGGGTTTGCTAGGAAATCTGTTCCAGAAATACTTGCTATTTGAGTGGCAGCATAATTAGGTTCTAATTCACCTGATATTTTTCCAACAACTTCAACACCATTTTGTGAAGTAACTTCAACACCATTTTTGTCAAACCCTTTTTTGATATTAGGATGCAACATAATTTGCGGTTCTATTGCAATGGTTTTATCGGCTAAATCTTTAATAAAAGTTTGTGTGTCTTCACTTTCTATAGTTAAAATTAGACCTGGATTTGTGCAAAATTGTCCCGTGCCTAGAGTAATTGACCCAGCATAAGTACTTGCAATTTCCTTTGATCTGTTAGCAATTGCTTTTGGTGTAATTATAACAGGGTTAATACTTCCCATTTCAGCAAAAACAGGGATTGGTTCTTCTCTTAATGCAGCTAAATCAAATAAAGCTCTTCCTCCACGAATACTACCAGTAAAACCAACAGCTTTTACTTTTGGATGTTTAACTAAAGTGGTACCAACCTCTATACCTCCAGTAAGACAAGAAAGTACACCGTTAGGCATACCCGTTTTTTCGGCAGCTTTAATAACAGCAGAAGCTACTAATTCGGCTGTACCTAAATGCATAGGGTGTGCTTTTACAATTACAGGGCAACCTGAAGCTAAAGCACTAGCCGTATCGCCACCAGCGGTAGAAAATGCTAACGGGAAATTACTTGCACCAAACACTACAACAGGTCCTAATGGAATAGATGTTTTTCTAAGATCTTCTTTAGGTAATGGTTGTCTGTCTGGGATGGCTTCTTCAATAATGTTTTCTTTCCAATCTTCTTTAGAAACTAAATCGGCAAATGAACGTAACTGAAATACTGTTCTTCCTCGTTCTCCAATAGCTCTGCCTTCAGGTAGTCCAGATTCTGTAGTATAAGTATCAATTAATTCTTGATCTAGAGCTAAAATTTCATCTGCTATAGCATTTAAAAAAGCGGCTCTTTTTATTCCAGATACTTTTCTATAAGTTTTAAAAGCTTCTGAAGCTAATTGAACAGCTTCTTCAACTTCTTCATTTGTAGCTTCAATAAATGCGGTAGGATTTTCAACGTTTAGTTTAGGGTTTATTGTTTTATGAACAATAGAACCTTTTGCGCTAAGTTTATTTCCAATATGGTTTTTGCCTGTAATCATTTTATACTAATAAGCTTTTATAGTCGGGTAATGTCGGTCTGCTTTTCATAGCAGTATTTATAATGTTTAATACACGTTCTCTTTCTGCACCTTGTAAAGGTAATCTAGGAGCTCTAACGTTTTCTGTTCCAATACCTGTAGCAACTTCTGCTAATTTAATATTTTGTACTAATTGTGCACTAATATCTAATTCTAATAAAGGCATAAACCAGCGGTAAATTTCTAAAGCTTTGTTCATTTCACCTGCTTTTACTAATTCATAAATAGCAACTGTTTCGGCAGGATATGCACAAACTAAACCAGCTACCCAACCATCAGCACCAATAACTAAACTCTCTAAACCAAGTGTGTCAACTCCTGTAAAAACTTTATAGCGGTTTCCGAAGCGATTTTTTAACCGAATAACATTAGTGATGTCTCTAGTCGATTCTTTTATAGCTTCAATGTTTTTGCATTCCATTAAGTCTTCAAACATATCTAAAGTTACCTCAATTTTATAATCAATAGGGTTGTTGTAAATCATAATTGGTAATGAAGTACTATTAGCTATTGCTTTAAAATAAGTTACTGTTTCAAAATCGGTTGCCTTATATCTCATTGGAGGTAAAAGCATTAATCCTTCTGCTCCAGCTGCTTCGGCATGTTTAGCAACAGCTATTGCTTCTTTAGTACTTTGTTCTGCAATATTTATAATTACAGGAATTTTTCCTTTTGTAATTGAAAGCGTCGTTTTTATTAATACTTCCTTTTCATCCTGAGTTAATGTACTAGCTTCACCTAATGTACCACCTAGAATAATTCCGTGTACACCTGCGTCAATTTGTGCATTAATGTTTTTTTCGAACATTACAAGGTCTAATTTATCATCACTTGTAAATTTTGTTGTAACAGCAGGCATTACGCCTTCCCAATTTATCATAATATGTTATTTTTTGTATATACAAATTTATGCTTTATGTAAAAAGGGGTATATACAATTGTTAACCACTTGTTGTACTATATTACCATATAAATAGATTTATTTTGTTTTTTTTAATAATATTTGCAAAAGTAATGTTGTGAAAGTTCTACCTTTTAAAATTCCAAAACCAGAAAATGAAGCGCTAGTTTATCAAGAAGAGCGCGTACCAGTTTTATATGATCAATTTCATCAGCATAGTGAAATACAGATTAGTTATATTGAAAAAGGATCAGGTACTTTGTTAGTTGGAGATACAATAAGTGATTTTAAGCCAAATGATATTTTAGTTCTTGGAGGATATGTTCCGCATGTTTTTAGAACAGATACTAATTTTTCTGATGTGACTGTTGTTTATACTTTGTTTTTTGATAAAGATTCTTTTGGAAAAGAATTTTTTGATATACCAGATTTTGAGAGTTTACATGCTTTTTTTGATGAGTCCTTATATGGTATTAAAATTCAGTCCCAAAAAAAGAAGTTAATAAAACAGTTTGTTAAGCTAAAAAATCAAACAAAAGTTCAGCGTATAGCTACGCTTTTAAAGATTTTAGATTTTATTTCTAAAGCAGAAAAAAAACCGCTTTCATCTTTTGTTTATAGAAAGAAATATACAGATGATGAAGGTAAAAGAATGAATGATGTTTTTAATTATGTTATGGAAAAATATTACAATCCAATTACCTTACAAGAAATATCAGAAAAAGCAAATATGAGTAAAAATGCATTTTGTCGTTATTTTAAAAAACGTACAGGAAAAACCTTTTTTCAATTTTTAATAGAAATACGAATTGAAAATGCTTGTAAGCTTATTTATAGCAGTCCTGATTTGTCAATTTCTTCAATTTCAGAGCAATGTGGGTTTCAAAACACTGCTAATTTTAATAGGAAATTTAAAGAGATTAAAGGAGTAACACCTTCACATTATAGGTTACAACGCTATTAATTAGTTTTATTCAACCTCAAATTCAAAAATACCTGCAACATTTTTTTGCTAATTTTACTTCTTGCTTTAAGGTTTTTGTTTTTATAGATTTAAAAATCATTTTATTACCAAACCCTTTTTCAATGTTATTTCTTTTCCAATAATTGTAATAAGACTGTCAATAATATTTATCTGGTTTTTATCAGGAGAAGTTTGTATCGAGTAGCTGGCAGCTTCTATGGTGTTTTGTACACATTAGTATCGTTAAATGTGAAACCTTCTACTTTATTTGATTCGTTAGGAACTACAGTCTTTAAAAAGTTTTCATACCGCTCAGTAGTTTCTTATTTACTAAAATCAAGTTGTTTTTTTTAATTATTTGTGAAAATAAACACGTTTTTTTCTTTTGATTACCTTTTTTAATATTAATTACATCTCAACGATATCAAGGATTTTTTAATTTGTCCATATTAAAGAACAATATGTCCATCTATAATTTTATGTTAAATTTTAGTTTAGCTTGATAATTATTAAAACAAACTAAAATATGAAAAGACTAAAACTTTTATTAATAGCCATGTTGCTATGTTTTTCATCAATTTCTTGGGCACAAGATTCTGTGTCTGGAGTTGTTACAGACGCAAACGATGTTCCTATACCAGGAGTAAATGTCGTTATTAAAGGAACTTCAACAGGAAGTGCTACAGATTTTGATGGCAAATATGCAATTAAAGCCAATACTGGAGATGTACTTGTTTTCTCTTACCTTGGTTATCAAACATTAGAATTAACTTATAATGGAGGATCTAAATTAGATGCAAAATTAAATGAGGATACAGCTCAGTTAGATGAAGTTGTAGTAATTGGTTACGGTTCTGTAAAGAAAAGTGATTTGACAGGTTCGGTTGCTTCAGTAGGGACTAAGGAAATCCAGAGAGCAAACAAAGTGGATGCTGTATCAGCATTACAAGGACAAGCTCCAGGTGTTGTTATACAACGTACAGATAATAAACCTGGTTCAGGAGGTTTTAATATTCGTGTGCGTGGTGCCAGTACAATTCACAATAAACAAACTGCAGATCAAGGTGGTTATAATCCAGGGCAAAATCCACTTTTTATAGTGGATGGTATCTTTGTGGATGATATTTCATTTTTGAACCCAGCAGATATTGAAAGAATGGATGTTCTAAAAGATGCTTCTGCTACCGCTATTTATGGTTCAAGAGGTAGTAACGGTGTTGTTATTGTTGAAACAAAACGTGGTAAAACAGGAGCCCTTAAAGTTAATTATAGCAATTATGTAGGGTTTAAACAGGCTTATCACCTTCCACCTATGCAGGATGGTCCAGGATATATAGAATACCTTAAGGATGTTGTAGTTGGGAATGAATTTGCTCAACTAACAGGGGATCTTAATTATAGGAGAGATGATGTTGTGCTTGCTGATTATTTAGATGATGAAGAATTGCAAAACGTTGCCGATGGTGTAAATACAGATTGGGTAGATTTGACTCTTCAAAATGGATTTCAAACCAACCATACTATTAATGTAAGTGGAGGAACAGAGAAAACTAAATATTCGGGAGGATTGGCTTATACTAAAGATGAGGGTACGCTTGGTGGTGAAGTTTTTGATCGTTATAACATTAGAGGAAGTTTAAGTAGCGATCTTAATAAATGGTTGAATTTGAGTGTAAGTAATTATATAACTAATGCACTCCAAAATTCTGCAAGTTGGGAAGGGTTTAGAAGTGCTTACAGATTAAAGCCAATTGGTAGACCTTATAACGATGATGGGTCTTTAAGATTCTTTCCTACAGAAAAGGAAACTCAAATTACAAATCCTTTATTTGAACCCGATAATATTACAAAAGAAACAAAATATTTACAGTACATAGGTGATATTGCATTGCAAATTAAACCTTTGGATGGATTAACATTTACCACCAAGTTCTCTCCAAATGTAAAATACACAAGATATGGTGAGTATCGCGGACTATATTCAAAAAGTGTAACAGGAACTGTTAAGAACAGAAGAGCTCAAGTAAATAATTTTAATTATTTTTCTTATACTTGGGATAATATTCTTAACTACAAGTTTACAGAAGGAATTCATGCTGTAGATTTTACAGGTGTAATTTCTAGATTTAGTGAACGTTCTGAAGGGTATTTTAATCAGGTTAGAAATTTCACAACAGATAGTTATTCATTCTACAATTTAGACGCAGGACTTGATATTAGAGATGTTTCAAGTGATTTTTATAAGCAAACCTTAGAGTCTTACACAGGAAGATTAAATTATACTTTAATGGATAAGTATTTATTTACTTTCACAGGAAGATATGATGGTGCCTCTATATTGGCAAAAGGCAACAAATGGGCATTTTTTCCGTCAGCAGCTTTTGCTTGGAAGATGATGGATGAAAGTTTCATGCAATCTCAAACAATATTCTCTAATGCAAAAGTGAGATTGAGTTATGGTAAGACAGGTAATAATGGTCAAGGTGGCGGATTAGGCCCCTTAAAGTCTCAATCATTATTTGCTCCTAGTGCTATTAATTTAGGAGATAGTGCTGAACCAACTCTTTATGTAACAGATATTGCAAATAAAGATCTTAAATGGGAAAAAACAAGTGAGGTAAACTTTGGTCTTGATTTTGGGTTTTTAAATAACAAGATTAATGGGTCTATTGATATATACAAAAGAAAAAACAGAGATATTATATTCGAAAAACCTATTCCAGCCGTTACTGGTCATGGAGCTGTTTTTGAAAACATAGGAGAGTCAACCAATAAAGGTATTGAGATTGCATTAAACACCGTGAATATTGAGAAGGGTGATTTTAAATGGACTACTAATTTTACTTTTGCATCAAATAAGAATATTATTGATAAGTTAGATGGAAGTGATATTTTATTTAATGTAGGAGGTACAAATTTTATTCATCGAGTAGGGGAGCCTATAGGTGCAATTTATGACTATGTGTTTGATGGTATTTGGCAACTTGATGAAGCCACAGAGGCTGATTCTTATGATCATCAGCGCCCTGGCCAGGTAAGAGTAAAAGACTTAAACAATGATGGTGTAATAAATGATGATGATAAACAAGTTATTGGTCAAGCAACCCCAAAATGGACAGGAGCTGTTAATAGTATCATGAATTATAAAAACTTTGATTTTACATTTTCTATAAACACAAGTCAGGGTAATAAATTAATGAGTAATTTTCATTCAAATAACTCATTCCCTTACGATGGTGATCCATCAAGACTTTTTAATGCTTATAAAGTAAATTACTGGACACCAACTAATCCAATTAACAGTTGGTATCAGCCAGGTAATGGTGGACCATACCAACATGTTATTAAGTATAAAGATATTTCAAATACTAGAGTTGGTTTCATAACCTTGGGGTATAAACTTCCTTCCAATATTTTAGATAAACTTAAAATAGAAGGTTTAAGAATCTATACAACCGTACAAAATCCATTCATTTTTACAAGTTATGATGGATGGGATCCAGATAGTGCTGGTAGAAACTCATGGGGAGCCTCTTATTTGTCTCGTACATATATGGTAGGCCTTAATTTAAATTTTTAATTTGTTAAATAAAATTCAAGAAAATGAAATATATAAATCATAAAATAATGGTTATACTGCTTACAGCGGGTGTGTTTAGCACTAGTTGCGACAGTTATTTAGAAGAGGAAAATAAGTCTTCTATAACAATAGAGACGGCCAGTACTGATCCCGAGTCTTTTAATCAATTGGTTGCAGGCGTATATGAGAAAGCTAGAGAAACTACAACACATTATGACCCTGATATGTATTATACTTTAGAGGATCTAGGGACTGATATTGTAACCAGAAGATCAACAATTACAGGTACCGATCAAATTAATGATTACGTCAATATGACTGCTGACAATTGGGTTATGTATGTATATTGGAAAAATCAATATAGTATTATTGCTGCAGCAAATACAGCTATAGATAATGTAGATAATATTGTAGGTGTTGCAGATAGTGAAAAAACTATTGGTATAGGGGAATCTAAATTTTTTAGAGCGTGGAGCTACTTTAATTTGGTAGAAAATTACGGAGGTGTACCTTTAGTTCTAAATCAGGTTACAACTTCTGAAACCAACTATCCTCGTGATTCTGAAGAGGCTGTTTATACACAAATAGTACAGGATCTTCAAGATGCATTAGATGCGGTTCCAGCTATACCATCTGTTTATGGTAGAGTGTCTAAAGATGCTGTAAGACACTTATTATCTAAAGTATTGTTAACACGAGGCTACAAATCTTTTGGTTCATCATCAGATTTTACAGAAGCTGCGTCTTTAGCAGAGACAGTTATATCAAACCATCCTTTAGTGTCTTCATTTACATTATTGGTAGATATCGATAATCAAAGAAATACTGAAGTGATTTTCTCTTATTTATTTGGAAATAATTCAGTAAGTAGAGGTTGGGGTAATTCTAAACACATGTTGTACAAGTTTAGATTTTATGACTATCCAGGTTTAGAAAAAACAGTACAAGCATTAGGAGGCATGCCAACACCTTTTTACTATTCTCTTTTTGAAGATAGTGATGAAAGAGCAACCGCTACGTTCACAAGAGTTAATTATGCAACAGAAGACTATGTAGGTTACGAAAATGGTACGCCTGTAAACGTTGTTGCTGGTGATACCGCAATATATTTTCCTAAAACTGCATGGTCGCAGGCGGCGATTGATGCAAAACGTTATGAGGTAATCAATCCAGGGACTTATTTTCAAAATGATGGTGTAACAAATACACATTTCCCGATGTTTACTAAATTTGATGACCCTAGTGTTCCTTTTACGCAACCAGATCAATCCTCACAAGGAGAAAGAGATATGGTTATGATGAGATCTGGTGAAGCATATTTAATTGCAGCTGAAGCATACTTACAAGCTTCAAATACAATTGATGCAGCAGCTAGACTTACAACGTTACGTTCCAGAGCAGGGTTAGTTACACCTGTAGTACCAGGAGATGTAGATTTGGACTTCATTCTTGATGAAAGAGCTAGAGAATTAACAGGTGAGGTAAATAGATGGATGGATTTAAAAAGAACAGGAAAGTTAATAGAACGTGTTTTAGCACATAATCCGCATGCGGCTTTAAATAATTCACTTAAAGAAAAACATCTGTTAAGACCTATACCACAATCTGAAATTGAAACTTCAGAGCAGAGCATCACACAAAATCCAGGGTATTAAGCAGGTTTATAGAATTTGAGTTAGGTTTAGATTGAGCTGTTAATTTGATTTATAGGCAGGCGAGTTTTTGTCTGCCTATATTTTTTAATTCATCCAACAACTAAAAGTACAGTTTTAAAACTGTATCTAAATTCATTAAAAAATACAGAAGCACATAATTGTTACAATATGGAAACCATGTTGCTAATAAAAAATATCTATATACAGAGAATAGATGAAATTAACGCAAATTCAAAAAAAAGGGATTATTGGTATAAGCTTTTTTTTTCTTTTTCTTACATCATGTAAAAAAGAGTATAAAGAACAAGTTAATAAAGAACAATTTGTAGACAAAGTATATCCATTACTTGATACAGAAAATTCTAGATGGTTTTTCTTTTCTTCAGCTAGTCGCCCGTTTGGGATGGTTAATTTAAGTCCTGATACAGAAATAAATGGAGCATGGGCATCTGGATATAGATTTTCAAAAGACACTATAAAAGGATATAGTCATATTCATGCTTGGCAAATGTCTGGTTTATCAGTAATGCCAGTTACAGTTAATGAATCAAATAAAAAAAGTATATACAAAGATTTTTATTCCAAATTCTCTCATGATAAAGAGAAGGTTTTTCCTGGTTATCATTCTGTAGAGTTAGATAGATATGCTATTAAAACAGAATTAACCAGTACAAAAAGAGTGGGGTTGCATAAGTATAAATACCCTAAAAAAGATATTCAAAAGTCAATACTTTTTAACCTTAACAGCATATTAGGACCATGTGAAAATATTGAAGGGATATTAAATAAGGATAATGATAAAGAGCTTTCTGGTAAGTTTGTGATGAAACCAACGCATCGTCGAATAAAACCTTTAACTGCATATTATAAAATTAAATTAAATACTCCTGTTATAAATATTGAACAGGATAGTATTACAAAAAATTACTTGATTAATTTAAATGAGTTAGATCAAGATGTATTGATGAAAGTTGGTATTTCGTATACATCTGTTGAAAATGCGAATAATAATATTCAACAAGAATTACCACATTGGGATTTTGATGAAGTTGTTAATCAATCGAAAACAGAGTGGGATAATTTGTTAGGAAGAATAAAAGTTGAAGGTGGTTCAGAAAAAGATCAAAGACGTTTTTATACAGATTTATGGCATGCGTTACAAGGACGTAGAATAATAAGTGATTTTAATGGTGCCTATCCAGATAATACTAAAGAAACATTTAGAGTAGGGCAAATTCCTCTTGATGTAGAAGGGAAACCTAAGTTTAATCATTATAATTCAGATTCTTTTTGGGGAGCTCAATGGACAATCAGCACACTTTGGGGGCTTATATATCCAGAGGTTATGGAAGACTTTACGCAGTCTTTGATGCAGTATTATAAAGATGGTGGTATGATCCCTAGAGGCCCTTCAGGAGGCGATTATACTTATGTAATGACGGGTGCTTCATCTACACCCTTCGTAGTTAGTGCCATACAAAAAGGTTTTATAAAAAACGATTTAGAGAGTATTTATAAAGCACTTAGAAAGAACCATATGCAAGGAGGTATTATGGGGAAGGCGGGTTATGAACATCATACTAATTTAGGAGGTGGTTTAAAATATTATTTAGAAAAAGGATATGTGCCTTATCCGTTGCCAAAAGAAGAACAGTTTGGTATCCATTTAGATGGATCTAGTCAAACTATGGAATATGCTTATCAAGATTGGACTTTAGCACAATTAGCTAAAAAGTTAGGATATTTTGATGATTATAATTATTTTTTAAAACGTTCTGAAAATTATAAAAATGTATTTAATGAAGAATTAGGTTGGATGTCGCCTAAAAATATAGATGGTAATTGGAAAGCAGATTTTGATCCTTATCAATATGAAAATGGGTTTATAGAATCTAACGCAGCACAAGCAACATGGTTTGTGCCACATGATATAGATGGTTTAGCCACTTTAATGGGAGGTAAAGAAAAAGCAGTTGAAAAGTTAAATGAGCAATTTAAAGTAGCTGAAAAATTAAAATTCACATCAGGCACTTCACATGCATCTGAATTACATCCTGAATATAGCAGAATACCTATTAATTACGGAAATCAACCATCTATTCAAACTTCATTTGTTTTTAATCAGTTAGATAGACCCGATTTAACGCAATATTGGACACGTAAGGTTGTTAAAGAAACTTTTAGCGGATTAGCTCCAAATACAGGATATAACGGTGATGAAGATCAAGGTTTAATGGGAAGTTTAAATGTGTTGCTAAAAATAGGTTTGTTTCAATTAAATGGTGGTACAGATGAAAATTCGGAATATCAAATAGGAAGTCCTATTTTTAATAAAATTACCATAGCATTAAATCCAAAGTATTATTCTGGTAAAGAATTTATTATCAAGGCATCTAAAAATAACTCGGATAATATCTATATAAATAGTTTAAAATTAAATAACAAGGTTAAATCAGATTTTAGTTTAACACATCAAGACATTGTAAAAGGAGGTGAATTATCATTAGAAATGTCTAATAAACCGAATCTTTAATTGATTAAACATGAAAATATTCAACCATAAAAACTAATTTAAGACCAATGAATTTAAAGTATAAAACCATCTTTTTTCTAGGGATATTATTACTCTTTTTTATAAATGCAATTGCTCAAAGTAATGTACACTCGTTTGTAGATCCAATGATAGGTTCAGAAGGCGATGGACGCGTATTTATAGGGCCTACATGTCCATTCGGAATGGTAAAACCAAGTCCAGATTGTACTACAGACCCGAATAGTGGCTGGTTACCCATGCCAAAAGAAGTAACAGGATTTAGTCAAGTACATGTTAGCGGTACTGGTGGCGGGCCAAAATATGGTAACATTCAAATTATGCCTTTTTCTGGCGAATTAAATAAAATAGATCAAACCTCGCATAGAGCCGAAGAAAATGTAAAGCTAGGATACTACGAAACTGTTTTTAAAGAGAATCAAATAAAAACTGAAATTACAACTTCAGAGAAAGTAGCTTTTTATAAAATCACATATCCAGAACAAGCAAGTAAGGAATTAAAAATTGACCCAGGTTTTTTTCTAGGAGAGCCTCGCGAGCCTAATCCCGATGCTAGAGAAGCACAACAGTTTGTGGGATCTCAAATAGAAATTGTTTCAGATACCGAGGTTCGTGGTTATAGCAGAATTAGAGGTGGTTGGAATAACGGTCGTGCATATACCGTTTATTTTTGGATGGTTTTCGATCAACCTATAGCAAAATATGTTACTTGGAAAGATGGAAAATTATTTAAAAATGCCTCTGCTCAATTTGATTCTGGTAAAAAAACAGGTGCTTTAATTTCTTTCGGAAATCAAGGAAAACAAGAACTAAAAGTTAAGATTGGTATTTCGTTTATAAGTGCTTTAAAAGCAAATAATAATATTAAAGAAGAGTTGCCTCATTGGGAATTTAATACAGCTTTATCTGCTTTGGAAAATAAATGGGAGCAATTGTTAAGTCGCATTAAAATTTCATCAAACACACCTGAAGATTATAAAAAAATGTTTTACACAGGTTTATATCACACCATGATTATGCCTGTAGATAGAACTGGAGAAAATCCTTTATGGACTAACGACGAGCCTTATTACGATGATTTTTATTGTATTTGGGATACGTTTAGAACTTCTAGTCCATTAATTACGCTTATAGATCCAGATCGTGAGGTAGAGATTGTTAACGCTATGCTTAACATTTATAAGCGTGATGGTTATTTACCGGAAGGAAGAAGTGGCAATGATAACGGACGAACACAAGGCGGATCGAATGCAGAAACAGTAATAGCTGATGCTTTTGTTAAAAATTTAAAAGGTATCGATTATGAACTGGCTTTAAAAGCGATGCTTAAAGATGCTGAGGTGCCTCCAGGAGGTAATGAAGAAGCTGAAGGTCGTGGTGGTTTAGTTGAATATTTAAATTTAGGTTATATTCCTTATGGTATACCAAGAGCAGGAAACAGAACCATCGATTATGCATATAACGATTACAATATTGCAACCGTAGCGAAAGGTTTAGGACATAACGATATTTACGAACGTTACATCAAGCAATCTAGCTACTGGGAAAACTTATGGAGAGACGATTATGAAGATGAAGGTTTTAAAGGTTTTATAATGCCAAAAGATGCACAAGGTAATTGGTTAGACGATATTGTTTTTGGAAGTTCTAAAATTCAAAAGCCAACATTTAAATATACAACACATGTAAAAGAATCGCCTTGGTATGTTTGCCATTGGTGTGTCTTCTTTTACGAAGGCGATTCTTGGGAATATTCCTTTAGTTTACCACATGATATTCCTGAGATTATTAAGAAATCTGGAGGTGACGACGTTTTTAAAAATAGGCTAAATACCTTTTTTGATAAAAATCTATACAATGTAGCTAATGAACCTTCATTTTTAACACCAACATTGTATCACTGGATTGGTCGTCCAGATTTAAGTAGTGATAGAATTGGGCAAATTATAAGAGATAATTTTAACGTAACACATGTAGGCTTGCCTGGAAATGATGATTCAGGAGCCATGTCTTCATGGTTAGCATTTCATATGATGGGATTATATCCTAATGCAGGTCAGCCATATTATTTAATAAATACACCATTTTTAGAAGAAACTAAAATACAAGTTCAAGACGGCGTATACTTTACAATAAAAGCTAAGAATTTATCAGTTAAAAATAAATATATAAAGCAAGCATATTTAAATGGTGAACCTTATGATAAAGCATGGATAACTCATGAAGATATTGTTAAGGGAGGTGAATTGACTTTTAAAATGAGCTCAAAACCATCTATTTGGGGAACCACTATTTTACCACCTAAAAAAATATAGACAGATGAAAAAACTAATTTTAATAGCATTTTGTTGTTTCCTATATAATGCGGTACAATCTCAAAATTATATTCCAGAAATAACAAATAATACAGAATTACAGTATATCTGTAAATTATACGGACAAACAAGACCTGTAAATTTAAGACCTAAATTTGTTTCAGATACATTAATTATCGATTGGGATTTACGAAGTACTGTTAGAAAGTACGCTATTTTACCAGAAGCATTAAAAAACGGAACAGGTTTAACTTTTAATCAAGGAGAGTCTCCAGATTTATTAGTTTTAGAACCCTCAGATACTTTTTTTATGATTTCAAAATCTGCTTTTAAAGATTTAGTTTCTAACAACAAGTTTATATATAACAATACAACTTATAATTTAGATAAAACCAAAGTAACAAATGAAGTTGTTGTTGATGGTAAAATTGTAAACGTCTTGTTTGTTAAAGCCGAAATAGATGAAACTGAAATGTGGATTTTAAATAATCCTGATTTTCCATTAATCTGTAAAATTTCAAAAAATCCTCTGGGAGTAAATTGTACCTTAACAGAAATTACAGAAAAGTAATGTAGTAACAAATTTTCAATCTTTTTTTATGATTAAAATGAAACGTTTTTTTTTAGCTAGTTTATCGGTTTTAGCATTCTTTTTTTTATCAAGCAAGTGTGTAGATAAAAGCGTTCAAAATAATAAAAAGGATTATTTAATTACTAATTATGGAGCAATTCCTAATGGTACAACCTTGAATACTAACTCTATTCAAAAAGCCATAGATGATGCTTTTAAAAATAAAGGAGGAAGAGTTGTTTTTCCTAAAGGACGATTTTTGTCAGGCAGTATTCAGTTAAAAAGTAATGTTACTTTATATTTTGAAGAAGAATCTGTTTTGTTAGGAAGTACTAATCCAGAAGATTATTTTAAAATGGATTTTCCAGAAAGACCATCATCACCTAAAAAAGATGACAATTCTCAAATGGCTTTAATTTTAGCACATAAGGCTAATAATATTCAACTTAAAGGAAAAGGGAAAATTGATGGTCAAGGATTAAAATTGGCTTTAGCAATAGATAGTTTACATCATGCAGGTGTTTCAATAGATCCAAACTATAATAATAGAAGACACCGACCAAATGAAACGATGCGACCTAAATTATTTCGCTTTTCGCAATGTAGTAATGTAGCAATAACAGATTTAAATGTAGGCGAAGCATCTTGTTGGGGCTTGTCGTTTGAGTTATGCTCCAACCTTATTTTAGATAAACTTACTATTGTAAATCGTTCTTATTGGAATAATGATGGTATTGATATTACAGATTGTAAAAATGTGAAAATCACCAATTGTGATGTTAATTCAGCCGATGATGGTATTTGTTTAAAATCATATTATCCTGGGCATTTTAACGATTCTATTTATATAGCAAATTGTACTATACGGTCTAGTGCGAGTGCAATTAAATTTGGAAGTGCTTCGTATGGTGGGTTTAAAAATGTAAGTATAGAGAATATCAATGTTTTTGATACTTTTCGTTCAGCCGTTGCTATAGAGTCTGTAGATGGAGGCATTATAGAAAATATAAAAGTAAACAATGTTACAGCTTTAAATACAGGCAATGCTCTTTTTATTCGTTTAGGGCATAGAGATGGGGAAGTTCCTGGAGTAGTTAAAAATATAAGTATTAAAAACATAAAAGTTCAAGTGCCTTTTGGTCGTCCTGATATTAATTATGATTTAAGAGGGCCAGAAGTAGACTTTTTTCATAATCCTTTTCCATCTTCTATTGTTGGCATTCCAAATTACAATATAGAAAATGTAGTTATAGAAGATGTTGAAATTTTATACCATGGAAGAGCATTTAAAGGAATGGCATATGTGCCATTAAACCGTTTAAATGAAGTGCCTGAAAAAGTAAAAGATTACCCTGAGTTTTCAATGTTTGGAGAATTGCCTGCTTGGGGATTTTACGTTCGTCATGTAAACGGAATTTTATTTAAAAATGTAAAAATAAGTTCTAAAGAAGATGATTTTCGTCCAGCTTTTGTGTTTGATGATGTTAAAGGGTTAAATATGGAAAAAGTTGATTTGCTTAAAGAAAAAAAGGAACAAGTTATTTTAAAAGAAGTAACAGGAGCTCAATTAAATTTTAGAAAAAATATTGTAAAAACAATACAATAAATATGTTAATGAAAAATACCATTAGAATATTATTTTTAGTACTAAGTATTAGTTCTTTTTCTCAAGTTGTAAAAGAAAAAATGAAGTCTGAAGAATCTTGATGAAATATTAATTAAATCATTGGGAAAAGCTAGTCCTTATTTTAACAAAAAAAACAAGTTGAAGTATTAGGAGGTGAAATTATCTCACATGAATTCACTAAATCTGGATTGAAAATAAAATTAGCCGAAAATAAAAATATGATAGCCCCTTTAGTTTTTAAGATATATTGATTTAATAAAAAAAGAATTTAATTTTTAATTAAAATAAATCAACATGAATTACATTAACTTTAAAGTGATTTGTCTCTTTTTACCATTTGCTGTTTTTGGTCAGATAAATATTTGGGAAAATCCTGCTATCAATCAAATAAACAGATTGCCAGCAAAGGCTACTTTTTATTCTTATGAAAATTCAGATTTAGCAAAAGCGAATATTCCTGAGCATTCCAAATTCTATAAATCGTTAAATGGCAATTGGAAATTTAATTGGGTCGCAAAACCAAGTGAGGCTTCAAATACATTTCAAGATTTCAATTTCGATGTGTCTGATTGGGAAACCATCGATGTGCCATCAAATTGGGAAATGCGAGGTTATGGCAAGCCTATTTATACAAATATTAACTATCCGTTTTTTAATAATTACCCTTTTATTAATCATAACGATAACCCCGTTGGTCATTACGTTAAAAGTTTTACCATTGATAAATCTTGGGAAGAACGAGATGTTATTCTTCATTTTGGAGGTGTGTCGTCTGCTTTTTATGTTTGGATAAATGGTGAATTTATTGGTTACAGTGAGGACACAAGATTACCATCGGAATTCGATATTACGAAGCATTTAAAAAAAGGAAAAAATAAAATTGCTGTAAAGGTTTACCGTTGGTGCGATGGCAGCTATTTAGAAGATCAAGACACTTGGCGAATGAGTGGTATTGAGCGTAACGTGTTTTTACAAGCCGTTCCGAAAGTGCGACTTTCAGATTTTACAGTAAGAACAGATTTTGATGAAAATTACGAAGATGCTTTGTTGCAAATAAGACCAAAATTTACCGTAAATATTCCAGATAAATTTATTGAAAAGATTGGACATTATAGTACGACACCTTTAAAAACAGTTGTTGATGATTGGACGCTAACCACTCAATTATTTGATGCAGAAGGAAACAATGTAGGCGAAGAAAAAACATTGCGTTTAGATACTTTTTTAGGTGAAGGTTACCCAGCAAGAGATAATGTGTATTTTGGAATTGTTGAGATGGCTATTAAAAAACCAAAACAATGGTTGGCAGATGCGCCTTATTTATACACCTTGCTGTTAACGATTAAAGATAATGAAGGTAACTCGGTAGAATTTACAAGTACTAAAGTAGGTTTTAGAGAAGTTAAGATTGATGAAAAAGGTCGGTTTTTGGTTAACGGAAATCCAATAAAATTAATAGGTGTTAATCGTCATGACCATAGTATGACAAATGGAAAAGTGGTTTCAAAAGCAGATATGGAAAAAGATGTGCAACTTATTAAAAAATTCAACTTTAATGCTGTTAGAACGTCTCATTATCCAAACAATCCTTATTTCTACGATTTATGTGATAAGTACGGGCTTTACGTCATGGATGAAGCAAACTTAGAAACCCATGGTTTAGGTGGAAAATTGTCAAACGATGCTAGTTGGACTAATGCGTTTTTAGAACGCGGTATTCGTATGGTTGAACGTGATAAAAATCATCCAAGTATTATTATTTGGTCTTTAGGAAATGAGTCTGGTACTGGTCCGAATCATGCTGCTATGGCTGGATGGATTAAAGATTTAGATCCAACACGTTATATACATTATGAAGGCGCACAAGGCGACCCAACCGATGCTAGGTATCAAAAACGTTTTTGGCCATCGCATACTGGAAATCCAACCGATCCAAAATGGGTTGATATGTTAAGTAGAATGTACCCGCAACCTAACGAATTAGAAAGTTTAATAAACAATACAAGTTTTGATAAACGCCCTGTACTAATGTGCGAGTATGCACATGCTATGGGAAATTCATTAGGAAATATGAAAACCTATTGGGATGTTATTCATAAATATGACCGAGCTTTAGGTGGTTTTATCTGGGATTTTATAGACCAAGGTTTATTGAAAACAGATAGTAAAGGAACTAAATACTTTGTTTACGGAGGTGATTATGGCGATGTTCCTAACGACGGAAGCTTTTGTATCAACGGTATTGTAAGTGCCGATAGAAAACCAAAGCCAGAAATTTTCGAGGCTAAAAAGGTTAATCAGCCAGTTGTTATTTCTGCAAAAAATATTTTAGATGGGGAATTTGAGATATTAAATCGTCATCATGTTTCAAACTTGTCAAAATATCATGTGGTTTGGAATATTTCTGAAAATGGTAAAATTATTCAGTCTGGAAATGTATCTGAATTATTTACAAAACCATACCAAAGAGAAGCATTTAAAATTGATTTCAAAAAAATAAAACCAAAAAAAGGAAGTGAATATTTTATAACGATAAAAGGTAAATTAAAAGAAAATACGCTTTGGGCAAACAAAGGTTATGTCGTTTTTGAAGAACAATTTCAAATGCCTTTAAAGTCATCAAAAATAGTTGATACAACTACGAGTAATAATCATTTACTTGTTGAAGAATCAGATAATCTAATCGCTGTAAAAAACCAGTTGGTTGATTTAGTAGTTGATAAATCTTTAGGTTATATTACTTCATATAAATCTAAAGGAAATGACCTTATAAAAAATCCTTTAAAATTAAATTTTTGGAGACCTGAAACCGAAAATGATAAAGCCTACAGAAGATCAATGAAAAAAACGAATGAGCGCGATTGGTTTGCAGCTGGTAATTCATTTAAAGTTGAAAATATAACTATAGAAACATCTGAAAAAGACAAAGCAGTTATTACTGTTGCAGGTAGTATTAAGAATCCGAAAGCACAAGTAGTTTTAAAATATACAGTTTTAGGTAATGGCTATGTAAAAGTAAATCATTCGGTAGTTATTGATAAAAACACACCAGATGTTCCTAAAATTGGGATGCAGTTTGAGATAGCAAAACAGTATAAAAACGTAAGTTATTTTGGTAAAGGACCACAAGCTAATTATCAAGACAGAAATACGGCTGCTTTATTAGGTGTTTTTAAAGGAGATGTGAATACGATGAGTTATGAATATGTTGTGCCTCAAGAATACGGAAATCACATGGAAACACGTTGGTTTAAATTACAAAATGCCTCAGGTAATGGATTATTAGTTAAAGGTGAAAACCCTATAAATTTTAGTGTGTCTCCGTACAGTACAGAAAATTTAGATGCAGCCACACATACCAATGAATTAGTGAAAAGAGATGTTTTAACGGTTAATGTCGATTTAATTCAACAAGGTGTAGGAGGCGATAATACTTGGTCATTTAAAGCAGAACCACATTCGGAGTATAAAATTAAATCGGGAACTTATCATTATTCATTTTATTTAATTCCGATAACTAAGAATAGTAAAATAAATCCAGCAACTGTAAAGTTTTAAATATGAGGTTTTTTGGAGTTCTTTTTTGGTTGTCTATAATGTTCGTTTCTTGTGCAGAACAAGAACCTGCTTTAAATGATATTCAGGTTGTAGGAAGCCATAATTCTTATAAAATCTCAATAGAAAAACCGCTTTGGAATTATTTGTATAGTATAGATTCTTTAAAGGCACTTTCTTTACAATATGGGCATATTTCATTAGAAAAACAGCTCGATTTAGGACTTAGAAATTTAGAATTAGATGTGTTTTATGATCCTGAAGGCGGACATTTTAAAAATCCTAAAGGCCTTGATATTATAAAAACTATGGGAGAAATTCCTTTAGAATTTGATACAGAAAATAAACTAAATAAGCCTGGTTTAAAATTATTTCATATTCAAGATATAGATTTTAGGAGTTATTATTTACTATTTAAAGATGCGTTACAAGCCTTAAAAAAATGGTCTGATAATAACCCAAATCACACTCCTGTTTTTATATTGATCAATGCTAAAGATAAAGTTGTAGCTGAATTACCAACACAACCTTTGCCGTTTACTGAAATAGCATTGGGTAGTATTGATGAAGAAATTAAAAGTGTATTTTCTAATTCAGAATTAATTACACCCGATTTGGTTAGAGGGAATTATGAAACATTAGAAGCAGCTATTCTTAAAAAAGGCTGGCCAAAATTAAGTGAACTAAAAGGACGATTTTTATTTGTTTTAGACGAAAAAGAAACCAAAATCAGTAACTATTTAAAAGGACATGCGTCTTTAAAAAACAGAGTGCTATTTGTAAATAGCAAGGAAGGAAATCCGGAAGCAGCTTTTAGAATTATTAATAATCCAGTTAAAGATTTCGATTATATTAAAACCTTAGTTTCTAAAGGATATATGGTGCGAACACGAACAGATTCAGGCACTAAAGAAGCTCGAACAAATGATTATACGCCATTTGAAAAAGCAAAAGCCTCTGGAGCACAAGTTATTTCAACAGATTATTATATGCCTTCAATATTATTTGATTCTAATTTTAAAATAGCGTTTCCAGGAAACACATTTGAACACATAAAAAATAAATAATGTTTAAATATTTTGTTATAGTAGTATGCTTTTTTCAACTTCAAATAGTTGTTAATGCTCAAAATAAACAAGAATTTTCAATAGTTGAAAACGGAAAGTCGTCTTATATATTAACCGATAAAAAAGATTTTAAAGTGGTGCAAATTGCATCTGATTTATTGGCTAAAGATATTTTTAATATTTCTGGGCAAAAAGTAATAAAATCAATTGATGGAAATACGGCATCTGGAATAGTCATAATTGCTGGAACAATTGGCAATAGTAAATATATTGATGCATTGATTCGTGAAAGCAAAATAGATGTTTCAGAAATTAAAGGAGATTGGGAACGTTTTGCTTTTCAGCTTGTTGATAATCCTAGAAAAGGCATAAAAAAAGCTTTAATAATTGCAGGAAGCGATCGTAGAGGAACAGCGTATGGTATTTTAGAACTTTCAAGGGAAATGGGTGTTTCGCCTTGGGAATGGTGGGCAGATGTAACTCCAAACAAAAGTGAAACTATTAAGATTTCTATTGAAAATAAAGTCTCTAAAAAGCCATCTGTAAAGTATAGAGGTGTATTTTTAAACGATGAAGATTGGGGTTTACAACGTTGGGCGGCTTTAAATTATGAGCCAGAAATAGGTGATATGGGACCAAAAACATATGCTAAAATTTTTGAATTATTATTACGGTTACGTGCCAACACTATTTGGCCCGCTATGCACAGAAGCACAAAGCCTTTTTATTCTTTTCCTAAAAATAAATTAGTAGCAGATGATTATGCGATTGTTATTGGTACATCTCATGCCGAACCTATGTTAAGTAATATAAATGGCGAGTGGAATCATGAAACTATGGGCGATTATCGTTATGATACTAATTCAGAAGTCATAAAAGAAGTGTTTACAAAGCGTGTAAAAGAAACCGCTAGGTATGAAGGCATTTACACAACGGGTATGCGAGGAGAACACGATTCTCCTATGATTGTTGGAGAAGATAATACAGATCAACAGGTTAAACTATTAGAAAAAATAATTACCGACCAAAGAGCTATTCTAAAAAAGGAAATTAAAAAAGACCCAAAAATAGTTCCTCAAGCTTTTGTACCATATAAAGAAGTTTTAAAATATTACCAAAATGGGCTAAACTTACCTGAAGATATTACGCTTGTTTGGACTGATGATAACTATGGATATATACGTCAGTTAAGTAACCCAGAAGAGCAAAAACGTTCTGGAGGTGCTGGAGTTTATTATCATACCTCATATTGGGGAAGACCTCATGACTATTTATGGTTAAATTCTACAAACCCGGTATTGATGTGGGAAGAAATGAGTAAAGCTTACGAGTTTAAATCTCAAGATTTATGGATTTTGAATTGTGGGGATATTAAACCTCATGAGTATAGTATAGAGTTGTTTTTAGATATGGCTTGGGATATGGATGCTTTTGAAAAAAGCACATCTGTAAAACAGCATATGATTACGTGGGCTACAAGAGAGTTTGATACTGCTTTAGCTTCTGAAACTACCGATTTATTATTTGAAAATAATAGACTAGCTTATATAAGACGACCAGAGTTTATGGCTTGGAGTCATGTAGAACCTGTTGTAAAATCAGGCGAAACCGAAATGACACAATATCATTATGGTGATGAGGTAAGTGCAAGAATTGAAGTGTATAAAAAATTAGAAAACAGGGTAGAGAACTTATATCAAAAAGTAGATAAAAATCGTAAAGATGCTTTTTATCAATTGGTATATTATCCAATAATAGGTGCTTCAAAATTAAATCAGAAATGGTTATATCACTATAAAAATAATTTTGCGGCGCAACAAGGAAAGTTGAGTGCAGCTTATTTTGCAAATCAATCTCTTAAGGCGTTTGAAAGGATTCAAAAAGAAACGGATTTTTATAATAAAACACTTCAAAAAGGCAAATGGCAACATATTATGACGATGTCTCCTCGAAGTTTGCCAGTGTTTTCAAAACCAACATACACAACATTTTCTTCTGAAGAAAAACCAAGCTTAGGCTTAGCTTTAGAAGGCTATCAAATGGAAGTAAATCACGAGATTGTAAATAGTTTTGCCGATGTATTGCCTGTGTTTAATAGTTATACAGATAGTCATTACTTTATAGATGTTTTTCTAAAAGGAAGTGGTGATTTGGAGTGGACAGCAAAACCAAAGCATGATTGGATAAAACTTTCAGAAACATCAGGTACATTACAAAGTGATTCTGGAAAGCAAGAGAAACGTTTATGGGTAAGCATCGATTGGGATAAAGTACCAAAAGGGGAAAACAAAAAAGAAGCACCTTTAGGTCACGATTTTCAATTAATACCGCCAAGTTATAAGGTGAATAGTGCTATTGATTTTGTTGCAAATGATAGTATAATAACCATTGGAGTTTCCGTTTTCAACCCAAAGTTGGAGAAGTTAAAAGACTATAAAGGTTTTGTAGAAGATAAAGGTTATGTATCTATAAATGCCGAAAATCCTACTCGAAATAACGTAGGTAAAGAAGCAAAATGGAAAGTATATGATGGCATTGGTTATAGTGGAAAAGTTATTATAGCCTTACCAAGAAGTGTAATTTCTGTAACAGACTTAAAATGGATACAACAAAACAGTCCGTCATTAGAATATGATTTTTATACCTTTAATTTTGGAGAAGTTGATGTCAATTTACAAGCCGTACCTACGCATGCTATTCATAATAATAGAGGCGTGCGTTGTGCTATTGCCATAGATGATTACGAACCAGTTATTGTAGATTTTCAAACCTTTGGAAGAAGCAATGCATGGAAACAAAATGTGCTTAAAAATGCGAGTGTAGAATCGGTTAAGCAAATAGTAAATAAAGCAGGAAAGCATACTTTAAAAGTTTGGATGGTAGACTCTGGTGTTATGTTAGATCAAATATTAATCGATTTAGGTGGTTGGAAATCTAGTTATGCATTTCCAAAAGAATCAATAAAGCAATAAGTAAGGTATATGAGTTTTTTATTGAGATGTTTTTCTATACTATTTTTATTAATCATGTTTTCTTGTGAAAATGAGGAAAACAACGTATTTAAAAAACAACGAATTGCTTTTATAGCTGATGCTCACTTCGCTGATATTTATGGAGAATTTCAAGATGTAAATTATAAAGGAATTAAAAACCCTATAACTGGTGAGTATGCGAACATAAGAACAATGAGTTCGCAATTACAATCTACAAGAATCTTTAACGAAAATTATTTTGCTTTTATAACAGCGTTAAATGACATTGTTGAAAAAGGGATAAAAATAGTGGCACTTCCTGGTGATTTTAGTGATGATGGACAACCCATTCATATTAGAGGGTTAAGACGAATACTTAATGAGTATTCAAAAAAATACGATATATCTTTTTATGTAACAACAGGAAATCATGATGCTGTTAGACCTTTTTCGCAAGAAGCAAAGAAAACAGATTTTCTAGGAAAAGGAGGTAAAGAGCAAGTTATTACTAGTTTTAAAACAGATTTTAGTAAAGGCGAAAATGAGTTAGAACCCATTATAACGTCCGATATTAAAAATTGGGGTTATAAAGAGATGATGCATGAAATGGTCGATTTTGGTTTTTATCCTAAGAAGCATGATTTGTATTGGGAAACACCTTTTTCAAAATATAATTATAAAACCTATAATTATGAAGTTGCACTAAAAGAATCTGTTTTAGAAAAAAGAACATATATAATTAATGACACTAGTTTATCTATTCCAGATGCCAGTTATTTGGTAGAACCAGTTAAAGGAGTTTGGTTATTAGCTATAGATGCAAATGTATATGTGCCTAAAGAAGATCTGTCGGGTTTAAAAGATAACCCAAAAGATTTTTCAGGAGCAAGTATTGGTTATAACAATGTGCTTTTGTACAAAAAACATTTAATTGATTGGGTAAAAAATGTTTCAGAACAAGCAAAAAAGCAAGGAAAAGTACTAATTGCTTTTAGTCATTATCCTATGGTCGATTTTAATGATGATGCTTCTTTAGAAATGAAACAGTTTTTTGGAGAAGATAAAATGCAGTTAAAAAGAGTCCCTAATGAAAATGTTGCTAAAACATTTGCCGATGCTGGTATTAAAATTCATTTTGGTGGTCATATGCATATTAATGACACGGGATTGCGAACCACTAAAAAAGGGAATACGTTGTTTAATATTCAAACACCATCATTAGCAGCTTATACACCAGCTTATAAGGTGTTAACAATACATTCTAGTACAGAGTTTGAAATAGAAACAGTGGTTGTAGATTCAGTAAAAAACTATAATAACTTATTTCCTTTTTATCAGGAAGAATATGTGTATTTAGAAAAAATAAAGAGTTCTAAAATATGGAATAAGAACATTTTAGATGCTAAAACATACAAAGAATTTACAGAATGGCATTTAAAAGAATTAGTAAGACTTCGTTTTTTACCAAAAGATTTTCAAGTTAATTTTTTAGAAACTATTGTAAAAGCTTCTGGTAAAGATTTACTATTTTTAAATGCAAGTGAAAACAATATTTTAAAATTAAAAGAACAACTATTAAATAACGATTTAACAATAGATGATTTTAGTAACTGGACTAGTTTTGAAATGATTTTAGACTTTTATAAATTAAGAAGTGCCGATGAATTAGCAATTTCAGATGTTGGAATTAAAAGGTTAACACAATATCAACTAGTTTGTAATCAGTTAAATGAAAGTCAAGATAAAAATCTTGTTTTATGGTCAAAAATATTTCAAAAGACATTGAAAGGACAACCATCAAATCATTTTAAAATAAACCTAAAATCAAATAAAATAGAAACATTTAACCCTTGAAATTTAATACCTTATTCAAACTTTTTTTGATAGACTAAATTAACGTATGACATATAAATCCATAATATTATTTTTCTGTTTTAGCTTTTTTATAGCAGTTAATTCTCAGAATATAAAATTTGAGCATTATAATGATAATAGTGGTTTATCTCATAATTCTGTTAGATACATATCTCAAGATAATAATGGTTTTATGTGGTTTGGTACTTTCTCAGGTTTAAACCGTTTTGATGGCTATCAGTTTAAGTCTTATTTAAGTTCTTTTCCAGGAGAAAATAGAATATTAAATGATGATATAACAGCTTTAGAGTATGATGAAGAAAATAATAATTTATGGATAGGAACAAGAAAAGGACTAACACTTTTAAAAAGTGATACGGGAGTTTTTAAAACATTTTTGAAAGAGAAAAATAACCCAAATAGTTTGCAAGATGAAGAAATTAGGTCTTTACATATAGATAAGTTTAAGCGTGTTTGGGTAGGTACAAGAACAAAAGGTGTTTATATTTTTTATCCGAAAGAAAATAGATTTGAAAAAGTTTTTATTGAAGGTTTCGAATATGTAAAGGAAATTTATGAAGACAAAAAAGGTAATATTTGGGCAGGTAGTTATGCGACTGCATCTGTAGCTAAAATCACTTTAGATACAAATGGAGTAATAGTAAAAATAACAGATTATACACTGTTAATTCCAAATTCAGACGAGAAAAATCCATATATTAATTTTATTTATGAAGATGCTAAAAGCGATATTTTTGTAGGTACCCGTGAAGGTTTGTATAAGCTAAATAAAGTAACAAACACGTTTGAAAATCTTTATATAGAAGATGATGATATTAGAGGTAGTTTAGGGCCTTATTTTTTAACAGTAGTTCAAGGTCCCAACGGAAAATATTGGGTAGGAACATTAGGTGGGCTACTGGAGTGTAATCAACTAGAAGATATAAACAAAGGTAAATATAAATGGTATTATTCAATTCTGTCTGATGATACATCTTTAGTTGATAATTTAGTTTATGCACTATATTTTGATGATGCTGGAGTATTGTGGATTGGAACTGAAGACGGATTAGATAAATATGATCCTTTTCAGAATCAGTTTGTATTAAATAAAGATATTTCTCGCTATATAGGAAATCAAGCTCCTAGAATAAGAGGTTTTTCTAAAACTTATGATAATAAAATAATTACGGCGACAAGGCGTAACGGACTTTTTATCTCAGACTTAAATGATGGATTTGTTCCTTTATATAATAACCAATACGATATAGCTAGTATATATTCTGACGATGGAAAAATATTTTATTGCGGCTTATGGAATGGAAAAGTATTAGTGTATAATTATATTACTAATAAATCAAAGGAGATAGATGTTGGCTTTGAAGCCTCTGCGATATTTGCTTTTTCTAAAATTAACGATTCAACAATTATGGTTGGTTCTTTTGGAGAAGGTGTAGTAATGCTTAATAAAAAGAGCTTAAAAGTTCAAGATACTAAAAGTAAATTGTTGCCAGGTTTTGCTATTAATTCTATTGAAAAAGATCAAGCTGGTAACTTATGGTTTGCTACACAAACAGGTATTGTTAAATATCAGAGCAAATCAGGCGTCATAGAAACATATAAATTGATTTCAAATAAAGCAAACGGACTTGTTAACGATGAGGATGTAAGTGATATAATAGTAGATAATAAAGGCAAAGTATATGTTTCTACACGTACAGGATTGAGCTATTATGAGCCTTTGACTAATGACTTTAAATACTTAACAGAACCAAAGGAGCTTGTAGGTAAATGGATAACAGATATGGTAACAGATACCAATGGTGATTTATGGTTAAACATAAATAATAATAGTGTTGCCAGACTTAAAAGTAACTTAAAAGACATTAATATTTACCAAGTAAATAGTGGTAATAGGTTAGATGTTTTTAGCTCAAGCGGATTTTATAATGATAAGGATTCTAATATTTATTTGGGAGGTAAAAATGGAATTATTTATTTTTCTCCAGAGACTATTATAGAAAATAAATGGTCTCCAACTCCAATTATTACAGAGTTTAAAATTCAGAATAAAGAGGTTCTTCCTGGTATGGAAATTAACGGACAAGTACCTTTAGTAAAGGATATAAACTTTAGTAAAAGTGTACAATTAGACTATAAGAATCGTAATTTTTCACTTCAGTTTTCTGCACCATCTTTTTCAGATACTAAGCTTAATAAGTTTGAATACATGCTAGAAGGTTTTGATCAGAATTGGATTAGTGCAAATAGTAATTCTAGAACCATTCAATATACTAACCTTTATCCAGGTGATTACGTTTTTAAAGTAAAAGCCAGTAATAGTTATGGTTATTGGAGTGATGTAGAGTCTTATAAAATAAAAATTACATCTCCTTTTTGGCTAATGCCTCAAGCGTTTGTGTTATTTGCAGTTATTTTTATTCTGCTTTTTTATTTTACAAGAAGAGAGCTTAAAAATAGAAGTAAGTTAAAACAAGAACTACTCACTGAAAAAGTAAGTAGAGAACGCGATGTGAAATTGAACAATGAAAAACTTCGCTTTTTTACAAATATATCTCATGAATTAAGAACACCTTTAACACTTATTTTAGGGCCATCTAAACAGCTGATAGAAGAAAGTAAAAGTTATGCAACCGAGTATCAAAAAAGCAGGTATAATTTAATACATGATAATGCAAATAGATTATTAAATTTAGTAAATCAAGTATTAGATTTTAGAAAAGCTCAAACAGGAGAATTAAAACTAAAGGTTTCTAAAACAGAGATTATTGCATACACAAAAAATATTTTTGATTCATTTAAGGAGCTAGCATTTAATAAGAACATTCAATTAAATTTTAATTCAGACGTACCTGAAATTATTGGTTGGATTGATAAAGATAAGTTTGATAAAATATTATACAATCTTTTGTCTAATGCCTTAAAATTTACCAGTAAATATGGTAATGTAGATTTATTTGTAAAGTTGAAAGATGGTGTAGAAAACATGTTGGTTGTTGAAGTAAGCGATAACGGTATTGGAATTCCTTTAAAAAGCCAAGAAAAGATTTTTAGTAGATTTTACCAAGCTACCAATAGTAAAACACATAATACGGGGTCTGGAATTGGCTTGTCGTTAGTAAAATCGTTAGTAGAGCTTCATAAAGGTACTATTGGAGTAGAGAGTGAACAAGATAAGGGTAGTGTGTTTACTGTAGAAATACCAATAGATCGTAATACATACCAAGATGCAGAGGTGTTTGAATATGAATTTAAGCAAACTGCAGAAAAACCGCTTCCCAAAATAGCAGCAAAAAAAGTTATTCAAAGTACAGAGTTAAAACAAAAAATACTAGTAGTTGAAGATAATGTAGAGTTAAGAAAGTATTTGGTTGATTACTTGTCAGATTATTATAAAGTTTATGAAGCTGATAATGGTGTAAATGGTTTGAAAATTTGTAGAAAAAAGAAACCAATTTTGTGTGTAACAGATGTTATGATGCCTGTTATGGGAGGTTTAGATTTTTGTGAAGAACTTAAGAATGATGAATTTATTAGTCATATTCCTGTAGTTATGTTAACGGCACTTTCTGATAATGAAGATAAGGTTAAAGGCTATGGAACTGGAGCAGATGGTTATTTGGTAAAACCTTTTGATCCGTCGTTACTTAAAACCATAATTGAAAATATTATTAAGTCAAGATTAGAATTAAAAGCTAAATTTTCAGGAGAGGTTGAAAGTGAAGTTGGCTTACTTACACATTCGCCAATAGATGAAGAATTGATGAATAAAGTAACTAATTTAATTAATAAAAACTTAAGTGAAGTCGATTTCTCTACAGATTTTATTTGTAAAGAATTAGGAGTAAGTGCTTCAAAATTATATCGAAAAATTAAAGAATTAACAGATTTAGCTCCTAATGAATTTATAAGAACCATGCGTCTTAAAAAATCGGCACAACTATTAAAAACTAAAAAGTATAATGTTTCAGAGGTAACTAATTTAGTAGGTTTTAACGACCCATTATACTTTAGTAGGTGTTTTAAAAAACAATTTGGTTTTCCTCCTAGTAAGCTAATAAAGTGATATTTTTTGAGTAAATTGTAGAACCCTAGAATATTCTGTAAACTCCAATAGTATTATTGGAGACAAATAAATTCTAAACAAATAATAGTAGCTAATACTGGGCTAAAAAAAATAGAAAGCATTATATCTAGTGATAATGAAATTAAAAATCTTGAAAAGGTAGGTTAATTACATTTATACGAATCACCAGAATGGAGGAAAGTTAAAAAAGGTAAAACCGATATAGAAATAGAGTTGCCTAGACAGGCAGTTCCTTTAATAAAACTAAGTTGGTGATAATTACTATTAAAAGATAAACTAATTAAAACTTAAGATATAAACAGATGAAAAAATTAATTTTAAAACATACACTTTTAATGGCTCTAATTGCAGGAGTTTTAATTGGATGTAAAGATAATAGTAAAGAGGAAGTAACTTCAGAAATAGTTTCAAATTCAAATGAAACTGTAAATTTGGTAGTCGATTTTAAAGATACTGGTGTAAAAATACAACCAACTATGTACGGAATCTTCTTTGAGGATATCAACTTTGCAGCAGATGGCGGTTTATATGCAGAAATGATTAAAAATCGTTCATTTGAGTTTACTTTACCAAAAACAGGCTGGTTAGAGCCCAATAGCAACAGACATAATTATAATAACGAATCTGGATTTTTAAGCCCTGTAAAATATGCAGGTGAAAACACCAATCATAATTATGCTCGCGTAGAAATTAAAGGAACAAAGTACGAGTTGATAAATGAAGGATTTAGAGGAATGGGCATAAAAAAAGATGCCAAATACAACCTTACAATTGATGCAGCAAAACATACTGGAGATATTAAAAAAATCAATTTTCAATTTATAGATGAAAGTGGAGCAGTTGCTGGAGAAACTTTTATAATACCTAATAGTAAAGATTGGAAAAACTACGAAGCCCAATTAATTGCAACAAAAACTGTTCTGAAAGCGAAATTAAAAATCACATTTGAAGGAACAGGAACTATAGATTTGGATATGATTTCTTTATTTCCTGAAGATACTTGGAAAGGAAGAAAAAAAGGACTTCGTAAAGATATAGTTGAATTATTAGACGGAATAAATCCAGGATTTTTAAGATTTCCTGGTGGATGTATTGTTGAAGGTAGAACATTAGCCAGACGTTACCAATGGAAAAAAACAGTAGGTGATATAAAAGATAGGGAAGTATTGGTAAACCGATGGAATACAGAATTTAAACACAGACCAGCACCAGATTACTATCAAAGTTTTGGTTTAGGATTTTTTGAATACTTTCAATTATCTGAAGATTTAGGAGCAACACCATTGCCAATTTTAAGCTGTGGTATGGCTTGCCAATTCAATACAGGCGAATTAGTACCAATGAATCAATTAGATCCATATGTGCAAGACGCTATAGATTTAATCGAATTTGCTAATGGAAGTATCTCAACACCTTGGGGGAAACTGCGTGCAGAAATGGGGCATCCTGAACCATTTAATATGAAATATATAGGAATTGGAAACGAGCAATGGGGACCAGCTTATATCGAGCGATATAAAGCCTTTTCAAAAGCTATAAAATCTAAGCATCCAGAAATTGTTATAGTTTCTGGAAGTGGGCCTTTTCCTGAGGGTGATTATTTTGAATATGGATGGGAAGAACTTAAAAAATTAAATGTAGAAATTGTAGATGAGCATTACTATAAACCACCAAGTTGGTTTAGAGAAAATGCCACTAGATATGATAGTTATGATAGAAAAGGGTCAAAAGTTTTTGCAGGAGAATATGCTGCACAAAGCGTAGCAACTGCAAGTCCTGATAATAAAAACAATTGGGAATGTGCTTTGTCTGAAGCAGCATTCATGACAGGTTTAGAACGTAATGCCGAGGTAGTCACTTTAACATCTTATGCGCCTTTAATGGCACATGCTGATGGTTGGCAATGGACCCCAGATATGTTGTGGTTTAATAACCTAGAGTCTTATGGAACCCCCAATTATTACGTTCAAAAATTATATGGAAATAACCCAGGAACAGATTTACTAGCAATTACAGAAGATAATAAAACAGTAATTGGTCAGCATAACTTATACGCTTCAGCAGTAAAAGATGCAAATACTAGCGAATTAATTGTTAAAGCAATAAATACAGGTAATAGAAAACAAACCATACTGGTTACGCCTCAAGGTGCTTCATTTAATAGTAAAGGAACAATCACCACTTTAAGAAATGACGATTTAGCTTCAGAAAACTCTTTTGACAATCCTCAAAATATAGGATTAACAACTACAAATTTTGAAATCAAAGATGGTAAAATAGAACTTGAATTACCAAGTCAATCAATGAATGTTATCAAAGTGAAAATATAAATCTGATTTTCATACTTAAAAAAACTATAAATAATTGTAATCAATACCACAGTTAAGTTTTTAAATTATAAATTCTTTACCCACATTGTACATTAGATAATCTATTACAGAATAAATATATGTATAATGTGGGTTTATAAGCGAATTTATAATGCATATTGAATTAATCTATCCATATTTTTGATGTATCTGTCCATTTTTAAATCATTTAAAAAAGAGAACTTCGTTTTTTAAAATAACAACTTTTTTAAAACAATTTAAACATCTATAATAGTTGTATGTAAAATAAAACTATTACATAGATGATGCGAATATGTACTGAAAAGTAATAAGCATAAGCACATGAAAAATGCATCAAATAAAAATCAACAAAATCCGATGGAGCATGTTGATGATTGGGAAGAAAATTTATTAGATAGATATCCTGATCCAGACAAAATTACAACCGATAAAGAAAAAGAAGCTTTTAGAAACTATGTAGATTCTGATAGACAAGAAACTGTTAAAGAATTTTATAGAATAAATCATTTGTATCAAACATATGATTTTGTTTGTGAAAAAGAAGCAGACTTTTTAAGGTTCAATAGAAAAGAATTATCTGTTTGGGATGCTGTAGAATTTTTAAACACATTAGTTGATGATAGTGATCCTGATATAGATTTAGATCAAACACAACATCTTTTACAAACATCTGAAGCGATACGAGCAGACGGACATCCAGATTGGTTTGTACTTACTGGGTTTTTACATGATTTAGGAAAGGTTTTATGTTTGTTCGGAGAGCCTCAATGGGCTGTGGTTGGCGATACATATCCTGTTGGATGCGCTTTTTCAGATAAAATTGTGTACTCCGAATTTTTTAAAGAAAACCCAGATTATACAAATCCGAAGTTTAATACCAAATTAGGGGTTTATACGGAGAACTGCGGATTAGATAATGTAAAAATGAGTTGGGGGCATGATGAGTATTTATATCAAATACTTAAAGATTATTTGCCAGAACCCGCTTTGTATATGGTAAGATATCATTCTTTTTATTCTCAGCATAGAGAAAATGCTTATAGACATCTAATGACAGATAAAGATGTTGAAATGTTCGAATGGGTTAAGAAGTTTAATCCTTACGATTTATATACCAAAGCGCCA
This sequence comes from Algibacter sp., assembly GCA_050294475.1. Classification (GTDB taxonomy): domain Bacteria; phylum Bacteroidota; class Bacteroidia; order Flavobacteriales; family Flavobacteriaceae; genus Thalassobellus. The sequence continues at coordinate 217,048 of JBNKOE010000010.1, read as the reverse complement.
GTTAAACCAGATGCAAAAGCCTTAATGCCTTATTACAAAGAGTTAGTCGCTAAATATTTACCAGAAAAATTAAAGTTTTAAATATCTAAATCACTGTTTTAAGTAAGATACTATTTGTGTTATACTTTACTATAAGTATAAATCAACCTACAAAACTAAATAATTAACCACCATGTATACTGTTATCTCATTTATAGCCTTTACAGCTTTTGTAGCTATTTTTTCTTGGTACAAGCTAAGAAAGGAAAAATTAGACTCACAAGATGGTTATTTTTTAGGGGGTAGAAGTTTAACAGGTGTTGTTATTGCAGGTTCTATGCTGCTTACAAATATTTCTACAGAGCATCTTATTGGAATGAATGGATCTTCGTATAAAAATGGATTCATAATTATTGCTTGGGAAGTTACTTCGGCTTTAGCTTTAGTAGTTGCTGCTATTTATTTTGTGCCAAAGTATTTACGAATGGGACTCACAACCATTCCGCAGTATTTAGAAAATAGATTTGATAGTGCAACTAGAACTTTAGTGGCTTTGTTTTTAATGATTTCATTTATTGTAACATTAATTCCTATTGTTCTATATACTGGTGCTATAAATATTGAGAGTATTTTTAATATTTCAGAAGTTTTGGATATTTCTAAAGAAGAAGGTTTATGGATTACCGTTATTTTTATTGGTGTTTTAGGATCTGTTTATGCCATTTTTGGAGGTTTAAAAGCAGTGGCTGTTTCAGATACTATTAATGGTTACGGGCTTTTAATTGGTGGTTTAGCTATTCCTTTATTTGCACTTATAAGTATTGGAGATGGGAATCCTTTAAATGGATTAATTAAGGTTTATAAGCATAGCCCAGAAAAGTTTAATGTAATAGGAGCTAAAGATTCGGTATTACCATTTGGAGTTTTGTTTACAGGACTTATTATTAATCAGCTTTACTTTTGGAGTATGAATCAAACTATAATTCAACGTGCTTTAGGTGCTAAGAATTTGGTTGAAGCTCAAAAGGGATTGCTGTTTACAGGTGTTTTGAAAATTTTAGTACCATTAATTATTATTCTGCCTGGTGTTATAGGGTTTTATTATTTTGGAGATTCGCTATATGATAATCAGGATATGATTTATCCTGAATTAATTAAAAAAGTACTTCCGTTAGGACTAGTAGGTATTTTTGCAGCCATAGTTTTAGGAGCTGTTTTAAGTACTTTTAATAGTGTACTAAATAGTGCTGCAACCATATTTAGTATTGATGTTTATAAAAGACATTTTGGTAAAAATACTAGCGATAAAAAGCTAGTTAGAATAGGTAAAATAACGTCAACTATTTTGGCTGTTTTTGCCATATTAGCTGCACCTATGGTTGCTAATGCACCAGACGGATTGTATCAGTTATTACAACAATTAAACGGTATCTTCTTTATTCCTATTGCATCAATAATGCTAGCTGGGTTTTTTCTAAAACGTATTTCGGCTATGGGAGCTAAAGTGTCTCTAATTGTAGGACTCGCTTTTTACATATTAACAACTTTTGTTTTTAAGGTTGATATTCATTTTGTACACCTATGGGGTATTGAGTTTTTATTGAATTTAGCCGTTATGTATGGTGTGTCTTATTTCTATCCGTCTGATGCAGAATATAATGAAGAAGATTTACATGTTGTAGAATTGAAAACATGGAAATATACTAAACCAATGGCTATATTTCTTTGTGTGGTTACAGTACTTATATATGTTTTATTAGGTAATAATTAAATAAATGTTTGATAAAAATCAATGAATAAATTTATAAAATCAATAGTAGCAATAGGTGCTTTATGTACCTTTCTTCTTAGTTGTAATTCTGAAGTGAAACAAAAAAAAGAGTTAACACCTTCTGAAGCTCTAATTCAAAGAATTTTACCAAATCATGCATCAAAATTTATTGTTGAAATTGATACACTAACAGTTGATGAGGATTGGTTTGAATTAGAATCGAAAGACAATAAAATTATATTAAGAGGAAATAATGAAGGCTCAATAGCTTCTGCGTTATATCATTATTTAAAAGAATATACACATTCTCAAATTACTTGGAACGGAACAAATTTAAATTTATCTGAAGATTTACCTCAAGTTCAAAAGTTAATTCATAAAAATACACCTTACCAATATCGCTATTGTTTTAACTACTGTACTTTTAATTATACCATGAGTTGGTGGGATTGGAGACGTTGGGAAAAAGAAATAGATTGGATGGCTTTACATGGTATTAATATGCCATTAGCCATTACAGGAGAAGCTTATGTTTGGGATGAGGTTTATAAATCGTATGGTTTTACAGATGAAGATTTAGATCCTTTTTTTAGTGGGCCGTCCTATTTTTCTTGGTTTTGGATGGGTAATTTAGATGGTTGGGGAGGTCCGTTGCCTATGAGTTGGAAAGAAAGTCATAGAGATTTGCAGAAAAAAATATTAAAGCGAGAACGAGAATTAGGTATGAAACCTGTTTTACCAGCATTTACAGGTCATGTGCCAGCGTCTTTTAAAAAGTTTTTTCCAGATGCTAATTTAAAACGAACCAATTGGGGAAACGATTTTGAAGACACATACATATTAGATGCTAATGACCCTTTGTTTGCAGAAATTGGAAAGAAGTTTTTAGAAAAACAAACACAAATTTATGGAACGGATAATTTGTATTCTGCCGATACATTTAATGAAAACGAACCACCCTCTGACGATCCAGAATATTTATCGGCATTAAGTGCTAAAGTATATGAAGGTATGAAAGCTGCCGATCCAGAGGCTGTTTGGGTTATGCAAGGTTGGTTGTTTTATAGTCATAGAGATTTCTGGAAAGCACCTCAAATAAAAGGTTTATTAGAAGCCGTACCAGATGATAAAATGATTATCCTCGATTTAGCCACAGAAATAGAACCTGTTTGGAAACGTACCGAAGCCTTTTATGGAAAACAGTGGATTTGGAATATGCTACACAATTTTGGAGGTAATATAAGTATGTTTGGAAGAATTGAAATCATTGCCGAAGAACCAGCAAAAGCTTTATCAGATGCTAATTCTGGAAACCTTAAAGGCATCGGGTTAACTATGGAGGCTATAGAACAAAACCCAGTACTTTATGAATTAATGACAGATAATACTTGGAGAGATACTCCTATAGATTTAAGTACATGGCTAAAAAAATACATTCGCAATCGTTATGGAAAAGAAACTAAAAACTTAGTACAAGCATGGGATATTTTAGTGCAAACTGCCTATAATGGAAAAGAAATAAGAGATGGAGCAGAATCTATTATTGTAGCTAGACCAACTTTTGAAGGTTATAGAAGATGGGCAAGAACAAAATTGAATTATGCCCCAGAAGATTTATTGCCAGCATGGGATTTGTTTATTAAATCAATTCCAGATTGTGAAAACTACGATGGTTTTGAATATGATTTGGTTGATTTAACCCGTCAAGTTCTTGCTAATTATGCACTTCCCCTGCAACAAGAATTTGCTAGAGCTTATAAAGAAAATAATAAAGTAGCTTTTAATAAATACAGTTCAGAGTTTATTGAGCTAATAAAGGATATGGATCGATTACTTGCTACACGAAAAGATTTTCTTTTAGGACCGTGGATTGATGATGCCAGAAGTTGGGGAACTACCGAAGCTGAAAAAGCTATTTATGAGCAAAATGCGCGTGATATTATAACACTTTGGGGTGGAGCTGATAATAGACTTCATGAATATGCAAATAGGCAATGGAGCGGTGTGTTTACAGATTTTTATAAACCACGATGGGAACAATTTTTTACAGATGTAAAAGCTAACTGGGGAACATTTAATCAGCAAGATTTTGACGAGAAAATAAAATTATGGGAATGGGAATGGGTAACTTCTAGTAAAGATTACCCATTAGAAGCAGTAGGCAATTCGTCAATTATAGCTAAAGAATTGCATGATAAATATAGATCTAAAATTGAACCTTTAACTAAACGTTTACCAATCATTAAATACAATTATTAATGGAGGAAATAACCCAAAAATCTAATCGTTTTTTATCCTTAGATGTTTTTAGAGGATTAACTATTTGTTTAATGATTATAGTAAATACACCAGGAACTGGTGCTAAACTATATCCATATTTGGTACACGTCCATTGGTTTGGTTTTTCTCTTGCCGACTTGGTGTTTCCATCATTTTTATTTGCCATGGGGAATGCCATGAGTTTTTCTATGAGTAAACTAAAACAAGTTGAAACTAGTTTTGTTTTAAAAAAAATAATTAAGCGAACCTTTTTAATCTTTCTGTTTGGTTATTTGATGTACTGGTTTCCTTTTTTTAGAGAGGGAATAGATGGAGGATGGGAACTAAAACCAATAAGTGAAACTCGTATCATGGGCGTTTTACAGCGTATTGCATTATGTTATTTATTTGCATCTCTCATATTTTATTATTTTTCTGAAAGAGTAGCAATAATTCTTTCAGGAATAATTTTACTAGCCTATTGGATAATATTATATCTATTTGGAGAATCAGGATCTGCTTTAGAAATGGCAACAAATGCTATTGGTAAATTAGATTTAACCATATTAGGTGAAGCACATGTTTATAAGAAGGATAGTATTCCATTCGATCCAGAGGGAATATTGAGCACTTTGCCATCAATTGTAAATGTTATTGTTGGTTATATAGCAGGTTCTTTTGTTCAGCAAAAAGGAAAAACATATGAAGGTATAAGTAAGTTATTGATTGCAGGATTTTTATTAGCAGCATTAGGGCTTTGGTGGGATTTAATTTTTCCAATATCTAAAAAGCTCTGGACCAGTTCGTTTGTGTTATATACAGTAGGTTTAGACTTATCTATTATGGCTATTTTAATTTATGCTATAGAACTAAGAAAGGTGAAATTTGGTGTATTCTTTTTTGATGTTTTTGGAAAAAACCCCTTGTTTATTTATTTGTTTTCAGAGCTGTTTTACATTGTTTTACGACAAATTAAAACTAATTCGGGATTGGATCTTTTTGAATGGGTAAGCGAAAATATTTTTCAAAATATATTTCCTGGACCATTTGGAGCTTTAGTAACCGCATTAGCTTTTATGTTATTATGTTGGTCGTTAGGATGGTGGCTTAATAAAAGACGAATTTATATTAAAATATAATTCACAATTAATATTTATAATGAAGTATTTTACATAAAAACAAAAATATTATCAGGCGTTCTTGTATTTTTGAAATCAAACAGACGTTAATAGTTTTATGTTATATTTTTTAATTGTTGAAGAAAACACGAGTGCTAGTAAAGTCCTATTAAGTGTTTTGTTTGTTGTATTGGTAGCTATCGTTTTCTACTATACATTTAGATTAATAGAAATGGGCTATGTGCTAAAGTATAAAAAGCCTTTGTACAATCATTTTTATATTTATTTAAGAAAGCTAAATGATAACCAAAAACTAGTTTTACAAAAACAATTCTCTTTTTATAAAAAGCTTAACGAAAAAGAAAAAAAGTATTTTGAGCATCGCGTAGCATCTTTTATAAATGATAAAGATTTTATTGGTAGAGAGGGTGTTATAATTACTGATGAAAAACAAGTTTTAATTGCAGCAACTGCTGTTATGTTAACATTTGGTTTTAGAGATTTTTATATTGGTCTTATTTCAAAAATTATAATATATCCTGAAGCATTTTATTCTAATACAAATGATGCTTATCATAAAGGAGAATTTAACCCCAAGTTAAAAGCATTAGTGCTTTCCTGGAAAGATTTTCAAGAGGGGTATAAGATTAATAATGATAATATAAATCTAGGTATTCACGAATTTACACATGCTATTCATTTAAATAGTGTAAAACAGCGAGATGTAAGCTCAATTATTTTTAAAGATTCTTTTAAAGAGTTATCTAAATTATTAATTACTAAAGTTGGTTTAAAAGAAAGACTAACTAAATCTGAATATTTTAGAGGTTATGCTTATACTAATCAATTTGAGTTTTTAGCAGTTGTAATAGAAAATTTTATAGAAACACCTTTATATTTTAAATCTGAGTTCCCTCTTATTTATAGTAAAATTAAACAGATGCTTAACTTTAATGTTGGTGGGTATTAATACTATATGACTTTTGTCATGCTTTTTTGAGGTTTAGTTTTATAATTTTAGACTTAGCAACACTAAATTATAAAAGTCATGATAAAGAAAGCACCTGTTTCCATGATAATGACTGAGCCAGTTATTACTTTAAGTACAAACGATAATTTAGAAAAAGCCGAATTTCTTTTTAAGCATCATCATATTAGACATATTCCTGTTGTATCTGATAATGCGGTAGTTGGTATGCTGAGCTATACAGATTTACTTCGATTAAGTTTTGGTGATGTTATAGAAAATATAGATGATGATTCTAAAGATGTTTTGGTTTATAATATGTTTACAATAGATCAGGTTATGAAAAAACAAATAGTAACAGTATCTAGATCTAATTCAATAAAAGATGTTGCAAAAATACTTGCTGTTGAAGAGTTTCATGCCTTACCAGTAGTTGATAGAAATCGACTAGTTGGTATAGTAACTACTACCGATCTTATTAAATATCTATTGCTTCAATTTTAAATTTTATAATTTTTTTAATAAATTTAGTTTCCTTTTTTAAGCTGATATTTATCATATGATAGAGTTTTGTTGTTAAGTAGTTTTGTTTAAAATCAATACAAAATGAGTAATAGAATTCCAGTGTCTACTATAATGAGCAAAAACATTATTGCTCTTACAAGAACAGATAATTTAGAAAGAGCCGAAATGCTTTTTAATAAATATAGAATTAAACACATTCCTGTTGTAAGTAGAGATGTTGTAATTGGTATGTTGAGCTATTCTGATTTATTAAAAATAAGTTTAGCAAATGCAACTCAAGATGATTATAATGTAAATGCTGTTGTATATAATGCATTTACTATTGAACAGGTAATGACCAAAGAAGTAGAGACTATAGATAGTAATACAACGATAACACAAGCTACTCAAATTTTAGCTAATAGAGGATTTCATGCTTTACCAGTTGTAGACAATGGTATTTTAACAGGAATTGTAACTACTACTGATTTGTTACAGTATTATTTAAAACAATAATTTTTAAGAATTAGCGATTGTTTTTAATTCTCTAATAGTGTCAATTTGGTTACTGCTTTTAAATACATGGCTTCCTGCTACAAATGTATCGGCACCAGCATCAACTAATTGTTTTATGTTTTTGTTGGTAACACCACCATCAATTTCTATACGTGTATTTAAACCTTGTTCATTAGCCATTTTGCGTAGTTTCTTGATTCTATTATAAGTAATATCTTCAAAATTTTGACCTCCAAAACCAGGGTTTATAGACATAAGTAATACCAAGTAACATTTAGGTAAAATATCTTCTAAAACAGAAATTGGTGTTGTTAAGTTAAGTACAACACCTGCTTTACAACCTGCATTTTCAATTTGCGTTAGTGTTCTATGTAAATGAACAGTAGATTCATAATGAACTGTAATAATATCTGCACCAACTTTAGCAAATTCTTCAATATAGCGTTCTGGTTTTTCTATCATTAAATGAACATCCAAAGGCTTGGTAGCATGTTTTTTAATGGCCTTAATTACTGGCATTCCGTAAGATATGTTTGGAACAAAATGTCCATCCATAACATCTATATGAAACCAATCTGCTTCACTTTTGTTAACCATTTCTATATCACGTTGAAGATTTGCAAAATCTGCTGCCAAAAGGGAAGGTGCTATAAGTTTTGAATTCATAGAAAAATTAATTGAAAAACCAAAAATAAAGGTTTTGTTTTAAGTTTTAGATTGATTTACTAATAAAGTTTTCAATTAATAATATAATTTTGTTTGCGACTTTATTTTCAGCTTCTTTTAACCATTCAAGATAATTTCTTAAATCCTTTAAGGTATCTTTATCTTTAATTAAACAAAATCCATAATTATACTCATCAAAATAGCGATACTCTGTTGGGACATCTACAATAGTAAAAATATTTTTGTGTTTAGGGTTTTTTTTTATTCTTTTAAAAGTTTCATCAACAATTTTTTTTTCTCCTTCAAAAACTTGCAAAAAGTTTCTTTTGTTATAGATTAATATTCCTGTAATGTTGTTATTAAAATTATTTCTTTTTGCTTTGGAGTAGATGTCTTTGAGGTTGGAAAAGGATTCTTCAGCATCTAAATCGCTTATATAGCATATGGTTTTTAACATAATTATTTTTTAACAGAGTTGGGAGCGACTCTTTTAATCTAAGATAAAAAAATATTCTTGTGTTAGAAGAATTACTTGATAAGAATTTTTTAGTTTAAAAATAGAATAAAAAAATTAAAGCATAAAAAAATGAACCCACGGTAATCAGCCGTGGGTTCTTTCATCAATCAAAAAACGAACAGTTATGTGTAACTGTTTGTTACTGTAATTTAGTCGTAATTTTTAATAAAAAATTACTATCCTAAATATGTTTTTAATATTTTACTTCTAGAAGTATGTTTTAATCTTCTAATAGCTTTTTCTTTAATTTGTCTTACACGCTCACGTGTTAAATCGAATGTTTCACCAATTTCTTCTAAAGTCATTGGGTGCTGGTTTCCTAAACCAAAGTATAAACGAATAACATCTGCCTCACGAGGTGTTAATGTTTCTAAAGCACGTTCAATTTCTGTACGTAATGATTCGTGTAATAACTCTCTATCTGGATTAGGAGATTCTCCACTATTAAGTACATCGTATAAGTTAGAATCTTCTCCTTCAACTAAAGGAGCATCCATACTTACGTGGCGACCAGAGTTTTTCATAGACTCCTTAACGTCATTAATTGTCATATCCAATTCTTTTGCAATTTCTTCAGCAGAAGGTGGACGTTCATGACTTTGCTCTAAAAAAGCAAATGTTTTATTAATTTTATTAATAGAACCAATTTTGTTTAAAGGTAAACGTACAATACGAGATTGTTCAGCCAAAGCTTGAAGAATCGATTGACGAATCCACCAAACAGCATACGATATAAATTTAAAACCACGCGTTTCATCAAAACGTTGAGCCGCTTTTATTAAACCTAAATTACCTTCATTAATTAAATCTGGTAATGTAAGTCCTTGGTTTTGGTATTGCTTAGCTACCGATACAACGAAACGTAAATTAGCTTTTGTTAACTTTTCTAAAGCAATTTGATCTCCTGCTTTAATACGTTGTGCTAATTCTACTTCTTCATCAGCAGTAATTAAATCTACTTTACCAATTTCCTGTAAATATTTATCTAACGATGCGGTTTCTCTATTGGTAACCTGCTTCGTAATTTTAAGTTGTCTCATCTATGTTTCCTGTGATTTATAATATGAATAAATAGGTCGTCCAATAGTTATACGTATATAAGTTTAAAAATGTTACAAAAAATTTTAAATTATTTTTCTGTTTCTATTTTTTTAGACACAAAAAATTTGAATAAGTCACGTTATTTGAGATTATAGAAGTGCTATAATCAAAATTATAACAAATGATATTTAGTTGAATTTTAAATTTTTATTAATTGTTTGTTGTTTAAATTAATAGCTTCAAGCATGTCTTTTGTGAACTTGTAATGCCCATATGCAGTTATTAATCTAAATCGAGAAGAGTTTAGCTTGCTAAGTGTGTTAAGAAATAACCATTTAGACTTTAAAAGTTTAGGTCTTTTAGATTTTAAACTGATATCGAAATAATATTTTAGACCTTCTTTTAAGGCTACAATATCTGGAGTGACAGAGATATTACTACCTACTTTGGTGTAAGATTTTGGGGTTTCATAGCCTTCAATGTCTGCCTTAATGTTTTCAAAACCATGGTTTTCTAAATAAGCGATAGAGTTCTCTAAAATGTCTGAATGTTTTATTTTATCTTCTTTAATCATAATTTATAATATAATGATAATGAGATGAAAAGCAAATTTTTAACAAGGTTTAACGTTTAGGTTTATGCATTAAAAGGATTTATCATATTTTCTTAGAACCTCTTATAGTTAAGATAATTGTGGTTTTTAAACAGAAATTTGTAGCTTGTTATCACTCTATATAGTTTTACGCTTGTATATAGTAAATATTCTCTGTTAAAAATAAAAGTAAGTGCTTTATAAAACTTATTCGTATTATCTGGGTTAGACATAAATTTATCTAAAGGGTATGCTTCAATAGCTTTAAAGGCTGTTAGCATTTTTTTTAGTTGTAAAGTTTTTAAGTTAGATTTTTTAATAAATCTGATAATAATAATGAACACATAATATTGCTGTTTTATATGTAATTTTTGCAATGTCATATGGTTAGTAACCCCTTTTTTAATTAGATCTTTTTTTAGATCATATAATTTATGAACAGCAAAATACATATCTTCCAAATGGGTTTTAACGTGATCAAATGCTTTATTTCTTGTTATAGAATTTTCAGATAGTCTATATCTATAAACATCATAATTAACATAAGCTATTTTTTGTGCCTTACTTATAAGTGTTGTTGTGAAGTAGGAATCTTGAAGAAATTTTTTATCATAAAAAAAAGATTCACTTTCAATATAAAACGATTTTTTAATTAGATACCACCATACCTCTGGTCTATAAGTATTAGCGCCTAAAAAATCAATTCCTCTATAAATAGTATTTATTTTGATTTCAGTATTGGAATGTTGAGAATTAATTAGATTACTATCAGTTACTTTTTTAGAAGAAAAACCAATGATATCGAGATTGTTTTGTTTTAGTAATCTAATTAGAGTACCTAAAGTGTTTTTTGCAATATAATCATCAGCATCTAAAAAAAATATGATATCTCCATTAGAAATTGATACACCTACATTTCTAGCTGCACCATTTCCTTTATTTTTTTGAGATTTTAATTTTATGTTTGAATACTTTCTACTAAGATTTAAAACTATTTTTTCAGTATTGTCTGTAGAACCATCATTTACGACTATTATTTCATAATCCTTAGGATTTACATCTTGCATACAACAACTCTCTATACAGGATTCAATAAATTCTTCTACATTATATGCTGGAATAATAATGCTTAATTCCATAAAGAAGTATTATTTTTTATATTAAAAGAATAATAGGTCTTTTTTTAAAAATTTGGGAGACGAAAACTAAAAATAAACAATTTTTTTTAGGATTTAAATTATATTGAAACAAAAAAGCCCTATAGTTTTTAACTATAAGGCTTTTTCTTTGTAAAGAATAGAGTTTTGTTTTAATCCTCTTTTCTGTTTTCTCTAGGTTTTCTATCGTCTCTGCGGTTATCACGTCCACGATTATCTCTGCCTCGGTTATCACGTCCACCGCTTCTGTTATTATCTCTTGGTGGTCTTGCTACATAGCCTTCTGGTTTTGGTAAAATAGCTTTACGAGATACTTTTTCTTTGCGAGTTTTTGGATCGACTCCAAAATACTTCACTTCAAAAACATCACCCATATTCACAACGTCAGAAACATTTTCTGTACGTTCCCAAGCCAATTCGCTTACGTGTAATAAGACTTCGTTTCCAGGAGCATCAGTATATTCTACAACTGCGCCAAAGTCTAACATTTTAATAACTTTAACTTGGTAAACATTACCAACAGTTGGTTTAAACATTAAAGAATCTATTTTTGCTTGTACTGTATCAATACCTTCATTACCTACACCTAATATTTCAACAATACCTTCTTCTGTAATAGGATCTTCGTTAATAACAATGGTTGTATTGGTTTCTTTTTGTAATTCTTGAATTACTTTTCCACCAGGTCCAATTAATGCACCAATAAATTCATTAGGAATTCTTCTGGTAATCATTTTTGGAGAATGCGCTTTTACATCTTTATTAGGAGCAGCAATCGTATCAGTTAATTTGCTTAAGATATGTAAACGACCATCACGAGCTTGTTTTAGTGCTTTTACTAAAATTTCATAACTTAATCCTTTTACTTTTATATCCATTTGGCAAGCAGTAATACCATCAGCAGTACCAGTTACTTTAAAGTCCATATCTCCTAAATGATCTTCATCACCTAAAATATCAGATAGTACAGCATATTTTCCAGATTCAACATCTGTAATTAATCCCATAGCAATACCAGAAACAGGTTTCTTTAATTGTACACCAGCATCCATAAGCGCCATAGTTCCTGCACAAACCGTTGCCATAGAAGACGAACCGTTAGATTCTAATATTTCTGATACTACACGAACTGTGTAAGGGCAATCTGCAGGTACCATATTTTTTAAAGCACGTTGTGCTAAGTTTCCGTGTCCTACTTCACGTCTAGAAGTTCCTCTTAAAGGTCTTGCTTCTCCAGTTGAGAAAGGAGGGAAGTTATAATGTAAATAGAAACGCTCTTCGCCTTCATAAGATGCCATATCTATTTGATTTGCTTCTCTAGAAGTTCCTAAAGTTACAGTTGCTAAAGCTTGAGTTTCTCCACGAGTAAAAATTGACGAACCATGTGTTGATGGTAAGTAATCAACTTCACACCAAATAGGTCTAATCTCGTCAGTTTTACGACCATCAAGACGTAACCCTTCATTTAAAGTTAAATCTCTAACAGCAGCTTTTTCAGCTTTATAGAAATATTTAGAAACTAAATCTCCAAAATCTTCTAATTCTTCTTCAGTGAAAGCTCCTTTTACTTCTTCTTTAATTTCTTCAAAAGCAGCACTTCTTTCATGTTTAGCCGATGCTTTTTTAGCAACAGCATACACTTTATCGTAAGTTAATTCTTTTACTTTTTTCTCTAGAGTTTCGTCTTCTCTTTCTGCTTCGTACTCACGTGTTTCTTTTTTGCCAAAAGCTTCTGCTAATTTTATTTGAGCAGCACATTGTACTTTAATAGCTTCATGAGCAAATTTTATTGCTTCAGCCATTTCTTCTTCAGAAATCTCTAACATTTCACCTTCTACCATCATTACAGAATCGGCAGAAGCTCCAATCATCATATCTATATCAGACTCTTCTAATTGAGCACGTGTTGGGTTGATAATAAATTCTCCATTAATACGACCAACTCTAGCCTCAGAAATAGGCGTTTCAAAAGGTACATCAGATAATTGAATTGCAGCAGAAGCAGCTAATCCAGCCATAGCATCTGGCATCACATTATCATCATGAGACATTAATTGAATCATCACTTGTGTTTCTGCGTGATAATCTTTTGGGAATAACGGACGTAAAACACGGTCTACTAAACGCATTGTTAAAACTTCTCCATCACTTGGTCTTGCTTCTCTTTTAAAGAAACCTCCTGGATAACGTCCAGCAGCAGCAAACTTTTCTCTGTAGTCTACCGTTAAAGGTAAAAAGTCTACATCGCTTTGCTTGTAGTTAGAAACTAATGTACACAAAAGCATACAGTTTCCCGATTGTACAACAACAGAACCATGTGCCTGTTTTGCTAATTTTCCAGTTTCAATAGAAATTTCTCTACCGTCACCTAGGTCTATGACCTCTTTAAAAACTTTTGGAATCATAAATTTTTTTAATTCTAATTAAACAATGGTCGTTGTGTTGTTGTGTGTAGTTGTTGTATGTGACCAATGAAAAACTATGTGTCCTGAACTTATTTCAGGATCTGCTTATTTATAATTTTCGAATGTTATACTCTTTCGATTTGAGTTATTATATCTATTTGGACGTTACCTTCCCGATTGCCATCGGGAGGTCGGGCTTTCCGCTATATCTTTTTGTAAAAAACAAAAAGGATGCCGCATCAATCCCTAACGCAAAAACAAAAAAGAGGCTGTAAAGCCTCTTTTTAAATTATTTTCTTAATCCTAATTCTTTTACTATGGCACGATATCTTAAAATATCTTTCTTAGTTAAGTAATCTAGTAAGGCGCGACGCTTTCCTACTAGTTTTACTAATGAACGCTCGGTATTATAATCTTTACGATTGTTTTTTAAGTGCTCTGTTAAGTGATTAATTCTGTGCGTAAATAACGCAATTTGCCCTTCTGCAGAACCAGTATCGTTTTTCCCTTTACCGTGTTTTGCAAACATTTCTTCTTTTGCTTCTTTTGATAAATACATTCTAATATTATTGTAAATGATTGTTATGTACACGAAAGCCTTTCTTTCGAGGCGCAAATATAACAAAATTTAATGATTTGCAATAAAATAGAATAAAAAGAAAAAGCGACTTAATGTCGCTTTTAAATATTATGCTCTTAATGGTCTATTTAATATTAAATCAAGATATTGATTTATTTTACTTTTTAAGTCTCTTCTAAGGGTAATAAAATCTAAGAAACCATGTTCTAATAAAAATTCTGAGGTTTGAAAACCTTCAGGTAACTCTTTACCTGTGGTATCTCTAACAATTCTAGGGCCTGCAAAACCAATTAATGCTCCAGGTTCGCTAATATTAATGTCTCCTAGCATAGCAAATGATGCTGTAGTTCCTCCAGTTGTTGGGTCTGTACATAACGAAATGTATGGTATGCTAGCATCAGCTAATTGCGCTAATTTAACCGATGTTTTTGCTAACTGCATTAAAGATAATGCAGCTTCCATCATTCTAGCTCCTCCAGATTTTGAGATTATCATTAAAGGAATGTTATTCTTTAAAGAATAATCTGCTGCTCTAGCTATTTTTTCTCCAACAACACTTCCCATCGATCCGCCTATAAAAGCAAAATCCATACAGGCTATTACTAAATCTTTTCCTTTAGATTTTCCAACAGCACATCTAACGGCATCTTTTAGTTTGGTTTTTTCTTGTGCTGCTTTTAAACGTTCAGGGTATTTTTTTGTATCCTCAAACTTTAAAGGATCTTTTGAGTCTAAGTTAGCGTCTAATTCTTTAAATTTATTGTCGTCGAAAAGTATTTCGAAATATTCTTTACTGCCTATTCTAACATGGTAACCATCTTCTGGACTTACATAGAAGTTTTTTTCTAATTCTTCAGCATCAACAATTTTACCAGTAGGAGATTTATACCACAATCCTTTTGGAGTATCTTTTTTTTCTTGTGTGGTAGTTGTAATTCCTTTTGTTTTTCTTTTAAACCAAGACATATTAATTTACGTTTTTTAGTTTAGTATGTTACTCTTTAAATTATAACAGCGATAGTTCTTAAGGGTTAATACATTATACCATTGCTTTTAAAAAGCAACAAAATACCGTAAAGCCTAACTACAAAATTAAGTCTTTTTTTAGTTTTGAGGTAGTGCCACTGTGTTTTTATTAAAGAATTCCATTCTTTTTAATTGCAAGAATCTTGTTATTAGTGATTTATGAAAAAAAATAAAGGCTCTGAAAAAAACAGAGCCTTTATTGTATGTGTTTGTTATAAAACCTTTTTTATAAGGTGTTTACATTATTTAAATCTTCAAACGCCTTTTTTAAACGTTCTACAAAAGTAACTTCGCCAGCGCGTAACCATACACGAGGGTCATAATATTTTTTATTAGGAGCATCGGCTCCTTCTGGGTTTCCTATTTGATTTTTTAAATAATCAGCTTTTTCACCCATATAATCACGAATACCACTCATGAAAGCATATTGTAAATCGGTATCGATATTCATTTTTATAACACCGTAGCTAATACCTTCTCTAATTTCTTCAACTGTAGATCCTGATCCACCGTGGAATACAAAATCAATATGGTTTTCTTCAACACCATATTTTTTTGTAATATATTCTTGAGAATTCTTTAAGATTTTTGGAGTTAATTTAACGTTTCCTGGTTTATAAACACCGTGAACATTTCCAAAAGCAGCAGCAATAGTGAATTGATCACTTACTTTGCTTAATTCTTCATATGCATACGCTACTTCTTCAGGTTGAGTGTATAATTTAGAATCGTCAACATCTGTATTATCTACACCATCTTCTTCACCTCCAGTAATACCTAATTCAATTTCTAAAGTCATACCCATTTTAGACATACGCTCTAAATAGGTTTTACATATTTCTATGTTTTCTTCAATAGGTTCTTCCGAAAGGTCAATCATATGAGAACTGAAAAGTGATTTTCCAGTTTCAGCAAAATGTTTTTCACTAGCGTCTAATAAACCATCTATCCAAGGTAATAATTTTTTAGCACAGTGGTCTGTGTGTAAAATTACTGGAACACCGTAAGATTCGGATAATGTGTGTACATGTTTTGCACCTGCAATAGCACCTGCAATAGCTGCTTTTTGACCATCGTTACTTAGGCCTTTTCCTGCATTAAATTGAGCGCCTCCGTTAGAAAACTGAATGATTACTGGAGCATTTAAGTCTCTAGCAGTTTCTAAAACACCATTAATAGTGTCAGATCCTATAACATTAACAGCTGGTAAAGCATAATTATTTGCTTTAGCATGGTTGAAAATTGCTTGTACTTCTTTACCTGTAGCAACTCCTGGTTTTATATTGTGTCCCATATTTGAAAAAAAATTAATTAGTAATTTGTAGTTGTCAAAAGTAATGATTTTTTAAATAAAGAGTAGGTGTTTTGTAATGCTAAAACCCTAAAAATACACGAAATCGTTTTAGTATATTGTTAAAAATGAAGGTTAAAAAGGATAATTAATACCAATGTTATAAACGGCATTATTAAAATTGTAGTCGTTAAACCATCTGTTTTGTTCTTTATAAGAAGGGTTGTAGGTTTTAAAGCCTACATCAAATCTTAAAACAAAAAAGCTAAAGTCATAACGCAAACCTAATCCAGAGCCTATTGCAATGTCTTTTAAAGAACTAAAACTTGAAAATGTAGCATCATTAGCATCTACATCATCTAAAACGTTCCAAATATTTCCTGCATCAATAAAAATGGCACCGTTTAAACTTCCAAATAAGTTAAAACGTTCTTCTATGCTAAATGCTAATTTTAAATTTGCTTCATTAAATTCATTGGTAGTTTTAGAACTACCAGGACCTAAACTATAAGCAGACCAAGCTCTATTATCATTTGGACCTCCTGCAAAGAAACTTTTTGAAAATGGAATACTTGATGAGTTTCCATAAGGAATAGCAACACCTAAAAAGCTACGAATGGCAAGTACGTTTTTATTTCCTAAATCCCAATGTTTAATATAATCAAATTCTGTTTTAAGATATTGAGAAAAAGCAACATTTAAAAGTTCATAACGATTGTTGCCATTCTTTTTAACTCCTATAAGTTTTGAAGCGTTTGCTAATAAATTACCAGCAGATTCTAATTTAAAACGAAAGATTGAGAAGTTTTGATCAAATATATTTGTTCTTTCATCTTTTGTAAAGCTAAAACTAGAAGATAAAATTAGGTTGTTTTCAGTAAGTCTGTTTTTACGTTCGTCAATACTGTTTACAGTTTTTAATTGTGTGCTAGACACTTCGCTAGGAGTAGGATTGTTTAATACATAATCTATAAAAGCATTAGCTTCATTTACAGGATTATTTGCATTAGGAATGTTTAAACTGCTTTCAGAATCTATATAATTAATATCGCGAGCTATTTGGTTTAAAGAATTAAATGAGTTTTGATAAATGCCAAAATAATTCTTAATATTAAGATTTCTAACATATTGTATGTTAAATAAATCGAGCTTGTTTGTTGTTTTTGAATTAGGAAGCCAATTATAGTTAAAGCTGCCACTTAAAGTTTGTTTATCCAGACCTATATTAGTCTGGCTAGTAGTAGATAAACTAATTCTAGTAGAAGGCAGCATATATTTAGGGATAATATTTTCAGTGTAAAAAGGAGAAAATAATCGAGGGATTGTAAGTTTTAAATTTGCTCCAATTTCAGTAATGTCAAAAAATGGATCGTTCAGGTTATTTCTGTTTTGGTCATCAGACGCTCCAATAGAGCCTACAGCAGAAACTTCTAATGTTTCAGCGCCTCTAAAAATGTTTCTAATTATTAAGCTAGGGTTTAATGAAAGTCCAATGGTTTGAATATTATTTTTTGATACATCGGCATTAAAAACGAGACTGAATTTTTTTAAAGGTGTTAGTCTTATTGTGTCGCTAAGTGTGTTGTCTGGATTTTCAACATATTCTATGTTTGGGTATTTAAACGTGCGTAAACCGTTTAAATGTCTATAAGTTCTTGTTCTGTCAATGTCTTTAAATATCGTTCCAGGGTTAATAAACATAGCATCGGTAATAGCTTTTGGGCGATACTTAATTTTGTCGTAAGCATAAAGTTTATAACCATTATATTTTATAGAATCTTGGAAAGGCTTACCTCGGTTTTCATATTTATAATCGGTAATAATATTAACATCGTCAATATGATAAATTTTGAAAGGTTCTCTTCGAGTAGAATCTGGAGTTCGAATAGCTCTGTTTAATATTTGGACATCAATATTTACTTTTTTATTGGTGCCAATAGTATCTATTTCAAAAGTTATATAATCTTGGTTGAAATGAAAAATACCAGAGTTTCGTAATTCGTTAGAAATTCTATCACGCTCATTTGCTAAATTCTCAGTTTTATATTGTTCATTCTGTTTTATTAAAGAATTTTTTTTGATGGATTTGTATAGCGAATCTATTATTGGCGATGCAACTTTACTAGAAATGGTGTCTAAAATAAAAGCTTTGCCTGTGTTAATTTTATATTCTATTTCTGCACGCTTATTTTGTTTATTTTCAATGTTGTAAGTTGTTTCAACATCGAACCAACCATTGTTTATGTGATAATCTTGTAGTCGTTTTACAGTTTTTTTAGTTTTTTGGTTATCAATAATTACTGGGGCTTCACCTGTGGTTTTTAACCAGTTATTAAAGCCTAATGAGGCTTTTTTTATTTGGTTAACTTGTTTTTTTGAATATTTGTTTACTAGTCGCTCTCTTCTTTTTGGGTTTTTATCTAACCAAGCTTTAAAAATGGAATCTTTATTAGGGCGAGCTATGTTGTATATGTGTAAACGTAATGGTATACCTAGAATTTTTCTGTTTGGTTTTTGATAAAGTAAATTGTTTATAGTTTCTGTGCTTGCTTTTTTATCGTTTATTAAAACGGTGTTTTTAGTTAGTAATTGCTCATTTTCAGCAACTCTTTTAACAGCATCACATGATGTAAGACATAATGTGATTAAAAGGAGTATTGATATTTTTAAAAGTGTTGTTTTCAAATGAAAATGATAGTTATTTTAGGTTTTAAACTTTAAAAGCAAACAGTATTTGTAAGTTTGTAATTAAAATGATTTTAATAAATTCAAAAATACATTATTTATACAAAAATGAATGTTTAAATAATTTTATAAAAATAATATGCTTTCAAAAAGTCAAATAAAATTAATAACAAGTTTAAAGCAAAAAAAATATAGACAACAACATGGCTTTTTTGTTGTTGAAGGTGTAAAAACAATAAAAGAACTTTTAAGGTCGGATTTAAAGCTTCATAAATTATATACGACAGAGACATTCAATATTGATGCCAAAGATGAAATTATAATTTCTGAAACCGATTTAAAACGTATTACTTACTTAAAGACACCTAATAAAGCCTTGGCAATTTTTGAAATGCCTGAGTCTAAAGTTATAAATAATAATCAACTTATTGTAGCGCTTGATGCGGTTCGAGATCCTGGAAATTTAGGAACTATTATAAGACTTTGTGATTGGTTTGGTGTTAAAGATTTGATATGCAGTAAAGAAACTGTAGATTGTTTTAATCCAAAAGTTATACAAGCAACTATGGGTTCTATTACAAGAGTTAATATAAGTTATATTGATTTAGAGCAGTTTTTAAAAGAAAGTAAGGTGCCTGTTTTTGGAGCCTTTATGGATGGAGAAATTGTTTATAAAAAAGAATTACCAGAAAAAGGTATTTTAATAATGGGAAATGAAGCCAATGGGGTTTCAAAAGAAATAGAAGCCATTATTAGTGAAAAAATTTCAATTCCAAGATTTGGAGATATTCAAGCAACAGAAAGTTTAAATGTGGCTACAGCAACAGCTATTTTATTAAGTGAATTTAAACGTCGAGTTTACTGAAACGTAAAATTAATAAAAACGCCTCTTGTTTTCATACTAGCAATATTACTAGTCCAAGGGCTAGTAGGGTCGTTATCTCTAACAAGTTCGTCGTTAATTGCAAATAAACCACGAATAGAAGGAGTAAATTTAAAGTTGTATAAGTAAAAGTCTATCCCAAAACCTAGTTCATAAAAAAGCATATTTTTTTTAGTTCTAAATTGCCCGTTGCTATTATCATTTGGGTTTGTTTCGTTGCTTGATAAATTTAAAGCTGTAGAAAAACCACCAACTATAAAAGGTTTGAAATTATTAATTCGTTTGGTAGAAATTTTGACTAATAACGGTATATGTATGTAGGTTGATTTTACTTCTCGAGTTAAATCAGATGTTTTAAAATCAACACCTTGAAAATATGTTTGGCTATAATAAAGTTCTCTAGTTGTAATTAATAAACCTGGTTCTAAACGCAAATCTATAAAACTGTTTACACGTAAATTTCCAATTAAACCAACACTAAATCCAGGACTTCTTTTTACATAAACATCTCTTTTATTTTCATTATAGTCAAAGTTGAAATCATAATTATTAACGCCTAAAAAATAACCCCAGCGTAGTAAGTTATTATCAGTACTGCCATTACCTTGATTGGCATCGTAAGTTACTTTTTCTTTTTTAAATAACTGCGCGTTAGAAGTTTGTATGAAAAATAAAAAGGCTAGTAATATAAAAATGTGCTTCATGTAACTACTTAGATGATTTATAAATTGTTGCCACACCAAATGTTTGTGGAAAATCTTCAACATTAATAAACCCAATTTTACGTAAAATATTGTTTAGAGCTTCACCATAAGGAAAAACAGAAGCAGATTCAGATAAATATTTATAAGCACTTCTGTCTTTAGAAAATAATTTTCCTATAAGCGGTAAAATGTTTCTTGAATAAAACTTATAACCTTGCTTAAAAGGTGTTTTTGTTGGTATTGAAGTTTCTAGTATCACAAAGGTGCCATTAGGTTTTAGTACTCTAAAAATTTCTTTTAAACCATTTTCTAAAGTTTCAAAATTTCTAACCCCAAAAGCAACAGTAATAGCATCAAAGCTATTATCTTCAAACGGCATATTTTCACTATCTCCTAAAACCATGTCTATTTTAGAATTTAAGCCTTTGTTTTTAATTTTTTCTTTACCAATTTCAAGCATACCGCTACTAATATCTAAACCAATAATTTTAGTAGCATTAGTTTCTGCGAGATTGATAGCTAAGTCTCCTGTTCCTGTTGCTATGTCTAAAATAGTATCAGGGTTGTTTGCTTTAACAAGCTGTACAACTTTTTTGCGCCATTTAATATCTATTCCAAAAGAGATAACACGATTTAATCCATCGTAATCACCAGAAATAGTATCAAACATCTGGGTAACTTGTTCTTTTTTACCTAAATTGCTGTTTTTGTAGGGCTTAATTTTCGACAATGCTATATTTTTTTCGCAAACCTACATAATTTATTTTGACTTTAAAAAAGCAATGAAGCTTAAAGTGAGTTTATAGGGTTTAGTTGTAGTTTAAATATTTGTGTGTAGTAATTACCAATATTTATACCTGTTAATTCATTTTGTTTGCAAATTATAATTTATACTATCTTTGATATTTCTTTTTATTATATAAAAAATGAAAATAATTATTGCTGGTGCAGGAGAAGTTGGGTTTCATTTGGCAAAACTATTGTCTTATGAGTCTCAAGAGATTACTTTAATTGATCCGAATAAAAAAAGTTTAGCATACGCTGATACGCATTTAGATATTAGAGTTATTAAAGGAGATGCTACTTCTATAGGTATTTTAAAAGATGCTCGTGTAGATAGTTGTGAATTATTTATTGCAGTAACCTCAAGCGAAACAACCAATATAACAGTTTGTGTTTTAGCAAAACAGTTAGGAGCTAAGAAAACCATTGCTCGTATTTCTAATACTGAATTTATTCATTTTAAAGATGAAGTAGGGTTTACAAGATTTGGGATTGACGAGTTGATTTCTCCTGAAGCTTTAGCTGCTTCAGAAATTGAATTATCTTTAAAGCAATCCTCTTTTAATGAAAATTACGAGTTTGAAGAAGGTGCACTAACCATGGCGGGTTTAACACTGTCTAAATCAGCGTCATTTGTTGGTAAAACAGTAAAGGAGGCAGCTCAAATTTTTCCTGAAATACATTTTGTACCTATTGCTATTCAGCGTTTTGGCACACAATTTACTATTATTCCAAGAGGAGACACAAAGTTTAAACGTGGTGATAATGTGGTGTTTATAACATCAGAAGGTGGCGATGAAGAACTTTGTAGACTTACCGGTAAAGTTAATAGAGAAATTAAAAACGTCATGATTCTTGGTGGTACTCAAATAGGCTATAAAACGGCTAGAGATTTAAGTGAAAAAGGATTTAATGTAAAGCTTTTAGAAGGCGATAGAGATAAAGCATTTGATTTAGCCGAGGCGTTAACAAAAGTTCTGGTTATAAATAGTGATGGGCGTAATGTAGATTTGCTTGAAGAAGAAAATATAAGCGAGATGGATGCTTTTATTGCGGTAGGAGCAAATTCTGAAACCAATATTATGGCTTGTTTAGTAGCTAAATCTAAAGGTGTAAAAAAAACCATAGCTTTAGTAGAGAATATTGATTATTTTGATTTGTCTCACTCCATAGGTATTGATACTTTAATCAATAAAAAACTATTAGCAGCAAATAATATTTTTAGGTATATACGTAAAGGTGAAGTTGTTGCAATGACTAAGCTTAATAATTTAAATGCAGAGTTGTTAGAGTTTGAAGTAAAAGGTACATCTGCCATTTGTAACAAAATAATTAAGAATGTTAATTTCCCAAGAACAGCTATTATAGGTGGTGTTGTTAGAAACGGTGTTGGAATGATTGCTCTTGGTGATTTTAAAATTGAAGAAGGAGATCGTGTTGTAGTATGCTGTTTATTACAATCAATAAAGCGTGTCGAAAAATTATTTCTTTAAACTACTTAAATAAACTTAATCAAAAATTTGAAACTCAACTATAAAATTATTTTTCATTTTTTAGGATTACTATTATTATTTAATGGTGGTTTTATGTTACTATCTGCTCTTGTAAGTTTAATTTATGAAGATGGTGTTACTTCTAAAATATTCCTTGCAGGCATATTAACTCTTATTGTAGGAGTTATAGCTATGTTGTTTACTCGTAAGCATAGAAAAGAAATGAATAAGCGAGAAGGCTATATTGTAGTAACTTTTGGTTGGATAATTATGTCTTTATCTGGAACGCTACCTTACGTGCTAACAGAAAGTATTCCTAGTTTTACAAATGCTTTTTTTGAAACCATGTCTGGTTATACTACTACGGGCGCATCTATTTTAAATGATATTGAAGCAGTGCCAAAAGGGGTGCTTTTTTGGAGAAGTACCACGCATTGGATAGGAGGTATGGGTATTATCGTGCTTGCTATAGCTATATTACCATTATTAGGAATAGGTGGTATGGAACTTTTTGCAGCTGAAGCTCCAGGACCAAGTGCCGATAAATTACATCCTAGAATTACAGATACAGCAAAACGTTTATGGCTTATTTATTTTGGTTATACAGCAGCCGAAACATTATTGCTTAATCTTGCAGGTATGTCTTTTTTTGATGCTATAAACCATTCTATGGCAACCTTGTCAACAGGAGGGTTTTCTACAAAAAATGCGAGTGTAGCCTTTTGGAATAATCAGCCTATTATTCAATACATAATTATATTGTTTATGTTTTTAGCAGGCTCTAACTTTGTGTTAAGCTATTTCGCATTTAAAGGGAAAGTTCAAAAAATTATTAAAGACGAGGAATTTAAACTATACTTTAAATTTGTTACTGTTTTTACCATAATAGCAGCGCTTATTATTTATTTTAAAGCCGATGTTTCAATATCGTCAATACATCATCCTATGGTTTGGGGTGAAGGTGAAAGTGCATTTAGACACGGCTTATTTCAAGTTCTTACAGTGATTACAACTACGGGTTTTGTGTCTGCCGATTATACTTTATGGGCGCCTTTTTTAGTAGTGCTTTTTTTCGGACTCATGTTTTTGGGAGGATCAGCAGGTAGTACAGCTGGAGGTGTTAAAGTGGTACGCCATTTAATACTTATTAAAAATGGGTTTTTAGAATTTAAACGCACGCTTCATCCAAACGCAATTGTACCAGTACGTTATAACAAAAAAGCCATCAATAGGTTTATTGTATTTAATGTTTTAGCATTTTTTATATTATATATGTTATCATTTATTATAGGAGCTTTGGTTTTTTCTATGTTCGAAATAGATTTTATATCTTCCGTTGGTTTATCTGCTTCTAGTTTAGGAAATGTTGGACCAGCATTTGGTTCTTTCGGACCCGTGAATAATTATGCTGCATTGCCGCCTTTAGCACAATGGTGGGCGT
Source organism: Algibacter sp. (assembly GCA_050294475.1). Lineage (GTDB taxonomy): Bacteria > Bacteroidota > Bacteroidia > Flavobacteriales > Flavobacteriaceae > Thalassobellus. The sequence continues at coordinate 192,670 of JBNKOE010000010.1, read as the reverse complement.
CCTTTTTAATGCTTATAGGTCGTTTAGAACTCTTTACTGTACTTATTCTGTTTACACCTTTCTTTTGGCGTAATAGATAGTTTATTTTAGTTATTTAATTTTTTTTGCGTTACCCCAAGGGTCGCGCTTTTCATTACTAGTTTTGGCTCGATGCGCGCCTCGCCAAAAGTTAACCATTGCAATCGCTAACGCGGGCTTATTGTTTGCTCTTTTATGTTTCTAATTTCTTTTAAGTGTAACATTTTATTAGAGATTACTACTTATAAATTAAAGTAGTTTTAATACTTAATTTATAAGTTATGGGAGGAGAAGGTTCAATGGCAGCTGCCAATAATTCTTTAAAAAATAATAGAAGTCTTTTATCCAAAAGAAAAGCGAAAGGAGCTTTAGAGGGTAGTTATTCTGGTGTAGAATTAAAAGAATTTCCTGAAGCAACTCCAAAGCAATTAGAAGAAATTAAAGAAAAAATGCAGAAAGAGATTAAAAAGGCTAGATTAAAGTTAATAATAGCAAGTACTCTTTTCTTTTTATCTTTATTTGTTGCTATTTGGTATTTATTATAATAAAAAGACCTGATAAGTTTTAATACTTATCAGGTCTGAATATTTTGTATAAATAAAAAGTGTTTTTTAACTAACAGCTTCTTTTATTCTTTTAATAGCTTCTATAATTTGTTCTTGTGAAGCAGCATAAGAAATACGAATACAATCTGGATTTCCAAAAGCTTCACCAGTTACGGTTGCAACAAGAGCTTCTTCTAATAAGTATAAAGAGAAATCTGTGGCATTGTTTATGGTTTTCCCACGAAGTGTTTTTCCGAAATAATAAGACACATTAGGGAAAACATAAAAAGCTCCTTCGGGTGTGTTAGATTTAAATCCTTCAATCTCATTTAATAATCCTAAAATTAAATCGCGACGTACTTTAAACTCATCAATCATGTATTGAACACGAGAAGGCGATTCATTTAAAGCAGTAATTACAGCACGTTGTGCAATACAGTTAGCTCCACTAGTAATTTGACCTTGCATTTTGTTACAAGCACGAGCTATTTTTTCTGGACCACCAATGTACCCAATACGCCATCCAGTCATAGCAAATGCTTTAGAAACACCGTTTACTGTAATTGTTCTGTCATACATGTCATCAAATTCAGCAATACTTGCATGACCACCTATATAGTTTATGTGTTCGTAAATTTCATCAGAAACCACATATATGTTTGGGTGTTTTGCTAATACATCAGCTAAACCTCTTAATTCTTCTTTGCTATAAACAGATCCACTAGGGTTACAAGGCGAGCTAAACCACATCATTTTTGTGTTTGGGGTAATAGCTGCTTCTAGTTGAGCTGGTGTCATTTTAAAATCGGTATCAATAGAAGTTTTAACTTCAACAGGAACACCGTCGTTTAATTTAACAATATCAGCATAACTTACCCAGTAAGGACAAGGTAAAATTACTTCATCACCTTTGTTAAGCATAACCGCAGCTATATTAGCTAAAGCTTGTTTAGCACCTGTAGATACTACAATTTGAGGAAGTGTATATGTTAAATTATTATCACGTTTAAATTTAGTGATAATAGCTTCTTTTAGCTCAACATATCCATCAACAGGAGTGTATGAGTTGTAATCTTCATTGATGGCTTTGATGGCTTCATCTTTAATAAAGTCAGGAGTGTTAAAATCTGGTTCGCCTAAGCTTAACCCAATAATATCTTTTCCTTCTCCTCTAAGTTCTCTTGCTTTCGCTGCCATTGCTAATGTGGCAGACGTAGCCATGTTTAAAATTCTTTCAGAAAGTAAACTCATTTTTTTTATTTGTTTATGATGGTATTTGTAAAGTTTAGGCTAAACTAGGTTTTTGTCCTAGTGCTTTTAGTTGGTTGTAATGTTCAGATACTGCTTTCCAAAATGTTTTGTATTCATTGTATGGTAAGCTAAATTCTTTTGCAGTGTCTTTAACTATTTTTGCTATTTTGCTATAATGTACGTGACTAATATTTGCAAACAAATGGTGTTCTACTTGTCTGTTTAATCCGCCTGTGTAAAATTCTACAATCCAACTTTTTGGTGAGAAATTAGATGTTGTAAATAATTGATGAACAGCCCACGTGTTTTTCATGTTCCCATTTTCATCAGGTTTAGGCATTTCTGTATTTGGCATTACATGAGCCAGTTGAAATATAACACTTAAAATTATTCCTGCTGTATAATGCATAATAAAGAAACCTATTAAAACTTGCCACCAAGCAAAACCTAATGAGAGAGGTAAAACAACCCAAATAGAATAATAAATTATTTTTCCAATAATTAGCTTAGTCCATTGTGTAGCTGGGTGTGGAAGTTTGCCATAAGCTAACTTTCTTTTAAGGTAATTATATGTTTGTATAAAATCGGTAGTAATAGCCCAATTAGCAGTTAATAAACCATATAAAAAGAAAGCGTAATATTTTTGGTATTGATGTATTTTAAGCCATTTAGTGTGTTTAGAAAAACGAATAATTCTACCGGCATCAATATCTTCATCATGACCTTGAATATTTGTATATGTGTGATGTAACACATTGTGCTGTACTTTCCAATTATAGTCGTTTCCAGCTAAAATGTATATACTACTTCCCATTAATTTATTAACCCACTTTTTGCTAGAAAAAGAACCATGGTTTGCATCATGCATCACATTCATTCCAACGCCTGCCATTCCAACTCCAACAATTACCATAAATAAAATTTGAGCCCAAGCAGGTAAGTCGTTTAGAGTTAAAATTAAAACAACAGGAATAATTAGTAAAGAAAACATAACAATGGCCTTAGTGTATAGTTTCCAGTTTCCTGTACGCTTAATATTATTCTCTTTAAAATAATCGTTTACACGCTTATTTAGGGTTTTGAAAAATTTTGCTGAGTCCGTTCTCGAAAAGGATAAAGCTTGTTTTGTCATGCTATTAATTTTAAATATGCATACAGATTATTGTGTATAAACAATATGCGGCGCAAAGATAGGTATAAACCAACTTAAGTTATAACGTTTTTTTGTAAAAATATGGATATAAAAAGTATATTTTTGTTGAAAATTTAACATTAATGGAACTTGTTTTAAAATATTTCCCCGATTTAACAGAAGATCAAATAGATAAATTTAAGAAACTAGAATCGCTTTATCAAGATTGGAATTTAAAGATTAATGTCGTGTCTAGAAAAGATATTGATGAGCTGTATTTACGCCATGTTTTACACTCTTTAGGGATTGCGAAAGTTATTAATTTTAAAGACGGAAGCAATATTATGGATGTTGGTACTGGTGGTGGTTTTCCGGGGATTCCTTTGGCAATTCTATTTCCAGAATGTTCGTTTCATTTAGTTGATAGTATTGCAAAAAAGCTTAAAGTAGTTGATGAGGTTGTTGAAGGATTAGGCTTGACTAATGTTAAAACAACGCATAGTCGTGTTGAAGAAATTAATGAAACATACGATTTTATAGTAAGTAGAGCTGTTGCTGCTATGCCAACATTTGTACACTGGGTAAAAGGAAAAATTGCTAAGCAACAAAATCACGATCTTAAAAATGGTATATTATATTTAAAAGGAGGCGATTTAACTGAAGAACTTAAAGATTATAGAACGACTACAGTTTATAATTTATCCGATTATTTTTTAGAGGATTTTTACGAAACTAAAAAAGTGGTGCATTTGCCTTTAAAGTTTAAGGGATAATTATTTCAAGTTTACCAATAGTTTTAAGTTTTCGTTAAAGTAGTAATATTGGTTTTGAAAAAAGTATGTATTATTATATTGCTGTATGCTTGTAATTGGTTTACCTGATAGAATAATTGAATTGGCTTTATCAAAATTAAGTTTAGCTTTTGTTAAATCATTTATTTTATAATAGGCTATAGCTAGTCCAAGATAAGAATCAAAATCTACTGAATCAAATTTTAGAGATGATGAAAAATCAGAAATAGCTTCGTTAAATTTACCTAGAAATAGATTTGATGATCCACGATAAAAATAAGCGAATGAATTATTTTTATTAAGTTTTAAGGATTTAGTTAAATCTGAGTTTGCTTCTTTATAATAATTTAATTCCATAAAAAATACACCTCTATTATAATATGAATCAGCATTTGGTTCAATCAATATTGCAGTATTAAAATCTTGTATTGCTTTTTTAAAGTTTTCTAAAGATTTGTATGCATACGCTCTTAATGTATATGCCATAGAGTTATATGGAACTTCTTTTATATAACTTGTAAAATCTTTTATAGCATCATTAAATTCTTCTAAATCAAACTTTACACATGCTAAACTGTATAATGCATCAAGAAAATTTTTATCAAGTTCGTAGGCTTTTGCATAGTCATTTTTTGCGCCTTCAAAATCTTGTAAACTAAATCTAGAATTCCCTCTGTTATAATAGGTGTCTGCGTCAGGCTCTTTTAATATAATTTTAGAATAGTCTGCAATAGCTCCGTAATAATCACCTAAATCATTTTTCGCAATAGCCCGATAAAAATAAGCATCGAGTTTTTCTGGATCTAACTCAATTGCTTTTGTAAACAATTCTATTTTTTCTTTTAAATCGTTTGTTCTATGTCCTTGCCTTATAATTTTATTGGCTTGTCCAAGTATTATTATTGGAAACGTAAGGAAGATTAGAATAATATTTTTTTTCATATTAAGAATGGCAACAAATAATATGCCGTTTTTCAAGAATAAAGTTAACAATATTTTTGTTTAAAAAGGCTTATGCTTTTTCTTAATATTTTAAAAATTTACTAAATAGTTAATAAAATGATTTATTAATTAGTTTTTTGTAGTAAAATTACGTATGTGAAAATAACTCGTTATGTGTTTTAACGGTTTTATTTGTATTTTAACGATATAATATGTATTATTGTTTTGCTATTTAAGTTATTATTAAAGTCTCTCACATAAAAATTAACAGTTAAAAAAAATTATATGAGAAGACCTATGCTCTCTAGTCTCACACAAATTTTGGTTTTTGCCACTTTTTTACTAATAAGTTTTTTTGGTAATTCGCAAATAATTCAAGTTGAAGTCATAGGTGGAGCTGTTGTAACACAGGGTTCTACAATCACAATAAATGCAGGTTCTAGTATTAATTTTAGAATTACAAATATTGATGGTTCAAGTTGTAATGGAAGCAAGAAGTTAAAAATACAAGATATAAATATTTTAAACACTTCAGATTTTGATATTACCCCAAATAATCCTAAAAAAAATATAAAACAAGTAAGTTGTGGAGGTAGTAGTAGTAAAAAGAGACTTGATTTTGAAATAGAAAACACACGGTATGATTGTGTAACAGTAAGTACTTTAGTTACAATAGAAATTAAGGACCAAGCAGATTTTACATTTACAGTACAAGTAAACTCTGCTCCCGAAATATATGTTTTAGGAGGAAGTCCTTATTATGATAATGTAAACCATAATAGTGCGACAACTTCAGATAATAACGGAACATATTTTGGAGTAGTAGAAGAAGGAGCTGTTGTAACAAGACGTTTTATAATAGCCAATGTTGGTAGCTGCGACATGGATATTCTTTCGGTTACAAGTGATAACTCAGATTTTGTAGCCTCTTCAATTTTTGGAATTCCATATAATGATTTAGAACCTTATTACGGTATTTATTTAGACGTTACTTTTACAGCACCAGTTGCAGGTACAGGAACACAATTAGCTACTATTAGCATTACAACTAACGATCCTGATATTAATCCGTTTTTATTAAATGTTAGTGCTGAAATGTTTAATGAAAATATTCCAGGACCTGGAGGTATTACATCTAATTTTAAGTTATGGTTGAAATCAACTAGGGGTGTTGTAACTTCTGGTTCTAGTTTAACAGATTGGTTAGATTTAGGTACTAATGGTAAAGATGCTACTACTGTTGTTGGAAAAGAACCAACATTTATAGATGATGAATTAGAAAATATTAATTTTAACCCTGTTGTAAAATTTGAAAATGATGGTGCTAGTATAGAGCAATATATGTATAATGATACATCTCCTATAAGTGGTTTTTACAATCATGATATTTTTATAGTAATGATCCCTGATGCTACAATGACGAGTGCATCATCTAGAAATACCATTTTTGCAGGTATAGATTCGGGTAATGCAGGAGATATTACTGGTATTGGATTTGGAGATTATTCTTCAGAGTTTACAGGTGAAACGCTATCTTATAATCAAGATGTTGATGGTGGTGGTAGTTTTAATGGAACTGCAGAAACTGGTTCGTCTTATGCTAATGCAGGAATTATAAATGTTAGAAATAATTTAGCAGTGTCTCCCACAGCTCAAGAAATTTTATATAATTCAGATCTTTTAACAACAAGTAATGTGTCTGATGTAGCATTCACTAATATATCAGGTAGTAAATATTGGTTAGGAAAGAATTTTGATGTACAAGCAAATTTAAATGGACGTATTGCAGAAGTTTTTACATTTTCTGAACGCTTAAGTGATGCAGATAGGCAAAAGGTAGAATCGTATTTAGGAATTAAATATGGTATTACTTTAGGAGCTTCAACTGAAGCTCAAAAAGATTATGTCAATTCATTTGATACTTCTGTTTGGGATATTTCTGCTAATGCAGGTTTTAATTATCATGTTGCTGGTATTGGTAGAGATTCTATTTCCGATTTAAATCAAAAACAGTCTAAAACTATAAATACTTCAGGCGAAGTAACTATTGGATTGGGTGGAATATATGCTACTAATAGTATTAATACCAACGAATTTAAAAAAGATGGAGATTTTTTAGTATGGGGTTGTAATAATGCCGCTTATACTGGCTCAAGTATTAATGCTATAACCGTAGCTTCTGGAATTACTACAACGTTAACAAGAATTGATAGAAAATGGAAAATAGTTGAATCTGTTGAATCTGCAGGAGGCGATCTTGAAACGGTATTTGTTAGTATTCCAGAAAGTGTTTTTTCTTCATTTACCAAATTAACGAGTGAAGAATATGTGTTAATAGTTGCAGATAATGCAAATTTTGCAAATGGCGATATTATTGATGTGATACCTTTAAGACCTGATGGAAGTGGAAATCTAGAAACCTGGTATGATTTTCATGACACTCTTTTTTTTACATTTGGTAAAGCAGCTAATTTATCTGAAAATCATTCTATAAATTTTGCCTCTGGCGAATACTTAGTTGGTGAATCTGGTTTGAATTTAAATACAGATTCATTTAGTTTTTCAGCATGGATTAAATCTCCATCTACTACAAGTACTAGAACTGTTATGGCTAAAGGTGCTAAACTACAATTAAGGTTAAATTCAGCAGATAAAATTGAAGTAATGATTGATGACACAGTAACACCAAAATATACGTCTAATATTGTTATTGATGATAATAAATGGCATCAAATAACTTTTGTATACCATAGTGGATCTATTTATTTATATATAGATGGTGTTTTAGAGAAATCTATACAAGATATTGTGCACCCGTCTCCAAACTATGATAATTATTCAATAGGTGCTGTTTTTGTTGATAAAAATACTATTCTAGATCCTTTTGTAGGCTCAATAGATGAGGTGTATATTTGGGATACAAACCTTTCCGAAGAGCAAATACACTATTTGATGAATCAAGAAGTTGAGCGAATTGACGTTAGTGGTACAGATTATGTTAGTGGTAAAGTTTTGCCATATGATGCTCCTAGCAATGAATTAATTTTGCCTTGGTCTAATTTACGAGTATATTATGATTTTAATTCATTTTATGGTTCAACAGTTGAGGGGTTAACAGATGCTAGATATTTTTTAAGAATGGAATATTTAAATAAAGATAAATCTATAATAGGTTCTCAAACTATTCCTGCTCCTTATGTAACTATAGCAGATGGTGCATGGGATGCGCCTGGGACTTGGGCAAATGGTTCTGATATTGTTTTACCAAATAATTTAGGGTTAGATGGTACTATGGTTGACTGGAATATTGTTGAAATTAATCATGATGTTACATCTGGAGATAGAGATATTTCACTTTTAGGTTTAATTCAAACAGGAGGAACATTAACTATTGCAGATCCAGTAGTTACAACTCCTGTTGAGAATAATGCAGGTCAAGCATTAACTATTTCTCATTATCTAGAATTAGATGGTGTTATAGATTTAGTTGGCGAATCTCAATTAATACAAACAGAAGGTAGTATTGTTGATGTAGATAGTGGTGGTTATATTGAAAGAGATCAACAAGGAACAGCAAATGGGTTTAATTACAATTATTGGTCGTCTTCAGTTAGTCCAATTAGTGGTAATTCTGCAACTCGAGGAACTGGTGTTTCTTCAACTAATCCTAATCATACCATTTCAGAAGTTTTAATGAATGGTACAGATTCAGATAGTTATACCAATCTTAATTTTGATACATCTCCTTCTGCAGGTACAACAGCTCCTCCAGGTTTGTCTAGAACTATTAGCACATATTGGTTATATAAATTTTATGGTGCAGCAGATGATTATAATGCTTGGGATGAAATAGATGAGAATTCATCTTTACTACCAGGAGAAGGGTTTACAATGAAAGGAACATCAGGTCCTGTGGCTATAACAGATTTACAAAATTATGTATTTAAAGGCTTGCCAAATAATGGTGATATTACTTTAGCCCTTGATAAATCATCTGGTGATGTAGACAGGTTAATAGGTAACCCATACCCATCTGCTATTGATGCTACTGAATTTATATTGGATAATATGAGTATTGCAGACGGAGGTAATAATGAAACTGGCACAGTTTTTAATGGAGCTTTATATTTTTGGGATCATTTTGGTGAGGAAAACTCACATTATTTAGCTGATTATGTTGGCGGTTATGCAACTAGAAACTTAACGGGTGGAGCTGCTGCAATTTCTAATGATAGCCGTATTAATAACACATCAAATGGAGGAAGTGCAGCTATTGGTACTAAAGTTCCTGATGAGTATATTCCAGTTAATCAAGGGTTCTTTGTTACAACAGCTTTAGATGGTTTTAATAATGAAGATGGAGTAGCAATTACTACTGTTGATGGAGGTAATGTTATATTCAAAAATAGTCAGCGAGTTTATGCTACTGAAGATGGTACAAATTCTTTGTTTTTAAAATCTTCAAATAAAAAAACGAGTAAGGCTAGTAATAGTAGTAATAGTAAAAGCGATGATACTCCAAGAATAAAACTTTTATATCATTCTCCGTTAGGCTATAATAGGCAATTAGTTTTAGGTGCTAACAAAAATGCCTCTGTTAATTTTGATTTGGGATATGATGCGTTTATGATTGATGTAGCTGTAGAGGATATGTATTGGGAGTTAAATAAAAATAAATTAGTAATTCAAGGGGTTGATAGATTTAATACGGCTCAAGAATTTCCTTTAGGTATAATTGTTAAAAAGGCTGGTATAGCAAGCGTGAAAGTTGAAGCTCTTGAAAATATTGATAAAAACACTTCAATTTTTATAAAAGATAAATTAACAGAAGAAACTTTTAAAATTAATAATGATGCTTTTGATATTTATTTAGAACCAGGAAATTATGAAGACAGGTTTAAGCTTGTTTATCAATATGTTAATGATAGCAAATCATTAAGTATTGATGAAAACATTGATGATGAAATAAAAAGTGTATTAGTTTATTATGATGATAAGATGTCTCATATAAAAATTATTAATAAAAACGCTTTAAATGTTCTAGATGTTTCTATACATAATGTTTTAGGACAAAGAATTAAGTATTTAGAATTAAACTCAGCATCAAATGTTTCAATACCTATTAGCGAGTCTAAAGGCATTTATTTTGTTAATGTAAACACTGTAGAAGGTTTATTTACTAAGAAAATTATATTAAACTAAATATATTATAAGTAACCCTATAGTTATATTCTCAGTTTATTCATTTAAAACCCGTAATAATAATCGTGCCAATTTTTATTTAGCGTAGTATTTATTCTAAATTTTTAGTTAAAAATGCATTTCGTCGAACATTTTTAGCATTTTATCGTTATTAATTGAGATTTTATTTTACTTTTGTTTGGTATTTTGCTATTAAATATTAAATGAAAAGACTCTCAATCTTAAATTTACTCTATTATAAGAGTATAATTTTATTTTTTATGTTAAGCTTTACTAATGCCTTTTCTCAAACGGCAGATTTTAAAGTTCAGCATATTCAAGATGATATTGGTCGCTCCGGTGGAATCAATTCAAGTTTTACTGCTATTAGCTCTTTAAATAGCGCCATTGAATTAGCTACCAATAATAGAAAAACGCATGCTGGACCTCCAACAGATGGAGGAAGTCGAAGCGGAGATGATATGGCAGGCGCTAGACAATTAACTAATACTAATACTTTAACCTATTATAGAGAAGCTAACTCAGATAGTAGGGATATGAGATTCAATACTTCTATATGGGAATATGTTGGTCCAGCAAATGGTGGTAATGAAATTATAGTAAGAGGACGATATGCAATTGATTTAAACGGAACAAACAATAATGTTACACAAGCCGTTACAGGTATAGTTAATGTAAATAAATGTATACCTTTTATAACTGGTATAATGAATAATGCAACAGCACAAGATGCAGATTCGGGGACAGCTATTGCTTATTTAGAAAATTCTACTACTTTACGAGTTCAAAAAGGTTCTAATGGAAATAACGTAAGAGTCTATATAACTTTAGTTGAATTTACAGGTAGCAATTGGACTGTTTTACATGGCGATTCGGGAAATGTAGGTTCAGATACAGGAACCATTACATTAAGAGATGGTTCAGACGGTACAGGTACTGCTACCAATGTGTCATCATGGAATGAAGCTGTAATTTTTAGTCAATTTAGAGGAGATATTAACGCTAGTGGGACTAATGATGCACTTGCAGATTTATGGCCAGTTACCAATCCTGGTAGTAATAATCAAAGAGTAGATTGGACTTTTCATAGTAATCATGATTCTGCAGGAACAAACAGACATTTTGTACATGTTTTAGTAAATCCAGGTTTAAATGTTACACGTTTTCAAAATGCTTTAAACGGAGCAGGCGAGAGCACTATCAATATAGCTTCCGCAGGATTAACAGATATTAATCAGGCACTTATAATTGGTTCTACTAGAACAAGTGGAAAAGGTACTGCTTATGGTAGAGGTTGGAGAAACTATTATTTGAATTCTACAACTCAAGCTGCATATTGGTGTCACCGAAGTGGTAATTCTATGTCGCATGAAATTCAGGTAATAGATTTAGCTGGTCTGCAAACTACATATGTAGGTCCTGAAATAAATATAGAATTTAGTAATGTTGATATTCCTGATGGGAATACTATAATTTCTTTAAGTGATGGTACCGATTTTGGAGGCGTTGAAGTTGCGGGAGCTATATCTACATTTCATACTTTTACTATTCAAAACCTTGGTAGCTCAACTTTAGCATTAACTGATGTTAGCCCTTATATAACCATAACAGGAGATACTGCCGATTTTATATTAACAGGGTTTCCTGCGAGTTCTACTATAGTAGCTGGTGGAAGTACAACATTTACTATTACTTACAATCCAACAACGTCTGGAACACATATAGCTACGGTGTCTATAGCAAATAATGATACTGATGAAGATTCATATACTTTTTTAATTCAGGGTAGAGGTGAATATTGTGCTTCTAACGGGAGTACATCATATGATACAAGTGTAACTAATGTCTCTTTTAATACTATAAATAATTCAGATAATGAAATTCCAAAGGACAATGCTTTTGAAGATTTTACTAATATTTCAACCAATATATATAAAGGATCTAGTCATAGCTTGTCTGTAAATGTTAATACAGATGGTAATTATACTATTTACACTAATGTTTGGATAGATTGGAATAGAGATGGTGATTTTGATGATGCTGGTGAGGAATATGATATGGGTTTTGCAACAAATGTTGTTGATGGATTAACTTCAAATTCACCAATGGCTATTACAGTTCCAGTAGGAGCCAATATTGGAGCGTCAAGAATGCGTGTTGCAACAAAATGGGCTAGTTATCCGTCTAGTTGTGAGTCTGGTTTTGATGGAGAGGTAGAAGATTATACGGTTAATATTATTGACTATCTAATAGGTTTTGATGGTGTTGATGGTAATATTGATTTTGGCGATAATCATGATTTGACAGGTTCATTTTCTTTAGAGTCTTGGGTTTATCAAGAAAACACGGTAGCTACAGGAACAATATTATCTAAAGGAAATATTGATGGTAGTTTACAATCAGGATATCATTTAAGTTTAAAAAATAATTTCCCTAACTTAATTTGGTATGATAATTCAAATAATGAAATTTTAAATTTAACATCTCCGTATAATATACCAAATAATGAATGGCATCATATTGCTGTGACTTATAATGGCACAATAGTTAATATGTATATTGATGGTATTAATGTAGCATCAGGCAGTCCGTTATCTACTCTGATTAATAATTCACAAAGTTTTAAAGTTGGAGCCGATTTAGAGAATTTCTCAACAACTCCTTTAGAAATGAATTATTTTAATGGAGCTATACAAGAAGTTCGCGTTTGGGATGTTGCTTTAAGTGAGATTCAAATTAGAGAAATGATGAATCAGCACATTCAAGAAAATGCTACAATTGTTCAAGGTTCATCAACTAAAATGAATATTTCTGGCGGATTATTATGGAATAATTTATTAGGGTATTATCCATTAGATTCTAATACAGCATTTGATAGTTCTAGTTATGGTATTGATGGGATTCCTTATAATATGGATTCATCTCAAATTACAACAGCGCCACTTCCTTATGAAACCGATGGAGATAGCAGTTGGGATACTAGTACAACTTGGTTAAATAGTGGTGATTTGTATATTCCTAATACTATTGGAATTGATGGAGTAACATCTATAGATTGGAATATTGTTGAATTAACAAATGATGTCACATCGGGTAGTAGAGATATTTATTTAAACGGATTGATTTCGTTGGTAGGAACATTAACTATCGATGGCACAACAGATATGTCAACAGGTACAGGAACAGGTCAAAGTTTAACTATTAGTCATTATTTAGAGCTTGATGGTGTTATTAATTTAGATGGAGAATCTCAATTAATTCAATTGGAAGGCAGTATTGTTGATGCAGATAGTGGTGGTTACTTAACACGCGATCAACAAGGAACAGCAAATGCTTTTAATTATAATTACTGGTCGTCTTCTGTTAGTCCAATTGGTGGTAATACTTCAACTAGAGGTGTTGGTTTATCTGCAACTAATGCAAACTATACTATTTCTGAAGTATTAAATGACGGAACTAATGCTTCTGCATATCAAAATCTTTTGTATAATACAGCTCCTAGTGTAGGTGGAGGTATTTCACCATCAGGTTTTGCTAGAACAATTAGTACGTATTGGTTGTACACATTTTATGGTGCAGCTAACAACTATAATGCTTGGGAGAAAATAGATGAATCATCAGCTTTACTACCAGGAGAAGGGTTTACAATGAAAGGAACATTAGAAGGTGTTGCCGTTTCAGATATGCAAAATTATATATTTGAAGGTTTGCCTAATAATGGAGATATAACTTTACCATTAAATAAAATATCAGGAACAGGTGATGTTGATAGATTAATTGGTAATCCATATCCTTCTGCTATAGATGCTACTCAATTTATTTTAGATAATATGAGTATTGCTGATGGCGGAAATAATACTAATGGTACTGTTTTTAATGGTGCATTATATTTTTGGGATCATTTTGGACAAGAAAACTCACATTCCTTATCAGATTATGTTGGGGGCTATGCTACTAGAAATTTAACTGGAGGTGCTGTGGCTATTTCAAATGATAGTAGAATTAACGATAATTTTAATTTAGGAACAAAAGCGCCGGGGCAATATATTGCAGTAAATCAAGGCTTTTTTGTGTCTACTGCTTTAGATAGTTTTAATAATAATAACGGAACTCCAATTTTAACTATTGATGGTGGTGATATTGTATTTAAAAACAGTCAGCGAGTGTTTGCAACTGAAAATACATCAACGTCTTTGTTTTTTAAATCTTCAAATACCAAAAAGAATAATAGTAGTGCTAAAACAGATGTTAATGACACACCAACTATAAAACTAATATATAATTCTCCATTAGGATATCATAGGCAAATAGTAGTTGGGCAAAAAGAAAAAGCGTCAAATGGTTTTGATTTAGGGTATGATGCTTTTATGGCCGATGTGAATGAAGAAGATATGTATTGGACATTTGATAACAATCCATTTGTTATACAAGGTGTTAATAATTTTGAGGCATCTCAAGAATTAGCTTTAGGATTAATTGTTAAAAAATCTGGATTAGTTTCAATTAAAATTGATGCTCTAGAAAATATTGATGCTAATAAAGCTATATATATTAGTGATAATGTTACAGGTGAAGTTTCTGAAATTAATAACAAACCATTTGAAATTTACTTAGAAACTGGAGCGTATAATAATAGGTTTAAGCTTGTTTTTCAAAAAAGTGATGAATTATTGCAAGTTAAAAATATTGAAAGTAGAGATAATATATTAGTGTATTTTGATTCTAAAGATTCTCGGTTAAACATCGTTAATAAAAACAATATGTATTTGTCTCATGTAAAATTGTACAATATTTTGGGGCAAAGTATTTTAGATTTTGATATCGACTCTACGTATAATACGGTTATACCCTTATCAGTTAAAACAGGAGCTTATATTATTAAATTAGAAACCGAAAGTGGTATTGTAAGTAAAAAAATAGTTATTGATTAATTAATGATTACTTTTCTTATTTGAATCATTTTTAATTATGGTTAAAGGTGTTTCTGAGTCTCCAGCATAAAAAACAATTATTTCAGCAGGTTTATTGCTTTTGTTTTCTCCATAATGAAACTTGTTTACTAGTTCTATTAAAGCATCACCTTCTTTTAGCACTAAGGTGTTATTGTCTTCATCTACAACAGTAAGTTCTCCTTTTATTAATACACCAGCATTAATAACTAAATGTTTGTGAATTTTTAATTTCGTTTTTGGAGGAATAGTATATTTTAAGATAGTAATTTTTGGAGCATCTGTTGGGTAGTTTGGTAGGTTGTTTCCGTTCCAACTTTTACTAGATTCAGCTAATTTAATAACTTCTGTTTTTGTTATTTGTGTCGATTTACAAGAAACAATAAGTAATAAACAAAATAAGATTAATATTCCTTTTTTCATTATGATGTTGAATGTTTTTTGAAAGGCTGGTTTAACGGTATTGTATATGAAACGTAGCGTATAAATAAACGCTAACTTTTCGGATTTAGCACGAGCCGAATTTTTTATGTTTAATTTTCTTTTCTAAATATAACCAAATAAAAATTTGGTGTACTTTGTAAATAAACAAAAACCTTTCGGAAAGCTTATAATAGCTATGTTTTACACACTTTGTTGTGCATAGTGCTTTTCACGTTCAGCTTGGTTTTCGGATGTATGTTATTTAATTCAAATGTGAGAGTTGGCCAGACATACTCTTTTACAATTTTTGGTGTAGCGTTGGCTTTTTGTATTCCGTTCATTTAATTATCCTTATAAAATCCAAATTCATCATCTATTAATATTGCTCTATCTAAATAGCTATTAAATTCCTCACAAGATGTTTCAGGCAGTAATCCACAAGAATAACACGAAGCGAGATTCAGTCCACCTACACCTTGTCCTTCGGAATGATAGCAGATTGGATCAGATGCACAGTCTTTAGCACGTGCTAAAGATGAATTTAATATTTTCGAAAATCTCTCAGGATTTGCTTGTGAAACTAAACCGCCAAAACTTCCTTCGGCTCCCGCCATTGTGTAAATCAATACCCCTTGCATTTCATCTTTATTCACATAAAGTCTTTCCGAAAGTGATGTTGCTGGATAACCAGTTAAAAATTCCAATTCTTTGATTAAAATATGTGAAAAAGTATGTATGAAGAGAAATGTAGTTAAATACTCTAAATTAGCAAGCATCTTTTCTTTTTCTTCTGAAGGCCTAAAAGTGGAAGTTTCCGCATTATTTTTTAATGTTTCAATTCTTTTTTTGAAGGATTCACTTTTAGAACAGTTTTCAAACCATTTAGTTATTTTTTCTTTATCAAAATTTATAAATATTCCTTCTCCAAAGCTTTCTATTCCAGGTAATAATTTGGTGTTTTTTCCTTTTGAAGTTGTGTATTTAGCTTTAACAGCGTGTTGGCTTACAGGAATGTAATCTTCCATCGTTTTGTTAGCAAACAGGTCTTTGTCAATTGGGTCTTGACGACTGTAACCTGTTTGAACTGATGTTAACTTTAACCTATTAACTTTTAGTAATTTGCTGATACCAAAATTGACTAACTCATTTGAATTTACTTGCTCAAAAACAAGGTTTTTATCGTCAGGACTTTCGTTAGTTATTAAATACTGATATTCTCTTAGTCTGTAATCAACTTCTTTAATGAAATCTTGATTCTCAGGAAACATAACTTCTTCAATCTGACTTATTGTAAGTTGAAGTTGCTCATTATTTATCTTTGCTTGGATTTTTTCAGATGAAAATTCAGCATCTTCATAAAGAGTTTTGATTTTATCCTTAATTTCTTTTTTGATTTCGATAGTCGGTAAGTACAAACTGTTAGTTATTAAAGGATAGTAAACGCTATTACTTGTACGAATAACAGCTTTAAACATTACTTTTTGTTCTTTTCCCTTAACATCTAAAACTGGATTTCCATCAGTATCAACAATGGTTTTAATTTCTCCGTTTTCGTTGAAATCTGGAACACGTAATCCCATTAAACCAATCAAAGATTGCTGTTTAGCATTCGTTTTGCAGTCAGGGTTTTTACATTGTATTCTAACTCCTGTAAAGTCTGGGTTTCTACCATCTTTAAGGTATCTTAAATCTTGTTTATTGCAACATTTTCCATTGAAAGTGATTTTTTTCTGACCGTTTTCATCTTTTTCTCTTGTTAAGTTTGTCCAATTTTGCCAAGGAATGTCTTTTATATTTCCATTAGGTGCGGTCATTATAAACCTTACTTGTTCTAAAACATAATATCTTCTCTTTTCTTTATTCTTCTTAGCCTTTTGATAACATTTATAACACTTTGGTGGCGTAAAAGTGTCATCTAGTTTATTTCTATCTTTACTATGAAAAGCGATTTTCCAACCTTTGTACCAATCATCAATATGTTTAATGCTATTACATTTATTGCAATACATCCATTTCGGAAAATATTCAGCATCAACTATATGGTCTTTTAATTTAGGTAAAGAAGTGTTATAAAATGCAGAATAATTCGCAGGAACTTTAACTATTTGATTTAAGTCTGGAAAATAGAATTTTAATCGTTTTAATAAACGGTCATCATTAATTCTTTCGTTTTCCTGAACTTCAATTTTGCCTTTTTCAATTAGAAAAAAGTATTTCCATTTATCAAAATCCTTAATCATTAAAGCTCCGTCTATTGTTTCAATTATTGAACCAACTCCACCATAAGAACTAATTAATTTTCTCGTTTGTAATTCTGTGTATTTAGCCATTTTTTCTAATATTTGGAAGTCCAACTCTAATAAATGAATTTGTGTCTATTTCTCTCATAGATTGCATAACAGACCATAAATCATCTTTATCAAAACTCTTTTCTGCTGGTTTAACAAGTAACCCAATTTCGGTTTTTGTAGCTTCATAATTTTTTAAGTCGTGATTTTCTATTTGCTCTAACCAATCATCCGAAAGCTCTTTTAATTTACTTTCAAATAAATGATATACTTTAGCATCAGTTGAATATCGTTTTTTCATTTCGTCTTTTAAACCATCTAACATTTCTGGTTGAAAATATTGAGCAGAATTATTTGATGCCATTCCTATAACTTTATGCCTAACATAAGTTATCATAATACTGGCAAGCATTTTTTCAAGTGTATTTTCTGTAAAAGGTGTTAAACTAACAGGTTCTACACTTTTATAAAATGCTTGATGAAAAGGGATGAAATGTTCAAAATGGGATTTATCTCTTGCTCTGTTTGCGTCCAATAAATCAATTACTAAACCTTTATATTTTCTACCAACTCTACTTGAAGCTTGAATATATTCTGCCACGTTTTTGGGCTGACTATTCATAAGTATTACATTAAACCGTTCAATATCAATACCTACTGAAATCATATTTGTAGCTAAGACTAAATCAATTATTCCAGATTTCACATAGGTGTTTCTATTGGGATACCTTTGTATGGTATCTTTGTCAAAAGTATTTTCTTCCAAGCGTTTAAGTGTCTGTTTAATTTTTGTGCTATCAATTCTGCTTGTGAGTTCTTCATCACGATTGTATAAAGAAGCATAGTTGAACACATAATTTTGTTCGTTACCATACAGCTTCTTTTGTAAGGCAGAAGTAAATGTTGAAATTTCATCTCCAACCTTATTATGGATTTTACCTACGTCTTTTAAACTATTATAATATGAAATAAGCGTCCAATATTTATCAAAAATCTCATAATCATTTACTCCGTTTGAAATGAGTTGTTTGTACACTTCTAAACGAGCTACAAACAAATTGGCTAACATTTGTAATTGTGTGTCAATCGATGATTTTCCTGTTGGAATAAAACCAATATATCTTCTTGTGCTTTTTGTAGTAGAAACTTTAGCGAAAAAGCTATCCGAATAACTCAAACCTGATGGTGGAAAAACATTTACAATTTTATCATTACCGTATAACGCTTTTATTTGTTCATTTGTATTTCGAGTTGTTGCAGTTGAAGATATTATTTTAGGTTTTCTCCCATTTTTAGAACAAAGCATTTCAATAACGCTTTCAAATATTCCTGTAATCGTGCCTAATGGACCAGTTAGTAAGTGTAATTCATCCTGAATAATTAAATCAGGTGGTAAACTGTCGTTTAGTGAGTTAAAAAAACTGTTTCCTTGTGATTTCCAAGCCAACATTGCAAATTTATCTACTGTTCCAAAAAGTAGAGTAGGTGGCTTTTCATAAAGCATTTCATCAACTACTTGAATAGGAAGTTCATTATGAAAATGACATTTTTTGTTTACACACTTTATTTTGAATTTTGAGTCTTTTTTCTTTCCTTCAATTTTAAAACCAAATATCCAATTATTGAGTTCGTTTTTAGTTATGAGTTTTGTTCCACACCAAGAACAAGAACTTATTTGAAACACATTTTTGTTATCAGGAATTCCATCTTTTTTATTACATTCTTCATTAATATCTTCAACTTTTTCTTCAGCTTCTTTTAATGAATTTGGTGTAGATGACATTCCAACCCACATTCCTATTGTAATAGGCTCTTCTCGTAACTCTTGTTCAAATTGTTTTCTTAAAAATTCTAATGAAACAATTAACCTTGAAGCTCTTTCAAACTGTTGGGCTGTAAGTAACCTTAATGTGTAACGCATTATTACAGAAGTTCCATCATATCCTGTATCATTCATTAATCTGCGATAGATTATTGTAAAAGCACCAACGGATAGATATGCTTCTGTTTTTCCACCACCAGTAGGAAACCAGATTAAGTCAACTACTTTGTTTCTTGCTTCCGATTTTAAATCAGTTATGCTGTCTATATTAAGTAGTAGAAAAGCTAATTGAAATGGTCTGTATTTAGGTTTTCCAAATGAAAGTTTATTGAAATTGTAGTTTTTAAAATAGTTAATATTATCGTAATCAATCGAAGCATTTAATTCTGATAAGTCTTTTTCTCTACCTGAGAAATCATCATCATTTGATAAAATGATTTGTATTAGCATTGCTGAATTTGCTAATTGAAATGCCCTAAAGATTTTATCATCATTTAGCAATTCAATATTTAACCTTAATCTGTTAAGATTATAGTCTAAATTCTTAAATATGTGATTTTCAATTTCTTTATTTGATGAGCTTGTTTTCTTTTGTTCGAAAATCCAAATACCATATAAATTGACAAAGGTTTTTAATCTTTCAATTACTTCGTTCTTCTTTTCATTTGAGAAATGAGATAGACTATATATATCTAAACTATTATTAAGTAAATTAAAGTCATTTGGGTTGTCTTTAAAATCTTCTTCGGAAAAACTGTTTTTTGTGTCTTTTACGTCATATTGTGGTAAAAATGAAGTTTGTATTGTACTTCTATCATCATCCCAAATTACAGAGCAGTTATGACCAATTCCATAGCTTAACTTATCTTTATACAAGTAGTTTAATACTTCGGCTTCCTTGTCTAAAGGATTTAATTCTATGTATGATTTGTAAGGACTTAATTCATTTGACTTTACTTTGACTTTAGCTTGAAATATACATTTTTGGTTTAAAAGCTCTTTTGCATTTGAAAACTGGTCTGATGGATGTTTGTCTGAAGTATTTGCTAACTGTATTTTGACATAAGTATTTTCAGGGTTTTGCTTTATGTGGTATGTTTTAACTGTATATGAAACCCTTAAATAATCACTTGTTTTCTTTTTTAGATTTTGTTCAAATATTGTACAAGGCTTTGAAATATCTGAAACAGATATCTTTTCATTTATAACAATATTTTCTCGTTTCCAAGTCCTACCTATTAGCTTTTCAAAGTTGTGAAATATCGGTGGAAGTGGACTATCCTTATAACCGTCAGACTTTTTAAAATCATCTAACTTTGCATAATCTTCTGTTCTTGGGCTTCGGCTATTTCCTCTTAACTTTTTTCCACTTAATTCGGGTTTCAAAATCATATAGTCATCTTCATAGCTTATAATTTTTTTGAAAGGAAATAAAGGATGATTGTTAAACTCTTCAAAATCTCTTTTAGTTACTTTTATTTTTATATCACTTGTTACTTGGGAATATAGACCAAAACTAAACTCAACATCAAGTTCTTTTACTCCACTGTCGACACAAAAAGTTAAACCAATATTGGATGGAAAAAATGTGTTTTGAGATATTTTTAATTCATCATCTTTACTATCTCCTTTGCTTGAAGTAGAATGATTTTTAGAATCTGATTTGAGTTCTGACGCATCATCATCTTGTAAATCTTCTTCATTGTCACTTTCTGTCTCTCTACCTACTTCATCTTCGGAATCATCTTTTCTGATTTGTTCAGGAAATAACACACCAGTATAATACCTCTGTAAAGGGTAATCTGATATAATTTCTTCATTTTTATCACTTTCATCCACAAAAATATCTGAGCCGGGACCTAACAGACCTTTTTTGATTCTTTCTTGAAAAATATCTCGTGCTATTGTATCGTGATTACTGTTCATAATCAATTGGCTTTATTGTTTTAATGATTCTTTCTTTTGCGTTTTGGTCAACAAATTGTTGTATTTGTTTTGCTGTAAACTGTTTTAGTAATTTACCTTTTCTTTTATGTTGTATGTAATCTGATATTTCAGAGCTGAACTTTCTCCCTAATGATTTCATTATACGATTGTAACCAATTCTGTATTTAAAAATATCATTGTAATTCTGGTTTAATAATTCAGAGTTTATTGTTTTCTTTATTACTGATAAATCCTTTTTCTTTTGTGGAAATTTTACATCACTTTCTGGTTTTATCCAATTATTTAAGGTAAGAGGATTTTTAATTGAAAGACCGTTTTTTACAAGTAATTGGTGTAATTCGTTCAAGGAATTATACTGCTTATAAAAGGATTCCAGTTCTGATTTCCACAGTTTAGAAAATTCTTCGATTTTGGTAAACTCTCCATTGATATCAAACTCTAACGCTACTTGGTATAGTTCTTCTTTAGAAGAGTTATCATAAACTCTAATTTTATCGCCTGTTTTGAGGTTTTTAACTTTTTCAAAGCGTTCTTGGTGTTTTATTTTTAGCAATACAGTTTTGTTTTCGTCTAATTCTAACTTCTCGGTTTCGTTTTCAAAAGTTAATTCACGAATAATGTTTGTTGCAAAGCTTTCTGAATAGTCAGGATTTATTTTTGCTTCATCGTCTTGACTAAAAAGTCGATTTATTAGTTCGTCAATATTTTCTATCTGTTCTATTTCTTTAAATGAAATACCAGATATAGCCTTTCTGTCTGCAATTTTTAGTTCGTGATATGTTTCCTTGTTTAATTTGTTTTCACAGTTATTGAAATGGATTTCTTCTTGTGGATATAAAAGAATATTTATCTTGTTAGAACTATACATCATTGACTTTAGATGATTGTAACCGAAAAAGCCTAAAAAGATGATTGTTTTGTTTTTAACAGTTAAAGAATTAAACTCTTTGAATGAAATAACATTTTTCACTTTATAGAAATCTATTTCTTCCTGCCAAATTTCTAAATATTCTTTCGGAGCAACTAAATAGTCAATTTTTTGAAAATATTTTATCTTTTGAAATTTGTAATGAGCCGTTTTTTTAGAATTAATTAGAGCTAAAAACTTATCTGATATTTCGTTCCAAATGTCATCATAATCATATTCTCCTATATCAGACAATATTGTTTCTACAATGTCTTCTCCTTCTTTTTCAAAGTAGATTAATGCATTATCCAATTGCGTGAGTAGTCTGCTTTTAGATGATGGGATTATTATAGGCAATATATTTCGCACATATTTGTACAACTCATTTAGATTAATGCCATATTCTTTTTCAATTTGTTTGATTGAATTATTGAAATCATTTAAAGCGAGTGTAAACTGGCTATTTTCTGTTATTATTTTATTGATTGGATAAGTTGTAAAATAATTAAAGTAATCTAACTCAGCTAAAGTCCATTTCCATTTACGCAAGTTCGGAATCGAATTGTTAGAAAGCTCTGTGCTTCCAATTAGCAGACAATTCTCGATTTTACCATTATTTATATCTTCTGTAATTTCAAGATGATGTTCTTTATATTTATTTTCTCCAATGAAAGTTATATTTCGGATTGCGATGTTTTGTGATAAAATATGATTGCGAACTGTTTCATAATCATTGACTACAAAAAGCATTGGGTCAATAGGTAAATTATCCGTCCGTTTGCCAGATTTTGTTACATATTGAAAAGGAAAAGCTTTATGTATTTGTTCGCCATTTATTTTATATGCTTTTAGTTCGGAAACGATGCTTTTATCAGTAACAATGACAGATTTATATTTGAATTTTGAAGGTAATTCACTTTCATTTAAATTCAAAACATCTTTAAAAAAATCTGTGTAAGAGTTGAACTTGAGTTTTACTTGTCTGTTTTTTAAGTTTGCGGTGGTAATTATGTACTTCTTTATTTGAGATTTCTTAATAGTGATTTCTGCATTTTTACCTCTCAAAGTAAAGTTTGTACCAGACTTACGTATTATTTGATATCTATTTCCGCTTTTTTGTAATATATCTCCAATTTTATAGACAGTCGTATCGTCAATAAAATTGTCAATGAAGTTGTAAAGAGCAAGCGTAAATATTGCAGGAATATAGAATTGTGATTTGGTATCTTTATCGGGAATATAGAGAAGTGTATTGTACTTGTAATCTCTAATGGTTTGGTAAATCAAATAAGAGTTTACTATTTCAAATGGGTCAAATTCTAACTTTTTTATTTTGAAATGTTCTTTTAACTTTCTTTCGGAAAATTCACTAAGTAATTCTAAATATTTATTTACGTCATTCATTCTCCTTTTTAGATAGTCTTTAGGCGTTGGTTTATGTGTTAATCAAAATTCAATTTAGCTAAAATATTTCATTTTCTATTTGTTTCTTTACGGATTTCCTCAATCCATTTTGAGCGTTGGCAAGAAACAGCACATTTGGTTTTTTTAGTTAAAATGTTCAATTTTAGCTTGATTTCCGCATTACTTACAACTACTTGATATAAAATCGTTTTAATATTTTGTATCTAATGTTAAACGAATGTAGTTGAAAATTTTTACAAAGTCAAATATTAACCAAAAACAGGCACTCAATATCAATATATTGAATGCCTGTTTTTAAATTATAATAAGATTCCTTATTTTAAAGAAATTAATTTATTCTCCTAAAAACGGATAACGATAATCTGTTGGCGTTACAAAGGTTTCTTTTATCATTCTAGGCGATATCCATCGCAATAAGTTTTGTGCGCTACCAGCTTTGTCGTTAGTTCCTGATGCTCTGGCACCACCAAAAGGTTGTTGGCCAACAACAGCACCTGTAGGTTTGTCGTTTATATAGAAATTTCCAGCACAATTTTGTAAAGCTTCAGTTGCTTGCGTAATGGCATATCTATCTTTCGATAAAATAGCACCTGTTAATGCGTATTCACTTGTTTCATCAACCAGTTTTAAAGTGTCTGCGTAAGCATCATCTTCATAAACATAAATGGTAATTATTGGACCAAATAATTCAGTACACATAGTTGTGTATTTTGGATTTGTGGTAACAATAACAGTTGGTTCAATAAAATAACCTTTACTTTTATCGTAACCGCCACCAACAATAATATCGGCATCAGCATCATTTTTAGCTTGGTCAATATATTTAGCCAATTTATTAAATGAACCCTCATGAATTACAGCTGTTATAAAATTGCTCATATCTTCAGGGGAACCCATTTTAAAAGACTTCACATCTTCAATAACATAGTTTTTTACATCGTTCCAAATACTTTTTGGAATGTAAGCTCTAGATGCGGCACTACATTTCTGACCTTGAAATTCAAATGCGCCACGAGAAATTGCTGTTGCTACTTGTTTTGGATTAGCCGATTTGTGAGCAACAATAAAATCTTTACCACCAGTTTCTCCAACAATTCTTGGGTAGGTTTTGTAGTTGTGAATATTATTTCCTATTTGTTTCCACAGTTCCTTAAATACATATGTAGAACCAGTAAAGTGTAATCCAGAAAAATCTGGACTTGACATAACGGTATTGGTAATCATTACAGGGTCTCCAAAAACAACATTAATAACACCAGGTGGTACACCTGCTTCTTCAAAAACATCCATAATAACTTTAGCTGAATATACTTGACTGTCGCTAGGTTTCCAAACCACAACATTACCCATTAGCGCCATACATGCTGGTAAATTTCCTGCAATTGCAGTAAAGTTAAATGGTGTTACGGCATAGGTAAAGCCTTCAAGCGGGCGGTATTCTATTCTATTCCATGCATCACTTGTGCTTTCGGGTTGTTCCATGTAAATGTCTGCCATAAACTGTACATTAAAACGTAAAAAGTCTATAAGCTCGCAAGCAGCATCAATTTCAGCTTGATGTATATTTTTAGATTGCGCTATCATAGTAGCAGCATTTATTTTAGCTCTATATGGTCCTGCAATAAGTTCGGCTGCTTTTAAAAAAACACCTGCACGTTGTTCCCAAGGCATTTGCGACCAAGATTTTCTTGCCTCTAAGGCTGTAGAAATAGCATCGTCTATATGTTTTTGCTCTGCTAAATGATAGGTTCCAACCACATGTTGGTGGTCGTGTGGTGGCGACATAGTTCTGGTGTTTCCAGTTGTTATGTTTTCGCCATTTATATATAAAGGAACGTCAACTTTGCTATTAAACATGTCTTTATATGCTTTTAATACTGCATCACGTTCAGGTGATCCAGGAGCATACGATTTTACAGGTTCGTTTACGGCAATTGGTACGTTAAAAAAGCCTTTTCCCATGATTTTTAGTTTTTCGTTATTGAATTTTCAGTAAATAGGGTGTAAATTTACGAATTTTCAAATGATTTATTGCTTGAACAATTATTAAAACCGCGTTAAATTTTATTTATTTTTTGTAAGTTGCTAAAGTGTTTTTAGACTACAATTTTATGTGTACAGTAACTATAATACCGCAAGGTGAAAATGATTTTGTTTTAACTTCCAATAGAGATGAAGCTCCTAGTAGAATATCATTGGTGCCAGAATTTTATAATGTAAAAGGAACCAGACTTTTATTTCCAAAAGATGAATTGTCTGGTGGTACTTGGATTGGTTTGAGCGAAAAAAATAGATTAATTTGTGTGCTTAATGGTGGATTTGAAAATCATAAGAGAAAAGCAGTATATAGAATAAGTAGAGGCGTGGTTGCAAAAGATTTTATGGTAACTGAATCTGTTTTAAAAACTATTGCGACTTATAATTTTGAAGGTATTGAGCCATTTACTATTATCATAGCAGATTGGAATGATACTTTAAAATTTTACGAATTGGTTTGGGATGGTAATAAAAAGTATTTTACTGAATTGCCTTTAGAACCTAGAATTTGGTCGTCTTCTACACTGTATAACACTCAAATGAGACAAGAACGTTTACAATGGTTTGAAACATTTAAAATAGAAAATGTTTTAACTTCAAGTTCTGCATTAAAATTTCATAAAACAGCAGGTAAAGGTAATGATGAATATGGTGTTGTTATGAATCGTGGATTTGTAAAAACTACTAGTATTACTCAGGTTAAAAAACAAGATGATGTTATTGAAATGCGTTATGAAAATATTGAAGACGAATTAGTTACTACAAAAACGCTAAATATACCCGAGATAGTTAATGAGTAGCACTGGTATTATTTTAACTTTAGCGTATCCAGATACTATTGTTATGGTTTCTGATGAATGGTTTTCTCCTTTTCTACGGTTTATAGGTGTTGGTAAAAAGAATTATTTAAGAGCTGGACATGCAGCGTTGGTTTTAATTAATAAAGAAACAGGCGTTTTAGAATATCATGATTTTGGACGTTACATTACACCAGAGCCTACAGGTAGAGTTAGAGGAAGTGATACCGATAATGAGTTACATTTCCCAATAAAAGCAGAGATAGAAAACGATTCTATAAAAAATATAGATGCTATTTTAGAGTTTTTGGCAACACATCCTAAATTAACTCATGGTGAAGGGAAATTAGTGGCTTCTGTTTGTAACGCGGTTGATTATGCTAAAGCACGAAAACATATAAAAAAAATGCAGAACAAGCATTTTATAAGGTATGCGGCTTTTGTTAAAGAAGCGTGTAATTGTGCACGTTTTGTAACCGACACTTTAATTGCTTCGGTAACCGATTTGAAGATGAAAAAAAATCTTGAAAAATCTAAGTGGTTTACACCTAGTACGGTAGGTAATGTGTTATTGTCAAATACAGAAGACCATCCTTTTGAGGTATCTGAATCTGGTGTTATTTCAGAGTTTAAAGGATCTCAAAAAAGTGAAAATATTCGTTGTTTTTTAGATAGACTTAAAAATCATAAACCCACGTTTGTAGGAACATTAGAACCTAAACCAGTTGATGATTTGCATGAAAAAGCACAATGGTTATCTGGTATAGCAGCAGGAGCTTGGTTTGAACTTCATAAAACAGGACATGATGTAGAATATCATTTTAAACGGATTTCTCCTCATGGAAATATTGATGTACACGATACATTTGTTGTTGAAGACGATATGTTTGATTACGATTTAGAATTTGAATTTGTGCATTACTCCAATTGTAAATTCTTTCATGTTGAGCAAAATGGGAAAGTTTTTAGGTTTGATAGAAAGTTTTAATTTCTTTTCTAAAGGAAATTAAATAACACTAAAAAATTAGTTTATAGCAAACTTAGCACTTAACTTAAATGTAGGTATGGTAACTTCAAAGTTCTTGGTTGTTGTAAAGTTTATCATATTATAATGACCTTGCATGGCGCCAAAAGGAGAGGTTAATAAACAACCAGATGTGTAAGTGTGAGATTCTCCTGGGTTTATTACTGGTTTTTTGCCAATAACACCTTCGCCAGAAACAATTTCTATATTATTTAAAGCATCTAATATTTCCCAATGGCGTGCATTAAGTTGTACAGAGTCTTTACTTTGGTTTTCAATAGTTACAGTATATGCAAAGGCATATTGTATTTTATAATTTTTATAAAATGAGCCTTCGTAGTTAGTTTCTACAGAAATTTTTATACCGCTGGTAACTTGTTGAACCATATTATTTAATGATGTAAAAATGTGTTTACAGATACTAAATTAATAAATATTAAGTGTTTAGCATTAAAAATTACTGTATTTGATGTATAAATTAGTTGAAATGCAAAAACGGATAGCTTAATTTGAGATATTAACAGAATTAGCCTCTCCAATTCCTATAATTCTATCATATCGTGCACCTAAATCTCTATAATAAATAATGACTTTGTAATTGTTTTCGGTTTGGTAATAGTTACCACTTACGGCGCCTTCATCAAAAGTGTTATCATTATTTACTACAATATATTTGTAGTTATAAAATCCTTGTTTTAAAAGGATAGCATTTGTAAAAACGTTTTCTTCTTCATTATAGGACATTTTAGTGCTTTCGTTAATAACATAATTATTAAAATTTCCATAAACATGAACGGTTTTATCTTTTAAATAATCGCTAGCTAGTAATGAAAAATGTATCCAAGCATAATCTGATTCTATACTTGGGTTATCAGTGTCAATACTATTAATAACGTAATTACCATTGATATCTGGGTTGTAAGTGTATGGTTTATTTGTTCTTTCTACGTTGGTAAATAAATAATTATGATACAAATCTTGTAAATCTATAAACTGAATACCTGTATTGGCGGCTCGTACATCTTTATTTTCGAAATATAAATATTCATTACCACCCCAAAAACTAGTTTCGTTGTCGTATTTGTAAATAAGTTGATTGCCAACAGTGTAAAGAGGTTTTAGATTTGAAATTGCAGTGTTTAGGTTGTTGTTTTGTACAATTAAAGTATTTATTGTCTGTTTAGGATTGTTTAATTGCATGTTATTTGATGCTACAATAATATCAACACGTTGTTTTTCTTCAATAAATTCAATACTTCTGGAGCGTTTTATATTTACACCAACATCCACTTTGTCTTCATAAATCATGAACTTTCTTGAAAACACTAATTCGTCATCATTATTGTAAATGGAAAGCATATAATTTCCAGATAATTTTAGTTTTCTAGTTTGTTCGTTAGGAATGGTTAATTTGTAATGTGAATATATTTGATAGGTATTATATGAGTTTTCGTAATTTCTAATGCGTTGGTTGTCAAAACCATCTAAAAATTCAGATTTCATTAAAACTGAAGGTGTCCAATCATAATTATAATGTTCAATTTTATAGTAGTAATCATCTTCATTGCCGTTTAAAGCATCAAATTCTAGAATAACATATTCGCCTAATTTTATAATTGGCAATTGAGTTTCGGGTGTATTCCCTTTAAAGTTTATAGTTTTTATATAATCGGGAGGCGTAATTTCTTTAACCTGACTATGAATAATACTTGTTGCAAGTAAGAAAAAGGATAATTGTAGAAACTTAAAAGGCATTTATTAAACGTTTTTTTGTAAATATAAACAAATTTAATGCCTAAAATAGAACTTCTGAGAATACAGGTAAATTTCTACTTATTTTATTATGAAAACTGTATTTTTAATTTGTATTTTTGCCCCGATTTTTAGACAACTAATTTCAATAAAGATAAATATGTCAAACGACATTCGTATTAAAAAGGGTCTGGACATTAATCTTATAGGCGAAGCTGAAAAAATCGTTGAACAAGCGATTGTTAGTAACTACTGCACTATAAGACCAGAAGATTTTCACGGCGTTATTCCAAAACTTGTTGCAAAAGAAGGAACTTCAGTAGAAGCTGGAGGTACTTTGTTTTTCGACAAATCTCATGAAGCAGTTAAGTTTTCTTCTCCAGTTTCTGGGAAAATAATTGAAGTGCAACGTGGACCAAAAAGACGCATTGATGCTATTAAAATTGAAGCAGATAAAACACAGTCTTATGTAGATTATGGTGCTTTTAATTTAGACACGGCAAAACCTGAAGCTATTAAAGCACATTTATTAGCATCGGGTTGTTGGCCATTTGTAAAACAACGTCCGTATGATGTAATTGCAAATCCAGATAAATCGCCTAAAGCGATATTTGTTTCTGGCTATGCTAGCGCACCATTGGCAGCCGATTTAGATTTTACTTTAAAAGGTAAAGAAGCTGAATTGCAAGCAGCAGTTACAGCTTTAAGTAAACTTACCGAAGGTAAAGTGCATATTTCAGTTGGTAGTTCAAGTTCGCCATTAGCAGGTTTATCAGGAACAACAATTCATAAAGTTTCTGGACCGCATCCATCAGGAAATGTTGGAACACTAATTAATAAAGTAGATCCAATAAATAAAGGAGAGATTGTTTGGACAGTCAATGCTCAAGATCTTGTTATTATTGGAGAATTATTATTAACTGGAAAATTTAATGCAGAACGTGTAGTTGCTTTAGCTGGTTCATCAGTTGAAAAGCCAAGATATTTTGTTACTAAAATAGGAAGCGAAATTTCTACTATCATTTATGATAAAGGTATTGCTAAAAATGCTAACGATCGTATTGTTTCTGGTAATGTATTATCAGGAAGACAAGTGAAACCAGATGGTAATTTAGATTATTATAGTAATGTGATTTCTATAATACCAGAAGGTGATGATTATGAGTTTTTTGGATGGACAAAGCCTGTTTTTAATAAGGTTTCTACATCAAGAGCATTAACATTTTCTTGGTTAACTCCTAAAAAGAAGTATGATTTAAATACCAATACAAATGGTGAACATCGTGCTTTTGTTACAACAGGTACTTATGAAGCCGTTTTTCCTTTAGATATTTATCCATTGCAAATACTAAAAGCGTGTTTGTATAAAGATTTAGATGAAATGGAAGCTTTAGGAATGTACGAAGTTGCACCTGAAGATTTTGCTTTAACTGAGTTTGTTTGTGTGTCTAAACAACCACATCAAAAAATAATAAGAGAAGGTTTAGACTTAATGCTTAAAGAGATAGGATAATGGGTTTAAAAGAAAAATTACATAGTTTTAAGGAAAAGAATAAAAACAAAAAGTGGATACCAGCATTTTCTGCAATCCATACGTTTTTATACTTACCAAATGAGACCACACATAACGGGACTCATATAAAAGCAGCCGATGATTTAAAGCGTACCATGAATACCGTTATTATGGCTATGGTACCTTGTTTGATTTTCGGAATGTTTAATGCAGGATATCAGCACAATGTTCAGATTGGAGATATACAAGCGGTAACTTCAGGGTTCTTTAGTCCAGAATTTTGGTCTATGGATAACTTTTTAATTGGTTTTTGGAAAATATTACCATTAGTTATTGTGTCTTATGGAGTTGGTTTAGGAATTGAGTTCATATTTGCAATTATCAAACAACACGAGGTAGAAGAAGGGTATTTAGTAACAGGAATGTTAGTACCTTTAATAGTACCAGTAGATATTCCATTATGGATGCTTGCTGTTGCTGTTGTATTTGGGGTTGTTATAGGAAAAGAAGTTTTTGGTGGAACAGGAATGAATATTTTAAATCCTGCACTTACCATTAGAGCCTTTTTATTCTTTGCATATCCAACTTGGATGTCTGGAGATAAAGTTTGGGTTGAAGGTGCTGTTGAAAGAACTAAAGAAATTGCAGCAGGTGCAAACTTAGATGCTATTTCTGGTGAAACCATTTTAGGAACACTTGCTCAAGGAAAACACGTTGCGTATTCTGTATCAGATATGTTTTTAGGTTTTATTCCTGGTTCAGTTGGAGAAACATCAACGATACTTATAATATTAGGAGGTTTGTTTTTAATCTTTTCTAAAATTGGAAGTTGGAGAATCATGTTATCTTCTGTTATAGGAGCTTTAGTAATGGGATTAATATTTAATCAAATTGTTGATGCTGGAGTTATTTCAGAAGGAAGCAAGTTTTACGGATTAATGAGTACTACTTTTTGGCATCATTTATTAATTGGAGGTTTTGCTTTTGGTACTGTGTTTATGGCTACCGACCCTGTAACAGCTTCACAAACTAATAAAGGAAAATGGATTTACGGATTTTTAGTAGGATTTGTATCTATATTAATTAGAGTATTTAATCCTGCATACCCAGAAGGTGTTATGTTAGCTATTCTTTTAATGAATGTATTTGCACCTACAATTGACCATTATGTGGTTCAAGGAAATGTGAAACAAAGAATGAAACGTTTAAAAGCAAAAACAGCCTAACGATGGAAAATAGAATAGATAAAAATTCATATACAATATTATTTGCTATTATAATGGTATTGGTTGTTGGATCATTATTAGCATTTGCAGCATCATCTTTAAAGCCTACAATAAACGAAAATAAGCGTTTAGAAAAGCAACAGAATATATTATATGCTATGGGTGTAAATGATAATGATGAAGGTAGTGCAATCTTTGTTTCAACAGATCAAGCACCAGAATTATTTTCAAAATATATTAAAAAACAATTAGTTATAGCTGATGGTGAAGTATCTGAAGATGATCAAGCTTATTTAATTGATGTTAAAAAACAGCAAGCTAATGCAAAAGCAGGTAAAGTTAGAAAACTTCCTTTGTTTGTTGGAGAAAAAGACGGCGAAACGTTTTATATAGTACCAATAAGAGGAAAAGGACTTTGGGATGCTATTTGGGCATATGTTGCTATGGATAAAAATATGGTTGTTCAAGGTGCTTATTTTGATCATAAAGGAGAAACACCTGGATTAGGAGCAAATATTAAACAACGTTTCTTTATGGATGATTTTATTGGAGAACATTTATTAGATGCATCTGGTAATTTTAAAGGTATTGTTGTTGCTAAAGGAAATGCAGATCCTAAGAATGAAAACAAAACAGATAATGAGGTTGATGCTATTGCAGGAGCAACTATTACAGGTAATGGAGTTACAGCAATGATTAAAAGCGATTTAAAGCTTTATAAACCTTATTTCGATAATTTAAAAAACAATTAATTTATGGGACTTTTATCAAAAAAAGACGCCAAGTTAATCACAGACCCATTAGCAGATAATAATCCAATTACGATTCAAGTACTTGGTATATGTTCTGCTTTAGCTATTACAGCAGAGCTAAAAGCTTCTATAGTAATGGCAATTTCTGTAATGGCAGTATTAGCAATTGGAAATGTTGTTATTTCTTTAATGCGAAATATTATTCCTTCTAAAATTAGAATCATCGTTCAGTTAGTAGTTGTAGCTGCTTTGGTAATTATTGTAGATCAGGTTTTAAAAGCATTTGCTTATGAGTTAAGTAAAACGTTATCAGTTTTTGTTGGGTTAATTATTACCAACTGTATTATCATGGGGCGCTTTGAAGCATTTGCATTAGCAAACAAACCTTGGAGATCATTTTTAGATGGTATTGGTAATGCAGCAGGTTATGGTATAATTTTAATAATTGTTGGTTTCTTTAGAGAATTGTTAGGTTCTGGTACTTTACTTGGATTTAAAGTTTTAGGAGATCCTATTGAAAAGACAGGATTATATGGTATAGGTTATGAAAATAACGGATTTATGTTATTATCGCCAATGGCATTAATTGTAGTAGGTATTATTATTTGGGTGCAACGTAGTAGAAATAAAGCATTAATAGAAGATCATTAAATAGTTTATAGTTGATGGTTTTTGGTTGATAGAAATACCAAAAACTAAAAACAAACAACTAAAACCAAAATATATGGAATATTTAGAATTATTTTTAAAATCAATATTTATAGATAACATGGTGTTTGCAACATTCTTAGGAATGTGTTCATACCTTGCGGTATCTAAAAAAGTGAATACAGCAGTTGGTTTAGGTGCAGCAGTTATATTTGTAATGCTTATTACAGTGCCGTTAAACTGGTTGTTAGATCATTATTTATTACAGCCTGGAGCATTATCTTGGTTAGGTGAAGAATATGCCGATTATGATTTAAGTTTCTTATCATTCATTATGTTTATTGCTACTATAGCAACTATGGTACAATTAGTAGAGATAGTAGTAGAGAAATTTTCACCTTCATTATATAACTCACTTGGTATTTTCTTACCGCTTATCGCAGTAAACTGTGCGATTTTAGGAGGATCATTATTTATGCAATCTCGTGAAATCCCTACGTTAGGATTAGCAACTGTTTACGGAGTTGGTTCAGGAATAGGATGGTTCTTAGCTATTTTAGCAATTGCTGCTATTCGTGAAAAAATTAGATATTCAAACGTACCACCAGCGTTACGTGGTTTAGGAATTACATTCATCATTACAGGCTTAATG
Source organism: Algibacter sp. (assembly GCA_050294475.1). Taxonomy (GTDB): domain Bacteria; phylum Bacteroidota; class Bacteroidia; order Flavobacteriales; family Flavobacteriaceae; genus Thalassobellus. The sequence continues at coordinate 158,627 of JBNKOE010000010.1, read as the reverse complement.
GCGATTGGTTTTATGAGTTTTGGAGGTATGTTAACAGGAGGCGATGATAAAGCTCCAAAAGAAGAAAAAACTGTAAAAGTTGATTCTGTTGAAGACAGTAAAGAAGTGTTAGCTAACAACATAAAAGTAAATGAGTAATATGATATTAGCCGCAGGTACATTAGGAACAGTCATAGCAACTGTAATAGCATTTTTAATTATTACATTGTTGTTAGTAGCATTGCTATTATTTGTAAAACAAAAATTATCACCATCAGGTCCTGTAAAAATTACAATTAATGGTGAAAAAGAAATAGAAGTAGCATCAGGAGGTAGTTTATTATCTACTTTAGGAAATTCAAAAATATTTTTACCATCAGCTTGTGGTGGTGGTGGTACTTGTATACAGTGTGAATGTCATGTTTTAGAAGGTGGAGGAGAAGCTTTACCAACTGAAACGCCGCACTTTACAAGAAAAGAATTACAACACGGAGCACGTTTAGCATGTCAAGTAAAAGTAAAACAAGACATGAATATTACGATTCCTGAAGAAGTTTTCGGAATTAAAAAATGGGAAGCTACTGTAGTTCGTAATTATAACGTAGCATCTTTTATTAAAGAGTTTGTTGTTGAAATTCCTGAAGATATGGGATACAAAGCAGGTGGATATATTCAAATTGAAATTCCACCATGTGAAGTGAAGTATTCAGATATAGATATTACAGCTCACCCTGAAGAACACGAAACACCAGATAAATTTCAAGCAGAATGGGATAAATTTGGTCTTTGGTCTTTAGTAATGAAGAATGATGAAACGGTTGAAAGAGCATATTCTATGGCTTCTTATCCAGCTGAAGGACGTGAAATTATGTTGAACGTTCGTATTGCAACACCGCCATGGGATAGAAATAAAAATGGTTGGATGGATGTAAATCCAGGTATTGCATCATCTTATATTTTTAATCAAAAACCAGGAGATAAAGTAACTATTTCTGGACCTTACGGAGAATTCTTTATCAATGAATCTGAAAGCGAAATGCTTTATGTTGGTGGAGGTGCTGGTATGGCTCCAATGCGTTCACATTTATATCACTTATTTAAAACCCTTAAAACAGGTAGAAAAGTAACATACTGGTATGGAGGTCGTTCTAAGCGTGAGTTATTCTATTTACAGCATTTCTATGAATTAGAAAAAGAGTTTCCTAACTTTAAGTTTTACTTAGCATTATCTGAACCTTTACCAGAAGATAACTGGAAAGTAAAAGAAGATATTGATGCTCCAGGTGATGGTTTTGTTGGATTTATTCATAACTGTGTAATTGACAATTACTTAAGTAAACATGAATCTCCTGAGGATATAGAATTATATTTCTGTGGACCACCATTAATGAATAAAGCTGTTCAAAAAATGGGAGAAGATTTTGGTATCCCAGATGAGCATATCAGATTTGATGATTTTGGAGGATAATTTTTCAAAATTTTATAATAAACAAAAACCGATACTTTTTAGTATCGGTTTTTTTATGATAATATGGTTTCTGTTTTTATAAGATGCTTTTTGGTTTTTAAACTCAAACAACTTAGTATAATCCATCACATTTGAAACACCATCTCATTCACATAATTGAAAAAATTATAATGTGTTTTAAAGTTAAACAAAATTTTAATGAAAAAGATATAAGTAGTAATTTTGTAATATGAGTAAACCACTTACAGAACAAGAATTACATAATTTAGCAATGAATCATGTTGGGAAGGATTTAGAACAACGTGGTTTTGAGTTTGTAGCTATTAATAGCAAGCTTAAAAAACATCCTCAATTTGTTTGTATAGATAAAAACAAGCAATATTATTTTGTTATTGTTAGAGCTGTAATCTTGCCAGATAATCCAAATAATTTTGATGTTGTATGGATGGAATCTTTTAAAAAACATGCAAGAGAAAATGATGCTAAAGTATTGTATGCTGGTGTTGGTTTAGGCAATACTAATAAAGAAAAATCACCTATTTATTTGAATGAAGAATATTTGTTAGAATATAACGGGATACAAGTTTTAGAAACAAATCTTAATTAAATGAATAGAATTCTACTTATATTTTTTTGTGTCGTTTTATTTTCCTGTAAACAAGATTCAAAAAAAATAGACAAACAACTTTTACAAAATACCTTAGTAGAAGGAAGTGTTTTCGGGACGTTTTATCAGGTTACTTATGATTCTCGAATTAATTATGAAAAACAATTTGATAGCTTGTTTTATGTAATAAATAAATCAATGTCTACTTATCAAGTGAATTCAGATATTTCTAAAATTAACAGAAATGAGATAGCTGAAGTGGATAGTCATTTTAAAAATGTTTTTAAAGCATCTAAAAAGATATATGAAGAAACAAATGGTGGTTTCGATCCTACTATAGGAGCTTTAGTAAATGCTTGGGATTTTGGTCCAGAAGGAAAAGTTATTGATTTAGATAGTTTAAAAATTAATGAACTGATGCTTTCGGTTGGGTTTGATAAAGTATCTATTCTTGAAAATAAAATAGTTAAACCAGAAAACACATTTTTAGATTTTAACGCTATTGCAAAAGGATATGCTGTAGATGTTATAGCTAAGTTTTTAGAAAAAGAAAATGTTGCTAATTATATGGTTAATATTGGGGGAGAACTTAATTCTAAAGGTATTAATGTCGATAAGAAATCTGGTTGGACTGTTGGTATAGAAAATCCGAATTTTGATGGCACACAAAGTTGGGATAAGGTATTTGTTTTAAAAGATGAAGCCATGGCTACTTCTGGTGTTTATAGAAAGTTTAAAATAGATGAAAATGGTAATCGTTATGCACATATTATTGATGCTAAAACAGGTTATCCGAGTAAAACGAATTTATTGAGCATTTCTGTAATTACTGATGATTGTATGACAGCCGATGCTTATGCAACAGCATTTAAATCTATGGGTATTGAAAAAATAAAGGAGTTTTTAAAAACACACCCAGAACTTAAAGTCTATTTAATTTTTGAAAATAATAAAAAGGAATTTGAAACTTTGGCTTTAAATGGTTTCCCTGAATAAATTAAAGTAAACACTTTTATTAAAGTTATCTTTTTGTTTTATAAAGCATTAATAAATAATAGAAACCATCCAATTACTAAAAGCAAACCACCTATTGGAGTAATTGGTCCTAAAAATCTTAACTTTTTGCCTTTAGCATCAGATATAACTAAACCATAAATACTAAAAGAGAATAATAATATTCCTATGGTAAAACACCAATATATTGCAGGGTTTATACTATCTGAGTTGAAACCTAAGGCTAGTAATACTATAGCATGATACATTTGATATTTTACACCAACCTCAAAACTATGAAGTTGGTCTATTGATAAAATTTTCTTTAAAGCATGAGCACCAAAAGCACCAAAAATAACAGATAACATACCTAAAAAGGCGGCTGTAGCAATTATAATGTGTTGTGTCATTAAAGTGATTTAGTAAACTAATATTTTGTGTAATTTATACTATCGCCCACAGAGAGTTTCCAAGTGTCTACCAATCCTGCATTAACTTCTAAAACATATTTTGCAGGTGCATTTGAAGGGAGTGAACTTTCGTCAAAAGGTTTTGCATTTTTTTGAAAGCTAACTATTTTATAAGTATCATCAATATAAATTAAATCCAAAGGAATATGCGTATTCTTCATATAAAAGTAGCGCTCTTTAAAGTCATTAAAAACAAATAACATTCCTTGGTTTTGTTTCATATAATCTCGATACATTAAGCCAGTTTGTACATCAAAGTCGGTATCTGCAATTTCAATATCTAAATTTATTTTTGTTGAATCTGATTTTATAATAGATAGTTCGCCTTCTTTCTTAAAAGTAATAACCGTTTGTTTTACCACCTTTTTATCTTCTTTACAAGATGAAAAAATGATGAAGCATATGGATGCAATTAATAAAATATGTTGTTTCAATAACATATTATTTAACTACCGATTTAGGTTTGTAAATAAACATGAAGTATAAACCAATAATAATAAATGGTATACTTAGCCACTGACCAGTGTTTAATCCGTACCAATTTATATACTCGTCACCTTGTGGTTCTTTTACTCTTTCTACAAAGAAACGTATTGTCCAAAGTAACACTAAGAATAATCCAAAAAGAAATCCGGTTTGGTCTTTTTTAGTGGTTTTAGTATAGAAATACCATAAAGTTAAAAACACAAAAATATAGCAAAACGATTCGTATAATTGAGCTGGGTGACGGTATGGTATTTTATCTAATAATTCAGGATTAGAAGCAACAGCATCATAGGCTTTTTGAATGTTTTTAATACCAGTTATTTGAACAACTTCATATTTGTTGTAATAGTCTTGGATAAAACGAACACCTAAAGGAAAATCTTGTGGATTTGTTACTTTACCAATTATTTCAGAATTAATAAAATTTCCAATTCTAATAAAAACGGCACCAGAAGCAACTGAAATTACAATTCTATCTAAAATCCATAAAAGCGATTTGTATTTATATTTTCTTCTGTATAAATACATTGCAATAATAATACCGATAGCGGCACCATGACTTGCAAGTCCTTGAAAACCTGTAAATTCAAAACCTCCTTTAAATTTAAATGGTAAAAAGATACTGAAAAAATCTTCACTTATTAATTCTGATTGATAAAACAAAACATGTCCTAAACGAGCCCCCAACATGGTTGCTAAAACGGTATAAATAAAAAGCGAATCTAAGTAGTCTAAAGATACTTTCTCTTTTGTAAAAATACGTTTCATAATATACCAACCAATAATAAACGCGGTAACCCACATTAGGCTGTAAAAATGGAGTTTAAAATTCCCAATAATGTCAATGCCAGTTATAGGATTCCAATCAAATTTTAATAGTTGCATAGTCTTTGTTTTTCAACGTAAATATAAAAGTTTGAAATGTCTTTAGTGTTAAAATTTATTTAATAAGTTTTATAATTTCTACTTCAAAAATAATGTTAGATTTTCCAGGAATACCTCTGTTTCCTGCTTCTCCATAAGCTAAATAGTAAGGTATGAAAAGTGTTGCTTTGTCACCAACACTTAATTGTTGTAAGCCTTCTTTAAAACCAGCAATCATACCAGCATTAGGACTAATATCGGCAGTAATAGGTTTATAGGCATTAGCTGCTTTTTTTCTTTCATTTACAGCATTAAGTGCTTCGGCGGTTTCTAGTTTACTAGTGTCAAGTAATTTTCCATCTTCAAAATAAACAGTGTAATCGGTTAAAACTTCAGCGTTTTGAGGTAATTTTTCACCTGTTCCTTTTTTTGTAATAATATACTGTAAACCAGAGGGTAACGTAATGGCTTCTTCTCTTTGTTTACTAAACTTTTCTTTTGTTGCTTTTAAAAGCGCTTCTAATTTTGCTGCTGCTTCTTTTTCTTTTTTCTCTGCTTCCGCAAAATGGTTAATAAAAATTTCAGGGGCATCAAATTTTTTAGCTTCTTTTCCTTTTCTTATAATATTTAATTCTTTAATAACTACATCTTCAAGAGGTTTGTCTTTTGAGTCGGTTTTTACATTAGAGATACTGTCTTCTACATCTAAACCTAATACAAGTTCTCCAAAAACAGTATGTCTATTATCTAAATGTGGAGTTGGTTTATCTGTTATAAAAAACTGACTTCCATTTGTTTTTGGACCTGAATTAGCCATAGATAAAATACCTGCTTTGTTGTGCTTTAAATCTGGATTAAATTCGTCCATAAATTTATAACCAGGGTTGCCAGTTCCAGTTCCTGTTGGATCGCCTCCTTGAATCATAAAATCATTAATAACACGATGAAAAATAGTTCCATTATAGAACTTTTTATCTTTGTATTTTTCATTTACCATAGTGTTTTCTCCTTCAGCTAAGGATACAAAATTAGCAACTGTAACAGGGGTTTTGTCATAATCTAGTTTAGCAACCATGATGCCTTTTGTTGTTATGAATTCAGCATAAAGGCCATCTTCAAGATCAGGGTATTGTGCCTTACATGCTGTTAAACTTATTAATAATGACAAAAATGAAATCTTTATACTGTTTTTTAATAGGTGCATTTTAATTTATTTAGTTTTGGGTTGTTATTGAGTTTACTGTGACTTCACAAATTATAGGTGTGTTGTGAGAAATTTTGTTTTCATCACCATAATAACCATAAGCTTTTTGCGATGGAAATATAAAAGTAGCTGTTTCGCCTGCTTTTAAAAGCTTTAAACCTTCTCTTAATCCTGTAAAAAGTTCTTGCTTATCCATAACGTAATTTTGGGTTTTTATCGTTTCTTTAGAGTAAATAAGGTCACCATTTAAACGTTTTACATTATAATTATAGTTTATAATGTCTCCAAACTCAGGTGTTTTTAAAGAATCGTTTTCAACTTTATTATTATAATAATACCAAAAACCACTTTGTGAAGCTATATAATCATTATTTTGCTGCGCCATAATTTTTTTAATCACAGCTTGCTCTTTTGCATTTAATTTTTTGTTACGTTCTATAGAAGCATTAATAATAGAACCTGTCTTGGTAGAAATAGGTTTTCTGGCTTCAGGACTTTTGCATGAAGCAAATAACACAATCAATATTAATGTTAGAAATTTATTCATTATTCAAAGCTTGTTTATAACTAGGTAATATGTTGATGAATTTTTCAATAGTATCATTTAGAGATAAAAGACTTTTTCCTCCAGCAGCATTGGTATGGCCACCACCTTCAAAATGTGAACGCGATAATTCGTTAACCGAAAAATCTCCTTTAGATCGCAATGATATTTTTATTATACCTTCTTGCTTGTCTTCTATAAAAATAGCAGCAAGAACAATGTTTTCTAATGATAAAGCATAGTTAACAACGCCTTCAGTATCACCTTTTTTATAATTATATTTAAATAATTCCTCTTGAGATAAACTAATATAGGCTGTTCTAGCTTCTGGTATAACCTTTAAATTGCTAAGAGCACAACCTAATAATTGTAAACGTTCGTATGTATTAGTATCGTATACGTTATTATGAATTTGAGTATTATCGGCTCCTTTTTCAATAAGATGAGCTACTATTTCATGTGTTCTACTTGTTGTAGAGCGAAATCTAAATGAACCAGTATCTGTCATAATACCAACATATAAACAGGTAGCAATATCTGCATTTATTAAATCTGTATCACCTAACATATCAATAAAATGATAAATCATTTCGCAGGTAGAACTCATACTAATATCGCTAAACATATAAGTAGCATAATTATCTGGAGCTTGATGGTGATCTATCATTATTTTAATAGCACTGCTTTTTTCTAAAACAGTTTCCATGTTTCCTGTTCTATGGAAAGCATTAAAATCTAATGTAAAAATAATGTCGGCATCATTTATTTTAGCATCACATAGTTTTGTTTGATACTCGTGTTTTAAAATAGTTGATTCCCCAGGTATCCATTTTAAAAAGCTTGGATAATCGTTAGGTGTAATTACTGTTACCTCTTGATTTTTTTTTAATAAGTAGTGATATAATCCTAATACAGAACCTATAGCGTCGCCATCTGGATTTTTATGTGGAACAATTACTATCTTGTTTTTTGTAGAAAGTAGTTGCTTAATACTTGTAATATCTTCTTTTGTCATAGAGAGCGAAGATACAATTTTTTAAAATTTGTTTATCTTGTTTTTAACTAGAAATGCATTACTTTTGCGCAAAATTAAAATAAAAGAATGGCAACAAATAGAACATTTACAATGCTAAAGCCAGATGCTGTTGAAAAAGGACACATTGGCGCAATATTAGAAAAGATTTCAGCTTCAGGATTTAGAATTGTTGCAATGAAATTAACACAGATGACTAAAGCAGATGCTGAAACATTTTATGCAATACACAATGAGCGTCCGTTTTTTGCAGATTTAGTTGAATATATGACTCGTGGACCAATAGTAGCAGCTATTTTAGAAAAAGAAAATGCAGTTGAAGATTTTAGAACTTTAATAGGAGCTACAAATCCTGACGATGCAGCAGAAGGAACTATTCGTAAAATGTATGCAGATTCTATTAGTGAAAATGCAGTACATGGTAGTGATAGTGATGATAATGCAGCTATTGAAGGCGCTTTTCATTTCTCAGGAAGAGATATGTTTTAAGAGAGATATTAAAGAAATTAATATAATAAAAAAACCCTGCAACATTGTTGCGGGGTTTTTGTTTCAATAATGTTAACTAGTATATATTAAACTACTTTTACATTTACTGCGTTTAAACCTTTTCTACCTTCCTGTAAATCAAATTCAACTACATCGCCTTCGCGAATTTCGTCGATTAATCCAGAAATGTGAACAAAATGTTCCTTTTGCGAACCTTCTTCTATTATAAATCCGAATCCTTTAGAATCGTTGAAGAATTTTACTGTTCCTTTACTCATTGTTTCAAAATATTAAATTAATTACTAATTGGTTTGCAAACTTAATGCCAAATAATAATCTACTTAACAGTGAGTTGTGCGATGAAAAGATAGGAAATAAAAAAAAGTCTGTCAAATATTTTTGACAGACTTTTAAGTTGTAATTGTTAAAGTATATGTTTAGATTACTTTTACGTTTACGGCGTTTAGTCCTTTTTTGCCTTCTTCTAAATTGAATTCTACGGCATCACCTTCACGAATTTCATCGATAAGTCCTGAGATGTGTACAAAATGTTCTTTGTTGTTGTCTTCTTCTGTAATAAATCCAAATCCTTTAGAATCATTGAAGAATTTTACTGTTCCTTTACTCATTGTTTAAATATTAAAATTATAATTAATATGTAAAGGTAGCCCCAATTAAGTTAGTAATGGCTAAAAACAAAAAAAGTCTATCAAATTGATTGATAGACTTTTAATTGTAATTGTTAAAGTATATATCTTAGATTACTTTTACGTTTACGGCGTTTAATCCTTTTCTACCTTCTTGTAGATCGAATTCAACTGCATCACCTTCACGAATTTCATCGATAAGTCCTGAAATGTGTACGAAATGTTCTTTGTTGTTGTCATCTTCAGTGATAAATCCAAAACCTTTTGAATCGTTGAAGAATTTTACGGTACCTTTACTCATTGTATTTGTATTAAAATAATTAAGTTTCAAAGATAGTGTAAATAATAATAGCTTTTTGTTTTTATTAAAAATATTTTGATTATTTGTACGTGTGTAATTATCGGAGTACCAGTTTTTTAATAATTTCTTTTCCTAATTCTTCGTTAAGCATGTTAATTATTTTTTGTTTTCCATAGCTTAATTCTTCTCTTAAAACACTAGAGCTTAATTGAATATATAAGGTGTCTCGTTCTAAATTTATTGATGTAGTATAATTATTAACGCCATTGCCCATTAGGCTAACCCAAGCATCTGCAACATTTACTTTATCTAAGCCTTTTTCTAATTTATTGGTTTCTACAAATTCTTTTAATGCGTCACTTATACTGATGTGTTCGTTGTTACGTTTTGCCATAAGTATTATTTAATAAATATTGTCAGTTTTTCCAATATCGTCTATAGTTTCAATTTTATTTTTTGAAAGCTTATTGATTTTAGGTTGAATAAACCATATTCCAATAAAGTAAAACCATAATCCGAAAAATTCTCCTATAAAATCTCCAAATGAAACTTCTCTTTGAAGTTCTACAGTTTTTATGGTTTTTGAGCAAAAATAAAGCATATAAAACATACAAAACACCGAAAATAAATGTAATGGAAGAATTATTAATGGTATTAAAAACCATAAATTATTTGGAAAAAAATTATTGCCCCTTATAAAACCTGAAAAGATTAATCCTATTCCAATTGAAATTAATGTTATATAAACAAGTGGTATAAAAAAGAATATTTTAAACTTTTTTGTTTTCATTTTTATTCCTTCAGGAAGCTTATTTTGTAAGCCAATTGCAATTGACCAAAACCAACTAAAAAATACGCAGATATAGAGAATTATTATAATCGGGAAAAACTTAAACATACTTATTATTGCTTCTGGATCAGGATTTGTTTCTGTTTGGAAACTTAAAAACATTGAGAACATCATAAAAAATTGAAATAATATGGGGATTCCAATCATTAAAATAAATATTTGCCAATGCTTTGCTTTTAGAAATTTTTCTATCATTACTTTTATGCTTTATAACTTAAAAATTTCATACGACTGGTGTACTTGCTTAACAGCAGCTTCGGTACGTTCGGCATGTGTATCGCTTATAAATAGTTGTCCGAAATTCTCATCATCTACTAGTTTAATAATTTGAGCAACACGATTTTCGTCTAATTTATCAAAAATATCATCTAATAATAAAATAGGATTCACTTTGCTTTGCGCTTTTATAAAATCGAACTGTGCTAATTTTAATGCTATTAAAAATGATTTTTGTTGACCTTGACTACCAAATTTTTTAATAGGATGCGCTTCTATATTAAAATGTAAATCGTCTTTATGAACGCCAACACTTGTGTATTGTAGGGCTTTATCTTTGTTAATAACTTGTTGCAACAGTGTGTTTAAATCATTTTCAAACAAATCGCTATGGTATTTTAAATCGACCACTTCGTTGCCATTGCTAATAGCTTCGTAGCGCGATTTAAAAATGGGTATAAACTCTTTTAAAAAAGCATCACGTTTTTCAAAAATTTGAGAACCATAGTCTGATAGTTGTTTATTGTAAACATCTAAAGTGTCTTTATTATAGGTGTGATTTAGTGCGAAATATTTTAGTAAAGCATTTCGCTGCGCTAGAATTTTATTATAATTTATTAAATAGTTTAAGTAGCTTTTGTCGCTTTGAGAAATAACACTGTCTATAAATTTTCTTCGGGTGTTACTTCCTTCTATAATTAAATCTCTATCGGCTGGCGAAATAATAACAAGCGGTAAAAAGCCAATGTGCTCACTAAATTTTTCATAAGCTTTTCCGTTTCGTTTTATTACTTTTTGTTGTCCGCGTTTTAAACTAACAATAACTTTTTCGGGTTTGCTTTCTTTTTCATAATCACCGTTTATAACAAAAAAATCTTCATCGTGTTTAATATTTTGAGTTGCTACTGGATTAAAATAACTTTTTCCAAAAGATAAATGATAAATAGCATCTAAAACATTTGTTTTCCCAATACCATTATTGCCAACGATACAATTTATTTTTTCGTTGAAAGCAAAGGTTTTACTATCAAAATTCTTGTAATTAAGTAATGAAAGTGATTTCAAAATCATAAAAAAGGCAACTTATTATGTGTGTCGAACTTGTGATTCTTAAAAAGAAGTGCAAATTATTGAAAAATATCAAATAAATACCCTTTTAGTTATGAAGAAAAATTATATTTTTGCGCCACATTAATTTAGAAAGAATAAATGGCAACTTATAATAAAAGAGGTTATAAACCTAAAAATAAAGTAGAGAAAGAACATAATATAGAAGAAGGTTCTACAACGGCAGAAGTATTTAATACTTTAGATGAAACGGCATCTAAAACAGAAGATTTTGTAGCTAAGAATCAGAAATACATTTTCATTATCATAGGACTTGTAGCTGTTGTAGTTTTAGGGTCTTTAGCATATAAAGAGTATATAGCAAAACCAAAAGAGGTAAATGCTATGAACGATATGTTTCAAGCTCAAAAATATTTTGATGAAGCGGTAACTGGTACAGAAAAAGATTCTTTATTTAATTTAGCATTAAAAGGAGGAGAAGGTAAGTTTGGTATGCTTGATATAATTGAAGAGTATAGCGGAACACCAGCAGCTAATTTAGCTAACTATTATGCAGGTACTGCTTATTTAAGATTAAAAGATTACAAGAATGCCGTTGAGTATTTGAGTAACTTTACAAGTGATGACGAAATTTTAGCACCTTTAGCTAAAGGAAATATTGGAGATGCTTTTGTGCAATTAAATCAAAAAGATGATGCTTTAGAGTATTATGAGGAAGCTGCTAATATGCGTAACAACGAGTATACTACGCCAATGTATTTATACAAAGCAGGTGCTATTGCCTTAGATTTAGGAAAAGCAGATAAAGCATTATCTTATTTTGAAAAAATAAAAGAAGACTTTCCAAATTCTAATGAAGCTTCTACTGTAGATGTGTTTATTGGAAAAGCGCAAGTTTTAGCAAATAAATAAGTATCAATTTTGATATAAAATGGCTACTATAAATAAAAATTTATCAGATTACGATAAAGCAACAATCCCAAACGCGAGTAAATATCGGTTTGGGATTGTTGTTTCAGAGTGGAATGGTACTATTACAGAAGGTTTGTTTCAAGGAGCTTATGATGCTTTAATAGAAAATGGTGTATTGCCAAATAATATAATACGTTGGAATGTGCCTGGTAGTTTCGAGCTTATCTACGGTAGTAAGAAAATGCAAGAACAAATGGTTAATGCCGTTATTGCTATTGGGAGTGTTATTCAAGGTGAAACCAAACATTTCGATTTTGTTTGCGAAGGTGTTTCTCAAGGTATTAAAGACCTTAATGTTTTACATGAAACACCTGTAATTTTCTGTGTGCTTACAGATAATAATATGCAACAAGCTATTGATCGTTCAGGAGGAAAACACGGTAATAAAGGTACTGAAGCTGCTATTGCAGCTATAAAAATGGCAGAATTAAGAAATAATAGTTAGTCGTTTTTATTATTCTAATTGTATTTTCTTAAGGTGCTTTGTTAACAATTTTTGGCATTTCAATTCTTAGTTTCTCCCTATTTTTAAGTATTTTTGAGTCATAAGCATTCATACACTTTGTTTAAACAGCGTAAAAATAAAACGTTTAATTACCGACCTAGATTTTCAAAAGAAGAAGAATTTAATTCTAATTCGGAGGCTTCTAATGAAAAAGATTTTGCTTCTAAATGGAAACAAGGCAGTAAACGTAAAGTAAGAGGGACTTTATCAATAGGTACTTTAATATTTATTTTGGTATTATTATTGATTTGTATGTATTTATTAGAAAAAAGATACATGTAACTTAAAAACTTAGAAATTATGGGAATCTTAAAATTGCGCAAAAATAAAAAGTTTAGTTATACGCCTCGTTTTTACGATGATAAAGGACAAGGTAACCCTTATGAAATTAAACATAAATTTGATGAGTATAGAACTACGGTTGGCAATAATAATGGTTTAAAAACTAAGATTAATAATGCTTTAAATGAATTAAAAACCAATCGAGATAAAGAGGCTAACAGGCGTATTCTAATTATAGTAGCTGTACTTGTTTTAATATTTCTTTTTATTATCGATTTCGATTTATCTATATTTTTACCTAAATAATATATGGCAGACATCATACAGCTTTTACCCGACCATGTAGCAAATCAAATAGCTGCTGGTGAAGTTGTACAACGCCCAGCTTCAGTAGTAAAAGAACTTCTTGAAAATGCTATTGATGCTGGAGCTACTTCAATTAAACTTATTGTAAAAGACGCAGGTAAAACGCTTGTGCAAGTTATAGATGATGGTAAAGGCATGAGCAATACCGATGCGCGATTAAGTTTTGAACGTCATGCAACTTCTAAAATTCGTACAGCCGATGATTTGTTTCAATTACACACCAAAGGGTTTCGTGGTGAAGCTTTAGCTAGTATTGCAGCTATTGCACATGTAGAATTAAAAACAAAGCAAGAAAGTGATGATGTTGGAAATGTTATTGTTATTGAAGGAAGTAATGTTATATCACAAGAAGTTATTGTAACACCTCAGGGCACATCAATTTCTGTAAAAAATTTGTTTTTTAATATTCCAGCACGACGTAATTTTTTAAAATCTAATACCGTAGAATTACGCCATGTTATTGATGAATTTCATCGTGTAGCATTGGCACATCCAAATATTAGTTTTGCACTTTATAATAATGGTAGCGAAACGTTTAATTTGCCTATTAGTAATTTTAGACAACGTATTGTTAATATTTTTGGAAATAAAACAAATGAAAAGTTAGTACCCGTTGAAGAAGATACAGAAGTACTTAAAATTTCTGGGTTTGTTGGCAAACCAGAGTTTGCTAAAAAAACAAGAGGCGAGCAGTATTTTTTTGTAAACGACCGTTTTATAAAAAGTGCGTATTTAAATCATGCTATTTCTTCGGCTTTTGAAGGCTTGTTAAAAAATGGTACACATCCTAGTTATTTTTTAAACCTTACGGTAGATCCTCAAACTATCGATATTAATATTCATCCAACAAAAACAGAAATTAAGTTTGATGATGAACATACGCTATATGCTTTATTACGTTCGGCAGTAAAACATAGTTTAGGGCAATTTAATATTGCACCTGTATTAGATTTTGACCGCGATCCTAGTTTAGATACACCGTATAGTTATACTAATAAAAATGGTGTAGAAACTCCTAAAGTAGAAATAGATAGAAGTTTTAATCCGTTTAAAGAAGAAACTGCTTCTAAAGCTAGAGCAGTGGCTTATAAAAAAGAGCCCGCTTCAAGTTGGGAAAGTTTATATGTAGGACTAGAATCTAAAGGCAATAAAATTGAGCAAGATTTTAGCGAAGTAAGTTTTGAAAGCGAATCGCAAACAGTTTCTATTTTTGAAAATGATAAGGAAGTAGAGCATACTCATACAACCTATCAGCTTCATAATAAATATGTTGTAAGCACTATTAAATCTGGAATGATGATTATCGATCAGCATCGAGCACATCAACGTGTTTTATATGAAGATTTTCTTAAAAACTTAACGGTAAAAGAAGCTATGAGTCAGCAATTATTGTTTCCGCTTCAGCTTCATTTTTCACCTCAAGAAATAGTGGTTATTCAGCAATTAAAAGACGACTTAGAACATACTGGATTTATGTTTTCTAACGTTAAAGATGAGTTGGTAGAAATTACAGGTGTGCCAGTTGGTGTACCAGAAAGTGAAGTTTCTATTATTTTAGAACAATTAATTAGTGATGTCGAAAATGAAGTGCCCGATAGTAATTTTAGTGCCACCGATTTATTAGCAAAATCGATGGCTAAAAGTTTGGCAATTAAAACTGGGCAATCATTACAAAAAGATGAACAAGAACATTTAGTAAATAAATTATTTGCTTGTAAAGAACCTAATGTGTCACCTTCTAATAAAGTAACTTTTATTACAATGAGTGTTGATGAATTAGATAAAAAATTTATATAAATTATGATGAGGATTTCAGAAACCGTTAAACATTTAATAATCATTAATGTGATTATGTTTATTGGTACTTTATCTATAGGTAATGGTGAATTGTTTTATGAATGGTTTGCTATGTATTTTCCTAAAAATGATGCATTTAAACCTTGGCAAATAATAACACACATGTTTATGCACGGTAGTGTTACACATATTTTATTTAATATGTTTGCCCTTTGGATGTTTGGTACGCCCGTTGAACAGGTTTTAGGCTCTAAACGTTTTTTGTTTATTTATATTTCTGCGGGTTTAGGAGCTGTTTTGTTTCAAGTTGGGTTTTACTATTTTCAATATATTCCTAATTATAATGCTATAGTAGAGTCTGGAGTATCACCGGAAAACATTAAACATATGCTTACTAATAATCAGTTAATCGAAGGTATTAACCAAGCTCAGCATTTAAAATTACAGAGTATGTTTTCAGCATATAATTCAAGTATGGTTGGAGCTTCTGGTTGTATTATGGGAGTTATGGCTGCTTTTGGCATGATGAATCCTAATGCAGAATTGATGATGATTTTTTTGCCAATTCCCATTAAAGCTAAATACTTTATTCCTGGTATTATTATTTTAGATTTAATTTCAGGACTTTCAGGGCATTCTATTTTTAGCCCTAGTAATACGGCACATTTTGCACACGTTGGTGGGGCATTAACAGGTTTTTTTATTATGTGGTATTGGAAAAAAACACAGTTTAACAGAAATCGTTGGTACTAATGACGACATTTTCTCAAGACATAAAAGAAAAACTATCTAACTTAAATGTGTTAGAAAAAATTATTGTTATTAACGCGGTAATTTTTGTTGTAGGGGTGCTTTTTAAAAGGTATTTAGGTTGGTTAGAATTACCTGGAGATTTTGGTGATTATATTTTAAGACCTTGGGCAATTATTAGCTATGCATTTTTGCATTACGAATTTTTACATATTTTATTTAATATGTTGTGGTTATACTTTATAGGACGTATGTTTTTAAATTTGTTTAGCCCTAAAATGGCCTTAAATATTTATTTTTTAGGGGCTATTTCAGGTGGTTTATTGTTTATGCTTTGTTATACCTTATTTCCAAGTATATTTGGTTTTAATACGAGTTTGGTTGGTGCTTCGGCAGCAATAAGAGCTTTGTTAATATTTCTTTGTGCATACATGCCTAATCAAGATGTTCGGTTTTTTACGTTTAATATAAAGCTTTGGTATTTTGGTTTAGCTATTGTAATTATTGATGTTTTAGGAGTTTTTGCTGGACTAAATAATCCTAATGGTAATTCTGGTGGAAATTTAGCGCATTTAGGTGGTGCTTTGTTAGGTTATTTGTATGCTAAGCAATTAGTTAAAGGCAATGATATTGGTAAAGGTTTTGAGCGTTTAATGGATAGTATAGCCAGTATGTTTAAATATTCAAAAAAGTCGCCTTTAAAAACGGTGCACAAAAACAAAAGTAAAGTAGGTGGTTATACTAAAGCCGATTTTAACGAGTTTAATGATCAGAAAAAAATTGATATTATCTTAGATAAAATTAGTAAAAGTGGATATGATGGTTTAACCGCAGAAGAAAAAGAATATTTATTTAGAGCAGGTAAATAATACGATGATAAGCTGTAAACTAATAAGCTTGAAGAGATGAAGCAGTTGCGTTTTATTGATAAAATAATTTATTTCATCAATGTTGTTTTTGCAGCTTTGTTATTGTTTTCTTATGTTTTGCCGTTTTTGCCTCCTAAAACATTTTCCGTTTTATCTGTTCTTAATTTAGGGGTTTCTTTTGTTGGTATAATCAATATACTGTTTTTTATCTATTGGTTAGTAAAACTAAAAAAGCAATTTATGATGTCTTTTGTGGTTTTGCTAATAGGGTTTTTGTCTTTTGGTTCCTTATATAAATTTTCATCTTCTAAAAAAGTTAAAAATGCAGAGAATATAAAAGTCATGAATTATAATGTGAGACTTTTTAATTTATACGATTGGATTCCCGAAAAAGGTATTGAAACTAAAATTGAAAATTTTATTAAAAATGAAGCGCCAGATGTTTTAAGTATTCAAGAATACCATCCACATAAAAATATAGATTTTTCGTTTTTTAAGTATAAGTTTGAAAAACTTTCAGGTAAAAAAGTAAAGTACGGACAGGCTATTTTTTCTCAGTTTCCTATAATTAATTCAGGTTCTGTAGAGTTTCCTAACACTGCCAATAATGCTATTTTTGCCGATGTTGTAAAAGGAAGTGATACTATTCGGTTTTATAATATTCATTTAGAATCATTGCGTATAGATACTAATGTAGAAAGTCTTAAAAAAGAAGATTCTGATCGCCTTATAAAGCGAATCGAAAAAACTTTTAAAATGCAACAGTTTCAAACTGAATTATTTTTAATGCATAAAAAACAATGTAAATATAAAATGGTTATTTGTGGCGATTTTAATAATACTGCGTTTTCTTATGTATATAGAAAAGTTAAAGGTGATTTAAATGATACGTTTCAAAAAGCTGGTACTGGTTTTGGTCGCACCTATGCTTTTAAATTTTTTCCCTTAAGAATCGATTTTATTTTTGCAGATGACGCTTTTGCTGTAAATGGTTTTAATACTTATGAAGCGCATTATTCCGATCATTATCCTATCATGTCTACTTTAAGTTTAGACAAATAGTTTGTTATTCCTGAGAATCTCGATAGTTATAGGGAAGGAATTTTACTGCAAACATTTACATGGTATAAATAATTAAACGTTACATAAACGAGCAATCCACGAAATCTGAAATAATATGTATCACTAAACCTAAAGCTACTAATCTGGATTTTTTAGGAATTAAAAGAAATATATAAAAGGTGATAGCAAAGTAGGAGTGAAGTGGGTGAAATCCAATACTGCATCTATTCGGGTCGAAAATTGGATTTGCTAGTAGATGATCTAAATCTATTAACATACCAGCAAGCATAATTAGAAAAGCGGCTTTCCATGTTTTTTTATAGAATATTATAGCAACTAGTAATGGAATAAAAATATGACATCCGTAATGCGTAAAGGTTTGTAGCATTATTGAGGTGTTAAGGTTTGAGATTCTAAGTAATTTAATGCATTAGGACCTTCGTTAAATAGTAAATCTAAAATACTTAAGTTAGGAATAAAACCATGTTTGTTTATAAAGACTTGTGTGTAAGTATCAAAAGAAAAAGATTGTTCTTTTTTAGCGTTTACTAAATATCTGAAATCTGAAAAATCTTTTAAAGTAGATTCGTAAGTTTCTGTTTTTGATGTATTAAGTTCTAGTTGTAAACAATCACAAATAACTTCAAAACATTTTAAATTAAAGTCTAAAATATAATCAGCTTTTAATTCAAATAAGTGTTTAAGTTCATCTTCATAATATTCAAAAAAAGGAGATGTTCTGTAAGCTGAAAGTAATGATTTCCAATGCAGACTTTGCCATTTTTCTTCATTAAAAATTTTTACATCACGATACTTTTGGCGTTTTTTTTGAGTATGAATAACAGGTATATTTAAAGCAAGTTTTCCGTTAGATCCGTAAATATAAGTTCGGTTTCTGTAGGTTTGCTTTAAAAAATTATCATCAAACTCTAGTTTCACTTCTTTTGCTTTTGCCATAGCAACAAAATGTGCAATATTAGGGAAGTAAGTTGGATGAATTACTATGTTCATTACTTGTTACTTATTTCTTACTAAGAATTTCCTCAATTAGCTTTTAGCCTTTTTGCGTGCTCGCCATTTATTAAAACCAATAAAACCAAAAAGTAAAACTATAAACGGAATTAAATAGGATGTTGCTTTTCCTGAACCACTAACGGTTGTAAAGAAACGTTCCCAACGAGGATGTTTACCATCCCAACTCATCCAAATAAATACAGGTTTACCAACTACATGATCAAAAGGCACAAATCCCCAAGCTCTTGCGTCAATAGAGTTATGGCGGTTATCACCCATCATCCAGTAGTAATTTTGTTTAAAAGTATAGGTGGTTGCTAATTTGTCATTAATAAAAATTTGATTTCCTTTTACTTTTAACGTGTTTCCTTCATACTCTGTAATAGCACGTTTGTAAAGTGGTAATACATCTAGGTTTATATCAATTGTTTTACCAGCTTCGGGTATATATAAAGGTCCAAAAAAGTCTACGTTCCAATTATAATTAGGGTCATGAGGAAAGATATTAGGGTCTCTTACTCCTTTTTCTTTTATATTAGGAGTAATACTTTTTACGTTAGGATGATTTTTAAATTTAGCTAGAGCTTCATCTGAAATAGCAGAAAAATAATAAGTGTTTTTATTATTTATTATTCCAAAACCATCAGTTATATCATAACGATCTTTTAGGTATATGGGATTAAATTGATTTGTTTTAGGTTGTACATAATAGCTAAACTGTAAATGAGCTCTGTCTGGTAGCTCATTTTTCTTTCCATTAATGTAAACAAAACCATCTCGAACTTCTAACGAATCTCCAGCAATGGCAACACAACGTTTTACTAGGTTTGTTTTCTTATCAATAGGTTTGTAATAGTTTCTATCTGGGTGAAAGTCATTCATATCCAACAGGGTGTCTGCTGGTTGATTGAATACTACAATATCGTTGCGTTCAATTTTTTCAAATCCTGGTAATCTTAAATAAGGAAGCTGAAGTTTATTAATCCAAGAATGACTTCCTTTATGATCATCAAATAAATATGATTTAGTTTTTAAAACAGGTATCGTATCATGTACCATAGGCGCTCCAACAGTTGTCATAGGTATTCTGGCACCATAATGGAACTTGCTTACAAATAGAAAATCGCCTACTAATAACGATTTTTCTAATGAAGAAGAAGGAATGGTAAATGGTTGAATAAAATAAGTATGTACAATTGTGGCTGCTACAATGGCAAACAAGATGGAACTTGTCCATTCACCAGAACTAGATTTCGGATTAATACTTCTATCTTTTATGTGTTTTACATTGGTGAAATAATTTAAATAGTAGTTGTAAAACCCTAGTGTTATAATAGCTAAAAACGTGTCTAGAGGTTGATTTTTGCCAAAACTTCTAGCAGTTTCTACCCATACGACTATAAACATAATGAGGTTTACAATAGGTAAAAATAAAAGAATAATCCACCACCAAGGGCGATTTATTATTTTCATTAATATTACACCATTGTAAACAGGAATAAAAGCTTCCCAAGCTTGTCTACCTGCTTTAATATATAATTTCCAAGTTCCTAAGCCATGAATTACTTGAATAATCAGGATAAAAATAAACCATTGCATTAAAGTCATAATCGTAATTTTAATTTTTTGTTAGTAGCTGTACTAAGATATGTTGTTACACATATTTATAAGTATTAACCAATATTTAACACATCATTCATGGTGAAAACACCCGTTTTTCCAATAATCCATTCAGCTGCAATTACAGCGCCAAGAGCAAATCCTTGTCTGTTGTGTGCAATATGTTCTATAGTAATTGAATCAACTTCACTTTCATAATTAACGGTATGAGTTCCAGGAACGTCTTCAATACGTTTAGCTACAATTGGAATTGTAGATTCTTCTTTTGTTGAGTCTAATTCCCAAGCTTTAAAGTTAGTGTTATATTCAATAATATCATTAGCTAAAGAAATAGCAGTTCCACTAGGAGCATCAAGTTTTTTAGTATGATGAATTTCTTCCATAGAAACATTGTATTGTTTCAATGTACTCATCATTTTTGCTAATGTTTTGTTTAGTTCGAAAAATATATTAACTCCTAAACTGTAATTAGAAGCATAAATAAAAGCACCCTTTTTTTCTTTACATAAAGCAACAGCATTGTCATAATTTTCTAACCAACCTGTTGTTCCAGAAATAACAGGAACATTGTTGTTTAAACAATTTGATATGTTACTAAAAGCAACATTGGGTATACTAAAATCTATAGCAACATCGGCTTTTGTGATATCATAATCTTTATCGTCCTTGTCAACCTTTAAAACAATGTTATGTCCACGATTGATGGCAATTTGTTCTATGGTTTGTCCCATTCTTCCGTATCCTAGTAAAGCAATGTTCATATTAAAATTTAAAATTTAAAGTTAATCCGAGATTGCCTGTTGCATCAATCTCATTAATGTTATAGTGTGGTGCCAAAGATAAGTTTTCATCGACATTAAATTGCATTAAATGCGACGATACATTGGCTTCTATAATATTTAAAGCGTAAATGCCAACTATAGCTAAAAGCGACATTTCTTTGTTTTTTCTGTAGAATTTTTGTGCACGTTCTAAACCTTCTGTAGTAACTCTTTCAACAGGATTGCCTTGTGCATCTTGCGTATAAAACTCATCGTTTTTAAAACCAGCTAATCTACTTTTATAAGCATCTCTATATCTATTGTATTCTTTATTGTTGTTAGTGTAAAAATAGATTCCGGTACCTAAAGCAGCATAAACAAGCGGGATTTTCCAATATTGTTTGTTGTAAGCTTGACCTAGACCAGGTAAAACAGCAGAGTAAAAAGCTGCTTTTGCAGGAGATAATGGGTTTATAGGCTCGTTAATAATAACAACTGAATCTATTACAATCTCTTTTTTAGGTTTTCGTTTTTTTGTTTCTTTTTCTTGTCCAATAACTGAAAAGCAAAAAAGCAATGTGAATAGACTAGCTATAAAGTATTTATTTGGCACCTTGAACTAATTTTTTAATACGATTAAAATCTTCTTCTGAATGAAAAGGAATGGTTATTTTTCCTTTGCCATTCTTTGAGACTTTAACGTCAATTTTATGACCAAAGTATTCTGAAAATGTGCTAATACCTTTTTTTATGAATTTTGGTAGTTCTTCTTCTGAGTCTTCTGGTTTATTCTTTGTAGGTACTTTTACTTCATCATTATCATTAAAGTTACGAACCATAACTTCCGTTTCTCTAACAGATAGTTTATTAGATAATACTTTTTCATAAATATCTAATTGTGTTGATTGGTCTTCAATAGTTATTAAAGCACGTCCGTGTCCCATAGAAATAAAGCCATCACGCATACCTGTTTGTATAATAGGATCTAATTTTAATAACCGTAAATAGTTTGTAATGGTTGAACGTTTTTTTCCAACACGCTCACTCATTTGCTCTTGCGTTAAATTAATTTCGTCAATTAAACGTTGGTAGGATAAGGCAATTTCAATAGGATCTAAATCTTGGCGTTGAATATTTTCAACGAGTGCCATTTCTAACGACTCTTGATCATTAGCAATTCTTACGTAAGAAGTAATAGTTTCTAAGCCTAATAATTTAGACGCTCTAAAACGACGCTCTCCAGAAACTAATTGATATTTGTTAAATCCTAGTTTTCTAACGGTTATAGGCTGAATAATACCTAGTTCTTTAATAGAAGAAGCTAGTTCTCGTAATGATTCTTCACTAAAATTAGTTCGAGGTTGAAATGGATTAACTTCAATAAAATCAATATCTAATTCAACAATATTACCAATAACTTTATCAGCATTTTTATCTTGAACAGATTGTATGTCGTTGCTAGGGTCGCTTAAAAGAGCCGATAAACCTCTACCTAAAGCCTGTTTTTTGGTTGCCTTAGCCATAATTTAGATGTTTTTATTGATAATTTCTTTTGCCAAACTTAAGTAATTAGTAGCTCCTTTACTAGCAGCATCATAATTAATTATGCTTTCGCCATAGCTAGGAGCCTCACTTAAACGTACGTTACGCTGTATAATAGTTTGAAAAACCATATCGTTAAAGTGTTTTTGTACTTCTTCAACTACTTGGTTTGATAATCGTAAACGCGAATCGTACATGGTAAGTAATAAGCCTTCTATGTCTAATTCTGGATTATGAATTTTTTGAACACTTTTAATCGTATTTAATAATTTTCCTAAACCTTCTAATGCAAAATATTCACACTGAATAGGAATTATTACAGCATCAGCAGCAGTTAAAGCGTTTAGCGTTAAAAGTCCTAAAGATGGTGCGCAATCAATTATTATGTAATCATAATCGTTCTTTATATCTATTAACGACTTTTTCATCATATATTCCCGTTCGTCTTTATCAACAAGTTCTATTTCAATAGCAACTAAGTCAATATGTGCTGGAATAATATCTAAGTTAGGAGTTTCTGTTTTTACAACAGCATCTTTAGCAGAGCTTGAATGTTCTAAAAGCTGGTAGGTTCCTGTTTCTACAGATTCGACATCTATTCCAATTCCAGAAGTCGCATTTGCTTGAGGGTCAGCATCAATAAGTAATACTTTTTTTTCTAGAACGCCAAGTGAAGCTGCAAGGTTTATAGATGTTGTAGTTTTTCCAACACCTCCTTTTTGGTTTGCAATTGCAATGATTTTACCCATTAAATGATTTGGTTTTATTAACGGTAAAAATACGATTATTTATGAGGAATAAAAATGGAACTTGTTAACAAATCGGTAAACAGAAAAAGGATTTACTAATCATCTAGATAATAACAAGTGTCTTAATTTAAATTTATAATTACTTTAACTGTTTTTTAGATGTTAAATTCCTACATTTAGTGTTTTTAGTGAAATAATATATTATGAAACATCCATAAATATAAATTTAGTCAAGTAGAAGCATGACTATTATGGGTGTTACATGTGACAATTGAAAATCAATAAATAGAAATACATGAAAAACATCAATCAAATTTTTACAATTTTATTATTAGCCCTCGTAGTAAGTTTTACTGCAGAAGCACAATTAAAGCAGACAGCTAAAGTTGAAGGTATAACTGAGTATATGCTTGATAATGGTTTAAAAGTTTTACTGTTTCCAGATAATTCTTCACAGACTATTACTGTAAATATCACTTACAAAGTAGGATCACGTCATGAAGGTTACGGCGAAAAAGGTATGGCTCATTTGTTAGAGCATATGGTATTTAAAGGAACCCCAAATCATCCAGATATTCCCAAAGAGTTAACGGCTCATGGTGCTAGACCTAATGGAACAACTTATTATGATCGTACAAACTATTTTGAAACGTTTAATGCCAATGACGAAAATTTAGATTGGGCTTTAGATTTAGAAGCTGATAGAATGGTAAATTCATATATAGCAAAAAAAGATTTAGAATCTGAATTCTCTGTAGTTAGAAATGAATTTGAAAGTGGCGAAAATTCACCCACTAGAGTGCTCATGCAAAAAGTTATTAGTGCTGGTTTTTTATGGCATAATTATGGTAAATCGACTATTGGTAATAGGTCTGACATAGAACGTGTTCCAATAGATAATTTACAAGCTTTTTATAAAAAATATTATAGACCAGATAATGCTGTTTTAATGGTTACTGGGAAGTTTGAAACAGAGAAAATGTTGGCACTTATAGAGAAAAAATTTGCAGGAATTAAAAAACCAGAGACTCCATTAAGAGATATTCCAACAATAGAGCCTGCTCAAGATGGCGAAAAAAGAGTGGCGTTGAGTAGAGTAGGAGACTTGCAAATTGTTTCATCCATGTATCATACGCCTGCAGGATCTCACGAAGATTATGCGGCTATGGTAGTTTTAGAGAATATTTTAACAGATCAGCCTTCGGGAAGGTTGTATAAAGCATTAATTGATGGTAAAAAAGCATCATCATTATGGTCTTACGCTCCATTTACAAAAGAGCCTTCTTTTTTGTATTTTAATGTAGATGTGCCTTCAGATAAATCTTTACAAGAAGCAGAAAGTATACTGTTAAATGTATTAGATGATTTTAAAAACAACCCAGTAACTGCTGAAGAATTAAAACGGGCAAAGGCAAATTTATTAAAGCAATATGACCAAATTGCAAGAGACTCTAATTATTTAGGAACTTATATGAGTGAATTTATTGGAGCAGGAGATTGGCGTTTAGCTTTTATTCAAAGAGATCGCGTTGAAGGTATGACTGTTGAAAAAGTTAATGCAGCTGCAAACCGCTATTTAATAAATACAAATAGAACCATTGGGTACTTTATACCTAGCAAGAAGCCTATTCGAGTAGAAATTGAACATACCGAAGGTTTAGATGAATTAGTAAAGTCTTATAAAGGGAAAGAAGGTTATGGAGCTGGAGAGGCTTTTGATGTGTCTTATAAAAATATACAGAATAGATTACATTCTGGTAAACTAGAAAAAACACCAATAGAGTATGGATTCATTAAAAAAGATAACCGAGGAAAAACGGTAAATTTAAGTTTTATGCTAAGAAATGGAAATGTAGATGATTTGATGAATAAGGGAAAAATAGCTAGTTATACGGCAAGTATGCTTAATAAAGGGACTCAAAATAATTCAAGACAAGATATTGAAGATAAATTAAGTACTTTAAAATCATCCATTCGTTTTAATGGTTCAAATGGAAAAGTTAACGTTATGATTAGTACTACGGAAGAATATCTTACTGAGACTTTAGCGTTAATGACAGATATGCTTAAAAATCCTAAGTTTGATGAGGTAGAGCTTGAAAAGCTTAAAACAGAGGAATTAGCAAGTATCGAAAAAAATAAAACAGAACCTAATTATTTGGCAAGCAAAAAGATAAGATTGTTAAACCAAAAGTATAAAAAAGGACATCCTTTACACGTAAATACAATAGAAGAAGATATTGAAGATATAAATGCTGTTACAGTTGAAGCAATGCAAGAGTACTATGATACTTTTTATGGGATTTCTAACAGCGCAACTCTGGTAGCAATAGGTAATATAGACGAAGAAGCTTTGAAAGCTTATTTCGAAAAAGAATTTGCTGATTTTAAAACTAATTTACCATATACACCCGTAGCTGATAAGTTTAGCCTAAATACGCCTGTAAATGAAAAAATTAAAACTCCAGATAAGAAAAATGCTATTAGTATTGGAAGTATGTCTTTTGAAGCTAGTCAAGCAGATGAAGATTATGCGGCACTTCAAGTTGCCAGTTCTATTTTTGGAGGAGGTTTTTTAAATTCTAGAATAGCAGGTAGACTTCGCCAAAAAGATGGAGTTAGTTATGGTGCAGGAGGCTATGTTAGTGTTGATTTGGATTCTGAAAATAAAAAATCCTCTATTACAGTTTACGCCATTTATGCTCCAGAAAATGCATTAAAAGTTCAAAAAGGATTTAGTGAGGAAATTGAGCGTTTCATTAAAGATGGTATAACAGAGGAAGAACTTAAGGTAGCAATAACTAGTTGGGTTCAAGGAGAAAATGTTTCTAGAGCAAAAGACAATGAGTTGTCGTCGTTAATAAATAATAATTTGTATTACGATAGAGATATGATGTTTTATAAAGCTATTGAAGACAAAGTAACAAGTTTAACTGTTGAAGATGTAAATAAAGTTATTAAAAAGTATTTTAAAACCTTTGATAAGTGGACTGTAGTTAATGCAGGAGATTTTGTTGAATATGATATTAAAAGAGGAGATAAAAAAGTAGATTGATTATTGTTGTATATTATTTAGAAGAGGTTGTCTAAAAAGCATGATGTGGAACTGTGCTTTTTAGACAACCTCTTTTTGATGGTGTTATTTACTTTTAAAGGTATAAAACCATTTTTAGTAATAATCAATCTTTATTTTTGAGGTACGTTATTAGAATTAACTTTTTCGGCAGGTTTCTCAGAATTTACTTTTGAAAAATCTACATTAAATAGATTAGCATAAAATAAATCGAAAGCTACGTAAGATGCTAAAAATTTATCAGAAAGTACATTTCTGTATTTTGTATTTAGTGGTGCAGCAAATAACTTTGGGCTCATACTATTTGTTGATAAGAGCGCTTTAAATGTTGTTTTTAAGTTTTTATCTTTTATGTTGTCTGCTATACATTTTATAACTTTACTATTATAGTTTAAATGACTTTTTGTATTGTTAGCATCCCATAAATCGTTGTCTAGTTTTAGCGCCTTAAAAATATTTAAAGTGTGTTCAGAAACGATGTCTTCATATTTCGCTCTTCCGTAGCTAGCATTTCTAATAAATTGGCTGTAAGCTTGAATTAAAGACGGGTTTGGTTTGTTTTTGCTATAAAAAGTTAAGATATCATTCTCAAAAGAATACAGTGCCTCATTATATAATTTTGAATTTAGATCATTACACGTTAAAGCAATTGGTTTTTCACTGTATTTAAATTCTGGTAGTTTGTTTTCATTTTTACAACTTAGTAAAGTAATTCCTAGAAATAATGTGATAAGTTTTAAATTTGATTTCATGTGTTTTAAGTTAATTTTCATTTTTTAATCGTTTTTGTTCTAATATTTCTGATAATCGTTTTTCTATTATAGGTTCAATCAATGTTTTTCTTTGATTTGTTTTTACAAAAGGGTATATTTCTAAATCATGTTTCATCTTATCATTAGGGTTGGTATGTTTGTTAGTGCCTAATAATATATTTTCTCCTGCGTCAAAAAGTTGTTGTTCTTTTGCTGCACTTTCTTTAATTTTTCGTTGTATAATACCTTCTTTTAATTGTTTTAAAAAACCTCCACCTGTTTCAATGTTTTTAAATAAATCTAAAGCTTTTTCGGCTAATTGATTTGTTAGTGATTCAATATAGTAAGCGCCATCTGTAGGATTGTCAATTTTATCAAAATAGCTTTCATGCTTTAAAATTAATAATTGATTTCTGGCAATGCGTTCACCAAATTCATTGTCCTTATGAAATATAGCATCGTAAGGTAAATTATAAATAGTATTAGCCCCACCTAAAATAGCACTCATGCACTCTGTGGTGGTTCTAAGCATGTTGGTGTTGTAATCGTATAATGTTTTATTACGTATTGATGGAGTTGCTATAATGTGGCAATTAGTATTTATTTGATATTTTGAAGCTAATGCTTTCCAAAGTAAGCGAAGCGCTCGTAGTTTTGCAATTTCGAAAAAGTAATTAGAGCCAATAGCAATGTTAAAATTGATGTTAATTGATTGTTTCTCTTCAAGACTAAGAAGCGTTTCTAAATGATTTAAATATTCGTTTGCATGTGCTAAGGCATAGCCTAATTGTTGTACAATAGTTGCTCCTGCATTTTGGTATAAAGCTACATCGATACTAAAAGATTTAGTTTGTTTTATTATAGATTCAAATTGCGAAAAGTCATTTTTAATAGTATTGTACCAGTTTCCTGTTTTTGCAAGATTTCCAATAATATCTGTATTATAAAATACTTTTGCTTTCGCTGTAAGCAAACTATTTTTTTTAATAAAATCGACAGATAAAAAGTGTAATTCTAAATAAATCGAAATACTGTTTAAATCGATGTTTTCTAATAAACTTTCAATAGAAATTGTTTCAGAAGGAATTATGAATTTGATGCTATTAGCACCTTTTTTTATAGAGCTAAGTGCTTTTAGGTTTGATTTTTCAACATTAGCTACGTAAATAGATTGACAAATTTCCCATGCAGTTGTTTTGGTGTTTGATGGTTTTGGAAGTTCATTAAAATCATTGGCATGATAAAATGGTTTTACCAAAATATCTTCAGCTGTTTTCCAAATAAGGGTATCATTATAATCAGCACCTTTTAAGTCAAACTGAATTTTTTGCTTCCATTGTTTTAATGAAACCGAATCAAATTCATTAAATAACCGTTTAGTCATTTTACTTTGCTTTTAAACTATCTTCGTATTCAATTATAAAAATTTCCTCATTGTCGCGTTTCATATAATATTCTTCGCGAGCAAATTTCTCTAAACCTTCTTCTGTGCTTAGTTTTTTTATAGCTTTTTTGTCTTTTTCAATTTCTCTTTCGTAATATTTTTTTTCAGCTTCTAGATCGTTAATATCATTATTCAATTCGTTGTGAATAAACCAAGAATTGGCATCGAAAAAAATCATCCAAACAGCAAAAATTGCTAGAATTAAAATGTACCAGTTTTTAAATGGTTTTAAGTATTTATTTTTATTGAATTTTGCCACTTATAGTTTTTCGTTTATAATGGTGCGAACAATATCTATTGCAACCGTATTATATTTATTGTTTGGTATTATTATATCTGCGTACTCTTTCATAGGTTCAATAAACTGATCGTGCATGGGTTTTAACGTTGTTTGGTATCTTGTTAAAACTTCATTTATATCTCTGCCACGTTCTGCTATATCTCGTTTTAATCTACGTATTAATCGTTCATCAGTATCAGCATGCACAAATATTTTAATATCAAAAAGATCTCGTAATTCAGGATTTGTTAATATTAAAATACCTTCAACAATCATTACTTTTCTAGGGTGTGTTAAAATAGTATCACCTGTTCTGTTATGTTTAACGAATGAATACACAGGTTGGTGTATTGATTCATTGTTTTTTAAATTTTTTAGGTGACTTGTTAAAAGGTTAAAATCTATCGATCTAGGATGGTCAAAATTTATTTTAACACGTTCTTCATATGATAAATGAGTGGTGTCATTATAATAAGAATCTTGAGAAATGATACCTACTTCTCCTTCAGGAAGTTCATTTAATATTTGGTTTACAACCGTAGTTTTTCCGCAGCCAGTACCACCTGCAATTCCTATAATTAGCATGATATGTTATTTAATTAGCTTTTTTACAAAGTTAGTTAAATGTATAGTTTTATAAGTGGAATCGTTTTTATTTTTTAATTTTCGAAACTTCTTCTTCTGTAACTATATTATCGTTTTTATTACCCCAGCTGTTTGAAATATAATTCACAACATCTGCAACTTCATCGTCACTTAATCCTAAAACAGCCATAGCATTATTATATGTTAGGTTATTAACTGTTATAGCTCCATTTAATCCAAATTTAATGGCTTTAATGCTGGCTTCTCTATTTTTTAATAAATAGTCTGAATTTGCAAGTGGCGGATAGACATTTTTTATTCCAGTTCCATTTGGTAAATGGCAAACCATACAAAAATCGGTATATATTTCGCTACCTCTATCTATGCTTGCTTTTAAATTGTTGTTTTGAGATTTGCATGACAATGATATAGTTGCAATTAAGCTTAAAAAAAATATTCTCATGTGTTTATTTCTTTGGAATTATTTTTATGATACCTTTTCCTTCTATAGCGACATAAATATATCCGTCTGGACCTTGAATTACATTTCTAACTCGCCCTATATCTTTCAATAGTTTTTCGCGTTTTATAACTTTATTGTTTTTTAGTTCTAATCGTTCTAAATAGGAAAATTTTAATGAACCAACTAAAATACTTCCTTTCCATTCAGGATATATGTTTGATGTAATAAAAGTCATTCCGCTTGGAGCAATAGATGGTACCCAATAAAAAAGAGGCTGTTCCATACCTTTTTTTTCTGTAATATCAGTAAAAGGAGTTCCGTCATAATTAATGCCATAGGAAATAACGGGCCATCCAAAGTTTTTTCCTTTTTCTATAATATTTATTTCGTCGCCACCTTTTGGGCCATGTTCATTTATCCAAATAGCTCCCGTAATTGGATTTTTTGCCATGCCTTGTGGGTTTCTATGTCCGTAACTAAAAATAGCTTTTTTTGCATTTTCTGTATTTACAAATGGATTGTCTGAAGGAATACTTCCGTCATCATTTAACCTATATATTTTACCACAATCTCTAGTAATATCTTGCGGATTAATATCTCGCTGTCCGCGTTCACCAATTGAAAAATATAAGTAACCTTCGTTATCAAACTCAATTCGAGAGCCAAAATGTTGTCCCTTTTTTGAGTTTGGTTCTGCTTTATAAAGTACTTTTTTATAAACTAAAGTGTTGTTCTCTAATTTAGCTCTCATTATTGCTGTGTTACCACCATCTCCTTCGCCTTCAGACGAAGCGTATGATAAATATATCCATCCATTACTTTCGTAATTAGGGTGTAATTCAATATCCATTAAACCTCCTTGACCGCGAACATAAATTTCTGGAACGCCATTGATAGTTGTTTTTTTGCCATCTTTAAAGTGAATGATTTCGCCTGTTTTTTCGGTGATAAGCATGCTGCCATCGGGTAAAAACACCATGCCCCACGGAATGTTTAAATCTGGTACAACAACTTCTGTTGTGTAATTTACATTTATTGGGTCTTCTGCTTTTATTTCAGAATCTGTTTGTTGTGCACATGCAGAAAAGCTAATTAGTATTATAAGTAATGAATAAATCTGTTTCTCCATGATTTTTTTGATTTAAAGTTACATTAAAAAATATAATTTATATTTAAGCCTGAAAAATAATTAATAGGATTTCCTGGGTAATAGTATCGAGGTGCGGAGCCTCCAAATCCAGAAGCATTTATTAATGTTTGAGAGGTATATTTTTTATTAAAGATATTGTTTAAACCAATATAAAGATTCAATTTTAGCTTTTTATTGAGGGTTTTTTCAAATCCAAACTTAAGATTTGTTAGGTTGTAACTATTTGAATATAGACTATTAGAATCTGTAATAGGCATACTACCTACATGCTGAAAGTTTATGTTTCCATATAATCCGAAAGCGGATTCAATATCAATACCAGCGTTAAAAATTTCAGAGGGAACTCCAGTTAAATCATTTCCTGAAAAGTTGTTTTCATCATTAATAAACTCTTTGAAAATAAAGTTATTTAATGTGAAATTTGTAAAGCTATTTATTTTTAGGACTTTGTTTGCTATCCATTTATAATTTAAAGATATCTCTAATCCATCATGTTGTGTTTTGCCTGCGTTTATGCCAATAAACTGATCTTCACTAGCCCGTCTAGAAACTAAAAGGTTTTTAATGTTTAATCGAAATATAGCAAAATTAAACTGTAGTTTTTTATTGAGTAGAGAACCTCGAGTTCCTATTTCATAATTCCAACCAGTCTCAGGTTTTAAATTAGTGTTTATTTGTCCGTTTGGCAATAAAGTTTCTGATAAAGTAATAGGAGAGAAGCCGTGACTTACATTTGAATAAACACTAATATTATTAGAAATTAAATGAGATATGCCAAATTTTGGTGATAAGATATTTTTGAATTTATAACTCCCTGATTGGTCTAAATTAGTTTCTGAAACCGTAAATCTATCATCTAATTTATAAGACGTTTTATTTAAGTTTAAACCAATAGAAAGCGTGGTTTTTTCTGAAAACTCATAATTAGTTTCAAAAAACACATTGTAATATGCTCTATTTTCTTTAAAATTCGATAATTCTAAACCTTCCACACTTCCTGTATTAGGAGGAAAATTTTCATATAGGTTATCAAAAGTTTTGTATTTATAATTGTCTTTGAAAAGTTCACCACCAAAAGTGTAATCTACTTTTTTGTTAAAAAGTTTTATTTGCCCTAATAACCTTGAACGGATACCAATTCCAAAAGTATTTTCTTTTAAAATATTGAAGGGTCTTGGTTCATAACCATTTCTAAAAGAAGAGAAAGTACTTGTTATTTGCTTTAAATTATTAGAATATTCATGCTTCCATGATAAGCCAAAAACACCTCTTTTAGAATCTTCAAAACCTTGAGATAGTTTCCATGTAAAGGCAGCAGACTTAGGGTTGTTTAAATATACTGATTGGTTTATAGAACTTGGAATGAAAGCTTTTAAATCAACATAACTAGCTAAAAATGAAATTTCATCTTTTTTTGTTGAAAAATGATTGGAGCTAAAAGTAAATGTTTGCCTGTTGTATTCATTGTTTTCTCGATAGCCATCGCTATGGGTATTACTGTAAATAGCTCTGTAACTGTTTTTGGTTGTACCGTGATTTAAATTAATGATGCCTTTTTTTAATCCGAAAGAGCCTATTATTAAATCACTATTAATATGCGATGTGTTTAAGTAAGCATTTTTTGGAGTTATGCTAATGGTTCCGCCAAGTCCAGCACCATATTCGCTTGAGGTTGCTCCTTTAATAATCTCAAAACGTGATATAGATGCTAATTCAAAATCTTCAATATTGGTTTCTCCATTACCATTAGTTAATGGAATATCCTTGAAATAGGCTCTTATTTTTGCTGTGCCAAATAAATTCCTTGACCCAATTCCTCTAATAGTGATTCTGTTCGTGTTAAGTGAGCCGCTTTGCATAAAAACTCCAGGAGTTCTATTTAAAATGGGAGCGAAATTTATATTATTTGAGCGTTCTATATCTTTTAATGAAATAATGCTAATTGATTTTGTAGACTTTTTTAGTTTTTTAGGAATATGATTCGCATTAATAATAATTTCATTTAATTCTGAATTATTGATGCTTAATGGAATAATATAATATTTGTTATTTTTTAATTCTACAAGCTTTTTAATATAGTTTTCTTTACTAATAATATATTTTCCTGTTTTAGGTATTTCTACAAAATTGGTTGATTTTGAGTTTATAGAATCATTAGTTTCGGTGTTAATTATAGTTACATCATATAAAATCTCTTTGCTATCACTATCAATTATTTTTATTTGAGCATGACTGAATAACACCATGCAAATACTCATAATGGTTAATAGTTTTTTGTTAAAATACACAGTGATGAAATATAATTTTAAACAGATTACTAAATTATAGATTTTAAATTATTATCCAGTCTTATTCTTTGTCGAACATTTTTTTAAAAAATAATTTGAAAAATGAATAAATAAAGTATATTTGCAATCCGTTACAGGTAACCAATTCGGGGTGTAGCGTAGCCCGGTTATCGCGCCGCGTTTGGGACGCGGAGGTCGCAGGTTCGAATCCTGCCACCCCGACAAAATTAATACCAATAGAAACTAAAACCTTGTAAATTGTATGATTTACAAGGTTTTTTTTGTTTTCAAAGGTCTTCTATTTTAAGCTATCCCACAACAATTAGTCTTGATCCCTTTATGCCAGAATCACGGTAAACGGAAAACGCTCAGAACTGTCCCTAAAACAAAAAGTACTTATTTCAGATTGGGACACTGCAAAGAACAGGCTGAAAGGCACATGCGAATCAAACAAATTTATTAATGCCTACCTAGAGCAAGTTTATGTAAGACTGTTCGAATGTTACCAAAAGCTACAAAGCAGTAACAGGTTAGTGACCTCTGACATTATCAAAGCCCATTTTTTAGGGAATGCAGAAACCCGACATT
Source organism: Algibacter sp. (assembly GCA_050294475.1). Lineage (GTDB taxonomy): Bacteria > Bacteroidota > Bacteroidia > Flavobacteriales > Flavobacteriaceae > Thalassobellus. Next base: position 124,496 of record JBNKOE010000010.1, on the reverse strand, counting down.
CCCTAACGGATATCATAGAATACCATAACACCCACATGAAAGACACTTTACGATGGGGCACACAAAAGAACTATTATACCACCCATAAGTATATCCTACTTTTTCTAAAGGAAAAACACAAAACAACCGATATGTTCTTATTCGAACTGGGATATAAGTTTATCATAGATTTTGAACGCTTTTTAAGGCATCAGAACAATATGGGATAACACGGTTATGAAACATATTGAAAGGTTACGGAAAATGGTCAGTCTGGCATTTAAAATGGAATGGTTGGACAAAGACCCCTTTATAAAGTTTGAGGCAAAATATGAAAAAAAGGAAAGAGGTTTCTTGACCTTGGAAGAACTTCAAAGCATAGAAAACAAAGTGTTCATGATCCAAAGGTTGCAACTGATAAAGGATCTGTTCGTGTTCAGTTGCTATACAGGACTGTCCTATGGCGATGTGATGAACTTAACGACCGATAATATATGTAAAGGGATAGATGGCAAACAATGGATATATTCGAAAAGAGAAAAGACGAATGTTCCAGTTAAAATCCCAATACTATCAAAAGCACTGGACATAATTAAAAAGTATGAAAGCCATCCAAACAGGATAAACAAACAGACGTTGTTTCCAACAATCTCGAATCAAAAACTCAACTCTTACCTAAAGGAGATAGCCGATGTCTGTAGTATACAAAAGAACCTGACCTTCTACATAGCACGGCATACCTTTGCAACAACGGTAACCCTGAGCAATGGTGTGCCTATAGAGACCGTATCAAAGCTATTGGGGCACTCAAAGATCACAACGACCCAGATTTATGCCAAAGTGATAGAAAGAAAGGTGAGCGAGGATATGGAGCGATTAGAGCAACGATTTTAGAATACAAAAAGCGAATTGGTTTTTAAATTCAACCAGATGTCAAAAGGATTCACAAAATCAAACTCATAATTTTTGTATTTATTTATGACTCTTAAAAGCAGTTTTATATTTCCGTAAGACAGAAAAAAAGTTCCAACAAAGCACATTAAATAAGGCTATACAGAGGTTTAGAAAGGTGATTAGATATGCCGTAGCTGAAGATTATTTAGCTAAAGACCCATTTATGTTGTACAAGGCTAAAAGAGTTAAAAAAGAAGTGTTATTTCTATCACCAGAACAGTTTAAAAAGCTTGAAAAAACCAATTTAAAATCAAAAGAATACAACAGATTAAAGACATGTTTGTGTTTTGTTTTTATACTGGACTGGGGTTTAAAGAAATGGCTAATTTAAAGAAGCAGAACATTACTACTGAATTTGATGGTGAGTTGTGGCTAAACATTTATAGAAATAAAACAACTAGAACCTATAAAGTGCCAATGTTACCAAAAACCAAGGAGATTAAGGACAAGTATTTTGATGTAGTTAGTGAGTATGTGTTTCCAAAAATGAGCAACACTAAGTTTAATACCTATAACACTTTCTACTTATTAAGTTTTTTAATTGCAGAATTAATATTCTTAATATCTTTTTCTTTTGCCTTATTAGAAGTATATTCCTTATTTTGGTAGACTATATTTCCTGTTTTACCATTTACTATTATTGTTACTTTAGTCGCGTGTATTTGTATATATGTGAGATAATAAAAATCAAGTGAACCTTTGTTCATTATCATTTCTTCAATCTTTTCATAATCTACTAATTCATATTTGTAAGAATAGTTTTTCATTAGTGACTCAAAAGGTTTATTAATAATGTATAAGATTGATTTTTTCAAATTTTTTAGTTCAGGATTTATAAAATCATCATAAATATCTCTTGATTCTTCATTTTTTATTGACCTGTTCATTAACTGAAAATAATTTTTCAAGTAACCTAACCTAAAATTAGATAGATATTCTTTCTTTCCAACGGGAGGGAAAAAATCATCTCCATCTTTGTAATAAATTAAGGAAAAGGGCAAGTCAAAAGAAATATCTCTATTAAAATAAATTGCTCCAATTCTTGAAACATCCCATTTCAATTTATTTTTGCTTTGTTTTTTCTTAATTCCATCTACAACCATAAAATCTAAAAAACAAAAATACCTGTAACTAGTAGCCCCATCCATTCCTCCAGATCTACTATAATATCTTGAAACAAATTGAGCTAAGGCATCACCTTCTTTAATTTGATTTTCATCAAAGTCTTTTAATAAAATAACTTCATAAGGTGTGACATCCCAAACCTCCTTTAGTATATTTTCATATTCTTCTTTTGAATAAAAATCTGGCAAAATAAACTTAGTAGTTTTGTCTTTAAATTGATTAACAGTTTTCTTCTTTAATTTATTAAATTTATACATTGATATGTTGAAATCTCCAACTCGAACTTGTGCAAATAAAATAATTGGAATTAATAAAACAACAACAAATAGTATATAAGGCTTTTTAAATTTCATGGCTGATTATATTTATGTTGAATTAAAAAAAATAAGTTATAGTTAATGAGAAATAGGAATCTTTCCCTGAAATATCTACTACAGTAGAATATACTGGAGACCTTCTGTAAGGGTCTGTAATGCCATAATAATACCTTAAGTTAGCCATTATGTTATCTTTATATTGAGCGCTCAAACCTAAAGCTAAAAATAAATTAAATGAAATATCCCCTTTGCTGCTATACGTATCAAACTGTAATTCATGTGGAAACACTCCAAAAGGATCTAATAAGTACCCTGCTTTAGATTCATCTACTAAAAGAATATCATGCATAAAATGCAAAGAAGGCCCAGCGCTTACCCCTAATTTAAAATCATCAAGAAGTAAATAGTTATAGTTATAAATAAGTGGGATGCTAAATTCAGGCAATTTAAACTTAATGTATTCAGGGGTTGACTGTTCATTTTCTCTACCTGTGAGTTTAAAATGATGCTCATTGTAGTTTATTTCTAGAATTAAAGATGAACGGTCATTATATTGTCTATTGACCATAAGTCCGACAGTAAAACCAGTACCAGATTTTGAAAAAAGATAATTAGTGTCAGATATGTAATTTGTAGCTCCAATTGTAGCTCCAAACTTAGTGCCTTGCGCTAATAACATAATTGGTAATAAAACAAAACACAGTGTAAAATTCTTTTTCATTTATTTTAGATTATAACTATCCGTTGCTAAAGTTAAAGCATCACTTGCCTTTTTGAGTTTAATAATGAGGCATTATTAAAGTGTATTGAAATCATTCTAAAATGTAGTGGTTAAATTACCATTTGAGCTACTAAATGTAAATGAAGTAGATCCTGAAGAAAAACTCAAATCACAAAAGGTCATTGAATATTGATCTGTTCCCGTTTTTTCAACGTAAACTACTGCATTTGTTCCAGAGTTAGCTGTATATCTATTACTTGTAAAATCACCAGGTATTTTAAATACTCCTGTTACAATACATTCTGATGAAATCATATTAAAAGGATCAGATGATATAGGGTAAACGCCATTTTCTGGCGGTGTTGAGAATTCAATACTAAGGTCTCCTTCAAGACTATTGGATTTCACTCCAAAGTCACCGTAAAATAAGTCAATAGTGCTGTAGGTTGAACTACCTAGATTCTTAGTAGAAGAATCAAAAATTATACTATTATCTTGAGGAGAACAGGGTGTATTAATATAAGTTGTGAAGGTAAGTTCATTTCCATACCCTGTTCCAGCATCATTAGTGGCATATGCTCTAACATAATAATCTGTATCTTCTTCAAGGTCGGTTATCTCTAAATTAAAATCATCAACACTGTTACCACTACTTAGTTTAAAGTCATTAATAGTTGGATTAGGATTTAAGCTCCAACATAAGCCTTTATCTATGATGTCTGACTCTCTGTTATTAATATTCATTCCTCCGCTTTGGATTGAATTTGAAGTTATATTAGAGACATCAATAGTACTTAAGGTTGGTGCTTCTAGTTCTTTCTTTAAATTATTATCTCCCTTAGTACAAGCAAAAAATAACAAAATTAAGATGGAAGTGATAAAAACAAAGGAGTTCTTTAGTGTATTCATAAAGTAGGTTTTAGATTTCTAATTGAATTTATTTTAACATTAATTTTTCATTTAATTTTTTAAGATATACTTTTTGAAGTTTACTCCAATAAGAAGATGTCATTTTGCTAGCAAACCTTTTGTTGTTTTTTCTATCTAAAATATAGAATTTTTTCACTTGTCCAGTGCCAGGAGACAGATCAGATTTTGTGTAAGAATAGGATCTGTAATCATAATCAAAGACATACCTATATTTGATTATATCTTGGTATTTGTCATTAGCATTTAACTCATTAGAGGAAATAATTTCGTAATTACCTTTAAACCTTTTTTTGACATTTTTTTTTAAATATTTATTATAACTTCTTTTATGAGTAATGAATAGTAAGGTTGTATTTTCTTTCCCAAATTCAGGTGGAATTGCTCCTTTTTCTTCGGTTAAATACTTATTAGCTTTTCCTTTTACTATGGCTCCACAAGACGTAAAAAGAGCTAGTGTTAAAATAGAAATAATTAAAATAGAATAATTTTTTGTTTTTTTCATAATAGATATTTTACTCCTTGTTTGATCAATATATCTGTAGGTTCAAAACATCTGTCTTTATCTAAGTTTTCAAACCAAACAAGTTTTCCGCTAACTTTATATGAAGAAAGCGTATCTATCATTGCCTCCATAAAATTGGCAGATAAAATGGTTTTAGTTTTTTATACTTGTACATTAATATTTGTGAATATTGAAATAAGATTAGTAGGAGTGGAGTAGATTTGTTTTCATAAAAGAATAAAGAATATTTCTTATAACAAATATATAGACTATTCTTATAAATAAAAAATTATGTAAGTCAATTTTGATTAAAATTTGTTAAAAAGAGTAAAATATAGATATAATGTAAAGTATGTATACTAAGAAATGTGTTTAGAGTTTGATTTATTAATCCTACAGACTTTGAAAGACGTTTTACTGTTGTAGATAATAGTATAGCTGTTTAATAATCTGCTAATGGAGATAGTTAGTAGTCTATGAGAACAGAGTAAAACACAAACAACACAGGAGAGTTATGGAAAAGTTGTTGAGAAGAGGATTAGTAGTTTAGAAATGACTAGATTAAAGGGAAGTAAATAGCTTTCCTTTACTCTTATTTTGAAAACATTTTAACTATCCAAAGAATTAAATAAAGTCCAATACCAGCTCCAAAGAATAATACTGATACAACAAAAGCAATACGGATATGTGATGTTTTCCATCCCAATTTACCACTTAGCCATTCTGAAACTCCTAAAATCATAATTTTGTTTTAATTAATAATAAATCAAAGATAAACAATTACGATTGTTTATCTATCTGTTTTAGTCTATAATAAACTTGACAAGTTGTCAACTTTTTAATTGGATGTTAGTGAAAAATAGTCAAGAAATGAAAAGGTTGAAGGAAATTGGTTAGCTTCCCTATTTTTTAATGGAGAAGCTAAATTTTTATAAAAGTAGCCGATTAAACACCTTAAATTCGGGATGTAAGTTAAGTACTTCAAATAAACCTAAAAAATCTTTTATATAAGCCTTTTTTACCTTTCCTTTGTTTGTCTGATAAATCCTAAGTTAAAATAAATATGAAAAAAAAATCTTTTTTATTATTGTTGTTAGCTTTTATTTGGAGTGTTAATATAAATGCACAAGTCCAAATTGGAGAAAATATATTTTTTGGAGAAATTAATTCAGAAAATTTTGGAACTTCTGTTTCAACTTCGTCTGATGGTTCGAGAGTGGTTACAAGTTACGTTGGGCCGAATGGCTATAATCAAATAAATGAAGTAAGGGTTTTTGAATATATCAATGGAAGTTGGATTCAATTAGGTCAAACAATTTATGGTGATATAAGTGGAGATGGGTTTGGTGCTTCCGTTACAATGTCTGGTGACGGTAGTCGTATTGCGGTTTATTCTAATAAAACTGCTGAAATTTCTTATAGCTATGGGCATGTGAGAATTTATCAATTTAATGGAACTGAATGGATTCAATTAGGTAGTATTATAAGTGGAGAAAATAGTACTGATATCTCAGGCTCCTCAATGTCATTTTCTAGTGACGGATTAATAATTGCTTTAGGTGCTCCAAATAAAAAAGATGAAAATGGGAAAAATGTAGGGTATACCCGTGTATATAGGTTTGTTAATAATGAATGGCAACAAATAGGTCAAAATATTATAGGGGGGGTGGATTTTATTGGCAATGGAGATAAATTAGGAGAATCAGTCTCTATTTCAAGTGATGGTTATAGATTAGCCGTTGGGGGCTCTGGACATTATAGAGGTATAGGTGTTGTTAGGGTTTTTAACTACAACGAGTCAACAAATATTTGGGAACAATTAGGTAGTGATATTGTTGGTGAAAGAATTGGCGATTATTCTGGAAGCTCAGTTTCAGTTTCAAATGATGGATTAACAGTTGCTATTGGAGCTTATGGAAATGATGAAAATGGATATACTTCCTCGGGACAGACAAGAATTTATAAGTATAATAATTCTAATTGGGTTCAAGTTGGGCAAGATATAGATGGAGAAAAAAGTAATCATGCTTTTGGAACATCGGTATCTTTGTCTGGAGACGGGAAAGAGTTTGTTAGTGGTGTGACATTGTCTAGAAGTTCTTCTGGTTTTATAAAAATATACAAATACTCAGAGCCTGATGGAGGTTGGGTCAAATTTAATGATATCATAAATAATAGCGGGCAAAGCAGTCAATCTATTTCCCTATCAAAAGATGGTACAACTTTAATATTTCAAAATAGAATTGGGGCACAATATGTCAATCAGGTTTATAAAGTGAATTTTAATGAGATTTCGGGAAAAATATCCGCTGATTTTGGAAATAATGGTTGCTTTTCAGAGTCAATTCCTTTAGATAGTATTAAGGTTTCTGCTATAAAAGGAAATGAAATGATCTCTACGTATACTGACGTAGATGGCAGTTATTCCCTCTTAACAAGTAGTGGGAATTATAGTGTTTCTATGGATTCACAAAATAAATTTGATTATTTAGATTTTACTGATACTAAAGAAGTTTCGTTTGAAGATTTTGGAAATATTGAAGCCTTAAATTTCTGTTTAACATCTAACATTACAATAGAAAATGAATTAAATGTTGATGCGGTTGGTTTTCCCACCACAAGATCATTATCTTTTAATAAGGATGGTAGTGTGATAGCAGTTGGAGTATCAAATAGAGAATCATTTACAGGCCCAGGTTATGTAGAGGTTTATGATTATATTAATAACGAATTTATAAAAAAAGGAGAGACATTTATAGGAGAATCAGATGATGATTGGTTTGGTAGCTCTATTTCATTGTCTGATTCTGGAGATAGACTGGCAATAGGTGCCCCTCATAATTATGGTAAAACAGTCACTGGATATCCTCCAAGTAATGGGGAAGGAGGAGAAGTTAAAGTTTTTGATTACAATAATGGAACTTGGGTTCAAGTCGGTCAAGATATACTAGGGGCATCTGAAGACAATTTAGGTTATTCGGTTTCTTTATCTGCAGATGGTTCAAGGGTAGCAGTGGGTATTCCAGAATTTATATCTGTTGGAGGACGTTCAGGTAGGGTTGAGATTTATGAATTAGAAAATGGGGGTTGGATCCAGATAGGAAATCCAATTAGAAACGGAACTAGTATTGAAGCACATTCAGGAGCTAGAATATCATTTTCCGCAGATGGAAATCATATTGCAATTGGTGAAAGTGGGACTGCTGCAGGTGCAGTGAGTAATAAGGTTGGAGTTTATGAATATAATGAAGGGATTGGTGATTGGATACAAATGGGAAACAATGTGAATGGAGATACAGAATGGGATTTTGCTGGAGCTAATGTTTCATTATCTAAAAATGGTAATATTTTAGCAATCAGTGCTTCTGCAACTAATGGAACAGAAAATTTTAATTATGTAAGGGTTCTAAAATACGATGGAAATGATTGGGTACAAAGGGATAGTGATTTTGCTAATTCTGGAGCTGGTGTATTGTCGGATGAAGGCAATAGAATTATAGTAAACTCAAAGATAAATGATAATACTCCAAATAATGATTATACGCAAGTTTATGACTATAATGGGCTTTATTGGGAACCTTTCGGAATTGAAATAGCATCTAATGATGGGTATGCTAATCCAGATGTTATTGAACTTTCAGGAGATGGTACTAGATTGGCGACGAATTACTATCAATCACAGAAAATTTATTTATATGATATTGGAGGAAATGCTATAACGGGCTTTGTCTCTTTTGATAGTCAGAATAATAGTTGTACTGATTTTGGTATTCCTGCAAGAAATTTGAAAATGAATACAACAGTAGGGGGGATAAAGACTACTAGTTTTACAAATGAAGTTGGTTTTTATAAATTTTACATAAAAAAAGACGGAATTTATAATGTGCAAGTTGAAGATAGCCGCTTCAATATGTCTCCTAATTTTAGTGAATTACAGTTTATTGGGGTAGAAGGGAAAAAAGCAGCTAATTTTTGCGTTTCAGCAAATACAATTGAGAATGATGTGTCTGTTACTCTTCTTCCGGTCACAGAAGCACGCCCTGGTTTTAATACTGTATATCAAATTATATATGAGAATATAGGGACAACAGTTTCAGACGGAAATTTAACATTTCAATTTAACAATATATTGCAATCTTTTGTAGGTTCAACTAAATCACCAGATATTCAAACAGTAAATATGCTTACTTATAACTATAGTAATTTATTGCCTTTTGAAAGTAGAACGATAAATATAACATTAAATACTGAACCCCCTTCAACAGTAAATTCTGGTGACATGTTGCCGTTATCAGCAATTATTACCCCTGATGAAACTGACATAAATACTTCAAATAATACCTTTGAATTTAATCAAAGAGTAGTCAACTCTTTTGATCCAAATGATAAACAAGTATTGCAAGGAAGTAAAATTACTATAGATGAAGTTGGTGAATATCTGCACTATATAATTCGTTTTCAAAATAATGGTACCGCTAGTGCTATTAATGTAAGGATTAGAGACTTATTAGCAGATAAGTTAGATTGGGATTCATTCATTCCGGTGTCTTCAAGTCATTCTTATTTAACCCAGTTATCAGAAGGTAATTTAGTAGACTTTATTTTTGAAAATATTTTATTGCCAGCTCAACAAGATGACGAGCCTAATAGCCATGGCTTTATAGCTTTCAAAATAAAACCTAAAAATAATGTGCAAATTGGAGATATAATTACAGGAGAAGCAAATATATATTTTGATTACAATTCACCTATAACCACTAACACTGTAAATACAGAAATTGTGGATAATTCACTTAGTGTAGTAAAAAACCAACCAGAAAATTACTTTTGGATTTATCCAAATCCTACAAATGATATGGTTTATTTGTTTTCAGAAACAGGAATAGTCATTGAAAAAATTAAGGTTTATTCAGTGTCAGGAAAATTGCTTTTGGAGAATAAATTTGCAGCTAATGAAATTGATTTGAAATCATTTCCTAAAGGCATGTATTTTTTAAATATAGTATCAGATAAAGGGAGTGTAACTAAAAAAATTATTAAAAAATAGCTTCTTTAACAATCGAAAATTAACAGTAGTAGATAATGTGTTTCTAGATAATTGTGTTACAGTTGATATTTGGATGAACCTTTATTCTTTAATAAGTTTTTCTTTTTATAATTAACTAAAAACATAAATTTAATCTGGTTTCATTTGATGTTTGCTTACAAACGTTAAATGTAAAGCAAGAGGGTAACACGCTGCGCGATGTTACTGGTTTATATTTCGCTTAAAATCAGCAATTTACCAATTTTAAATGGTTGCATTTATTTCAGATTTGCGGCAAAACCTCTTGAAACCCCATTAAAATGGCATTTATTTGCGGCAAACCCATAGAATTTGATATGATTTAGTGAATATTGAACCGTTGTAGTGCCTGTCAAATAGATACTATTTGACTTTTACAGTAAATAGCCCCGTAAGCCCTATAAACAGGCAATAATTTACAGTAAAAAGTATGTGGCTGATTTGTATTGATTGGTATTGTTGGCTATTGGTGTTTCAAAAGTTTTAAAAGGATATCAATTCACTTTTTTTTAGTAAAAAAGCTTCGTAGCCCAGTAAAATCAAAGAATTTTTTAATAAAAAATGAGATTTTCGGTCAAGATTCCCAAAAACATTGCATAGTATTAGCTCGATAGATGTTGGGGCTTTTAATATGCAATACATATGATAGAACCGCTTTTTGATTAAAAATCATATACCTGTTGTTCGGTGTTATCTCTGTTTGGATAAAGGATTGTGGATTCATCGTATTTTATTAAAAATAGTTTTTCTTTTATAAAATCATTATCTTAGTATCAAAATAAAACAAAAGTTCTTATCAAATAAGTTACCTATTCGGTTACCAAGACGTAAATTAATATGTAACTATTTGAATATTACATATATAGGGAGGGCTACCTGCCACCCCGACAAAAATTAATACCAATAGAAACTAAAACCTTGTAAATTGTATGATTTACAAGGTTTTTTTTGTTTTCAAAAGTCTTCTATTTTAAGCTATCCCACAACTTTTTGACTTGATCTTTCTTATGTTCCAGAGGATCATTAAAAGAAAATGGAAAATAATACGGTTATGAAACATATCCAACGACTTCGTAAAATGGTAACATTAGCAAAGATCCCTTTATAAAATTTAAGCTGACGTATATCAAAAATGAACGTGAGTTTTTAAGTGAAGATAAACTACAGATATAGAAGAAGAATTTGAAATCGAAAGGCTGGAACTTGTTAAAGATTTATTAGTTTTTAGTTGCTATACAGGCTTATTATCATATGTTGATGTAATGAACCTCAACGAGGATAATATTACGTTTGGTATTGATGGTGGAAAGTGGAAAATCACAAATAGACAAAAAACACATAACAAAGTAAAAATCCCATTACTTCCAATTGCTGAAGTGTTAATTCTGAAACACGAAGGACATATTAAAACCAAGAAAACAAAAACATTATTTCCCAGCATTTCAAATCAAAAGCTCAACTCATATTTAAAAGAAATAACCGACTTATGTAAAATCAAAAAGAATCTAACATTTCACATAGCACGTCACACATTTGCTACTACAATAACACTTTTCAAATGGCGTACCGATAGATACAGTTTCAAAATTACTCGGTCATACCAAAATTGCAACTACTCAAATTTATGCAAGGGTTATAGAAAGGAAAGTGAGTGATGATATGGCAATGTTAAAATATAAATTGAAATCAAATTCACATTCACAAACATTTGATAATATAAAAAGTTCAGCCTAAGAAATTAAAATTGGGAAATTAAATTCGATATGTATTTGATGGTTGTATTTGTAAAATTCAAAAATTTTTACAGTAATTTTGGTTGCATCTTATAAACTAAAAATATTTGTGTCACAAATTTAAAATACCCATTTTAATATATTTTCACGATATTTATTATTTGACTTAAATTAAAAAAGGCACAATTATTACTCATTTTTATTATACAGATGAAACAACCAAAAGCCAAATCAAAATCTTTAAAAAAAAATGTCTGGATATCGATTTCGGTTATTATTCTGATTTTTCAATTAGGTTGTTCTTCTAAGCATCAGGAAATTATGTTTATGAAAGAAGGGTTCATAGATATTAATAATTTAAATTCTGATAAAACTAACGAGATTACGCTTAAAGGAGAAAGTCTCTTTTATTGGAAGCAATGGCCAATAAATGAGAATGAAGATTATGATGTCTCTCTTTTGACTGATTCAAAAATTGTTTCTTGGCCACCTGCTTTATGGACTTCTGAAGAATTTGAATCAAAAGGCTATGGTACTTACCGAATGGTTATCAATCAAGAAAAAATTGATGATGTTTTAGTGTTGAATTTTGATCGGGTTTTGGGTGCCTTAGAAATTTGGATTAATGGGAAAAAATATGGGCAATTAGGAAACCTATCCAAGAATGGTCATCTGGAAAAGTTGGATGGCAGACCTTTTAGAGTTGAACTGCCTAAGGAAAATAGATTGGATATAATGCTATTGGTATCTAACCACAATAATAGGCTTGGTGGAGGTTTTCCTCTTCAAAATAAAATACAAACCAAATCAAAATTTGAAGCACAACAAAGAATTGATCCATTAATAGAAGGTTTAATAACATTACTTATTATCATCTTTGGGCTTTATGAGCTCTATAAATTTTATGTTTTCAAAAACGAAACCTATTTTCTTCATTTTGGATTGTTCTGTTTTATTGGTGCTTCCAGACAACTTTTTGTTGGAGAAGCTCTTATCTATTCGTTTTTCCCTGATATATCATTTGACATTGTTCAAAAAATGCGATATATAGGTTATTATGGAGGATTGTCCCTTATGATTTTATATCATGATGCATTGTTTCTTGGATATTTTTCAAAAACTCTTGCAAGAATTTTGGTGGCTATTCCTTTAATAGGAATTATTTATGTCCTTTTTGCTCCGACATTTTATGCGACACTTTCCGCTCCTTTTTTTCAAGTTTATGGACTTTCGATAGTGTTTTTAGCGTTTTATTTGGTGTTGAAAGCTGCAATAGATAAAAGACCCTATGCCTTCCAAGTACTTATTATTTTAGTTATTCTTGTATGCATGTTCATTAATGATATACTAAATGCTATGTTAGTTATACAAACAAAGTATATCGTGAATTATGGAATTTTGTTTTATGTTATTTTCCAGTTAATTCTCAATCACAAAATTCAAAAGAACAGAGAAAAAATGCTGATAGAGTTGTCTTCTAGTGTAAACCATCTACAGTCAGATATTGATTATAAGTTAGAAGAAATTAAAAAACTCAGAAAGGAAACTTTTCAGCATATTAAGTCTAAGGAAAAACTAGTAGATCATTTAAAAAAAGTGGCTAGTGATGATAATTCCATTTCGATTCAGAACATAATTACCAATCTTAAATCTGAACTATTAGAAGATTCACAGGTTTTGAATATAAAAAGTGATATTGAAGCACTGAACAGGGAATTCATTCAGCGCCTAAAAAATATCCATCCCAATCTAACCAAAACCGACTTGGAGATTTGCACTTATTTAAGGATGTCTTTAGGTAGAAAGGAAATTGCCCGATTGCGATTTACCTCGTTAGATGCCGTAAAAAAATCTAGAAATCGTTTAAGAAAAAAAATGGAGCTTTCTGTAGATGTAGACTTAGAAGAGTACTTAAAATCTATATAATTTTATCTCTTAAGCTTTTCATATTTCAACTTTGGCACACATTTTTTACTCGCTTCCTGTTTTTGCAATTTGCTTGTTTTTAGTGTGTTAAATACATGTCCCCCCAGTTGTACCCCCTTTCTTTTTTGTTAAAACAAGGGCAAACATTTATTTAGCGAAAAATTTAAAAGAATGGCATGAAAGCTTTTTTTAAAAAACTTTTTTCCACAAACAAGACCGATGACACCTCATTGGAAATTGCCCGTTTGAAAAAAAGGAAAAAAAAGTTGGAAAGTGTTTTGAGCACTTTGCAAGAAACTGAGAAAGAGTTGAGAATAATAAAAGAGCAAGGGATTGATAAATTATAACCTTGTCAGATTACAAGAGTAATCAATTCTTTAATGAAAATGCTTTTTAGCCCAAAATCTAACAATTAAAGACAACCTACATGAAAATTAAACTACTTATTTTAGCCTTTTTATCAGTTCCTTTTTGGAATTTTGGACAGAATTGCGGAACACTTATGGAGCCTGTTTCCCTAGAAGTGCGAGCGAGTGAAGCTACTAGAATTATAGAAGGAGAAGTAATTGATAGCCAAAGCCTTTGGGATGTAAATCATAAAAACATCTACACTATTTATACCGTTAATGTTTATACAAACATGAAGGGAAGTAGTACCTCAATTTCAATTAATGTTGTAACAATGGGGGGGCAAGTAGGCAATGATATTCAGGTAACTTCAAGTGAAGCTAATTTACAAGTTGGTACTGTTGGAACATTCTTCCTAAAGAGTTTTACAGGTAACTTAAATGTTTCTGGTAATGTATATCAAATGGTTGCTGCTGCTCAAGGTATTATTAAATATGATAAATTTAAGGATGAAGCTTCTGATGTTTTTAATAAATACAAATCAATAGAAAGCAAACTTTACAGTAGGATACAGCAAGCAACAGGACGCAGTTTTCAAACTATTCAAGCTCGACCTAGTAGAACAACGAATACTAATAAAAGTTTTTTAGCAACACCCACTGTTTATAGTTTTTCACCGCTTACCGCAACTGCTGGAACACAAACGGTTTTAACGATTACTGGAATAAATTTTGGAACTACTCAAGGAAGTGTAGGGTTTACATATGCATCAGATGGTGGTGCTAGCCATGTAAGTGCAGCAGATTCAGAAATAGTGAGCTGGTCAGATACAGAGATACAAGTAGAAATACCATATTTTGCAGGAACTGGTAGTATTGTTGTGACTAACTCTAACGGTGAAAGCACGGAACCTAATGTTGATTTATTAATAACCTATAGCCATCTTAATGCAATAGGTAGTACTGCTGTATATCCTTCTGTATTACAGGATGATGATGGAAATGGTGGTTATACATTTCAATATCATACCGACTTTGATACCAGCAGTGCAAAGACTTATTTTGAGGAAGCTTTTGGTTTATGGAACTGTGAGTCGGACATTAATTTTACGTTTAGTGGCACAACAAACACAGATGAGTCAGTGAATGATGGTATAAACATTGTTCGATTTGATAACGGAAGTGAATTGGCAACAGGCGTATTAGGACAAGTAACAACACGTTTTCTAGGAAACTGTTCTACCACTAACAGAGCTATTGTTAGTGAAATGGACATTACATGGAACGATAGTACCAATTGGTACTATGGAAGCGGAACTCCTTCATCTTCGCAATACGATTTTAAAAGTGTAGCCTTACACGAATTAGGTCATGCCCATCAATTAGGACATGTCATTGACTCAAGTGTTATTATGCATTACAGCATTAGTAATGGGGAAAGTAAATATTCGTTGAATCAAAAAGATATTGATGGAGCTAATTACACTATGGACTTATTTACACAATCTGCTGGTTGTGGTGTTTCGGCAATGACTGATAAGATACAATGTTGTGATACAATGGTTATAACAACTCAACCCCAAGACACAACGGTTGAAGCCAATAATGGTACGGCTCAATTTACTGTAGTAGCAGAAAATTTTGATACAGTGGAATGGGAAGAATCGGGTGATGGTGGCGATACTTGGTTTACCATTACAGACAATAGTAGCTACTCTGGAACAACAACAACGACCTTGTCGGTTATCAATGTTCCTGAAACCAATGATTTGTATTACAGGGCTATTTTGAGTAATATCTGTGGTGAGAGTCTTATCTCAGATGAAGCAAATCTTCAATCTATAACATATACCTTAATACCTGATGCTAATTTTGAAGCAGCTCTAGAGGCATTAGGTTATGATGATATTTCTGGCGATAACAAAGTGCCTACTGCTAATATTGAAAACCTAACTAGTTTATCCGTTACCAATGCAGGTATAACAGACTTATCTGGAATTGAGGATTTTCAGGATTTGGAGACACTTAATTATAGTAATAATTCAGTTACAACTGTAGATTTAAGCAACAATTCAGCACTTAGAAATATAGCTGCTCGTTACAACGGAATAACAACAACCATAGATGTAAGTGCAAACACTGCATTAGAAAAGTTATTTTTAGAGAATAATAGTATTACTAGTATTGATTTATCTAATAATCCAAACCTTATTGCTGCATGGTTTCAAAACAATAATCTAACTTCAATTGATGTAAGTAACAACACTGTATTAACCGCTTTAGGAGTTCAAAATAATACACTTACAAGTTTAGATGTTTCTAATAACACATTACTTGCTCAACTTTATGCAGGAAGTAATTCTATTACGAGTGTTGATTTAAGTAACAATTCTAACTTAATTATAGTGGGATTAAATAGCAATGACCTTTCGAGTTTAAATATTCAAAATGGTAATAACACAACTATTAGTACATTTTCGTTAGCAAATAATCCGAACTTAACTTGTATCTTGGTAGATGATGCAGCTTATTCTACAACAAATTGGACAGATATTGACGATCAAACTTCATTTAGTGATATTGGTTGTTATATAGAATACACCTCAATACCAGATACAAATTTTGAAGCAGCATTAGAAGTTTTAGGTTATGATGATATTTCTGGTGATGGTCAAGTTCCTACTACGTTAATTGAAACTGTTACTTCTTTGTATGTGTCAACAGAAAATATTTCAGACTTAACTGGAATTGAAGATTTTACACTTCTTCAAGAATTAGGAGTAAGTGAAAATAGTTTAACTTCTCTTGACTTGTCATCCAATACTAACTTAATGTTTTTAGTTGCCGATGACAACCTATTAACTTCAATAAACGTATCGAATCTTACTAACTTAAGTTTATTAAATATCCATACCAATCAATTAACAAACCTTGACTTGACCAGTAATACAGGGTTAACCGAGGTATATATTTATAACAATGATTTACAGGTATTAGACATAAGAAATGGAAACAATGCAAGCATTACAAGTTTTGAAGCCACAAACAATACAAATCTTAGCTGTATTTCTGTGGATGATGCAGCTTATAGCACAACAAATTGGACAAGCATCGATGCCCAAACCAATTTTACTGAAACCGACTATTGTGGCTATACTCAAATTCCAGACGCCAATTTTGAAGCCGCTTTAGATGCTTTAGGTTATGATGATATTACAGGAGATGGACAGGTGCCAACGGCATTAATTGAAGTGGTTACCAATTTAGATGTTAGCAACCAAGCTATTGCAGATTTAACAGGAATTGAAGACTTTACAAGTCTTGAGGTATTAAACATTTCAAATAACACATTAGACGATTTAGATTTTAGCGGAAACTCAGTAATACAAGAAATATATTGTTTTCAATCAGAGGTTAATTCCTTAGACATAAGCAATACATCTGCTTTAAAAATTGTGCATTCATACAACAATGATATTTCAACATTAAATATTGATAATGCGTCTGCATTAGAAGAACTATTAACATACAGTAATTCTCTTTCAAGCATTCCCTTTAACAACAATATAAGTCTTAAAAAGCTACATATCTATTCAACATTTATAACTTCTGTAGATTTAAGTTCTCTAGTAGCATTAGAAGATTTAGACATTCAAAATATGCTTATTACACAATTAGATTTAAGCAGTAACATAAACCTTCGTAAATTAAATGCAAATAACTCTAGAGTAGACACACTTATTTTAGATAATGTAGCTTCTCTTGAAGAATTATATTTTGAAAACGCTAATTATTTTACTGGCGCTTTAGACTTAACGAGTTGTTCAGCATTAAAAACCCTTGACATTACAGCAAATGTATTATCCTCTATAGATATTACTGGCTTGGTAAATTTAAAGTATGTAGAAATGGAAAACACATCGTCATTAAGTACGATAGACTTTTCTACAAATACTGTTTTACAAACATTGATTACTGGTGGTAATGCTATAGAGTACTACGATTTAAGTAACAATACAGGTTTAATTAATTTCACTTTAAATTATTCAGGTACTTTATATGTTAATCTTCAAAATGGTTTTAATGCTTTAATGAATCCAATATCAATACAAGGTGGCACAAACCTATGTGTTTTAGTAGACGATGTTTCATTTAGTACTGCGAACTGGACTGATGTGCCTTCATCAAGTATTTTCAACGACACCTACTGTAGATATACAGCAATTCCAGATGCGAATTTTGAGGCAGCTTTAGAGGCTTTAGGTTATGATGATATTTCTGGTGATGGACAAGTACCTACTGCTTTAATTGAAACAATAACATCATTAGATGTGGTTTATAAAAGTATATCAGATTTAACAGGAATTGAGGATTTTACAGCATTAACCTATTTGGATTGTAGTTTTAATTCACTTACTAGTATAGATTTAAGTAATAATATCGCCTTAGATGAATTAAACATTGAATCAAATAATTTATCAACTATAGATATAGGCAACTTAACAAGCCTTACCATTTTAAGAGCAGGTTATAACGACATACAAGTTATTGATTTAAGTAATAATACATCATTGAATTATTTAACAATCAGAGACAACACAAACCTTAATTCTTTAGATATTTCTCAAAACACGTTATTAACACACATTGAAGCATCCAATTGTATGTTAACTAGTTTAGATATTTCTAATCAGTCAAGTTTGCAAACCATAATTTTATACAATAACGAACTAACAACTATAGATTTTAGCAATAATCTAAATATTCAATACATTTATATTTCTGGTAATGACTTTGGAGACAGTCTAGATTTTAGTGATTTGCCAAATTTAGAAGAATTAGAAATTAGTAATTGTGGTTTAACGGGGTTAAATTTAAAGAATGGAAACAGCTCAAACATCCTCTCTTTTGAAGCAACAAACAATCCAGATTTAACTTGTATTCTAGTTGATGATGCAGCTTATAGTACGACCAATTGGACTAACATTGATGCTCAAACGAGTTTTAGTGATACGTATTGCGAATACACCCAAATTCCAGATGCGAATTTTGAGGCAGCTTTAGAGGCTTTAGGTTATGATGATATTTCAGGTGACGGGCAAGTTCCAACAGCTTTGATTGAAAGTGTTACTACCTTATTAGTAGGCAATAAGAACATATCAGATTTTACAGGAATTGAAGATTTTACAAGCATTCAAAGCTTGTATGTACACGATAACCCGATAACAACAATCGATTTAAGTAATAATTTGAATTTATCAAATTTCAGAGCACTACGTTGTAATTTGACATCTTTAGACCTTAGTACTAATGCTTCTTTAAGTTATTTAGATATCACAGACAACAACCTTACAGAATTAAATTTAGCTAATAATATAGCATTAACCACTTTGGTTTGTCCTGATAACCTATTAAGTTCCTTAGATGTAAGTCATATAAGCGTTTTAGAAGAATTAGAAGCAAATAATAATCTATTAACTTCTTTAACTTTAGGAACACATGATGATTTGGTATCATTACTTTTAGATAATAATGAACTAACTGAGTTAGATCTTTCAGCATATCCAAACTTAGAATACGCGGTGTTAAACGACAACAATCTAACTGCTTTAAATCTTCAAAGTGGCAGTAATCAATATATTTACGATTTTGATATTACTAACAACCCTAATCTAATCTGTGTATTGGTAGATAATGCAGCTTACAGTACACTCAATTGGACAGATATTGATGCTCAAACCAGTTTTAACGAAACCTCTTGCGATTACGTAATAGTTGATATTGATGTTTTTCTTCAAGGTGCATTGTTAAATCCTAACACAGGTGAAGAAAGTTTAATGAGAGATGATTTAAGGGTAAACGCACTGATTGATAACAATTCGCCATATTCTGATAATCAGGTTATCACTGAAACGATAAATTTGGATGACAACGGGTCGGATTCTATGGTAGATTGGATTTGGGTGGAACTTCGTGATGCTACAGATCCTACATTAGTTATATCAGGACAATCAGCTATTTTACAGCGAGATGGAGATGTTGTGTCAAATGTCAGCGATTTAGCAACAGCACTTACATTTAACGTAACGCCAGATGACTATTATGTTGTTGTTTCTCACCGAAATCATCTCGGAATTATGACTGCAAATGCCATAACATTAAATCAATCTGCTACAACCATCGATTTTACCGATGCAAATAATCAAATTACTTACGGCAGTAATGCACAGACCACTTTTGGTATGCCAACAGATATTGTTGCCATGTGGGCTGGTGATGTTAATGGAGATGGTATTGTACAATATTCTGGGACTAGTCCTGATACGCCAGATATTTTATCTGAAATATTGAACGATTCGGGAAATTTCTTGAATTTCCCAACTTATACAATTAATGGGTACAACGACTATGATGCCAATTTAGATGGAGAAACTCAATATTCAGGAACTAATCCAGATGTACCTTACATACTACAAAACGTATTAGCATATCCTGGGAATTCCCTAAACTTTAGCACCTACCAAATTACAGAACAATTACCATAAAATTAATTTACCTAATCTATTAAGAACAATGAATATGAAAACAATTACCTTACCTACAATATTACTATTTGTGTTGTGTTTTTTCTCAAATAACCTAAAAGCTCAAGATGGTTATACATACACTTTACAGCATGATGGAAGTTATGATTTTACAATACAAGCGGTTCCAAATGCGAGTTCTAATGACTTTGCTACATCGGTACAGAGTTATGGTTTTACCATTATATTACCAGAAGGAATAACAGCTACAATTACATCATCTTTAGGAAATGGAGCAAGTGCTACATTTTTCAATGGATCAGATGTTGGTGATTCAACTATTGATGGTTATTTGATAACTGAAGTCTTAGGAAGCCCTATTTCTTTGCCAGCACCATCAGCTGCAACAAATTCTAACATGGTTAGTTTTACTGTCAATGGTAATCCTGTTTCCGGTACACTGTATATTTTAGAGAATAATTCAAGTTTAGCAACTACGGTAACATCATTAAAATCGTTTATGGCTGCAGATATGGTTGATGACAGTATGGCTGTGTTTCCAAATGTTGTAGATGAATTTGCCTCCGCTGTATCTGGAATGAGCTCGTTTAGCTTTGCAACTTTAGGAATCAACACTAATGAACTTTCTATTGCTTCAATGTCCCCAAACCCAACGGATGGAATAGTCAATATATCTGGAGTTGATAATTTAGAACGTATAGATATTTATAACCTTAATGGCCAATTGATAAAATCGTTTTCACAGAACGGTAATATGCAACAAATTGATGTTACGCAACTTCAATCTGGTGTATACTTTATGAATATTCAATCCAAGTCTGGAGGCAAAATATTTAAGCTCGTCAAGAGGTAGCATAATTTTAATAAGTCATTGATTAATCCCTAACTAATTTATTGATTTATAAAAATTAGGATGTCAGATTAATAGTAGACAATTTAAGTTAATTAAAGCCACTTCAGGTTATGGAGTGGTTTTTAACCTTTTAAAATACTAAAAGTCTAAAGCCAGATTAAGAGTTAAATTACTCACCTCAACACCGCGCATAAAAAAAGAGCATTTTTTAGAAAATGCCCTTTATTTATCATTCCAACCGCTCAACATCAATAATCACTTCCATCTACGATACTTTGCCTTAAGTGAGTCGTTTATATCTTATTTCCAGAATATCCTTGTAAGCAGCTTTCATATCATCCGATAAAAAGGAATTACCAATCCATTTTATAGCTTTAGGTTTGTTTTTGAACATACGCTTAAATACACCTTGTATTTGTTTTTCCGTTAATCCAAGACCTTGCCCTAAATGTTCAAAATGTGTTTTTTTAAGTTTTCGCTTTTTCCCTTCAAGAGTGAGCGCTAATTCATCGGTGTCTTCTGGCAGAACGATAGCTACATTCAACAAATCATAAGCAGGAGCTAAAACCCAACCTGAAGGGCTTTCTATTATGGAAAAGTTTTTTAAGTGCATGTCATTATTTCCAGTTAGAAAACTAAAGATCACCAATTCAAAATAGAAGATTTTATCTAGCAAGGTGTTATTGGAATAACTGTCCAGAGCTTTGCCAACTTTTTCCATAGAACTTTTGTACTTATCAAAAGCTTCTGTAATTTGAAACATATCTAGCATATGGATTTTCATTCCTTTTTCAGTCCTATCGATACGTTTGGTAACATAAGACAATTCACCCGAAGATAATTTTATCAAACTTGACGGAACAACTCGTATGCCAAAAGCTTCCGCAATCCGCATAGTTAAATGTTCGTTTTCTGGCATTTCTGGAAATTGATGGGATGGAGGTTTAAATATATATTGGCCGCTAAGTGCACCTACAACGGTTAACCGTGTATCGGCTTGTTCTTGCGTTTTTTTTACCAAAGATATAGATAGTTTGGGTTGCACACCAGGTATGGCAATACTACGCTCAACAACACTTTTTGCCAATTCCGCTATTTGGTCTATAGTATAGGGGATTATTGGAGGAGTGGTAGTGCCAAAGAATTCCATAGAACATTTTTTATGAAAATCAGTTCCTTTTTCAAGAGGCTCATAACAATATAAACATCTGTGCTTCATCTATTTAAAATTTCGTTAGCCACATGGTCAATATTTAATTATTTTGAAAGCTAATAAATAGCTCATAGCTTAATGCCATTATGGGCTTTCATCGTCATCAGTTTTAGGTACAATGCTTACCGCCCCAATACAATTATGGCAACAGGCTAATAATAACCCCATGCGGTCATTTTGGTTTATTTTCCAGTTTTTGGATGCAACATCTAGTAACCAACCTTCAGGGATCAAACCTTCAAAAAAGGGAAATAATTTATTATCAGTATAAGCTTCTTTCTTAACAGGCATGGTAAACGTTATAAATTCAGAAGGATGAGCTTCTACATAAGTTGCATCATACTGAAACACATAATCACCTTCATCAGTTTCAATAATAGTTCCTGCCAAATAATCTTTATAATAGACTTTACCTTGTCTCATCGTTCAATGTTTTACTATTTACAGGGGCTAGTTCATGTCCAAACATAGCAAGGACAAGATTAACCTTTTCCATGTTAAGCTTGGTCTTACCTTGTTCTATTTTTCGTACTACTGTTAAAGCAACACCAGCTCTGTCGGCAAACTCTTCTTGTGTAAGCCCAACTTCTTTTCTTCGTTCTTTAACAAATTCTGCTAATGATTTCATCTCATATTTATATTAAAATTATATGCTTTTACATATAATTTTAAACAAATATACTTAATTATATGCTTTTACATATAATTTTGATTAAAAAGATGTTATTATATGCTTTTACATATAAATATATTATTATAAAGGTTTATAAAAAAATAGATGAAAAAGGTTTGAGAGAAAAAAAATAGAATCTTTTTGGGTTAATATTTACATTTTGAGTTTCTAGGTAAACTTAGCAATGGATTAGAACAACATTCGAGCAATAATATTGACTAAAGTCCCTATAAATGCCATTATAACTGTAATATCACAGTTAAAATCGAAAGGAATAAACCCTATATGGGAAATTTGAATTTACACCTGAGGAAATGATTGAAAACATATATACTTTGAAAGATTTTTTATTGTTGTAGATATAAGTATTGCTGTTTAATAATGTACCTATGATAGTAGTTAGCTTTCCTTTATTCTTATTTTGAAAACATTTTAATACTCAAAAGAATTAAATAAAGTCAATACCAACTCTAAAGAATAATTTAAAAAATAATAAGTGTAAAAAACACAATTATTTTTTTTAAATTTATAAAAACCATTTTTTTTTATTAAATTTGGTTATACATCAATAAATAAAAAGTGCTAAAAACCAACAATATATATACATTAACATTGAAAGAATATAAAAGTTTTTTCAATGAATTATATACTCCGTTGTGCTTATTTTCAAATAAGTATATTGAAGACATAGAGAAATCAAAAGATATTGTTCAAGATGTTTTCATAAAAATATGGGAAGACAAGATTGAGTTTCGAAGCGAAAGCAGTGTTAAAGCATATCTTTACATGTCTGTAAAAAACAAATCGCTCGACTATCTTAAAAGCAAACTATATAAATCAACATCCCACTTGCCAATAAAGGACATGGAGAAGTTTGAAACAGAAGCATTCTTTTTACGTGAAGTTGTTATCTTAGAAACTTCAACTATTATTGAAGAAGCAATTAATACGTTACCATACAAATGTGCCCAAATTATTAGAATGAGCATTAAAGAACTATCAAATGCTGAAATTGCTAATACCCTAAGTTTGTCAATCAACACAATTAAAGCACAAAAAAAAATAGCCTATAAAAGGCTAAAACCAATTTTAAAAGAACACTTTATTTTAATAGCTTTTATATTCGATATATACTAAAAAGCGTATTAAAAATCCCTTTTTATAAAAAAAATTAACTTTTTCTTAACCCCTAATATGTTTTTTGTCGTCTTAAGGTTAAATAAGTATACATTTTGGGTAATATAATATATGTTTATGTCCATTTTTAATGAAATAATAGCATTATCAAAACAAATTTCCGTATCTTTATTGAAAGGCAAGCTACCTGTTGATTTAGAAAATTCAGAGATTTTTGACAAAAAAGATAAGCAATACATATTAAAAAATCTTACTGATGAATCTTTAATAGAAGAACGTAAAAATTTAACAAAGCAAATTGACAAGCATGCCGATTTAGAAAAAGTTAAAGATAGGATAACTATTCCTATACAGAAGATATTCTGGAAATATCCAGCGGCAGCAGTTGTAGTAGGCATATTAGCAACTAGTTATTTTTTTAAGGGTGATTTGTTTTCTTCTGAAAACACACCAAATGTAATTGTAGACAGAAAGATTGAAACAGGCACAGATAAAGCCGTTTTAACATTAGACGATGGTTCTACTGTTGCTTTAGAAAAAGGTACATTATATCAAAAAAACAATATAAGCAGTAATGGTGAAAAATTGGTGTATGATTCAGCTGAAAAACCAAAAACCAAAGTAGAATACAATTATTTAACCATTCCTAGAGGAGGTCAGTTTACTATAAAATTGTCTGATGGTACTCAAGTATGGTTGAATTCGGAATCGCAACTTAAATACCCAGTTGCATTTATTGAAGGCACTACTCGGAAAGTTGAGCTTATTTATGGAGAAGCCTATTTTGATGTTTCTCCAAGTACTAAACATAACGGAGCTAAATTTAGAGTCATAAACAAAGATCAAGAAGTAGAAGTAATAGGTACCGAATTTAATATAAAAGCCTATAAAGATGATACTGATACTTACACAACCTTGGTAAAAGGAAAAGTAGCTTTAAATTATGAGGGCAAAAAACAAAGTTTAGTGCCTAATCAACAATCACATTTAGATTTAAATACTAAAACATTAACATTAAAAACAATAGATGTTTATAATGAAATTTCATGGAAAGAAGGTGTTTTTAGTTTTGAAAACAAATCATTAAAGGAAATCATGAAAGTTTTAGCTAGATGGTATGATATAGACGTGTTTTTTGAAAACCAAGAAAGTGGAAATATAGAGTTTAATGGAGTATTAGATAAAAATCAAAACATAGAAGACATATTAACAATTATTAAAAATTTCAAAGCAATTAATGACTATGAGATAAAGAATAAAACAGTAATAATAAAATAAGAGTAGTACAAAAAAAGGGCGAAGTCATAAACATTTGGCGTGTATCAAACTTCGTCCCCCTAAGAGTGTATTAATTAATTAATGTTTAACTAACACAATGCAAATTTATGAAAATTAAATCAACTTTTGTCCGTTCGATTATTCGTAGACGGCTATTATTCTCAATTATGAAAACGTTTATTTTACTATTTTGTACAACAGTTTTCAGTTTGAATGGAGAAAAAACATTTTCTCAAGAAAAAGTTTTGATTGATCAAGATCAATTGGTTACCGTTGATCAAGTTTTTAAAATCATCAAACAGCAAACAGATTATCGTTTTATCTATCCCAGAAACTTATTTAAGGATGCTCCTAAAGTACACTTGGAAAAAGGAGAGATCTTGGTGTCAAAATTATTGAAAGAAAGTTTATTAAATGAAAATTTAAATTTTGAGTTATCTGAAAAAAACACCATTATTATTAAAGAAAAACCAGTAGTGATCAATCCAAACCCTTTAGATAATGCAAAGGAGCAGGGGATTCAAATTTCTGGAATTATATCAGATAATAATGGACAACCATTACCTGGAGCAAATATTATAGAAAAAGGCACCACAAATGGTACACAGTCAGATTTTGATGGTAATTTTTTATTAACCGTTTCAGATGAAAATGCCACAATTGTTATTTCTTATGTTGGTTTTTTAACAAAAGAAATAGTAGTTGGTAATCAAACTAATATTGTCATTAAGTTGGTAGAAAATGCAGCTGCATTAGAAGAAGTAGTTGTTATTGGTTATGGAACCATGAAGAAAGCCGATGTGACTAGTTCAGTAGCTACTGTAAAAGCTGATGAATTCATCAAAGGAAGTGTTACTGACGCAGGTCAATTAATACAGGGGAAAGTAGCTGGTTTAACAATTATTTCTCCTAGTGGTGACCCTACAGGTAAAACTCAAATTCTTTTACGTGGAAATACTTCACTGATGGGAGCAAATCAGGATCCGCTTGTTCTTATTGATGGAATTCCTGGTGATATGAAAACGGTGTCACCTCAGGATATTGAGTCTATTGATGTACTAAAAGATGGTTCTGCAGCTGCAATTTATGGTACTCGGGGAACAAATGGTGTAATCCTGATTACAACAAAAAGTGCACGCGGGGATGGCAAAAGTACTGTTGAATATCAAACCTTTGTAAGTACTCAAACCATAGCAAGGAAGCTTAATTTATCGACCGCTGCCGATTTTAGGGATCAGGTCGCCGCAGGTTTCCGCCAAAATGAAATGCCTGATTATGGAGAAAGTACAGATTGGTTTAAAGAGATAAGTCAACCTCCATTGATTCAATCTCACAACTTAACATTTCGTGGTGGTAACCAAACAACCAATTACCTGGTAAGTTTAAACTATAATGACAACGATGGGATATTTAAAAAGTCTTACAATGAGACGTTTACAGGTCGCGTGGATTTTAACCATAGTATGTTTGACAATAAATTGAAATTCAACATCAATTTATTCAGTTCCTCTTCGAAATGGAATGGTTTTAACCAGAATATTTACCGACAATCGGTGATGCAAAACCCAACCGCTCCTGTTAAGAATCCTGACGGAACATGGTTTCAGGAACTTACGAAGTTTGACTATCAAAGTCCCGTATCAGATATATACGAAAGTGATGGGCAAGCAAATAATCAAGTTTTGAGATATAAAGGTTCTGTTGTTTATGTTCCGATTGATGGTCTAAAATTATCCGGAGTCTTTTCATATGGGAAAAGAACCGAAGAAAATGGTTATGCTGAAACAAAACAACATGCAAGTACTTTACGAGATAGCCGGAATGGTTATGCATCTATTGGAGGAAGTGAATCGATAGATCACCTGATTGAACTCACTGCAGAATACAAAAAGTCCATAGCGGATCACAATTTCACTATTTTAGGAGGGTATAGTTATCAGGATAATGAATACAGCAATTATGGAATGAGCAACTGGGATTTTCCAACCGATAAGTTTGGATACAACAATATTGGACTGGGACAAGCTATTAGTAGTGGGAAATATGAGGGCTTGATTAATAACTATAGACAAAAGACCAACCTTGTAGGGTATTTCGGACGTTTCAACTACAATTATAATAATAAATATCTTTTGATGGCAAGTATCCGTCGTGAAGAAGCCAGTCAATTATGGGGTACAAATGATCCTTGGGGTACATTTCCTGCAATTTCAGTAGGTTGGAGAGTTACAGAAGAATCTTTCATGAAAAATCAGACCCTATTTAATGACATTAAATTAAGAGCGGGGTATGGAGTTACTGGGTCTCAACCTTCTGATTTGTTTAAGGCAGTTGGAATTCTTGATTATGGTTATGGCTATGTGTATTCCAATGGTAATTGGATAAAAACACTGGTTCCTGCTTCTAACCCAAATCCTGATTTGAAATGGGAAGAAAAACGAGAAACGGATATTGGTGTTGATTTCAGTATGTTGGATAACCGTGTTAGTGGTAGTATTGATTACTACAACCGTCAGGTGCATGATCTTTTATCCGTATTTGCGGTGCCGAGTCCTCCGAATCTTTACAATCAAACCTTGGCAAATGTTGGGGTAATGGAAAACAAGGGTGTAGAAGTTATGCTTAATTTTGAGGCTGTTAACAACAAGGATGTGTTTTGGAATACAAGTGTTGGCTTTTCTACAAACACAAATAAACTGGTCAGTCTTTCAAACGACATTTACCAACAGTCAACAGATTATTTAAGGGTAGGAGCTATTTTTCCTCCAATTCAGACGTTCTCCCATCTATTAAAAGTTGGAGGGCCAGTTGGTGATTTTTATGGCTATAAAGTAATTGATATTGGCAACGACCAGACTGGTGACCCAGGGAATTATGGTCAATGGGTTTATGAAGGAGCCGATGGAGAGCCCGTAAAATATACCGATTTTGGGCATTCTTTTGAGGATAAGAAAGTAATTGGGAACGGAATTCCAAAATACCACCTTAGTTGGAATAATACCTTTAAATATAAGAACTGGGATTTAAGTATTTCACAAAGAGGTGCGTTTAAATTTCAGGTGGCAAATCTACAACGTATGATGTTTGAGAACCCCACTTATGTCCAGTACAATGTACTTAAAACAGCATTCGACCCGATATTTGGAAAAACCCAATTACAATCGCCACTTGAGTTCAATAGTTACTATATTGAAAATGGAGACTACTGGAAAATTGATAATATCACATTGGGGTATAACTTCAAAAGTATAACTGGGATCAAATTCCAGTCAGCACGCATTTATGCATCTGTACTTAACGCTTTTATCATAACTGGCTATAAAGGAATAGACCCAGAAGTTAGTCTACGTAATGGAGTTTCAACAGCACAAGCAGGTGTTGTTCAGACGCCAACATCTGGATTGGATCCAGGAATAGACTCTCCGTACAAATATCCTACTACGAGAACTTTTACCGTTGGACTTAACGTGACATTTTAATTATAATTTAGAGAGATATGAAAAAATTAAAATATATTACCTATTCAGGAGTGGCTTTTATTGCACTCTTACTTATCCTAAATACTTCTTGCACAAAACTGGAAGATACTTCTTATAATCAAATCATTTCAAGTGAGTTTGTTCCAACTGCTTATGATATACCAGCAATTACTGGTGCGCCTTATGTAGATTGGCGTGGTCTTCTTTTACAGTGGAATACCGTATATCGTGCACAGGAAGTTTCTGGTGATCAAATGTTGACACCTGCTCGCCCAAATGGTTGGGTTGATGGAGGGGTATACCGCCGAATCCATGAACATAAATGGACAACCGATGATGATATTGTTATTAATATCTGGACAAGGGCATACGGTGGAGTTACTAATTGTAACCGGATTATTTATCAGGTTCAAACAGGACAAATTCCTGTTGACGCAGAAGACGTTGACCCATTAGTTGCAGAGATGAAAATCTTAAGAGCTTCTTATTACTGGATTTTATGTGATATATACGGTAACGTACCAATTGTTGACAGTTTCGATGTACCTGAAGGCTTTTTGCCTCAGCAAAACACACGGAAAGAGGTATATGATTTCATAGTAAAAGACATAATCGACAATATCTCGATGGTAAGCGAAGAAAATAGTCAGGCAACCTATGGAAAATTTAACAAATGGGCAGCGCTTAGCCTATTGGCCAAAATGTATCTTAATGCTGAAGTGTACACTGGAACTCCGCAATGGAACGCTTGTATTGAAGTGTGTAATGAAATCATTAGTTCTGGTGAATTTAGTTTAGAATCAAACCAAAAAAATGTATTTATTACAGAGAATCAAGATTCGAATGAAATCATTTTTGGATTGCCATTTGATTCAAAATATGTTAATGAGTGGAACTCGTTTGATGTACACATGCAAACATTAGATCCAGGCAATCAAAAAACTTATAATTTGGAATATGGCCCATGGGGAGGCGTTTGTGCCGTTCCTCAATTTATAAGTACATTTGATACGCTCGATTCCAGATATATTGATAATTATATCAAAGGACCACAGTATGCAGCAAATGGAGATCCCATTATTGCAAGTATGGGCGATTGGGCAGGAAAACCATTGTTTTTCCGTAACTATGTTGCTGGAGTTGATGAATCAGAAGAAGTAGATGGATTTCGTTTAGGAAAGTTTGAAATTGCTATGGGAGCCACCAACCGTTTGAGTAATGACTGGCCACTTTTTAGATATGCCGATATTTTGATGATGAAGGCAGAATGCCTCTTAAGAACAGGGCATGCTGATGAAGCAGCAGTTATTGTCTCCGAAGTACGTGCTCGCAACTTTAGAAACAATCCTGACAAAGCAGTGGTTACTGGAGCTGAACTCATGGGGGGAAGCACATACGATTATGGTTTGAGAAATCATTTAGAAGAAACATTTGAAGGAGGTGATGATGTCATGTATGGTCGTTTTCTGGATGAATTGGGTTGGGAATTCTGTCAGGAAGCCCGTCGCCGTTCAGATATGATTCGTTTTGGGGTTTTCACCACGAAATCTTGGTTGTCTCACTCGCCAAATGGCGATTACCGTGCTTTGTATCCAATTCCACAGAGTGAAATTGCTAAAAACTCAAATTTGACTCAAAACCCAGGATATTAATAACTGATTAAAAATAATATAGTGAGGAACTTCATTAAGCATTCCTCACTATATTTTTTATACAAAAAAGAGTAATAGGGTTATGTGATATTAAAATTTATGAGGGATTATCTTTATTGTGTATAACAAAAGGTGTGAAAAATAATTAATAGTTTCGTTATTTTAACGCCAGAAAGAGCCCCATTTAAAGGGAATTGAACTCATTGTAAAAGAACATCATCATTTAGAATAACCAAAAAAACAAATTATGCGAAAAATAGCTCACCTAATTTTTATTTGCCTGTCCTTGTGCATGGCTGCTTGTGCTCCTCAAAGCTATGAAAAAACGCAACTCGGCGTAAAAGCTACAGTTGATTCAACCGAAATAGAAGTGCAGTTTTATTCTCCTGAAATTGTACGTATTGTAAAATCGGAAGCAGGGTTTGGCTTTGAAAAGCAAAGTCTGTCGGTAGTGAAAGAGGCAGAATCAATTGAATTAACAACAGAAACGAAGGGAGATGAAATAGTGGTTTCTTCTTCAGATATCACAGTTCACTTAAATCAAAAAACCGGTAAGATTTCTTTTTATACACCTAATGGTACATCTTTGCTTAACGAGAAAGGCAATGGAACCCAGTTTACACCTATTAAGGATGTTGATGAGGATAGCTATGTAGTTAGCCAGTCATTTGTTTTAGAGCAGGATGAAAAAGTTTATGGACTGGGTCAGTTTCAGGATGGAAAAATGTCTCAGCGTAATCAAGAACTATATCTGTTGCAGGATATTTTAATTACTGCGATTCCAATGTTGCAATCCAATAAAGGATACGGAATTTTCTGGGATAACTATTCACCTACTTATTTTTCTGACACAAAAGATGAAACATCTTTTAAATCAACCGTTGGCGATTGTGTCGATTATTATTTTATGTATGGTGGGAATGCCGATGGGGTAATTACCCAAATGAGAGATTTAACTGGACAAACTCCAATGTTTCCTTACTGGACCTATGGTTATTGGCAAAGTAAGGAAAGATATAAAAGTCAGGATGAAACCATTGATGTTGTAAAAAAATACCGTGAACTAGGAGTTCCTCTTGACGGAATTATTCAGGATTGGCAATATTGGGGCGATAACTATCATTGGAATGCCATGGAGTTTCTTAACTCCGAGTTTCCTGAACCTCAAAAATTGGTTGACGAAGTACACAAGCTAAATGCAAATATTATCTTTTCAATATGGTCGTCGTTTGGTCCGCAAACAAAACCGTTTAAAGAGTTGGATCAGAATAATATGCTTTTTGACTTTAAAACATGGCCGTTATCTGGTATAGATGTATGGCCTCCCGATATGAGCAAACTATCAGGTGTAAAAGTTTACGATGCTTATAATCCAAAAGCACGTGACATTTATTGGAAATACCTAAATAAAGGAATTTTTAGTTTAGGAAATGATGGTTGGTGGATGGACTCTACCGAACCTGATCATTTTAATCGGGTAGATTTAGACTACAATCAAAAAACACACTTAGGGTCATTTCGCAAATTCAGAAATGCTTATCCTTTAATGACCGTTGGTGGGGTGTACACACATCAACGAGAAGCAAGTGCAGACAAGCGGGTTTTTATTTTAACTCGTTCGGCTTTTGCTGGTCAGCAACGTTATGGGGCAAATTCGTGGTCGGGCGATGTTGTCACCGATTGGAATGTGTTGCGAAATCAAATTTCGGCAGGTTTGAATTTCTCGCTTTGTGGGATTCCTTATTGGAACAGTGATATTGGAGGATTCTTTACTGGGAATTTTCCAGGTGGTGTTAAAAATAAGGCATTTCATGAAATTTATGTGCGTTGGCTGCAGTTTGGAACGTTTTGCCCAATGATGCGTTCACACGGAACTGATACACCACGAGAAATTTTTCAGTTTGGAAAAAAGGGTGATTGGAGCTACGATGCGATTGATAAATTTATTAATCTTCGCTACCGGTTACTTCCCTATATTTATTCAACTTCATGGGAGGTGACTTCAAAAAGTTCAAGCATGATGCGTGCTTTGGTGATGGATTTTGCGGAAGATAAAAATGCTCTGGATATTAACAATGAATATATGTTTGGAAAATCATTTTTGGTTTGTCCGGTTACTGAGCCTATGTATGTTAAAACAAAAAAAGATGAAAACAAATATGTTGATCCAGTTGAAGATTTCAGCAAAGTAAAGTCAACTTCGGTATATTTACCTGCAGGTACACAATGGTTTGACTTTTGGACAGGAAAGAGCTTTAAAGGAGGTCAAACGATTGAAAAGGAAACACCAATCAGTATTATGCCTTTATATGTAAAAGCTGGATCAATCGTGCCTTGGGGGCCTGAGGTGCAATATGCATCAGAAAAGAAAGCTGACGATATGGAGATTCGGATTTTCCCTAGAGCTGATGGTGAATTTACGCTTTATGAAGATGAAGGAGATAATTACAATTATGAAAAAGGAAAATATGCTACAATTACTTTTAGTTGGAACGATTCCCAAAAAACGTTAAGCATTTCTGATCGCCAAGGAGCGTTTTCTGGAATGTTAAAGAAGCGAAAATTCAAAGTTGTTTTGGTTAAAGAAAATTCAGGAATAGGGATTGAAATTTCGGAAAACTCAAAAATTATAGAATATTCTGGTGAAAAATTAATTGTTTCCGGATTGAAGTAGAACCAAAAAAATAAATGATTTATCCCATTTATAAAGACTCGGGCTATTTAATGAAAGAATGATCAAAATGACCATTTTTACTCGTCAAATTATCGATCCACTGTCCTCCTGACAAAATAGGAAATAGACTGTCTTGGTAAAAACAGAAGACTTAATAATAAATTTTTATAATATAATATTTCAGAATGAAAAAGATCATATTTTTCTTGGTTGCAAGTTTATTTGTTATTCAACAATCATTTGGTATAAACAGGATTAATCCGCCTGATTCGGTCTACCTGTTTGCCTATTCGTTAAAAGAAGATGGTGGACGCAAGGGACTGCATTTTGCATACAGTACCAATCAGGAAAACTGGGTTTCGATTGGACCTAATTTCCGTTTCTTGTTCTCCGATTACGGACGGTGGGGCAAAGAAAAAAGGCTGGTTACCCCATTCCTTTTTCAGGCCAAAGACGGAATGTGGCATTGTGTGTGGAGCTTGAATGAATATGACGGAACTTTTGCTCATTCTACTTCGAAGGATTTGCTTTACTGGTCTCCTCAATCTTACCCGATTGTGATGACGAACAATAATTGTCTTCAACCTGAGGTTTCGTATGTAAATGATACATACAAAATTTCGTGGATTAGTAACAAGAATGGGAATCAGCAGGCTTTTTATGTTACTACAACCGACTTTAAAAATTATACATCGGCAAAAGAAATGCCGTTGAAAGACCGGTTGAACTTTAGAAAAGAAGTGTCGATTTTAGGTAAACATGAAACCGGTACGGTGCATAAAGTGGCATGGTCACTGGTTGAAAGTTTAATGAATAAGCAGAAATTGAATGCATATCGCGATCAATTATGGTCGGAAAATGCCAAGACCGATTCTGTCCGATTCTCTGGGTTGAAAACACTCGATGCCACAATCACTATTGACAATTCAAAAAGCAAAAAAATCAGCGATATGCTGGTGGGTGTTTTTTTTGAGGACATCAATTACTCAGCCGATGGTGGTCTTTATGCTGAGTTGATTCAAAACCGCGATTTTGAATTTGCCTTGAGCGACAAGGAAGGACGTGATAAAACATGGAACAGCACAAAAGCTTGGTATTTAAACGGAGGTCAGGCAACTTTCACAATCGATTCGGTTTCACCGATTCATCCGAATAACTCGCATTTTGTTGTTCTAAAAATTACAAAAGCAGGAGCAGGTTTGATTAATGAAGGTTGGGATGGAATTGCTGTAAAAGCAGGAGATAAATACAATTTTTCCATATTCGCCCGCAATCCAGATCAGAAAAGTAAAAAGTTGCTTGTCCGCCTAATAGGAAAAAATGGTGAAAACTATGGAGAAACAACTGTTAATGCGAATTCAAACAACTGGAAAAAGTTTGAAACTGTTCTTACAGCTAAAAAAACAGTTACAGATGCCCGATTGGAGATTATTCCGCAAACTTCAGGAACTGTGGCTTTGGATATGATTTCCCTGTTTCCTCAGAAAACGTTTAAAGATCATAAAAACGGCTTACGTGCTGATCTGGCTCAAACCATTGCCGATATTAACCCACGCTTTGTTCGTTTTCCAGGAGGTTGTGTGGCTCATGGTGACGGCATAGGTAATATTTATCGCTGGAAGAATACGGTCGGTCCGCTGGAATCGAGGAAGCCACAGAAAAATCTTTGGGGATACCATCAAACGGCTGGATTGGGTTATTTCGAATATTTTCAGTTTTGCGAAGATATTGGAGCAACACCATTGCCCGTTATCGCTGCTGGCGTTCCATGTCAGAATTCGGCAACTGGAGGCCCTGGACAGCAATGCGGAATCCCAATGGATGAAATGGATAATTATGTTCAGGAAGTATTGGATTTGATTGAATGGGCAAACGGTGATGTGAAAACCAAATGGGGGAAAGTTCGTGCTGAGGCTGGTCACCACAAACCGTTTAACTTGAAATACATTGGGATTGGAAACGAAGACCTGATTACAGATATTTTTGAAGAACGTTTTACGATGATTTATGACGCAGTGAAAAAGCAACATCCTGAAATTACCTTGATTGGAACTGTCGGACCAACTTTTGAAGGAACAGATTATACCGAAGGCTGGAAAATTGCAACCAAACTGGCTGTTCCCATTGTTGACGAACATTATTACCAATCGCCAGGTTGGTTCATTTATAATCAGGATTTCTATGACAAATACGATCGTTCGAAACCGAACGTTTATCTGGGCGAATATGCTTCGTGGGGAAGCACAGTCTATAATGCACTTTCCGAAGCGCTTTATATGACTTCTCTTGAACGAAATGGAGATGTTGTAAGTATGGCTTCTTATGCTCCTATGCTCGCCAAAGAAGGGCACACTCAATGGAATCCTGATCTGATTTATTTTAACAATACAGAAGTGAAACCAACCGTAAACTATTTTGTGCAGCAACTTTACGGACAAAATTCAGGAGACATTTATTTGCCAAGTCAAATATCGCTATCAGATAAAAATAAAAAAGTGAATAAACGTATTGCGGTTTCAGTAGTTCACGATAGCAAAACTAACGATTTGATTTTAAAAATGGTTAACCTGCTACCTGTTGAAATTAACACAAACTTGAAATTTGAAAATCTTGGATCCGTTAATTCATCTGCAGTTCGTACCATTTTATCTGGAACTCCTGATAATAAATTGGCTCGCCCAGTAACAGATAACATCACTGTGAGCAATGATTTTCCGTGCGTTTTGCCAGGATACTCGTTTACTGTCATTCGAATAAAATTAAAATAACATAATAACCTTTACCCCAAGCCCTAAAGGAGCTTGCTTTCTGAATCAAATCAATGAAGAACACAAAGTTCCTTTTGAGCTTAGGGGTAATTAAAAGACATTTTGAATATGAACTACTTAAAAAACACACGAGTATTTCTGCCAGCTATTCTATTGGGAATCATTATGCTGCTGACAGGATGTAATACCAAGCTAGACACTTCTTCTTATTTATTTGTTTATTTTACGGGTAATGGGCCAGGGGAAGAAGCAATACGATTTGCTGTGAGTGAAGATGGCTATAATTTCCGTGCACTAAATAATAACGAGCCTATTTTAAGCTCAGAAGCAATAAGTTTAACAGGAGGAGTTCGCGATCCTCATATTTTACGCGGAAACGATGGCAAAACATTTTACATGGTGGCAACCGACTTGCTTTCACCCATTGGATGGAAATCCAATAGAGCCATGGTATTATTAAAGTCTACCGATTTAATTAACTGGACATCTAACATTGTTAATATTCAGAAAAGATTTCCTGAAGGGAATGAAGATTTACTTCGTGTTTGGGCACCACAAACCATTTATGATGCCAAAGCAAAGAAATATATGGTGTATTGGTCCATGAAGCAGGGGGAGGGCGACAAAGATAAAATATACTACGCTTATGCCAATGCTGATTTCACTGGGTTGGAAACTGCTCCAAAGCAACTGTATTTTCCTCCGGCAGAAAGTAATACTCGCGCTTGCATCGACGCAGATATCATTCCTTTCAATGGGAAATTCTATTTGTTTCACAAAGCTGATGATAGCGATCCGGGAATTAAACTGGCTATTTCAGATCATTTAACCGAAGGATATCAGCTGGTTAGCGACAAACGTGTCGACAAAGAAATCAAGCCGGTTGAAGGAAGTGGAATCTTCAAGCTCAATCATTCGAACGACTGGATTTTGATGTACGATGTTTACACCAGTGGGCGATATCAATTCACGAAGAGCAGTGACCTGCAAAATTTCACTGTGATTGATCAGGATATTTCCATGAATTTTCATCCGCGTCACGGAACCGTGATGCCAATTACGGAAATCGAACTTAAACGCCTGATTAATCAGTGGGGAGGTTTCGACGATTTGTTGGTTGATGCCACTTCAGCTTCCTTGAAAAAGAATAATGTCTATTTCAAAAATCAGGATAAAACCATTTATCTACCTGTAAAACACGGAACTAATTTGCAACAGTTCGATCCTGAATTTAAAGCGTTTAAGGGAATCAGCGTAAATCCGACAGGCCCGCAGGATTTCACAAAAGGTGCTGTTGAATACACCTTTGAAATGGAAGGCAAAGGCAAGGAAGTTTACTCGGTTTCAGCGGAAGAAGACCACAATCCGATTGTGGAAGGTTATTATGCCGATCCAGAAATTATCTATTCACAAAAAACCAACAAGTATTATATCTATCCAACAAGCGATGGGTTTACAAATTGGTCTGGAACGTATTTTAAAACCTTTTCTTCACCAGATTTGGTTCATTGGACTGACGAAGGTGTTATTCTGGACTTAAAAAAAGATGTGAGTTGGGCAGATCGAAATGCTTGGGCTCCGACAGCCATAGAAAAGAAAATAGATGGTGCGTATAAATATTTTTACTACTTCACGGCTGCCCAAAAAATTGGTGTAGCGGTTTCAGATAGCCCTACGGGGCCTTTTGTTGATTCTGGAGAACCACTAATTTCTGAAAGACCAAAAGGAACCAAAGGTGGTCAAGAGATAGATCCAGACATCTTTTTAGATCCAGTTTCAGGTAAAAGTTATTTGTATTGGGGGAATGGACATATGGCTTGTGTAGAGTTAAATGATGATATGGTTTCTATTAAAGAAAACTCATTAGTGCTTTTAAATCCAGATAGCACTTTTAGAGAAGGCACCGAAGTGTTTTACAGAAAAGGTAAGTATTATTTTATGTGGTCTGAAGATGATACTAGAAGCCCCAATTATAGAGTAAGATATGCAACTTCAAATTCGCCAACAGGCCCGTTAAATATCTCTGAAAACAATATTGTTATAGAAAAAAGACCCGAAAATGGTATTTATGGAACTGGTCATAACAGTGTAATACAAACACCGGGAACAGATGTTTGGCATATTGTTTATCATAGGTTTAATCGTCCTAAAGGTATTACCATGGGAGATGCTGCAGGGTTTAACCGAGAAGTTTGTATTGATAAGTTAGAATTTAATGACGATGGAAGCATTAAGCCCGTAGAGCCAACGGTGACAGGAATAAAGTCTATAAATTAAAAAGGAAGGTATTGTAATTATTATTCATTTTAGTCTTTTAGAAGATAAACGATTATTGTAAAAGAAGTCATTATTATTTTTTAACTTCTATCTGACATTCAAATCTGCCATTCATTTATTCTTTGATGTCATAAAAAAATACAACCTTTTTTCTATAATTTCAAATAGATAAGTAAAGAGAAGCCTTTAAAAGTTTTCAAAGTGTTGAATTTATTGAAGTAGAAAACGCTGTACACTTTCCAATGCAAGAAGCTTCAGTGTATTTGGTCTCTTTAATAGAATATTGTTTTGGTAAGAATAATTAAGTTTTGAAATGCATAATGATACTATTTAAATAGTATGACAATATTGAAGCTTAAATATTCAGTGTTAATGGTGATTTTTAAACTGGTTATATTTTTTTGTAATTTTGTTTGTAAATGATTGATTTTGATTTGGTTAATAAGTTGTGGAATTGCTATTCTATTAGCAATTCCTTCTTTGCTTTTTATAATTTTAACTAATTTAGTTTTCGTTAGAAGGTTTTCCTATGGTTGCAAGAATTCCTCCATCTACATATAATACATGTCCGTTTACAAAATCACTTGCTTTAGAACTTAAAAATATAGCAGCACCTTGTAAGTCGTCTGGGTTTCCCCAACGCGCAGCAGGTGTTCTGTTAATAATAAAATCGTTAAATGGATGCCCGTCAACACGAATAGGTGCAGTTTGTGTTGTAGCAAAATAGCCAGGTCCAATACCATTTATTTGTATATTATGTTTAGCCCATTCTGTCGCCATATTTTGAGTTAACATTTTTAATCCGCCTTTTGCAGCAGCATAAGCTCCAACAGTATTTCGTCCTAATTCGCTCATCATGGAGCAAATATTAATTATTTTTCCTTCTTGTCGTTTAATCATGCCTTTAACCACATGTTTAGACATAATAAACGGACTCACTAAATCAACTTTAATAACTGCTTCAAAATCTTCTACAGTCATATTTTCAAGCGGTGTTCTTTTTATGATTCCAGCATTGTTGACTAAAATATCTATATTACCAACTTCTTTTTCAATAGCTGCAATATTTTTTATTACTTGGGTTTCATCAGTAACATCAAAAAGATATCCTGAGGCATTAATACCTAGAGATTTATAATATTCTACAGCTTTATCTAGTTTGTCTTGAGATGATGCTCCGTTAATAACCAATGTAGCACCTGCTTTTCCTAGACCAGTAGCCATAGATTGTCCTAAACCATGAGTACCACCTGTTATTAGCGCTATTTTCCCTGTTAAATCGAATAATTTAATAGACATTATATGTTATTTTAATTCGTTTATTTTACAATGATCCATATCTCCATAGTCTAAATTTTCACCAGCCATTCCCCAAATAAAAGTATAATTACTAGTACCTGAACCTGAATGTATAGACCATGCAGGAGAAATTACTGCTTGATTGTTTTGCATCCAA
Source organism: Algibacter sp. (assembly GCA_050294475.1). Lineage (GTDB taxonomy): Bacteria > Bacteroidota > Bacteroidia > Flavobacteriales > Flavobacteriaceae > Thalassobellus. The sequence goes on along the minus strand of JBNKOE010000010.1, from coordinate 84,892 downwards.
ATATGTCGGGTTTCTTGTGGTTGTCCCATGAAATGACAAACAGCTTGATCTTCAGGAACATCAAAATAGAAATACACTTCCATTCTTCTATCGTGTACGTGTGCTGGCATTGTATTCCATACACTTCCAGATTTAAGTTCAGTCATACCCATTTGTAATTGACAAACGTTAACAACACTATTTACAATATATTTTCTAAGTGTTCTTGCATTAGCTGTTTCAGGTGCGCCTAATTCAACAACTTCAACTTCGTTAATTCCAATTTTTTTAATTGGATACGCTTTGTGTGCAGGTGTTGAGTTTAAATAAAATTTAGCAGGATTACTTGATGACTTACTAGAAAAAGAGATGTCTTTATTGCCTTTTCCAACGTATAAGGCTTCTCTGTTATCTAATTCATATTCAGTCCCATCAATAGTTATAGTTCCAGAACCTCCTATATTAATAATCCCTAACTCTCTTCTTTCAAGAAAATATTCTGCTTTTAGAGGATTAATAGTTTCAAGCTTTAATGTAGTATTAACAGGAACAGCACTTCCTGTAATAAATCTATCATAGTGAGAATACACAAGGTTTACTGCATCAGGTTTCATTAAGTTATCAATTAAGAATTCGTTTCTTAATCTTTCTGTATCGTATGACTTAACATCTTGAGGAGATGCAGCATACCTAACTTCGTAATTGCTTTTCATTATTTTAGAATTATGTTTTATGTTTCAGCCATTTTTTGCTAGTTAAAAGATAGCATTTGAAATTTTACAAATGTATTAAAATTAATTTTAATACAATCGATTGGATTTAAATTAATACTTATATTTGTTATCAACATTAATATTAATTAAGCTAGTAAGTGATTAATAAAATTAATAAACCCACTATTCATGATATAGCTAGGGCTTTAAAAATTGATAGTTCAACTGTTTCTAGGGCATTAAATAATAGCCCAAGAGTAAAGGACGATACAAAGGCAATGATTTTAGCTAAAGCTGAAGAATTGGGTTATCAGCGTAATTTATTAGCTTCAAATTTACGTAAAAATGTTACCAATACAATTGGAGTTGTTGTTCCTAGAATATCTCGTCATTTCTTTTCTTCTGCAATTCAAGGTATAGAAGAAACGGCTTATCAGGCAGGGTATAATGTTATAATTTGTCAATCTTTAGATCAGTTAGAAAGAGAAAAGAAAATTGTAGAGGGCTTGGTTTCTAATAGAGTAGATGGTTTACTAATTTCTGTTTCTATGGAAACTATTGATTATAAACATTTAGAAGTTTTTAAAAAGAGTGGTGTGCCACTCGTTTTTTTTGACAGACATTGTCAAGTGCCAGGTTATAGTTGCGTAATTATTGATGATTTTAAAGGAGGATTTGATGCCACAGAACATTTAATTCTTGAAGGGTGTAAAAATATTGTTCATTTTTCTGGTCCATTAGAAGTTGAAATTTATAAAAAGCGTTTTGAAGGTTATAAAGCAGCTTTAGCTAAACACAATATTCCATTTAATAGTGAGTATGTATTAAGTTCTAGACTTATGGAAAAAGATGGATATGATTGTATAGAAAAGCTTTTAAAAAAAGGTTTAGTAATAGATGGTATCTTTTCGTCTAATGATTTAGCTGCTATAGGTGCTATGAAATATTTGAAGGAATACGGAATTAAAACACCCGAAGATATTGCTATTGTTGGGTTTAGTAACGAACCTGTTTCTAGAGTTATAGAACCATCTATAACAACAATAGATCAGTCTGGGTTTAAAATAGGAAAATTAGCAACAGACTTATTATTTGAGCATATTGTTAATAAAAATATTCCTAAAAAAGGTCAGACCATTATTTTAGAATCAAAATTAATAGAACGAGATTCGTCAAAAAGAAAATAAAGTTATTCTATTTTTAAATACGTTTCCGCATATATAGGTTTTCCAGTGCTATCGGTTTCAATTTGAGTAAATTTATTTTTATTAAGTTGAATATTAAAAAAATACTTTTTTTTTGATTTTATTCGGTTGTTCATAGCTTTAGATCCATAATCTAAAACTTCTGTTAATATACCGTCTTTAAAACTATAATCTCCAACACCAAACCAATCTAGAGAATCTGTGGTTCTTAATCTACTCCACATTATTTTTGTTTTAGAAAACATCTTTATTTGTTTAAATGAATTAGAAGATTTTATGGTGTCTACTGATCCATCTTCTCTATAGTTTAAAAAACTAGTTAATTCCCAAGCTCCTTTTAGAGATGCTGTTTTAGTATCGGTATTAATCGTATTTTCTTTTAAATTTGTTTGGTTAGAGTTGTCTTTGCAGGAAAATAGCAGAGAGATGCAGATAATTAATAAACATTTTTTCATGATTTATTAGTTTAAATAGTTAGTAGTTGGTTTTTTACAATTTACAAAAAAAAAGAATAGCTTGTTTTTTTTAATAGGAAGTAATTATGAAAATATAAAAACTGTTGATAACTTATACGTAAGGTTTTAATCAAAAATTCTACTTTTGTTTTATAAAATTTAATAGCAATTATGTCTGATACAATAGAAAAAGTAAAATGTTTAATAATAGGTTCTGGACCTGCTGGGTATACAGCAGCAATATATGCTGCCAGAGCTAATATGAATCCTGTATTATATCAAGGAACCCAACCAGGAGGACAATTAACAACAACTAATGAAGTTGAGAATTTTCCTGGATACCCAGAAGGAGTTACAGGACCAGAAATGATGATGCAATTACAAGCACAAGCACAACGATTTGAAGCAGATATTCGTGATGGTTGGATTACAAAAGTAGATTTTTCAGAAGATGTTCATAAAGTATGGGTTAATGATGTGAAAGAGATTCATTGTGATACTGTTATTATATCAACAGGAGCTTCTGCAAAATATTTAGGGTTAGATTCTGAACAAAAATATTTAAAACTTGGAGGCGGTGTTTCAGCGTGTGCTGTTTGTGATGGATTCTTTTACAGAAATCAAGAAGTTGTTATTGTAGGAGCAGGCGATTCAGCTTGTGAGGAAGCTCATTATCTATCTAAACTTTGTAAAAAAGTAACTATGCTAGTTAGAAGAGATGAATTTAGAGCTTCTAAAATTATGGCTAATAGAGTTATGAACACGGAGAATATAGAGATTTTATTTAATACAGAAACAGATGAAGTATTAGGTGATGATCAAGTAGTTACAGGTGTTCGTGTTTTTAATAATAAAACAAATGAAAAAACTGAAATTCCAGTAACTGGTTTTTTTGTAGCTATAGGTCATAAACCAAACACAGATATATTTAAAGAATTTTTAGAATTAGATGAAACGGGATATATTATAAATGTGCCAGGTTCTTCAAAAACAAATATTGAAGGTGTTTTTGTCTCTGGTGATGCAGCAGATCATGTTTACAGACAAGCGGTTACTGCAGCTGGAACAGGTTGTATGGCAGCGTTAGATGCTGAGCGCTACTTAGCAGCTAAAGATTCTACTTTTGAGGTTTCTACTTCAACTTACAATTAGAAAAAAAATTATTGTAACGTAGGAAGCTATTTCAAAAGTTTTGGCCTTTTTTATTGGAATTATAATAACTCGGGATGTGGCGCAGTCCGGTTAGCGTACACGGCTGGGGGCCGTGTGGTCGCAGGTTCAAATCCTGTCATCCCGACAAACCTAGTTTTAATTTCGGTTAATTTAATCGGAGAGTCTATTCTTAGATGAAAAGAAAGTTTTAAGATTATATGGACTTAATTAAAACACAATAAACTAAAATTATGACAAAAACAATTTTTACTTCAATAATGATTGCTTTATATTTAGTCAATTGTTCGCAAAAAGATGACAATAAAGTTGACAATGTAGAGAATGTTAGTTATGCTGGTAGTGAATGGCTCGATGTGAACTATGCAGACGATGGACAAATTTATCACAATCTAGACATTCATTTACCCAATGTAGTGCAAGCATCGTATAAACCTATTGTAATCATTTATGGAAGTGCGTGGTATGCCAATGATTTGAAAGATGTAGCTTTTCAAACCATGGCAAAACCTTTAATGGATGTGGGGTTTGCTGTGGTTTCCATCAATCATAGGTCGAGTAGTGATGCCAAATACCCCGCGCAAATACATGATGTTAAAGCTGCCATACGATTTGTAAGGGCAAATGCCGAAAAATATAATTTAGATCCTGATTTTATTGGTATTACAGGATATTCTTCAGGTGGTCATTTGGCCTCTTTAGCAGGTACTACCAACGGTGAGACAGATTATACGGTGGGTGAAAAAACATTGAATTTAGAGGGTAATTTGGGTAATTATACAGCTACCAGTAGTAAGGTAGACGCGGTGGTAGATTGGTTTGGTCCCATCGATTTAGCTTTAATGGATGCCTGTGAAAACCCTAAAGACGAAAACTCGCCCGAAGCTGCTATCATTGGAGGTAAACCAGCTGATAATTTAGATATGATTGCATTGCTAAGTCCTAATACCTTTATTGATAATAGTGATCCCGACTTTTTGGTAATACATGGCGATGCCGATTATGTAGTGCTACATTGCCAAAGCGAACTGTTTGCCAAATCACTTGAAGAAAAAGGATTGTTAACCGATTTTATAACGGTGCCAAACGGTCAACACGGTCCTGTAACTTTTAATGAAACCACTTTTAAGCGTATGGCAGATTTCTTTTTGGATGAAGCTAAATAGAAATTAAAAGTACCATCCCAATTATTTTCTTCGGTAGGTTTTAATTAAATTTCCATGTTGTTTTATTTAGAAAACATAAAATAATTTGGGATGTGGTACAGTCTGGTTAGTGTACACAGCTGGGGTATGTGGTTGTAGGTTCAAATTCTGTCATACTCGACGCATTCTATTTTGATTTTTTTAATTAATTTCAAATGAAATCAATTAAAAGATGTACAATTCCATGAGATTTTTCTTGTATAAATTATTGTAAATTCAAAGAGCTTTTAAGAGTTATTTGTATTTTGGATATACGATACTTGTTGATCTTGATTTAAAGAGTAAACAAAAAAACGCTCTAATCAAAGTGAAATAAGACCTGTTTTATATGGAGCAGGAAGAGTTGTTTTATGGTCAAAATCTATTTCCAAAACTTTTCAGGTGTAAAATATTTCTCAAAATAGGGTGTTAGCTACTTCCCAAGAAAACAATCTAACTGATGAATTAATATATAGTACTATATAGTAGAGAATGCTATAAAACCAACCAAGCTAATAATAAAAGGAAGCAAAATAACCATTATAGATAACGGAGTTTACCAATTAGCTATGATTTCACTAATGGAGTGGGGTAAAACTGAAGTCGTTGCAACTAATGGTTTATACACTGAAAGTGAACATAGTAAAGTTGTTAATGTTATAAAAACAGAAAATGTGTCAAATACACTTAATTCAAAAATTTATGTTATTTTAACACTCAGGAAAAGATCTGGACAGAAATGAGGCAAAAACCAACGAATACCAATTAAAAAAATTAAGCTTTTAGAGAATGGAGATATTGACATTGAAATTAAAGGCTCAGGACCAAAAACGATTAACTACTAAAATAGTATTTTATTTAAGCATTTTTTTTGTTTTATGCAGCATAACTAATATAAATGCCCAAACATTCAAGCGCATAGAAAACTATGTGGGGTTAGATACTGCTATAGATAATAATGGAGCAGCTCTTGCTGATTATGACGCCGATGGAGATCTAGATATATTTGTAGTCGCTAAAGCCCAGGACAATAGTACAGATGAACTTACACATAGTAAATTATTTCGAAATAATAATGATGGTACGTTTACAGATGTTACTCAAAATTCAGGGTTGGTAAACTTGTTTCCTACTGAAGAAACAAGTGCATATACAGATGCCTTAAACGGATTTAAATATGGCGCTTTTTGGGGAGATTATGATAATGATGGGTATCCTGATTTGTTCATGACCCATATTCTTAAAGTACAGCTTTTTCACAATGAAACAGATGGTACTTTTAAAGAGGTGACCCTTGAAGCAGGTTTCAATAAATACAATCAATGTGTTAATACAGGAGCGACCTGGTTTGATTATAATAACGATGGTTATTTAGATATTTATATTTCAGATTGGGGATCCGATGGAGAAGGTAATCGGCTTTATAAAAATAATGGAGGAGGTAGTTTTACTAATGTAAGTAGCATTATTCAAGGAGTAACTACTAACAAACATTCCTATCAAAGTATGCCCTTCGATTTTAATGGTGATGGTTGGCTGGATTTATATGTAGCTAACGATTTCCCCACAGAAACTAACGATTTATATATTAATAATAACGGAACAGGTTTTACAGAGCAGGCAGTAACGTATGGTTTAGATTACGCCAAAGATGATATGGGGATTGCAATTGGTGATTATAATGGAGATGGAGCTTTCGATTTCTACATAACAGCTATTGGAGATAATCAGCTTTTTGAAAACAAAGGAAATAATACATTTATCAATAAGGGAAGAGAATTAGGTGTTTATAATACAGGTTGGGCTTGGGATGCTATTTTTTCAGATTTTGATTTAGATCGTGATGAAGATTTATTCGTATTGACCGGATTTGAACTTGGAATCGGGAGTTATAAAAATACGTATTATAAAAATTCAATAAATAATTTTGTTTCTACTTTGTCTGATCGTTCAAAAGCTGTAGGATTAGATGATGAAACAATTAGTGTAACAAGTGCTGTTTTCGATTACGACAATGATGGTGATTTAGATATTTTTGTGACCAATAGCGTTGGACCATCATATTTTTATGAAAATACGCTAACAGATATTAATCAACTAGCGGAAGATCTGCATTGGTTTAATGTAAAGTTGGAAGGCACCACTTCCAATCGCGATGCTATAGGAACAACTTTGTCGATTAAAACAGCTAGTGGTTGGTTGTATCGGTATTATTCAGGAAAAGGGTTTTTATCTCAACATTTAAAGCCAGTGCATTTTGGTTTAGGTTCAGATACAGAGATTTTAGAATTGATAATTACGTGGCCATCAGGTTTAAAAGAAACCTATACCAATATTCCTGCTGATCATACCATTTTGGCAAAGGAAGGTAACGGCTATCAAATATTAGTCATTCAGCCAAGTGTTAAGCCTTATGGCTGTACAGATGTAAATTCATGTAATTACAACCCTAATGCAGTGGTAAGCACTGGGATGTGTAATTATTTAGGAACAGATAAAATTACCGGAACGATTAAAGCACACAAGAATAGCTTAGAGTCGTATAGTTACCCAATAGTACCAGATATGATTATTGACTGGCAGGTTAATGGTGGTGAAATAATTGAAGAACAAAGTGATGGTAGTATAATTATAAAATGGGGTACCAGGGATACAGGTACTATTACTTTAATCGCATCGAACTCGAAATGTGTTAGTGAACCCGTAGAGTTAGAAGTAACGCTACTAAATGAAGATGTTGATTTTAAAGAACCATCCATAGCTCGTTTATGGAATGAGACTTTGTTATCATTAATTCGGAAGGACTATGCACGACCAACAATACATGCCAGAAACCTGTTTCATACAAGTGTCGCTTTATATGATGCTTGGGCAGTATACGATGAAAAAGCTTCGCCTTATTTGTTAGGGAATACTGTTCATGGCTTTATCAGTGAATTTGAAGGGTTTCAAACCAATGAGGATACTATTGAAGCGCGAAAAAAGACCATCAGTTATGCGGCATATAGGCTTTTAAGTGAGCGTTTTCAGCATGCGCCAAATCCAAGTTTATCTCAAAGTATTATAGATGAAGTCATGGCTGGTTTGGGATATGACACTTCCATTACCGATGAAGACTACACCACAGGCAATCCCATTGCTTTAGGGAACTATATTGCCAGAGAGATCATTCAGTATGGCTTACAGGACGGTTCTAACGAAAGCAATTTGTATGCAAATAGATATTATCAACCAGTTAATGAACCTTTAAGTTTGTCCTATCCCAATGGCATAGAAACAATTAATCCAGACCGATGGCAACCCTTGAGTTTTAATAATTTTATTGATCAAAGTGGTAATGTTATAGGAGGCGTAACACCAGATTTTTTAGGTCCAGAGTGGGGAAGTGTTAAGGCTTTTTCGTTAGAAGATAATGATAAAACGACTTATATAAGGGATGGTCAAGAGTATCAGGTGTATTACGATCCCGGAGTACCACCATCAAGTACAACCGAAGATTATAAATGGTGTTTTTCATTGGTATCCAAATGGAGTTCACATTTAGATCCATATGATGGAGTTATGTGGGATGTGTCACCAAAATCCATAGGAAACATAACCGTTGATCATCTACCGCATCAATATTCAGATTATAAAAACTTTTATAGAGAGATAGAAGGAGGAGATATAGGTGTAGGGCGTTCCATAAATCCAGTGACTCACTTGCCTTATCAAGAACAGTTGGTACCGCGGGGCGATTATGCTAGGGTGCTAGCAGAGTTTTGGGCAGATGGGCCGGATTCAGAAACGCCACCAGGACATTGGTTTACCATTTTAAACTATGTAAGCGATCATGAGTTGTTTACTAAAAAGTTTCAAGGAGAGGGTGATGTTTTAGACGATTTAGAGTGGGATGTTAAGGCTTACTTTATAATGGGAGGTGCAATGCATGATGCTGCAGTAGCAGCTTGGGGTATTAAAGGTTGGTACGATTATATCAGACCCATATCGGCCATCCGCTATATGTGTGTCTTGGGGCAGTGTACTGATGCAAGCCTACCAAACTACAATCCAGATGGTATTCATTTGCAGGATGGATTAATAGAATTAGTCAAGGAAGGAGATCCTTTAGCAGGAAATAATAATGAACATGTTAACAAAATAAAGTTATATGCGTGGAAAGGACATGATTATATAGATGATCCAATGGTAGATGAAGCTGGTGTGGGATGGATATTAGCAGAAGATTGGTGGCCATACCAACGTCCAACTTTTGTAACGCCACCATTTGCAGGATTTGTATCTGGACACTCTACCTATTCTAGAGCAGCAGCAGAGGTGATGACTTTAATTACAGGAGATGAATATTTCCCAGGAGGTATGGGTGAATTTTTAGCTAAGAAAAATGAGTTTTTAGTATTTGAAGAAGGCCCGTCGATGGATGTGACCTTACAGTGGGCAACCTATCGGGATGCCTCTGATCAATGTAGCTTATCTCGTATTTGGGGAGGAATCCATCCGCCAGCAGATGATATTCCGGGGCGATTAATAGGTATTAAAATAGGACAAAAAGCGTTTAGTTACGGAAAACAATATTTTGAAAGCACTGAAGTTCCAACAGAACCTACAACAGAACCTACAACAGAAGAATTAATGGTTTATCCAAATCCAGTAACAACATTATATAATACAATATCGGTATCTCATACAGAAGCAACAGATGTGTTTCAATTGTTCGACATTAACGGAAGGTTTTTACAGACACCAAATAAAACTTACAATGAAGACAATATGAATAAGGTTACAGAGTTAAATTTTTCTAGAGGACTGGCAACAGGAGTGTATGTTTTAAAGATTAATAATGTGTCTCGTAAAATTGTGGTAATCAATAAGTAATTACCAAAAAAGATATTGTCTATTTTAAAAATACGAGGTAACTGTTTGATTATTAAGTATTTTTTTAAGGCATAATTATTTTTAGATTTATTATCCTTTTTGTCGAATTCCAATTTATTATCGGGGTTAATACTTATTAAATTAGTCAAAACTATTTATATTTTCATTTTCAAACATAAATTCACTACGTTCATTATAGATGACGTTTTCTTTTGTTAAAATATCTATAGGCAGGTATATTTTATTATTAGGAATGGTCTTTTTATTTAAATAGTTAACCATAATCCTGATAGATTCATAACCTTGATCGAAAGGCTTTTGTGATATTAAAAAAGAAACGGTATCATTTTTTAAACAGGCTATATTTTGAGGTGTGTTGTCAAATCCAATAAGTTTGAGTTTTCTCAACTTCTTTTTTTCAATGCAATCAACAAAAACATGTATTCTACTTGAGGGAATAAATACTCCTTTAATATGTTCTTGTTCTTTTAAAAACGAATTAATTTTTTCCTTGGTTTCAACGGAATCGTTTAGGTTGTTAATAGTTAATATGGATGTTTCTTCTCTTATATTATTTTTTAAAAAATAATCATTAAAACCTATAATTCTTTTTGAAATAGCATTGTTTTTAGTCGTTTTATATCTGGACTGAATAATTAAAAAGTTTGACTGTTCAGGTAAACTTAAATGCATTAATTTTCCAGCAATATAACCTGCTGTATACGCATCTTGACCAATAAATGCTTCGTTGTTAAACCCTTCTATATCAATATTTAAAAACATATAAGGAATTTTAAGTTTTTCTAATTTAGTTACAATTTGTTTTGTTTCTTCTATAAATATAGGAACTATTAATACGGCAGATGGTTTTGTTTTTATTAGTATTTTAAATGTGCTCAAATAAGATTCGGAATCGTATTGGTTAAATGTAAAACAGCTCACTTGTGTACCAATATTTTTAACGTCTTCACTTGCTTTTAAAATACCTAAATATGGAGATTTCCAAAATAAGTCAGTGTTATTATAATCTGGAATTAATGCTGCTATTTTATGGTTGTTTTTTAATGCAAGCGCACTAGCTACAGGATTTACGCTAAAGTTTCGTTTCTTTATAATCTCTTGAATTCTAGCTTCTGTTTTTTTAGAAACGCCACCTCGATTATGTAAAACTCTGTCAACAGTACCTTCTGATACATTAGCTTCTTTAGCGATATCTTTTATTGTAACCATATATTTTAATAAAAAAAACGTCTATTAAATAATAAATATGAAGCAAGTTAGTAATAATATTTAAATTTGCGTGTGCGCACACTATTTTTTAATATATTTGTTTTGTATACGCATATGTGTAAGGTATTTAACTAATAAATAAGTAATTAAAATAATGAGTAAAGTAATTGTTTTAACAGGCGCTGGAGGTGTATTATGTAGCACTTTAGCTAAAGCATTAGCAAAAAAAGGACATAAAATAGCGGTTTTAGATTTACGAAAAGAAGCTGCCGATATTATAGCTAATGAAATCAATGCTAGTGGAGGCGTTGCCATTGGAGTAGAAGCTAATGTGTTAGAAAAAGCATCGTTAGAGGCTGCAAAAAAAGTAGTAAATGACGAATTAGGATTGTGTGACATATTAATTAATGGAGCAGGAGGGAATCATCCTTTAGGAACCACTTCAAATCCGCATTTGTTAGAAGAAGACCTTGTAAATACAGCTGATGGTTTTAAAACCTTTTTTGATTTAGATCCTAAAGGAATTGAATTTGTATTTAACTTAAATTTTATTGGAACTTTATTACCAACACAAATTTTTGCTAAAGATATGGTAGGTAAAAAAGGATGTAGTGTTTTAAACATTTCATCAATGAATGCTTTTACACCTTTAACAAAAATACCAGCATATAGTGGTGCTAAAGCAGCCGTTTCAAACTTCACACAATGGTTAGCGGTACATTTTTCTAAAGTAAATATCCGTGTTAATGCATTAGCTCCAGGCTTTTTTTTAACAGATCAAAACAGAACATTATTAACAAATTCAGATGGAAGTTTAACGCAAAGAGGTCAGCAAATTATCGATCAAACTCCAATGGGGCGTTATGGAGTTCCGGAAGATTTAATAAGTACAACCTTGTATTTATGTGACGATTCATCATCGTTTGTAACAGGTGTTGTTATTCCTATTGATGGTGGATTTAGTGCATATAGTGGTGTTTAATCGAAAATAATAATTACAAAACATGAAAATGGAACAAACATGGCGATGGTATGGACCAAATGATCCCGTATCATTATTAGATATAAAACAAGCAGGAGCAACAGGTATTGTTTCGGCTTTACACCATATTTCAAATGGGGAAGTTTGGACAATTGAAGAAATTAATAAGCGTAAAGCAATTATTGAAGCTGCAGGATTAACTTGGAGCGTTGTAGAAAGTATACCAGTACATGAAAATATAAAAACACGTTCTGGGGAGTTTCAAACCTATATTGAAAACTATAAGTTAAGTATTAAAAACTTGGCAAGTTGTGGCATAAAAATAGTATGTTATAATTTTATGCCAGTTTTAGATTGGACACGTACCGATTTAGGTTTTAAAGTTGAAGATGGTTCTAAAGCACTTAGGTTTGATGTTATAGCTTTTGCTGCTTTCGAGTTGTTTTTATTAAAACGACCAGAAGCTAAAAATAGTTATTCTGAAGAGCAACAAAAACAAGCTAAGGCGTATGTAGATAATCTTACTGAAGATGATAAAACTACTTTAATAAATAATATTATTGCAGGGTTACCAGGAGCTGAAGAAGGATATACTTTAGAACAATTTCAAACGATCTTAGATACCTATAAAGATATTGATGCAGATGCTTTAAGAAACAATTTGGTGTCTTTTTTACAAGAAATAATTCCTGTTGCAGCAGAAAATGAGGTATTAATGTGTATCCATCCAGATGATCCACCATATCCTATTTTAGGTTTACCAAGAGTAGTAAGTACTGAAGCAGATTATGCGTATCTATTTGAAAAAGTACCATCAATTTCTAACGGAATTACATTTTGTACAGGTTCTTTAGGCGTAAGAGCTGATAATGATTTGGTTCAAATTTTCAAGCATTTTGCAGATCGTGTTCATTTTTTACATTTAAGAAGTACACAACGTGATGAAGCAGGTAATTTCTATGAAGCTAATCATTTAGAAGGCGATGTAGATATGTACAGCATAATTAAAGAGGTTTTAATAGAGCAAAAACGAAGAGTAGAAGCAGGAAGAAAAGATGCTGCTATTCCTATGCGTCCAGATCATGGGCATCAAATGTTAGATGATTTGAATAAAAAAACAAATCCAGGGTATTCTGGAATTGGAAGATTACGTGGGCTAGCAGAATTAAGAGGTTTAGAATACGGAATATCCAAAAGTTTAATATAGTTAATCAAATATGTTAAATAAGAAAAAGAGTCACATTTTAATGTGGCTCTTTTTTATTTCTCTTTTTTCTGAATTTTAGAAATTTTGGATTATTATGTGGGTAAAAAAACATCCCAAACTTTAAATTTAGTTTAGGATGGTTTGTAAATTAAATGGGTTGATTGTATTAATCTTTATTGATGCTGATAGTATTTGCCATTAGCATTTTTAGTTTTTCGCTTACAACGTGTTCCAGACTTTGTTTTTCCTGTGCATTGTGTTGCAGTTGTTTTTTTAGTTTGTGTATTAAGTAATGATGATTTAGTAGACGTTGTTTTAATTTGCGTGTTTTTACTTGTTGGTTTACAAACAGCACATGCAGAATAGCCCAATAATTTTGCCTTTTTTAATGTGATTTCTTTTTTGGAATATTTTAGATATTTACAACTGTTTTTATGATATTTCTCTCCTGTTTTAGTAGTGTAAACAGTTTGGGCATTCGTGTTAGATACAAATGCAATTGAAAATATAAAAAAAACAATTCTAATTATTTTCATTGTTTATGCTTCTTTTTATTACTCCTATATTCCCAAGGCGGAATAGTATTTATGTTTTGCCATAAACCTATTTTGTTTGACTTGGCATTATCTTCTAACTTTTGTAGATTACTATCTTTGGAATATTTTACGTAATGCCATGCTAAACCTTGTTTTAAAAGTTCGTTGCTTAAATTTAGGGAATCATTATAAATCACATTACATATAAACCGTCCGTAACGGTCTTTCTTTAAATATTCTAATTTCACGTTTTTACCAAATATGGCTTCAGAAGTAAAATGTTTTGCCTTTGTAGAAAAGGCTTGTTTTTTTTCAGGGCAATCTATATTGGCAATTCTTACTTTTATAAGTGTGGAATCTTTAGTTAAAAGTTTAAAAGTGTCACCATCTGTTATTGCTGTTACTTTGCCAAAGATGGTTTTTTGGGAGAAACCCACTAAGGATAATAGTAAAAATAAAATAAGAATTGTTTTCTTCAATTTATTGGTAACAGGGTTGTAAGTAAAATTACAAATTTAAGTATGATAAAAACTAATCTTTCAGGATATAATCTTTAATAATTTTATCCATGTATGATGGTAAAGCTGCAGTTTTAATTTGATAGTTGTTTACTTTCATGTCGTCAAACCAATCACTCCAATATTTTCTTATTACATCTTCTTCATATGGGTTTTTTTTATCAGGGTTTATACCTAAGACTAAAATTTCTAAATTTTGTAAATTATTTGATGCAGGAATAAAACCAAAACCTTTGTTATGAATTATATCTTTCCATTTACTATTATTTAATTTAAACTTACGAATGTCTTGAGGTCTTAAATAAGTTGTTAGGTTTGCTTCTCTGATTTTATTGTCTTTATGAAAAATATAACCATCTGTTAATATTACTAAGATGTTTCTATGACCTTCTTCAATACAATAATCTTTTACTTTAGTTTTTATAAATCGCCAAGTATCTGAGCCAACATACCTGTTATCTTTAATTGCTGATTCGTATATTAATCTAGATATGCTATCATATCTTTTTGAGGTTTTTAAAATAAAATCTTTAGTAGCATTATTTTTTGTAAAAGACATTTTGAGACTATTTATTTTTTCATTTAAATTTTTGTCCGCTGGTTCAGGATCTATAAATAATTTAATATTATCATTAATTTTAATACTCTTTTTATTTCTTAAATGAATTTCAAAACTTTGGGCTATAGATTTGATATACCCCAGATCCCTTAAATAAAATTCCATTGCAGAGTTAGGATACTTTTCAGGGTTTATTCTATCTGATAAATCTAATAGAATACTAATATTAAGATTTGGTCTGTTTGATGATAACTTAGTTGTAGTATAGTCGGTTGTTGTTTCTTGAACAACTTCTTCTTGTTTATCATTTTTACATGAAAAGAAAATTACCCATAAAAAAATAGTATATCTGTACATCGTTTTAGTTTATTAATTTATATAATCTACCTTCATAGCTTTCGTCTGCAATATCATGATTTTCCAAATGAATTTTTTCTTCTTCTTTACATTTTGATAATAATTCATCTCTTCTTTTTAAGGAGTCAAAATTATCTGAAATAGCTAAAAACCAACCTTTCACGTATTCGGCATGGTAGCTTAAATAATGCTTGTTTGAAAAGATAAAACCATCTATTGTTCTTTGTAAGTCATTAATTTTTCCTTCTATTCCTGAAATTTCTTCTTTAATTGGGTTGAGCTTATTTATAAGTTTAGAAATTTCTTGTTCATAATTTTTAATTTCTTCCCTTTTTGATCTAATAAAAGATTTAATCTTGTCAAAATTATCGTATTCTTTCATGATGAAATCAAATACTAAACCCCAAATAATATAGACTACAAAGCCTGCAAATATAATACCCCAAAATTCTGCTTTAGAAAAAGCTATCCCAACATCAAATAATGGAGAATCAGGAGTTCTTTCAATGTCATAAATCTTTTTTTCAATTTGATAAGCTAGAATAGCGTCGAAAATAAAAGTGATCACAAAAAGTATAGCTATCTTTACATATGACAACCAATTCTTATGCTTTTGAAACATATGAACAAGATAGCCTAAACCCATAAAAGCAAAAGGAATTGTAACTATAAATACTCCTTCAAGCCAACCTCCTTCCAAAGCTTTTGATAATGCTTTGCCATCAAATATTGCTGCTGTTAATTCATCGGTGTCAAAGTTTTTAAAAAATGCGGAAAATGATGCAGACATATAGAAAACTAGTAAATAAAATGTAATAGGAATCAATACAATTAACCCTAAATAAAATTGAGCTTTAGGTTTTTTGTCAACATCCTCAACAAATTTTTCTGGATTATGTTTTACTTCAGCAATATCTGCATCGCAAGACTTTATTTTATCTTCAATATTAACTATTGATTCTTCAATTAACCCTTTAGCAGTTTGTCTTTTTTTTAATTCAGTTTCATGCTTTCCTTTTTCTTGAATGTATGGTTCTTTAAGCCCTCTTTGAAGTTCTTCATCCTCTCTACATTTCCCCTTATAATCCATATATACATCTTCTAAACATACTCTAAAAACCATATGATTCCCTTCTGCTTGTTTTGAAGAACCATAACCGCTTTCAAAAAAAGTTAATTTTACTTTTTTTACATCCTCTTCCTTAGGCTTTTGGTTTTCCTTAGATTTATTATTCT
The DNA here is from genome assembly GCA_050294475.1 of Algibacter sp. GTDB lineage: Bacteria > Bacteroidota > Bacteroidia > Flavobacteriales > Flavobacteriaceae > Thalassobellus. The sequence goes on along the minus strand of JBNKOE010000010.1, from coordinate 68,686 downwards.
TTAATGCAAATATTTTTTTTAAAGCACTCATACTAACTTAGAATTTTAGTCATTAATTCGGTTTTAGAAATTTTATCTTTAGCATTATCTAATAAAAATTGAGATAATTCATCGATGTTCTCTTCTTTAAAATCAAACTTTAAACAATACTTTTTTAAGGTGTTTAATTCGTCTTCTGTGACTACATTATCTGCCCAAATCATTAAAGCTAAATCGTATAAATATTCGATTCTTTTTTCAATATTTTCGGGTATAATGGTTTTATGTGAAGGGTTAAGTAATACTTCATCGAGTTCATCTTTTAAAACCCCTCTTTCTTCTGCAAATTTGTAAAGCATTTTTAATTCGAGGATGTCAAAACTATGGTCTGAAAAAGCCATTTGATAAAGCCTTAAAAAATGACTTTTTAATTCGGTTGATATCATAATTGGTTAATTAAATATGTTGTAATACTTAAGGTTAGCATCAGTAAAATTATCGTCATACAACCTTTTTTATTTTTGTTTGAATAAGACTTGTTTCTAGATTTTGTATAATGACCTTGAACATAAGTGCCGTCTTTTTTGTAATAACCCCTTCTGTACGCCATGCTATAATCGATTTATTATAGAAATGAATATAAAAAAGACCATCAAAGCAACTAAACAACCTCCTCCTTTTGAAGATTTAGAAAATGATTTTTTATACGTAACTCCAGGAATTCCTGTTCTAATGAAATAGCCTTTAGTACTTAATGAACCTTTTTTTGTTCTGTAACTAGGAGTAATTCCACTTTTACTGACATTAATTCCTAAGCCCTTACCAAGTTTTATTCGTTTTTGAAACCTGAAACTCATAACTTTTATAATTAACAATTACATTCAGACCTATCAACATAGGTTTTGTTACCATTACTATTTTTATAATAGCAACCTCCTTGTGGACCAGTCCATAATTGTTTTCCATTATGGGTTCCACATTTCCATTCTGACAAAGTATTATTATCATATTTAAATTCTTCATCATTAGTTTCACTAGTTGAACAGGCTATAAAAAATGCGAATAAAATTATAATCAGTTTTTTCATAATGTTTTTCTATTTAGGAGGAGTTCTTCTATAAGGTTTCACAGGAACAGTTTTTGGTCCTGGTTTTGGGCTGTTTGGATTAGGTCTTGGTGTTGGTGAAGGAGTTGATCTTCGATGTGGTTTTACTGGTACTGTTTTCTTTGCCATGATTATTTAATTTAAAAATGATTGATTAATTTCTTGCTCCGTAAAGACTTTGCTAGTAGATGTTATCAATAATAATTCATTATTCACACTAGTTATATGGTAGTTTGAATTGCAGTTTTTAATTCTAAATTTTAAAGCTTTTAAACCAGAAACCAATCCTTCGTTTTTTGTTTTTTTATAAACATAATTTGAACAAGATGTTTTGAACAAACATTTTCTGCGTTTGGATTCTGGAATATATTTCCAATAGAACTTGATGATAGTTAAGAGTAAATATTTCATTTTATTTACTAAAAACTATCATTTGTCTGGAAGTTGTATAACCTGGTTTAGCTCCTAACCCAAAGCATCCAGTATCTGGTTTTACAAATGTTGAAACACTTTCTAATCTAACATACTTCCAGCCTTGATTTGAATGATGCTTAATGATTTTTTCTAATTGATCTGCAACATGGCTTGAATCCCCTTTTTTAGAATCTATTGATGCTACGAATGGTATTACTTTGTATTCCATAATGATTAGTTTAGTTCCAATTTTTATTACAGTTATTAATTCTTTCCCATTCCATGGCTCTTTCTCTTGTGGTAATATTTCCTACTTGTATTATATGTCCATTTTTCCAATAATGCCTTATACCATTATAGTTTGTATATCTTCCTGAATTTCTATGTTGTTGTTCTCTAACTTTTAAGTTATTAGTAATTCCACAATGAACATTTAAATTACCTACTTTAAAAGTATATTTATAAGTGTCTCTCATTTACTAAAAAATTTATATTTAACTCTTCAAACTTAAACCCATTAAAAAACAAAACCTTACGGTATTCCGTAAGGTTGAGTATTCAATCAATAGTTTAATTTGATTAAATTAAGATTGGTCATCAGTTTCAGCTATTGGTGCGTTGTTTTTTACTGATTGAATACCATTTTTACATCCATCTTTAGATTCATACATTTCACTTGTTGCAATAATTTGAGTGTTAGCTGCATGAAGATTAAAGTAATACTTATTATTACTTTTTTTAATTACAAATTTTGGGTAAGCCATTTTTATAAATTTTTAAGATTAATATTTTCTAAACCTAAAACAGATAAAAGATTATTCCTTACGGTAACCCACAAACCAAGTAAAAAACAAAAAGCACGCTTTAAAAAGCGTGCAAGTTGCAATTTCTCCCTACAAGAAATTATTAATAGCAACACAAAGCTATAATGATTTGTGTTAAGTTTTTTACGGAAAACCGCAACGTAAGGAATGATTTTAAATAAGTCCTAAATCTTTAACTATGGCCACTAAGTGAGTGGCATTGTTTGCTTTAAATTGGTCTTTAAGTTTGTTAAGTTGTTTTTCAACAGAGCTTAAACTGCTAGGAGTTATATTGTTTTTTATAAACAACTTACTTATCTCTCCTTGAGATAAACCAAGTGAGAGTTGTTTTATTAATTCAATATCATAATCATTAAACTCTAAATTGGTTTTAGAGCTAAGGGCATTTTCAACTTGAGGAGAAAGAAACAATTTGTTGTTATAAATATATTCTATGGCTTTTTCTAATTCAGAAGCTCCTTTTCTGCCTTTGCATACATAGGCATTAACTTGATGTTTATTAATTAAAGTTCTTACTTTTTGCAATCTGTCTTCCATCGAGTATACAATAATATGTAAGTCTGGATTATCTGGTCTTAATGCTTTAACAAGGTCTTCGCCTGATAAAAGGTTACTTTCTCTATGGTCTTCTTTAAAAGATAAATCGGTAATTAGTAAGTCAAATGGTTGTTTGTCAAAAGTGGCTTTTTTTATTTTAAGAGACGCTTCATCACAATATTGGGCTTTGTGTACATCGATGATGCCTTTACTTTTAAGTACAGCAAACACACCTTCATTTACAACATCATGATCGTCTACAATTAAAACCTTTTTAAACATAGTTATACTGTTATTTTAGCTTTGAATCCTTTGTTAATTTCAGACTCAAAAATAATAGTTCCTTTAATAGATTTTATACGGTTTTCCATATTTAGTAATCCGTTCCCTTTTTTAATCTTACAACCAATACCATTATCTGAATAAGTAATGTTTATTTTATTATTAAATTCATTAAAAGTTAGCGCAACATTGGTGGCTTGACTGTGTTTTTTCATATTTACCATAAGTTCTTGAAGTACTCTGTAAAGTGTTATTTTTTTTAATGCTTCAATAGCATTCCAATTTATTTTAGGAATGTTTTTGGTTATAATATTAATATCATCATTTTTATAGCTTATAAATAAATCGTTGAGTGTCACTTCAAAATGGTCATTTACATCGAAAGCACTATTTTCTCTTGAAATATCTCGAGTTCTACTATATATGTTGTCTAAATCGTCTAGTATGTTTTCTTTAATGCTCGAGTTTTCTTGTAATTTAGTTATTACTCGATAAACATCATTAGCTACTTCGTCATGTATTTTTTTAGATATGCGAGTTTCTGTAATGTAGACTTGTTGTATTTTTTCTTTTTTGTGTTTTGATTTTATGATAAAGAAAGTAAAAATTGATATTAAGAAACCAGATACTCCTATAAATAAGTATATTAGTTTGAATTTTTTTTCTTTTTCTTTTTCAAGTTCGCTAGACTTTAACAGGAGTTCTTTTTCGTTAATTATTTTTTCTTTTTCACTAACATTATATTTTATTGCCGCAAATTTGTTTTTTCTTAATTGATTTTCTTTTTCGATACTCTCATTAAGTTCAATAAATTTTTTAAAATTTGAATTATTTTCTAATCTTAAGTTCAATTTTAGTGCTTCTTGTTGAAATATAGGACTATTTAAAGAGTCTGAAATATTCTTTGCTTTTTTAGAGTATTTTAATGCTTTTTCTTTATTTGATTTGTTGGAGTAGTAAAGAGATAAATGGCGATAACTTGAAAAGAGCCCAGTTAAATCCTTTAAAAGTAACCTGATGTCTAATGCCATTTCCATGTTTTTTAAAGCATTTGAATTATTTAATTTAGATTGATAATAACCAATGTTATCTAAATAAGTTGCTTTGGCATTTGAGTTTTTTATATCTAGAACATTACTGTAATATTTATGTAATTCATTGATAGCCTTATCATAATGACCTTGGTCTGCAAAATTATTAGCTATATTATTTATAATAGCCATTTTTGCTAAAAAATTGTCGTTATTCAATTTTAATGCCTGTGTGTAAAATTTATTAGAGTTATTAAAATCTTCAAGTTTTCTGTATAGTATTCCTAATTGATTTAATAATCGTTCTCTAGCATCTTTGGTTAGAAGGTTATTTTTAATAACATCTAAAAAAGATAATGCTTTAATAGTAGAAGTTTCGCATTCATGTAAATATCCCATTTTTAATTGACCTAAAGAAACAAGTTCTAAATAATAGGCTGCTTTTATTGTATCGTTAACTAATAATGCTTCTTTTGTTTTTTTATCAAAAAAATCAAAAGCATTACTAGTTGTATTAATGTCTGTTATTTCCGTAATGGATTTATAATAAAATAGAGTACTGTCTTTTATAGTCTGTGAGATTAAGTTGTAGTTAAAAGCACATAAAGTATTAAGAACTATAAAGTAAAAAAAGAGGAATGAAGTTTTATTTTCTTTCATTCCTCTAAAATACTAACTATTTTTAATTTTAGTGTTTTTAATTTCCTGTAGGTGGTGGAGGTGGTATTGGAATATCATCACCACAACATGCTTGTGGAGAGTTATCATCAATGTTGTTTGTAGGTGTACAAGAAAACATTCCTATATTAAGGAAAACCGTAAACATTATTAAATATATTTTTTTCATTTTGTTTATTATTAAAAATTAGACAATAGTGTTGCTGTCCGAGTTTTTTCGGATGCTTTTGCTGCATGGCAACACATAATTAATTTCTAGAGACGTCTCTCTATTTGGGAAGTATAGAGGGCAGATGTAGAGAAGTATAATTACTTCCCAGAGACTAGACAAACTCTACAGTGACACACCAGTTTTAGAAATAATATTTTACTTAAATCATTGAGCGATTATTAATTTCTTTAGCAAATGAAAAAAAAATGAAAAGAAATAAATGGAAATATTTAGGAAGTGTTTTGGAAATTTTATGGAAATTATTTTCCATAAAATTTCCATGAATTATAAGTAACTTTAAAGGACTAAAAACCAACCTAAAATGCACAAAAAATTAATTATCGATACTTTTGAAAAAGTAAAAGAGAATGAAATTACAAGAGGTATTAAACGGCCTTCAAACGATCATATATCTAAAACTTTGTCTGATTTTATTCACGATGAAATGAATTTTGATTTTGGAAAAAGAAGTTTAAAGAATTACTATAATCATGCATTGAAAATAGAAGATGTAGATGAGGATATTAATATTTTACAACTTAATGTAATTTTAGGATTATGTAAGTATTTAGGGTTTGGGAATTATGAAGACTATGTTCGAAGTATCAATATAAATAATGAAGGTGTTGTTTATGATTTATATTCAGATAATGGTAAATCTAATATCAAAATTAAACAAAAGAACAAAAAACTTTTTGTTTGGTTTTCTAATGCTTCTGCATATAACAAAATTTTATTAATAGGTATTGTTGTTGTAATTATAACAACATTCTATTTTTATGAAAACCAACCTCGTTGGATGGTTTGGGATCAAGATCATTATGTAGAAGTGAAATTTGATTCTGATAAATATAATATCGGACAATTAAAATTATATAATGAAGACCGAATAAATGATTTAAAAAAAATTAAAGCAAATTGTGAAACTGAATTTTTTGATTCTAATGGTGGAGTTAAAATTTGGTATGGGAAAAATATTAATAAAGAATTAGAGTATTTTACAGCTTTAGGACTTCATCCAGAAACAGGAAAAACACTAGATCCTATTACGGTATATATGATAAGAAAACATATTTGTAAAGAGTATTGAGAATAATTAAATAAAAAACCATCCCAAACTTTAAATTTAGTTTAGGATGGTTTGTAAATTGATTGATTATTAGGTGGGTTTTATTTTTTCTTAATACTACCAGAAGCACTATCAGATTTATTAACTTTTTCTGGGTTTCCGTAATACTTTATGTCACCTCCACTGGTAGCTTTTGCAGTAAGTTCTTTTAATGTGTTAACTGTAATATCTGCGCCACTTGTTGCTTTTACTTGACTAGATTCGGCAATTAAATTTTCTGCTTTAATATCGCTACCGCTAGTAGCTTCAGCAATTAGTTTTTGTGTTTTTCCAGATAATCTTAAATCACTTCCACTAGTAGATTTACAGTTTAAAACCGAAGTGTTTACTTCTAAAGTCATATCGCTTCCGCTTGTGGTTTTAAGTTCTAATTCTTCAGTATTTATAATATTTGTTGAATATACATCACTACCACTGGTAGAAATAATACTAGATATATCTTTAAAGCTTACAATCACTTTTTTAGCAGTTGCCTTACCAATATTTTGTCTAGTGTGAATTTTTAAAACACCATCTTTAATTTCGGTAATTATAAGTTCTTGTAAGTTTTCATCAGCTTCAACTACAATACTTTCGTCATCGCTTTGTGTTAGGTAAACATCTAAACCTTCAGTTGCTTTTATGGAGCTAAAAGTACCGTCAATAGTTCGTTCTTCTGTTTGTACATTACCATTTCCTCGAACTCCAGAGTTTAAATTAATATCGAAATTACAAGAAAAGAGGGTTAAACTTAATATAGTGGCTACTATAATTTTGATTAGTGTTGTCATAATTTTTCGTTTTTTGATTGATGGTTTTTATTGACTCAAATATCTTTTGATTTGGTATTGATTAATAACTTAAATGTCTGAATTGTTGTTTTTTAATGATGGGTTGTGAGTTCTTTTTTTATTTAAAGTGGGTTATATTTTTATTTATCTAGTTTTTCGATTATCATTTTTCTTATTTCAGGATCTTTGTCAAATTTTGCAATATGATTAAGATTAGGTTTTGAAGTCATTTTATTAACCGCTAGTTTTCTTACTTCTGCGCTTTTATCAAATTTAGCTATATGAAACAGATTAGATTCCGATTCTAATTTACTGACTGCTAGTTGCCTTACTTCAATATCTTTATCAAACTTGGCGATATGAAATAGGTTAGACTCTGAATTCATTTTTTTAACCGCAAGTTTTCTTACATCAGCATCTTTGTCAAACTTAGCTATATGAAACAGGTTAGATTCTGATTCTATTTTTATGCCGTTAGAATCTATATTTACGTTAACCTCTTCGGTTGATGCTTTTAAACCTTCATTGTTTATTTTTAAAGTGTTTTCATCGCCATTAATTTCTATACCATTGTCATTAATTTTTACTCTAGGAGTATTTACTTCTACTTTAAAATCTTCATCTTCTTCAATAGGGCAGTCTAAGCATTTTATATCGTTGTCTAGAATTTTTAAGTAATGATTTACATTCTTACTAGAAACTAAATTACCTGTATATTTTTTATAGTATAAGTTTCGTTTCGTATTATTATTAAAATTTACAACGCTATTTTCGGGTAAATATAGAATTATATTAACCTCTTGATCGCTAAATTTATTTTCAGGGTTAGTTGTTAAAAAATTATCTAATAATAACGTATTGTTTTTAAATTCAAAGTTGTAATTTATTTTTTTAGCACGCTCTATGGCTTTTTCGTAATCTCTACCATCGGCTCTTTTTTCAATAACTACAGTAGCTAAAGAATCGGTTGTCGATTTTACAATAATATCAATATCAGATAAGAAAATAATTTTGTCGCCATTTTCATTATGTGCTAGTTTAAAATCGTTATTTCTGTAATAACTAGTATTAAAATTATCGTTGCCTACCATTTTAATGATTAAAGTGTCTTTAGCAGTTATAGGTAATTCTGTTTTTTCTATATAGTTTTCTTCAAATGCGTGTTCGCTAGCTTCTCTAACTCCTATAATTACAAGTCCTATAATAGACATTAGCCATAAACCTAACAAAGTGAATTTAGCAATATTACCTATGGATTTTGGGTTATTAATAAGGATTTTTAAACCTAAGTAGAACAGGAAAAAGAATGGAACTCCTACAGTAAAAAAGATTAAAAGTGAAGCTAACCAAACAGGCGTGCCACTTGCTATAAATATATCGGCTAAATCTACTCCAGGAATATGTATAACATTTACAACTCCTAAAGAAAATAAGCTAATAATTAATGCAATTAAAGTAATTGCACCAATAATAATAAGTAGTATGCCAATAAGTTTTGCAAAGATTTTAAAGAAAAACATGATAACATCTGCAATGGTATCAAAAAATGTTTTTGAAGAGGTTTTTATGTTCTTTCTTTGTTTAGTAAAATCAATATTCTTAGCACTTTCAGAAACGTTTTTTGCAGCTCCAGAAAAAGAGTCGGTTACATTTTTAGCAACATCGCTTACGGTTTCAGAAACGGTTTCAAATCCGTCTTTAATTTTTTTTTCAATATTACTAATGTTAACAGGTTCACCTGTCATCATTATTTTTTCAGCAGTTGTTTTAGCTTCAGGAACTAATATCCAAAGTAAAATATAAAGTAATACACCAGTACCAGCTCCAAAAATTAAAAGTATCCATGCTAAACGAATCCAAACAGGATCAATTCCAAAGTAATGAGCCAATCCAGATGATACACCACCAATATAGGAGTTATCGGTATCTCTAAATAATTTTCTAGAAGGCGATGTAGAAGTTTTTCTTTTGTGAGATGATTGTGGTTCATCTTCAAAAATCTCATCATCAACCAAATAATCTTCTGGTTGTCCCATGATTGAAATTACTTCGTCTACTTCTTTAAGACCAATAACTTGTTTGTTGTTTTCTACCCGTTCGTTAAAAAGTTCAGAAATACGCGCTTCAATGTCGGCAATAATTTCAGATTGCCCTTGTGAGTCTGTAAATGAACGTTTTATAGCCTCAAGATAGCGTTGTAGTTTTAAGTACGCATCTTCATCTATGTGAAAAAATATACCTGCTAAATTTATGTTGACTGTTTTATTCATTTTTTTGTTGTTTTTTGGCTTGTTACTATGGTTACTGCATTATGTAATTCGCTCCAAGTGGTGTTTAATTCCTGTAAAAATAGTTTTCCTGTTTCGGTTAAACCATAATATTTTCTTGGAGGTCCAGAGGTTGATTCTTCCCATCTGTAATTTAAAAGACCTGCGTTTTTTAGGCGTGTTAGTAGCGGATATATTGTTCCTTCTACCACAAGCAACTTAGCGTCTTTTAAGGTGTCTAGAATCTCTGCAACATAGGCATCATTGTCTTTTAAGACCGATAATATGCAGAATTCTAAAACTCCTTTTCGCATTTGCGCTTTTGTGTTTTCTATCTTCATGTTCTTAAGCGATTTAATATTGTGAAACTGTTCATTTTTTGATTGATTTGATTATTGATGAAATGTATATTTATTTTAAAAAATTGATTGTAAATGGATATTTGTAATATTCGCCATCTCTAGCTTTTAAACTTGCAATAATTATTAAAGCAAGTTCAATAATAAAGCCTATTACAGCTAAAACGCCTAAACCACCACCTATATAAAGTAAAGGAGATGGTTTTCCTATATTAATATGAAAATCATGAAAGCCATTAAAATCTATAAAATCTAATCTGCTAAATATTTTAAAAACAAAAAACGGAATAGTTAATGTGCCTAAAATAATGGTATATAAAAAAATACTTAATTGAAAATTAATGGCTTGTTTACCATGATTATCTATAAATTCTGATTTTTCCTTATTCGCAATCCATAATACAATAGGTCCAATAAAATTTCCAAACGGAATTATAAACCTGCTAAAGGTTGATAAATGTATGAATGTAGCGATGTTTTTTTGGTGATTATCTAACATGATTTTAAAAGTATATAATAATATCCTATGCAAATATATGTCTAAAAGAAGGTACTTTGTTACGCATAGTACTAAAAATTAACATAATTTTAACATTATTTAGTCTGAAGTATTTTCAATATTTTTATAAAAATATATCTCTTATGAAGATGACACCTAGTAAAATTAATACATTCAATATCTTTAAGTTACCTGCAGCATATTTTACAGGTGTTAGAGTAAAATCTATAAATAATGATAGTTGTGTGGTTACGGTTAAGCATCGATGGATAAATCAAAATCCATTTAAATCAATGTTTTGGGCAGTACAAGGTATGGCAGCAGAACTTACAACAGGAGCTTTAATGATTGGTAAAATTCAAGAATCTGGTAAACGAATTTCTATGCTAGTTACTTCCAATAAATCGGTGTTCACAAAAAAGGCAACAGGTAGAATAACATTTACTTGTAAAGACGGAAATTTAATTAATGACGTATTAAAAAAGGCTATTGAAACGGGTGAAGGACAAACCCTTTGGATGGAATCAGTAGGTGTCAATGAAGAGGGCATTGTTGTTTCTACATTTAATTTTGAATGGAGTGTTAAGGTGAAAAGTTAGTTTGTAGTCTCAGTAAGCTTAGAGAACAGGGAGTCACATTTCGCTTTGCGTCTTAGCAACGTTATGAGAAAAAATATGTTATAGAAAATACATAGAGAAAAAGTTAAGTAGTTAATATACTGTGTGTTTCTGTGCGAACTCTGAGAAACTTTGTATAACTTTTTTTATTAGAATTTTAAAAACTTTGTAACAAATTACTAAACATTTCAACATATAAACGAATCAATAAAAAACATAAAAAAATGACAGCACACGAAATTGATTATAGAATTTACGGAGAAGAAATGCAATATGTAGAAATAGAACTCGACCCGCAAGAAGGCGTAGTTGCTGAAGCTGGTAGTTTTATGATGATGGACGATGGTATTAAAATGGAAACCATTTTTGGAGATGGATCACAAAATGATAGTGGGTTTTTAGGTAAAATATTAGGAGCAGGTAAACGTATTTTAACAGGAGAGAGTTTATTTATGACTGCTTTCTATAATGATTTAGTAGGTAAACGAAATGTATCTTTTGCTTCGCCTTATCCAGGTAAAATAATACCTATTGATTTAGCTCAATTTGGTGGAAAATTCATTTGTCAAAAAGATGCTTTTCTATGTGCCGCAAAAGGAGTAAGTATAGGTGTCGAGTTTTCTAAAAAGTTAGGACGCGGACTTTTTGGTGGTGAAGGATTTATTATGCAAAAGTTAGAAGGTGATGGTATGGCGTTTGTTCATGCAGGTGGTACTATGGCAAAAAAAGAATTATTAGCAGGAGAAACTTTAAGGGTAGATACAGGTTGTATTGTTGGTTTTGACCAAACAGTAGATTATGATATTGAATTTGTTGGTGGAATTAAAAACACTGTTTTTGGTGGTGAAGGTTTATTTTTTGCAAAATTACAAGGACCTGGAACCATTTATATACAATCTTTACCATTTAGCAGGTTGGCAGGTAGGGTTTTAGCATCGGCGCCTCAAGGAGGTGGAAAACAAAAAGGAGAAGGTAGTATTTTGGGCGGATTGGGGGATTTATTGGATGGGGATAATCGGTTTTAAAATCATTTTTTATCTTGAAAACAAAAAGCTTGGGTAATTTTACCCAAGCTTTTTGTTTTCAATTATAAATGTAAATTAATATTTTACAAATTTAATAGCTTTTGAGTTTTTAATGTTTTTTGAGCTAATTTTAAGAAAGTAAACACTGTTTGAAATATTAGATACATCAATATTATTAGTAGTTGGATTTTTTATATTCATAATTTCTTGACCTACAATATTGTATATTTTAAAATTTTCTATATCAACCAATGCTTGTTTAGTGTGAAGTTCTAATGTTTTGGTGTTCGAATCATATGATACAAATACGTTTTTATCTTCAATAGGTGTTGTTCCTAAGGAGCTTTCTTCCTTAAATACGATTGAGAATTTATTAAACGTGCCAGTGTTTAAAAATAATTGAGCTTCTCCATCTCTTAAATTATAATAGGTGTTTTCGTTTTTATCTAGTAAATAAATATTTAGACTGTCAGGAATATTTTGCATCTTACTAATTGAGAATTGATAAAACCCAGCATTAGAAATTTTAAAGCCTATTGGCAAATCATCTTGAAGATTTATTTCTGGTAAAGCTTGAATTACCAATGGTTCGTCATCTAATAACCAATAAAAATCATTTTTCAAATTGTTAATAGATTTAGCATCATAGCCTTTGTCATAACTATAAGAGGCATTTTTGCTGTCGTATCCCAATCCTATTATTTTTAAGTAATTTTTTGGAGATGTGAAAGAAAACCAAACTTTAGGTCTTTCATCTAAAGCTGCTTTATTTTTAGAAATACTTGTTTTATAATAAATAGTTTCATTCAATGATTTTCTGGCAAATGCACGTTGCGCATTATTAAAAGTTAAAGTACCAGAGTTTGTTATTGTGGTGAAAAATCCTTGACCAATACTAATATATTGAGTGGGTGCTGCTTTAGATGTTGTTCCATTACCACTTGTTAATCCAGAAACATCTGCTACTGCCGGTAAGGGCATCATCAAATTATAAGTTGCATAACCACCTTCATAATCAGCTAAATAATGACTGTTGTTGGTTGTGAATGACTCCCAGAAATATAGAGAACCATCAATAACAGATAAATTATCTGTTATAAATTGGTTAGCATCCAAGGTTGAAGGATATGGGTTTCCCACCAAAAAATCTGTGTTAGCAGTCACTGTATAGGTGTATTCCCCATCATTAGGAATACCTCTGAAAACATATTCCTGATTAGGTGTTACAGCACCAGAACCTTTCATGGTAAAACCAATGCCTGGAGATAAATTGGTTGTGGTAGAGATTTTTGCCCAAGAATTATAATCATTACTAGGACCATTAAAACTATAAAGCCATCTACTACTTAGTGTAATAGGAGATGTTGAAGGGTTTGCATTTAATCCCGTTGTAAAATTTATTGTTCCAGCGGCATCTTCTAAATATCCAATTTGCCAGTTACCACTTCTGTTTACTGGAGAGCTTAAGTAGTTGTAATTGTGTAAATTACAAGTTCCTTGTTGCCGTATTTTTAAACTTCCAGTTCCAGAATTTAAATCAGTGCCAGTATGATTTTGAATAAGTTGAGCTTCTCCTAATAAATCTAAAGTTCCATTTATAACCACTTGATTTTCTGTTTCAAGTAAAACGCCATCTGCTATGTTTAATGTAGCCCCAGTCTCAACTTCAACTTCTCTTACGTGGGCGTCAAAATTTAAAGTCCCTGATGTTTTTACTGTGAATTTTAAGCAAGAATCAGTTATGTCTGGTGCATTTCCAGAACCAGAACCATTAAAAAAGCTTGTACCATCCCAAACGATTTGATCTGTATATCGCAGTGTGAAATAACGATTATCTTGGAATTGAACACCCGTAGCTGTAGCAGTATTACCTGAAATTGTTAAATTATAAATACTTTCTGGAGAAGAGAAATCATAATCATTATCAATTACCAATTGCAAATTCGAACAATTTTGTTTTCCGGTTAAATTTATGCAACTAGTATCAAAAGTAACTGTTACGGTACCTAGGTTTCCTTGGCTACTAACACGCCATTTAGAGCTTAACTGTTCTGTGTAGTTTGCTGTGTTTGTGAAAAAATCATAAGTTGGGTTTTGGGTTTCTTCACCCCAAAATAAGAATTCGTTGTTATTTAATACTGTTGGGTTACTTATCCTTACAATGCCAGTTCCTTGCGAATCGGTATGGTTGGAGCCATCATTTGCTTGACCAATGCCAGCCACATGATGGTCAAAGTTTCCATTTCCAGCATCATCTTGTACATATATGTCATTCGTAGACAATGCTTGATTGTATTTTGCTGATAAATAGTTGTCAATAATAATACGTTGAGCAGTATTTACTTTATTTTTAAAAACTACCAATTCTGTAACGGATCCATTAAAACCACCAGATCCAGAAGTGTTTGCCCCTAAATTAAATCGTTGAGAAGCATGTGAACTATAAGTTGAAGTATTTGCTCTTGATTGTAGTAAGTTTTCATTTCTATAAAGTTGTTTTCCAGTAGTAGGGTGTGCATCGTATGACCATATTGAATAGGATGTTAATCCAGATAATCCACCTACTTGAATTCTGGCATCGTTTGAACAACAGGTTCCTATATCATAATATACATAACCTGACCATGGTATATGACAAGAAAATCTAGTGCTGCTAACAAGAGGGTCTGTGGTATAAACACAAGATTGCTGAAAAGTATTATTGGCTTTTGCAACAACAAATGAAGAGGCTTGGTCAATTACGAAATTTGATGTGGTTAAAGTTAAACCAGTTCTAAGCCTATTATTTCCATTAAAATTAATTTCATTATAACCATTAATAGTTCCTGTAGCTAGTGTAGGTCTTAGACTTCCTGTTTCACTTATGCTAAAATCAGCAAGACCTGCTGAGTTTGTCCAGCTATCTATTAACGAACCAGTAGTTGAAATTCCATTATCTGGACGATACCATATTATGAGGCTAGAACTACCATCATTAGCTCCAACGCCACCAGGGCCTGTTTGAGAATAAAGGTTAATATAAAGAGCAAATAAAAATAGTGTTGAAAATATTTTGAGAGTATTCATGTTTGAGAGAGAATTGGGGTAATAGGGAAAAAATAGAAATTTACATTAGGGGGTTTTAATTATAGCATTTTTTTAAATTTATTAGTAATTATTTGAAAATTTAAACTTAACTTGAAATTTTATATCAAACTATAAGCAAATTTATTGCAAATATATAATTTTGAATTAAATAATCAATTTAAATTATTAATTTACAGTTAAATCCAATGAATATATACAAATTTTTAGTAATTTTAGAAACGGAATTTTAAATTTATAGCGTATAAAACAAATCTATTTTTTATTGCGAACCTAAAACCGATAAATGACTATGGCAAGAGCTATGTTAGAGTATACCAAAACTGTTCTTAAAAAGGTTAGTTTTGATGCTACGTTGTTTTGCAAAGAAGTACAAAAGGCAGTAGAACGTTTACTACCTTATGAGATTGAAGAGCTTAAAATTTTTATTCAATCTATAGTGCAGCAAAACCCAGAATTAAACCAATGTTTAATTTATTTAAAACCATAAAAAAAAGCGACCAATTGGTCGCTTTTTTAATACTTTTTTGTATTGTGTATGTTTGTAAGAAAAAAATCAGCTAAAAAAGTTAATACCCATCATACTTTATATTGTTATTTTTTAGGTAATGGACTTATAATTTTTACATTTTGAAACGCTATAGCACCTCGTATTATTCCTGAAATAACATCCTGTAAGGCTTCTATGATTTGCATTTTCAATTCGCTTTTATGGTAAAGAATACTAACTTCTCTAGCAGGAGAAGGTTCGTTAAAATAATGTAGATTTTCTTTTTCTTTATCATTTATATCTAAAGTGTGCAAGTAAGGTAGGAGCGTCATTCCTAAACCTTCATTTGAAAGTTTTACAAGTGTTTCAATACTACCACTTTCTAGTTGAAATTTATCGTCCTCATGGTTTTTTAATGTTTTGCATAAATTGATAACACCATCTCTAAAGCAGTGTCCATCTTCAAGAAGCAACATATCATTGATATCTAAATCTGAAACATTAATTTTTTTGTTTGAATGTAAGCGATGCCCTTTAGGAATATAACTTACAAAGGGTTCAAAGAAAAGTACACGTTCTTTAATATTTTCATCCTCTAAAGGTGTAGCTGCAATGGCTGCATCTAAATGTCCGTCCTTTATTCTAGTAATTATTTCTTCAGTAGTCAGCTCCTCAATTTTAAGCTTTACCTTAGGGTGTTTTTTTATAAAAGCTTTTAAAAACATTGGGAGTAAAGTAGGCATAATTGTAGGGATGATACCTAGTTTAAATTCACCTCCAATAAAGCCTTTTTGTTGATCGACAATATCTTGAATTCTATAAGATTCATTTACAATATTTCTTGCTTGGGTTACTATTTTTTTACCAACATCAGTCAGTTCTATAGGTTTTTTACTTCTGTCAAAAATTTGAATACTTAATTCGTCTTCTAATTTTTGAATTTGCATACTTAATGTAGGTTGTGTTACGAAACATTTTTCGGCAGCTTTGGTGAAATTTTGATTTTCAGCAACAGCTAAAACATAATATAATTGTGTAATGGTCATGTGTCATCAATTTAGGCTATAAAAATATAAAAACTATCAATAAAACTTATAGTATTTGCTGTTAATTATAAATTAAATTTGTGGTAAATAAAAACAGAAACATTATGAAACTTAATAGTATAGGTTTAGATACCTTAAAAACAAAGGAAATAGCTGATGATTTAAATAATCTATTAGCTAATTTTCAAATATATTATCAAAATTTAAGAGGCATACACTGGAATATTAAAGGTAAGCGATTTTTTGATTTACATGTTAAATTTGAAGAGTTGTATACCGATGCAAATATGAAAGTAGATTTAATAGCTGAACGTATTTTAACTTTAGGAGAAACACCTTTGCATACTTTTGAAGATTATACAGCTAGCGCACAAGTGCCAATTGGGAAAAATATTTCTCAAGACGAAAAAGCAATTACTTTAATTGTTGATTCGCTATCAGAATTATTAAAAATTGAACGTATTATTTTAGAAAAATCAGGTGAAGCAAATGATGAAGGAACTAACTCGATGATGGGTGACTTTATTGTTGAGCAAGAAAAAACGGTATGGATGATGAAAGCATGGTTGAGTGAAACTGTGTAATGACGAGATTTATAAATAGCAGTAAAGGCCTTAAATTAATTTTTAAGGTCTTTTTTTATAATAAACCTCTCGCTTTAATTTCTAAATACTTATTAATAGTATCTACCGTAAGATTTTCGGGAGTAGTAAGTATAGAATAGATGCCATATTTTTTAAGTTCGTTAACAATAAGGCGTTTTTCAAAATCAAATTTTTCAGCAATTACTTTGTCATATACTTGTTGAACCGTTTCTGCTTTGTTTTTTATCAATGTATCTAACTCGGTATTTTTAAAGAATATAACAACTAATAAATGGCTTTTTGAAATAGCTTTTAAGTAGGGGAGTTGCCTATTTAACCCGTCTAATGTTTCAAAATTGGTGTACATTAAAATTAGGCTTCTATGTGTGATGTGACGTTTCATACTCGCGTATAGGCGACTAAAATCACTTTCAAAAAAATCGGTTTTTACATTATACAACGATTCTAAAATCAATTGCATTTGGGAGCTTCTTTTTTCAGCAACAACAATATTTTCAATACGTTTTGAAAAAGAAAACATACCTGCTTTATCATGTTTTTTAAGCACAATATTACTGATTACTAATGTGGCGTTAATAGCGTAATCTAAAAGACTTAAACCATTAAATGGCATTTTCATAATTCGTCCTTTATCTATAATTGAATAGACAGGTTGTGATTTTTCATCTTGAAATTGATTGACCATTAGCTGGTTACGCTTTGCAGTAGCTTTCCAGTTTATGGTGCGTAAATCATCGCCTAAAACATAATCTTTTATTTGTTCAAATTCCATAGAATGCCCTAAACGGCGCACTTTTTTAAGTCCGTATTCTAAAGAGTTCTGGTTTATATTTAAAAGTTCAAACTTTTTTAACTGTTTAAAACTTGGATATGTTGGTACCATAGCACCATGGTTAAAAGTAAATCGTTTAGCAACTAAATTTAAAATTGAACAGGCATAAATATTTAAGTTACCAAAGTGATATTCGCCACGTTCGGTAGGTTTTAAATGGTACTGAATAGATCGTGTTTTTCTAGATGCAATAGACTTTTTAATTTTAAAATCTCGTATTTGAAATTGCTCAGGTACCTCATCAATTATTTCTACATTTATTAAAATGGGGTAGTTATTACTAATGTTTAATTTTATTTGGTTTTTATCGCCATTAGAAAATTTATCAGGTAAAATTCGTGTGGCTTCAATTTTGTTTTTACCAATAAATATCATTAAAAAATCTAAAATGAATAGTAGTATTAAAACCAGAATAGAAAGTTGCGCAATATTGAATAATATGGGAATGAAATAACTTAATGCAAACAATACCACAATGCCAATACCTGCATAGAAAAAACGTGGTTGTATGTAGAATGGTTTAAAGAATTTCATTAATGCTGTTTGTAAAATATATTTTTTGATTATTTAAAAGTCCAATTTATTTCGTCAATTATTGGAATTTTTAGTTCAGATATATTCTCTTTAAAAATATTTATGTTTTCAATAACTTTTTTAGGGATAATTAAAGACATATCTATATTGAGTTTTAAAAAGAAATGGTTTTTTAGTTCTATTAATGATTTTATTTCAGAAGTCTTTATTTTACTTTCACTTGTATCATCATATATGTGAATGTAATTTTCATTGAATTCTAATTTTACTAACTTATTTATTCTGTTTTTATAATTATCTTTAATGTGATTTTTATAGTGCTTTATATGTGTTTTTTTTGCTCTAATTGGGTAGAGAAAAAACCATAAAATTGCAAACACTAACATTATTAGGGGAAAAAGAAGTCTATTGTCTGATAGATATGAAAACATTCCAAAGATTATAAAAATAATAGGATTGATTATTCTTACTTTAAACCTTTTACTTTTTATGCGTTTTGATTTAGAAGCTTCATAAAGTTGATGTTCTAAAAAATCATCGTTTGTTAAAGAGTATTCTATTGTCATATTACTCATTTTCTATAGCTTTTCCTATGTCATCAATTTCACTACCATTACCAATGCCTTTTGGATTGTCTCCATATTCATTTGGTCCTACGTCACTATCAGCAAAAAGCATCCATAATGAGTAAAAAGGAATGATTTGATACCAACCACTATTTCCTCTGTCATGGCAGCGTTTAGCTCCCTGTGCTAACATAAACCATATTAAAGGAATAAATATTATTAAAATAGGTATAGCATAATCATCTTCAGATATGCCTAAAAAGGCAGGAGTATAAATAATAGCGTAATAAATTATTGCACTAATTCCGTATTCGGTTCTTCTAATTCTTCCTTTAAATGAAAATGGATTTTTAAACATGTTTTTATTTATTGAAAATTAATAAATCAAAATGATTTCCTGCAAACTGTTGATTGAATACTGCTATTTACCTTGGTATCTCAACCGTTTCAATTATTTGTTTTATAATTTGTTTACTTGTTACACCTTCCATTTCGCGTTCTGGCGTTACTATAACTCTGTGGTGCAATACAGGAATGGCTGCACGTTTTATGTCTTCTGGGGTAACAAAATCACGTCCGCTCATAGCAGCAAAAGCTTTACTCGATTTTAATATGGCAATGGAGGCTCTTGGTGAGGCTCCTAAATATAAAAACTGATTATTTCGTGTAGCAACAATAAGTTCTGCTATGTATTTAAGTAAATGTTGTTCAACTAAAACTTGACTTACTAAATTTTGATAATTCACAACCTGTTCGCCAGTTAAAAAGGATGTAATTTCTTCTGTTTTCACTTTTTCTTTTAGAAGGTGTTCTCTAGAAATAATTTCAATTTCTTCTTCTAAATTTGGGTAATCTACATCTATTTTAAACAAAAAACGGTCTAATTGTGCTTCAGGTAGTCTGTATGTACCTTCTTGTTCTATTGGGTTTTGAGTGGCTAAGACTATAAAAGGAGCATTCAGTTTATATTGGTTACCATCAATAGTTATTTGCTGCTCTTCCATAACTTCAAATAAGGCTGCTTGTGTTTTGGCTGGCGCTCGGTTAATTTCATCAATAAGAATCATGTTAGAAAAAATAGGACCTTTTTTAAATTCGAATTCAGAATCTTTTAAATTAAAAACAGAGGTTCCTAAAATATCACTAGGCATTAAATCGGGTGTGAATTGAATACGACTAAACCCAACGCTTAACGATTTTGCTAATAATTTTGCAGTAACCGTTTTTGCAACTCCTGGAACACCTTCAATTAAGGCATGACCTTTTGCCAAAAGCGATGCAATAAGCATGTCTACCATGTGTTTTTGGCCTACAATAACTTTACCAACTTCATCTTTTATTTTTTGAACACTTTGTTGAAGTTCAGATAAATCTAATCTGTTTTCAAATTGTAAATTATTAGTGTTTTCCAATGCACTACTATCAATAGTGGCTACAACATCTTCTTTTAGTGTTGTGTCTGGTTGGTTTTCTGGTGTTTTATTTTCGTCCATAATTATTTTGAATAAAATGCTTCTATATGTCTGTTCAATTTTATTAAGTTATCTTCAAAAAACTCATTTTTAGTTCGTAACCAATTTATAAAATCGATAAGCTTTTTTACATCTTCTTTTTTCTTTCCTGTTTTCGATGCTAATTTCAGAATAAAATCATCGTTTAAAACAGTGGTATCGAGATTAAAATCACTTCTTATTTTTTCTAAAAAGTAAGTTATTTTTTTATCTATTAAATTTTTGTGGTCTTGAGTTTCAAAATATAAATTAGATATTGTTTTAACAAAAGCAACTGTTGTGTTTTGTAATGGTTTTATAATTTTAATAATGCGCTGTCTGCGTTTTGCATTAAAAATCATGAATAATAATACAAATATTAGTGCCGTATACCAAGCCCATCTAAATGATAATTGTTCTAAAAACCAGCTTAAATTAGACTCTTTTTCAACATCGCCATCATAACCCGTTTGTATTTTTGTGTACGAATCAAAATAGATATTATTTTCTGGTAAATATGATATAACACCTTCTACATATTTATATCTATCTTCTTTTAAAAGATTATAGTTGGTAAAGGCTTTAGGTTCTAAATGCAGGTATATGGCACCTTTTCCAAAAGGGATTTTAATAAAATTGACGTGTTTGTAGTCTATTTTAGAATATCCTAAAACTTTATAATTAACGGGGTCGAACTTAGAAAAATAATTATCGCCTTCATTTTTGTCAATTTTAATAGCGTCTATGTTTACATGCTTTAAAGATTGATAAGAAATGCTATCTTTTTCATTTAAAATATAATCGATATTTATATTTAATGTATCATGAATTTTTTGTGTAAAGTAATAATCTGATATAAAAACTGTATTACCGTTATCGGCAAAGTTTAATAATTCATCAACCGATTCGTCTGTTAAATAATTAGAATTACCAATAATAATAAAGCTGCCTTCTGCTACATGTTCACCATAACCATCTTCAGAGTTTGCCCTTAAATAACTAGCTGGTTGGTGATAAACCGTTCTTATTTTTTGGTCTTTAAAGAGGTTTGGTAGTTCTTTATAAAAAATACTTACTCCGTAAGGTTTATTACTTTTTTCGTTAAAAGATTCTTCCCAATCTACTGTTTTGGTGTTTTTAATACCAAAAGCAATAGCAGCTGTAACAATTAAAGCAGCAATAACGAAAACTATGGGAAGCGCTTTTTTCATCTGTTGATATTTATTGTATTCCTATTTGCTATATGTAACATCCATATAATCATTTCGCTATGTAACAAAATTTTAGTGATGGATGTTTCATTATTTAATTTGCTTTAAAAGGGTTTTGAAATTGCTTTTTGCATTGTTGTATTGTGCTGCATCTAAAGGAAATTCGCCATACCAAATATAGTTGTACAAGTACGATGTGTAGGTAAATGTATTACTAAACGGTTTGTCGCTAATTTCGTTTAAATACTCTGCATTGGTTTTATCGTCTTCAAACTTTATATAATTTTTTAAACTTAAATTTTTTAGTACAAGTAGATAATAATAGCGAATAGCTAATCTAAAATCATCACTGTTTTCGGCGTTTTTAATTAGTAAATTTATATCGGCATTTTCAATGTTTTCTGCAGTTATTTCTTCGTAGTTATTTATTTTTTGATGTTGTTTAGATGAAAATAATCCAGTGCCACCTTCATTAAAAAGAATGTAAACCAAGTACACAACTGCAATTGCTAAAGCAGCATAAAACAACCAAGCTAATGGTCCTAGATTCATACTAAAATTTTCTGAATCATTATCTTCTTTTACACGAGGTTTCTTGTTTTTATAATCTTCATATTTGCCAGAACCACTAGGTGTTTCGTTAACTACTTTTTTGCCTTCGTAATTGTATTTATTGCTAGAGTAGCGGTCTTTAAAATCATTATCAAATTGTCTTATTTGCTCTGGTTTTTGAAAAGCAGTCGTACAAAAAGTTGTTTGGTAATTAATAATTACCAGAAGCCAAAAGAGTATAATATGTAATTGCTTTAACTTCAAATAGTTTCTAGGTTAAGTATGGAGTTTTGGGTAATTTTTTTTTGAACTTTAAAAGGATATATTAAATAGTAATAGCTTATAATACCTAGCGTTATTAAAATAATACTTACCGATAACCAATGGGGCATAATGTTAGAATATCTGGTAATAAATCCTTCTAAAAATCCTGCTGAAAAAGTAAACGGAAATGTGCTTATTAAAATTTTAATACCTGTTTTAGCACCATGTTTAAAAGATGTATATCTAGAATGTGTTGCTGGGAATAAAATACTTGCTCCTAGAATTAAACCTGCAGCAGCCTCAATAACAATAGCAAATATTTCCATGGAACCATGAATCCAAATACCACGAACACTTTCCCAAAACACGCCTTTTTCATAAAAGAAATATTGAAAAGAACCAAGCATGATACAGTTGTTAAACATAATATAAATAGTTCCTATACCTAAAAAAACACCTAAAACGAAAGCGATAATACCAACTTTTAAATTATTTATAGTAATGCCAATAAAACTTCCCCAATTACTACCGCTTTTATAAACAGCCACCGGATCGCCCGCTTCAATATTTTCTAAGGACATGTTTACATAATTGTCTCCCAAGACAGAACGTACAAATTCACCATCGTTAGCAGCAGAAATAACACCAATAAATGTGAAAGCAAAAAAGATGATAAAGGCTATGTAAATAAATTTTCGGTATTCATAACAAATTAAAGGCACTTCGGTTTTCCAGAAACCAATAATTCTATTAGTGTCTTCGCGTTTTGTTTTGTAAATTTTCTGAAATGCTTTGGCTGCTAATTGATTAAGATATACAATAACCTTACTTTTAGGGTAATAGGTTTGTGCATATGCCAAATCGTTTATTAAATGGATATATTGTGAGGCTAGTTCGTCAGGATCTTTAAAGTCATTATTAAAGACAGCCCTTTCAAAACTCAACCATTTTTCCTTATTTTGTTTGATGAATGAAACCTCCCTCATATATTTGATAAAATAAAATATAAAATGTCAGAGTTACAAATTAACACGACCCAAAATGTAAAAATAAAATTTTCAGCTGTTGGAGCTGGCGAAAGATTATTGGCATTTATTATAGATATGGCAATAAAAATAGGCTACATGTTAGTTTTAAGTTGGACGTTTGGCGTTTTCGATAATATGGACGAATGGTCGCAAATAGGAATTAATACTGTGTTAAGTTTTCCTGTTATGTTTTATACCTTAGCTTTAGAATCGTTGTTAGAAGGGCAAACCATTGGTAAAAAAGCACTAAATATAAGAGTGGTTAAAATTGATGGATATCAAGCATCGTTTTCAGATTATGTAGTGCGTTGGTTTTTTAGAATTGCAGATATTTATATTTTGGGGTTGGGCTTCTTTGTTATTCTGTTTAATAAAAAACAACAACGATTAGGAGATATGGCTGCTGGAACAGCCGTTATTGCTTTAAAAGATAAAGTAACAATTAACCACACTATTTTAGAAAATTTAAAAAGCGATTATAAACCAACCTATCCAAATGTTATTAAATTATCTGATAATGATGCCCGAATTATAAAAGATACCTTTACAGTTGCAAGAGCATCTAGAGATTTTCAAACATTAATAAAACTTAGAAAGAAACTTGTTGAAGTTGTTCAAATTAAAGAAGTGAAACAAAAAACAGATATGGAGTTTATTGATGTTATTTTAAAAGATTATAATTATTACACACAAGACATGTAAGCAGATAATTAATTTTTGTTTTTTCATTCTTACGCAGGCAGAAATTCATAGAAAAGCAAGATATTTGGTTTGGTAAAAATCGAAAGATTTGTTAAAATAAAATATAAAAAAAACCATGTTCTACACCATAGATATTTTAGGAACCATTGCTTTTGCTATTTCGGGTGTTTTAGTAGCCTTTAATAAAAAAATGGATTTGTTTGGTGTGTTAATCATAGCATTTGTTACTGCTATTGGTGGCGGTACGTTGCGCGATTTACTTATTGGCGATACACCAGTAAGTTGGATGAAAGACATTACATTTACTTATGTTATAATAGCTTCGGCTATTTTTGCTATACTTTTCAGAAGTAAAATTAATTATTTAAGAACGTCTCTGTTTTTGTTTGATACCATTGGTATTGGACTATATACTTTAATAGGTATTCAAAAAGGAATAAGTACTGGTTTACATCCTGTTATTTGTATTGTTTTAGGAACAATTACAGCAAGTTTTGGTGGTGTTATTAGAGATGTTTTATGTAACGAAATCCCCGTGATTTTTAGAAAAGAAATCTACGCTACCGCATGTATATTAGGTGGGATAATTTATTTTTTATTAATTGAATTACCTATAGAAAGTAATATTGTGTTTATTATTTCAGGTATTGTAGTGGTGGTAACCCGCTTATTGGCAGTTAAGTTTAAAATAACGTTGCCAAATATTTATAGACAAGAAAAACAAAATAATGTAGACTAGAGTAGCCTTAATCGAAATTTTAATTTTTTACTAGTTGCTAACAATCATTCAATAATCTCTACATTTCGAATATAAATATTATGTAAAGGCCAGTCAGATTCATCGGTTTCTACAGCAGCAATTTTATCAATGACATCCATACCGCTAATAACTTTACCAAAAATGGTATAATCGCCATCTAAAAAATGAGATCCGCCTTTTTGTTGAACAATAAAAAACTCAAAAGGTGATGCTAATTTATGCGGATTATCAATATCACTACTAGGCATTGAAATTACACCTCTATCATGTTTAAAACCACGTTTTGTATCTGGGGGTAATAAGTATTTTCCAATTTTGTTGCGTTTTTTAGCTGTTTTTCTGTCATCACTATTTCCAGCCTGAACCATAAAGTTGTCAATAACTCTATAAAATTGTGTATCGTTAAAATACTTTTGCTTTGTTAGAAAAATGAAATTAGCTCGGTGGTATTTCGTTTCGTTAAATAATAAAATATCAATTACTCCAAAATCTGTTGTAATACGCACTTTGTTTTCTTTATGATGCTTATCATATTCTTGAAAAAAATACATAGCATTTTTAGTGTCTAACTTTGTAAAAGATTCTTCTTTAGTTTTTACAGAATCTTTAATAGATCCTGATTCTTTTTTGTTAGATTTTGTTACTGTAGTTTCATTTGTTTTTTTAGCCTTAGAATGTTTATCTTCACAATTCAGAAATAAAAACAAGGAACATAAAAGCAAAACAATACGCATAAAAATGAATTTTGATGAATTTTTAGAATCGATATCAAAAATAGAAAATATACCGCTTCCAGCCGAAACATCACAATATAAAATGGCGCCTCCATACCGTCAAGAGCTTTTAAAACAACAAGAAAAAGCTATAAAGGATGCTAAAAAAGCAGGCGTTTTGGCTTTGTTTTATCCAGATAGAGCTAATAATACCCATTTTGTTTTAATTTTAAGAAAATCATATAAAGGTGTACATTCTGCGCAAGTTGCTTTTCCTGGAGGTAAGTTGGAAGATGTTGATGTTTCAATAGAAGCTACGGCAGTTAGAGAAACTTATGAAGAAGTAGGTGTACCAATTAAATCTATTAAAGTAATCCGGCAATTATCTCAAGTTTATATTCCGCCAAGTAATTTTTATGTATTTCCTTTTATTGGAATTTGTCAAGAATATCCTCAGTTTATTAAGCAAGAAGACGAAGTTGAAGCCATTATAGAAGTGCCTTTAAATCATTTTATTGATGATAAAAATGTAGTTACTAAAAAAGTAAAAACCTCTTATAGTGTTGAAACAGAGGTTCCTGCTTTTAAATTAAATGAGCATATCGTTTGGGGGGCAACTGCTATGATGTTAAGTGAAATTAAAGACTTGTTAAAACAATTACTCTAGTTTACAAGATTTGTTACATTTGTAGCAACTAACCAATTTTGACGTGTGATTTATGGGATTGTTAAAAAAAAATCCGTTTGGGCATATACTAATTTTAAAAAAGTGGCTCATTAGAATTTTTGGGGTTCTAACGCATAGACGCTTTAGAGGCTTTAATGAATTACAAATAGAAGGTTCTGAAATTATTAAAGACCTACCAGATACTAATGTACTTTTTATATCAAACCACCAAACGTATTTTGCCGATGTGGTTTCTATGTTTCATGTTTTTAATGCCAGTTTAAGCGGTCGTGTAGATTCTATAAAAAATATAGGCTACATATGGAATCCGAAACTGAATATATATTACGTAGCTGCAAAAGAAACCATGAAAGCAGGTTTGTTACCTAAAATTTTGGCTTATATGGGCTCGATTAGCATTGAACGAACCTGGAGATCAGAAGGGCAAGATGTAAACAGGCAAGTAAAAATGAGCGATATTTCTAGTATTGGTAATGCTTTAGACGATGGTTGGGTAATTACATTTCCGCAAGGAACCACCACACCATTTAAACCTATTAGAAAAGGAACAGCACACATTATTAAACGCTACAAGCCTATTGTAGTGCCTATTGTTATTGATGGTTTTCGTAGGTCGTTTGATAAAAAAGGCTTACGAATTAAAAAGAAAAACATTTTACAATCTTTTGAAATAAAAGCGCCTTTAGAAATTGATTACGATAACGAATCTACCGAAGAAATCGTAAAAAAAATAGAATATGCTATCGAGCAACACCCTTCATTTTTAAAAGTGATTCCTCAAAAAGAATTAGCGGCTCTTGAAGAACTTAATAAGAAAAGAGAGTGGTAGAAACTTATTTCAATTTGTAACATGGAATTGGTTCAAGATAAAACTTTTGAGAAGCAAAATTTTAAAGTACAAAATCTTACCAAAGGCGAATATGAATATTGTACGTTTTTAAACTGCGATTTTTCTGAAGGAAGTTTATCTGGAATCAGGTTTTTAGAGTGTGAGTTTATTAACTGTAATTTAAGTTCGGCAAACATTACAAGTACCGCTTTTCAAGAAGTGAAATTTAAAGATTGTAAGCTTTTAGGTTTAAAGTTTGAGCGTTGTAACTCTTTTGGGTTTTTTGTTAGTTTTGATGATTGTCAATTAAATTATGCTTCATTTTATCAAGTTGTTTTGAAAAATACACGTTTTATAAATTCTAAACTTCAAAATGTCGATTTTACTGAAACCGACCTGTCTGCGTCTTCTTTTAATGATTGCGATTTACTACAAGCTATTTTTGAAAATTCTAATTTAGAAAAAGCAGATTTCCGAAAAGCGATTAATTATAGCATACATCCTGAAAAAAATAGAATAAAAGGCGCTAAATTTTCATTAGATGGTGTTACAGGATTATTAGGAAGCTATGGTGTAGAGATAGAGTAGTGGCTTTTCTTTTAATTGAATTATTTAAAATTTTTATTTTGTGCGAAAAAAGCTTTAACTACATTGGTGTAAATACAACCTAGCATACAATTGAGACAAACAAATTGGTATTGACTATGGAAGAAAATGAAATTAACATATTAGATGAATTTTTAGCATATCAAATGCTACAACTTAGTTTAAGTTTCTATACAATTAATAAGGCTAGCAAAGTTTTTAATCTTCCTAAAGATATAGTGCGGACACAATATTTTAAAGTACGGATAAAAATAAGAAAACGAGCCTTGGTCAAGGCATTAATATATTTGATAATAGGTTCATTTTCTCTATTTATTGGCGTAAAAGGAACTTTTGGTGGGGCTAGTAAAGTCTTTCTATGGGGTGCTATATTAGTAGGAATAGGCTGTGTGCTTACTTCCTTTGGATTTATTATTTTAGCAATAAAAGGGTTTATATTTTCAAAATAAAAAAATATTAAAGTGTTGAATTATAACATGTTTTAAATTGTTTTAATAATTATAAACGTAAACGAAACAAAACAAAACATCAATTCTTCAACCTCACCAATTAGTTAATAACTCCTAATAATTCCCTTTTTAAAGCTATATCAAAATTCCTATTTTGCAGGTTCTAAATTAAATAAGAAGAAGTGAAAGTCTGTATAGCCGAAAAGCCAAGTGTTGCCCGCGAAATTGCTACTGTTTTAGGAGCGAATTCTAAGCGTGATGGCTATTACGAAGGCAATGGATATGCGGTAACTTATACGTTCGGACATTTATGTACGCTAAAAGAACCCAACGATTATAAACCACACTGGAAAAGCTGGGATTTAAATAACCTTCCCATGTTGCCTGATAAATTTGAAACCAAAGTGGTAGCAAATTCGGGCATACAAAAGCAATTCAATATTGTAAAAAGTTTATTTGATAAAGCAGAACTTGTTATAAACTGTGGCGATGCTGGGCAAGAAGGAGAACTTATTCAGCGTTGGGTAATGAATGAAGCTAATTATAAAGGCAAAGTGCAGCGTTTATGGATTTCATCATTAACCACCGAAGCTATTAAAGAGGGTTTTGAAAAATTAAAACCCGCTGAAGATTACGATAATTTATATTATGCAGGATTCTCAAGAGCTATTGGCGATTGGTTATTAGGCATGAACGCTACACGATTATACACCGTAAAACATGGTGGTTATAAACAAGTGTTATCAGTTGGTCGTGTGCAAACGCCAACTTTGGCTATGGTTGTAAATAGGTTTAAAGAGATTGAAAATTTTAAACCACAACCGTATTGGGAATTACAAACGCTATACAGAGAAACGCTTTTTAGCTATGAAGAAGGTCGTTTTTTAAAAAAGGAAGACGGAGAAGCTTTAGCTAATAAAGTAAAAGAGAGCGATTTTGAAATTGAATCGATTACCAAAAAGAAAGGGAAAGAATATGCGCCTAAGTTATTCGATTTAACAGGCTTACAGGTGTATTGTAATACGAAGTTTGGCTTTTCGGCAGATGAAACTTTAAAAATTGTTCAGAAATTATACGAGCAAAAAGTAGTAACCTATCCAAGAGTTGATACCACATTTTTACCAAATGATGTGTATCCTAAAGTAGCAGGCATTCTTCAAAAGTTAACTAATTATGCGACTTTAACGCAACCACTTTTAGGAAAGAAAATAAAAAAATCGACTAAAGTTTTTAACGATAAAAAAGTAACCGATCACCATGCTATTATTCCAACGGGCATTCAAATTAATTTGCAATACAATCAGCAACAGGTTTACGATATAATTGTAAAACGTTTTATAGCGGTGTTTTATGATGATTGTACTGTGTCAAATACCACGGTTATTGGTAATGTAGCTAAAGTATCTTTTAAAACTACAGGTAAAGAAATTTTAGAAAAGGGTTGGCGTATAGTATTCGAAAATCCGAATGCTAAAGAAAAAGAATCAGGTATTTTACCAACTTTTGAAAAAGGCGAAAAAGGGCCTCATGAACCATCATTTTTAGAAAAAGAAACAAAACCGCCAAATCAATTTACAGAAGCATCTTTATTGCGTGCTATGGAAACAGCTGGAAAGCAGGTTGATGATGAAGAATTACGAGATTTAATGAAAGAAAATGGTATTGGGCGACCATCAACGCGTGCTAATATTATTGAAACGCTTTTTAGGCGACAATATATTAAGCGAAATAAAAAGCAAGTATTACCAACAGTTACTGGAATTCAACTGATTGATACTATCCAAAACGATTTATTAAAATCGGCTGAGTTAACTGGTTCTTGGGAAAAGCAATTGAAAGATATTGAAAAAGGTGAGTATAGTGCTGGTACATTTATAAAAAATATGAAACGTATGGTAGATGCTTTGGTTTACGAAGTGCGAAGTGAAACCAAACGTGCCAATATTTCGCAAGAAAATGTTATTAAAAGTCGAGAAGCTAAGGCTTCAGTAAAAAAGAAAGCAGGAATTACAGCAGAGGCTTGTCCTAAATGTAAAAACGGACAGCTAATAAAAGGGAAAAGTGCTTATGGTTGTTCGGCATTTAAGTCGGGATGCGATTTTATATTGCCTTTTAGTTTTGCAGGTAAAAAAATATCAGAGAAACAGTTTGTAAGATTGCTTCAAAAAGGCTCTACGGTTAATTTAAAAGGTTTTAAGAGTGATTCTGGTACTGTTGAAGGTTTATTGCGTTTTGATGAGAACTTTAAGCTTAAATTAGAGCCTAAGAAAACTTCCGCGAAAGCGAAATCAAACGAGTTAATTTGTCCGAAATGTAAAAAGGGAACGATTATAAAAGGAAAAACAGCTTATGGTTGTAGTGCTTATAAATCGGGATGTGATTTTAAAATGACTTTTGAAGCGGTTAGAGCAAAAATAAATGGAAAAACACCAACCAAAGCATTGGTTCACGAAATCTTGAAAGGTAATTTGTAATTCAATTTAAACACAGAGAGAAATCACATTATTTTAAAAAATTCCTTTAAATGTGTAATGTTTTTTAAATTAAAATTCTTTTGGAAGATATAAAACATCGTCATTTTATTATTTACAAACCGTACGGGTATTTAAGTCAGTTTATGAGTAATGCCTCAAAGCAGCAATCTAAAAAGTTTTTAGGCGAACTTTATGATTTTCCTGAAGGTATTATGGCCGTGGGGCGTTTAGATGAAAAATCGGAAGGTTTATTGTTGCTTACTACCGATGGACAAACAAGTGCTTTTGTAAACAGTAGAAAAGTTGAAAAAGAATACTATGCGCAAGTAGATGGTGTTATTTCTACTGAAGCTATTAAGCAATTAAAAACAGGAGTAGAAATTGGTTTTGATGGTAAAAAGTATCAAACAAAACCATGTAAAGCTTTTAAATTAGATGCTAATCCAGGTTTTGAAGAGCGTTCGCGAAAAATACGAGATGATAGGCATGGACCAACATCTTGGGTGTCTATTACTTTAACCGAAGGTAAGTTTAGGCAGGTTCGAAAAATGACTGCGGCAGTTGGTTTTCCAACCTTACGATTAATACGTGTTAGAGTAGGAAATCTTTATTTAAAACCCATGAAGATAGGTGATGTTGTTGAGGTTACTAGTTTTTTGCGTTAAGGATTGAGCGTATTGTTTTAGCTTGCCAAAGTTAAGGAGGAAGCGAGTAGTGAAATATTTATATTCATGACTTCAATACTTTAAAATATTGATTAAGGAATAATACCCAGCCTGTTCTTGAACTTAATTCAGGATAAAGATATAACCTCCAAATTATAAATCTAACTTTTCTAATTCTTTATAATTTCTGTTTAAGCGTTTTAATAAAATACCGTAAATAAGTTTATAGAATAACCAGATAATTCCTGTTGCTATAATTATAAATAAGGTTGAAATCCCCATGAATATTAACATGCCATGTTTACCAATTTTTTCTATGTTTTGAATGGTTTCAGGATCATTATGAGTGCTAAGGTATAGGCCTGCAATTATTGAAATAACTATCATTATTAAATTATAAAGCACGTAGTATTTAATTATTTTACGTGTTTTTAAAATGCTCTCCATAAGTTGTTTGGCACTATCTGTTACAGATATAGATTTATAAGACTTGTAGAGTAGGTAAATGAAAAGAATGACGATAGCGTAACTAAATATGGTAAGTATATTAAGGATAGTATCGTTTAAGTAAACTTTATCTAATGCTTTTCTGTAGCTATCTGAGGTAAAATAGGGAATGGTGTTTACTAGTATCCAAAAAACAAGTTCGGCAATACTAATGTAAAAAAGCATCTTTACTATGGAAGATGATTTTTTGTGCAACATCGGGTAAATATCATTTACCGATAGTTTTTTATGATTTGTATTGGATTTATTCCAATCCTTTTTTAAGATATCTAATTCATCCATAGGGTTACGGATTTAGTATGGTTTTAAGTTTAGTTTTAATTCTGTTCATTTTCACGCGGGCATTCACTTCACTAATTCCCAAAGTTTTACTAATTTCTCTATAATCTTTGTCTTCTAAATATAAGAAAACAAGAGCCTTTTCAATGTCATTTAATTGGTGTACTGCTTTGTATAATACTTTTAATTGTTGTTCTTCGGTGTCATCATAATTCTCAGCTTTCATTTTAAACGCAACGTCTTCAAAATCTTGAGTTTTAATACTGCGTTTCGATTTTCTGTAAAGTGTAATCGCGGTATTTAAACCCACACGATACATCCATGTACTAAACTTTGAATCGCCTCTAAATTTCGGATAGGCTTTCCAAAGTTGAATGGTTATTTCTTGAAATAAATCGTTATGAGCATCATAATTATTAGTGTACAAACGGCATACTTTGTGCACAATATTTTGATGCTTTTCTAGCAATTCTACAAAACTATGTTCTAGTTCTTTATTCAAGTTGATGAGTTAGGTATTTTATAAGTAGCTTAATTATTTAAAAAGTTACAAAATATTTGAGTTTTCAATTTAAAATTTTTAATAGAGTTAGAAACTTGTTCTCCTTATTAGTTGTAAAAACTTATTTTTATTAATAGCAAAAAAGCCAAACACTACATGTGTTTGGCTTTTGTTATTATATAAAATTTAATTTAACTAGTATGTGAATTCTGTTACTTGATCAACATTTCCAGTATTGTTATACTCGATTTCCTTGGTAGGATATCCATTTTCATCATAAACGTATTCTGTTTTGTATACCGTTGTTGATTGAGAAGAAGTATGTTTTATAATATTATTAACTGAATAACCTTCATCAAGTAATAGATTAAGTCCTAAAATATTTTTTGTAGGATTATTTTTAGAATCATATTCAAACACATCTGTTTGATAAGTACTTGTGATTTTAACTAAATTTCCGTTTTCAAAAGTATTTACTAGACTATAGTTGTTTTTAGTTTCTACTCCAGTAGAGGTATTAATACTGTAAGATTCTATTTTAACAACAGTCCCGTCAGAATTATGTGTATACACATTTCTACCTTTATACCTACCTGTAGGGTATTCAGAGGAGAAAACTTCTGCGTAAGAAGATGTTACTAATTTACCATTTTCATAAGTATATGATACTTCATTATCTTTTAAATCTTTACCATTTTCAATATCATAACCAATAATCTTTGTAATAACATCCCCATCATAAGTAAAGTCTTGCCTGCTACCATCATCATCTGTAATACTCACAATTTTATTTCCGTTATAAACAATTGTAGAAGTATAATTATCTTCCGGATAAGATGTAAAAGTATGTTTTACTGTTTTTGGTAAAATTACTGAACTTGATGAATCATTATCATCAGAAGAACAGGAAGTAAACATCAATAAAGATGCGCTAAATAAATAAAGTAATTTTCTCATAATTTTATAAATAATTTTCGGCAAGAATAATAATAATAAAGCTCTAAAACAAGTTGATTTTATATAATGATAAGAAAATCTGTTAATATAAAATTTAATATGGAGAATTCCTCGGTGTTCTGCATCGAGGGTAGTTTTTTTGATAAAAAAAAACGATATACTAGACAATTTAGATTAACTTTTCTATAGGGGATTACGATGGTTTGTTTAATTATAATCTATCACTTTTGCTAATAAACTATTTGATAGCATTCAAGTGAATTATTTTTTTCAATTCATCATCGATATTTTACAGTTCGGTTATTTAGAATTTTTGATATAAATCTTCTGTTGCAAATTTGATTTGTTAATTAAAAAACTTCAAATCATGAAAAAATTAATCATCAATATTATCACATTAATCAGTATTCAATTAACTGCTCAAACAACTATTTCTGGAACCGTTTTTAATTCAAAAAATGAACCAATAATAGGAGCCAATATTTATTTAGAAGGCACTTATGATGGAAGTACAACTAATGAAAATGGTGTTTTTTTATTTAAAACTTCAGAAGTAGGAAGTCAAAATTTAATAGTTTCATATGTGTCTTATGAAACATTTTCAATGTACGGCGATGTATCTTATATGAAAGATTTAGTGGTAAAGCTTCGAGAAGATGTGAATACTTTAGAAGCTGTTGTGCTTTCTGCAGGAACATTTCAGGCAGGGGATAATAGTAAAGTAAATGTTTTAAAACCATTAGATGTAGTTACAACAGCGAGTGCTTTAGGCGACTTTGTAGGTGCTTTACAAACGTTGCCTGGAACAACAACTGTTGCAGAAGATGGACGTTTGTTTGTGCGTGGTGGTGATGCCGAAGAAACTCAAATTTTTATTGATGGTATTCGGGTGTTTACGCCATATACGCCAACTACAAACAATGCACCAACACGCGGTCGTTACTCGCCATTTTTGTTTGATGGTATCACTTTTTCAACGGGCGGATATTCTGCTGAATATGGGCAAGCTTTATCTAGTGTGTTGTTATTAAACACTATTGATGAACCCGACCAAGAAAAAACCGATATAGGTATTATGAGTGTGGGTGCAAGTTTAGGAAATACTCAAAAATGGAATAAAAGCTCATTAAGTGTAAATGCATCGTATATTAATTTAGAACCCTATAATGCTGTTTTTTCAAATAGAAACGATTGGATAAAACCTTTTGAAACAGTGTCTGGTGAAGCTGTTTACAGAAAGAAAATAAATTCTGGGTTGCTTAAGCTTTATGGTGCTTTTGATGTTTCTAATTTTGAATTAATACAAGAGGATATAAATAATCCTGAAGGAGTATATTTTAAGCTGAATAATAAAAACTTGTATTTTAATGGTTCTTATCAAAGTGCTTTAAGCGACACTTGGACTATGCAAGGTGGATTTAGTTACACTAATGCTATTAACGATTTAAATATTAATCAAAGTGTTATTGATGATAAAGAAAATTCCATTCATACAAAACTGAAGTTTAAAAACCGAATTAGTAATCGTTTCAAGCTTTATTTTGGAGCTGAATATCTAGCTACTAATTTTAATGAAAGTTATAATGATGAAACTATTGTTGATGCAAAGTATGGTTACAATAATAACATAGCAGCGGTATTTGCCGAGGCTGATGTTTTCATATCTAAAAACGTAGCGTTTAAAACAGGCGTGCGTGGTGAGTATAGCCAATTATTTAAAGACGCTAACGTAGCACCAAGAGTATCTTTGGCGTATAAAACATCTGCTAAAAGTCAGTTGTCATTAGCATATGGTAATTTTTATCAAAACCCATCTAGTAATATTTTAAAGTTTAATCAAGATTTAAAAGCGCAAAACACAGCACATTATATTTTTAACTATCAGTATAATGCCGATAGAAAAATTTTTAGAGCTGAAGCGTATTATAAAAAGTATGATGATTTAGTAAAGTATGATTCTGAGTTTGCCACTTTCGAGAGTGATTTTAATAACAATGGTTCAGGGTTTGCAAAGGGCATCGATTTCTTTTGGAGAGATAGTAAAAGTATTAAGAATTTTGATTATTGGTTAAGTTATTCGTTTTTAGATACCGAGCGTGATTATAAAAACTATGAAACCAAAGCGCAACCTAATTTTGCTAATACACATAATTTATCGGTAGTTGGAAAATATTGGATTAGCGATTGGCGTAGTCAAGTTGGATTTAGTTATGCTATAGCTTCTGGCAGAACGTATACCAATCCTAACTTACCAGGATTTTTAAATGATAAAACTAAAACCTACAATAATTTAAGCTTAAACTGGGCGTATTTAATTAGTCCACAAAAAATATTATATGCATCGGTAAATAATGTTTTAGGCTTTAAAAATATTAATGGGTATCAGTATGCTAATACTCCAGATATGAATGGCAATTTTAACAGACGCGCTTTAAAACCAGCAGCAGATCAGTTCTTTTTTGTTGGATTCTTTTGGACTATTAGTGACGATAAAAAAAGTAACCAGTTGGATAATTTATAAGGAAGGTTCATTTAATGTTATGTATCTGGAAAGTAGAGCGTTTGTAAGTGAGAGTTTTTCTAAGGAAAATTAGAAGCTAGTAAAAGCTCACAAACTCTTGATTAAGGAATGAACTTATGCATTGTTTTTATATCTATTTTATGACATATATAAAATAATCAAATATTTTTAGGAATATGATAATTGTCATACTTATTTTCTGATAATTCAAATATTTTTATATTATTAAATTTTGATTATCATGAAAGCTAAAAAGAACCCACAATTAGAAATTGGTCGTAATAGTGGTTTGTATTTTGCTATTGGTCTCAATTTAATGCTGTTTTTGTCATGGAGATCTTTAGAATATAAAACCTATGAGAAGGACGATATTGCCATAGATGTTTTAAATATAGAGGCAGAGGTAGAAGAGGAAATACCAATAGTTAATATAAATACACCACCACCGCCTCCGCCTCCGTCACTACCAGCGGTTATTCAAGAATCTATACAAATTGTTGATGATGAAGAAGAGATTATTGAAACTGTTATTGAAAGTACTGAAACAAGCCAAGAAGATGCCATAGCAGATGTTGTTGTTGAAGTTAGCGATGTTAATGTAGAAGAAGTATATGAAGATGTAGAAGTAGCGTTTGCTGTTATTGAAAGTGTCCCTGTATATCCTGGATGCGAAGGCATGTCTAGAGAGGCAGCAAAAGAATGTTTTCAAAAAAAGATACAAGAACATGTTGTTAAGAATTTTCGTTACCCACAATCGGCTTTAGATTTAGGTATACAAGGTAGAGTTTCCGTTGTTTTTGTAATAGATTCAGATGGTGTAACTACCAATGTGCGTTCTAGAGGTCCAGATAGAATTTTAGAAGAAGAAGCAGAGCGTATTATAAATTTACTACCAAAAATGAAACCAGGGAAACAACGTGGTAGACCCGTAAAAGTATCTTACGCAGTACCTATATTTTTTAAATTTCAAGAAGGTTAATATTTTGTAATTAGTAATTAGTTTTTAAATCGAAAAAATCAAGAAGTCTCCACTGCTTCTTGATTTTTTTATGATTTATAATTTGGTTAGATATTTAATATTACAGTTCATCATATAAAAATAACAATTGAGTCATTCACTTTTTTTTAACCTGTAGTTGTGGTAGATATTTGTTCTATAATTTAAAAATAGAATATAAAATGAAACATGTAATTATTATCACAACACTATTAGTTTCAGTATTAATTAATGCTCAAACTAATTATGAAAAAGGCATGCAAAAAGCCTTTGAGCTTTGGGGAAGTAATCCTAATGAAGCATCTAATTTATTTGAGCGTATAGCAAGTGCAGAACCAGATAATTGGTTGCCAGCTTATTATGCTGCTCAAGTTAATATTCTTAGTAGTTTTGGCGAAAAGGATGAAAAAAAACTTTCTCAGCAATTAAAAAAAGCACAAGATTTAATTAATGATGCGACAGCTATTTCAAAAGATAATCCGGAGATTATGGTGCTTCAAGCTTTGTTATATACAGCTTGGGTAGCTTATGATGGTGCTACTTACGGCATGACACTTTCTTCTAAAGTAATTGAACTATATACTAAAGCAGCACAAA
Organism: Algibacter sp.; assembly: GCA_050294475.1. Taxonomy (GTDB): domain Bacteria; phylum Bacteroidota; class Bacteroidia; order Flavobacteriales; family Flavobacteriaceae; genus Thalassobellus. The sequence continues at coordinate 31,011 of JBNKOE010000010.1, read as the reverse complement.
TTGCACCAGAAAATCCAAGAGTGGTTTACTGTAAAGCAGAATGGGATATGGGAGGCGCAAAGTATTTTGGACAAGATACAACACCGTTTTGTAAAGATTTAGAACGTTCTTTAGAACTTTTTGCTAACTTTAAACCAGAAACACCATTTCATCCAAACTGGGGTAAAGAACGTGTTGAAATGCTATTGCAATCTTGCGGAAAATAAACTAAAAGTATAATAAATACATTATGGCAAAATCGACTAAAAATATCATTCTTACTTTTATTATTGGATGTGTCATTTTTGTAATTAGCAATTTGATATATCAAGGATTTGATTATAAAAATAGTAATGAGTTTTTAATCGATTTTATGTTTAATCAGTTGTATTCATTTGTAATTGGCTATTCTAATATGTTTTTTTTCAATTTTTTAGAACGTCGCCAATGGATGAAAACAGAAACTATTAAACGGATTGTTTTTGGTATTCTTGGTTCTACTATAATTACACTAATAGATTTGTTTGTGCTTAGGGCTTTAACCGCAATTGCGTTAAATGGAAAAACATTTTCAAGTTTTATAGAAAATGAGAAAATCCAGTATTATCAATTCGGGTTATGGATAACCTTAACAATCGTTATTATTTTTCATGTTATTTATTTTTATAATAAGTATCAGCAAAATAAAATTAAAGAACAGAAAGTAATTGCAGGTACAGCAAGTGCCAAGTTTGATGCTTTAAAAAATCAGTTAGATCCTCATTTTTTGTTCAATAGCCTAAATGTATTAACGAGTTTAATAGAAGAGAATCCAGATAATGCACAGCAGTTTACAACATCTTTGTCAAAAGTATATCGTTATGTTTTAGAACAAAAAAATAAGGAACTAGTTACGGTAGACGAAGAGTTGCAATTTGCTAAAACGTATATGTCTTTACTTAAAATGCGGTTTGAAGATAGTATTGTTTTTACAATGCCAGAAAAAGCCTCGAATCCCGAGAGTAAGGTGGTGCCATTATCATTACAGTTACTTTTAGAAAACGCTGTAAAACATAATATAGTAACAGCAAGTAGTCCCCTGTATATTAAAATTTATGAAGCCGATGGTAATTTAGTTGTAGAAAACAATTTGCAAGCCAAACAAATAGTAAAAAAGAGTAGCGGTGTAGGTTTAAGTAATATTATGCAGCGCTACGATTTGTTAACAAATAAAAAAGTAAACATAAATAAAGATGCTAACAGTTTTGCAGTAGCCATACCAATGCTTACAAAACAAATATCAGTTATGAGAACACAATCTCAATCAATTATAGACGATAGTTATGTGCGTGCACGTAACCATGTAGACGAACTTAAAGGTTTTTATTATAGCCTAATATCTTATTGTTTAGTCATTCCTTTCTTAATATTTATAAATTATAAAACCTCATGGGATTTTCAATGGTTTTGGTTTCCTATGGCAGGCTGGGGATTAGGATTAACCATTCAAGCTTTTAGAGTATTTGTAAACGATAAAGCTTTTGGAAGACGCTGGGAAGAAAAAAAGATACAGCAGTTTATGCAGGAAGAAGAAGATAATCTTTGGAATTAAAAAATCAAGAATTATGGAAAGATTATCAAATTCAGAAAAAGACGCTAAATATATAAGAGCTCGTAAAAGAGTAGACGAATTAAAAGGATTTTATTCTAATCTAGCATCTTATTGCTTGGTTATTCCTTTTTTAATATTTATAAATTATAAAACCTCATGGGGCTTTCAGTGGTTTTGGTTTCCATTGGCAGGTTGGGGACTTGGTTTATGTATTCATGCATATCATGTATTTGTAAACAATGGTATTTTTGGACGCAAATGGGAAGAACGTAAACTACAAGAGTTTATAGAACAAGAAGAAAAAGAGCGTTGGAACTAAATTAAGAAACCATGAAACAGTTAGATTTTAAAAATGAATCAAATTATAAAAAAGAAAGTGCTTATATAAGAGCACAAAAAAGACTTAAAGAAGTTAAAGGTTTTTATATGCATGCCTTATGGTATGTTATTATAAATATTTTCATTATTGTAATGATTGGAGTAAACACAGGAGGCAATATCTGGAATTTCGGGGTGTTTTCAACAGCTATTTTTTGGGGAATAGGTTTACTTTTTCATGCTATTATGGTATTTGGTAAAAACTTGTTTTTTAGTAAATCTTGGGAAAACAGAAAAATTAAGGAGTTTATGGAAAAGGAAAATAATAAAAATAGATTTGAATAATTATGGAAGCTTCAAACGAAAAAAACGAAAGCTATATAAAGGCTAAAGAAAAAGTAAAAAGTATTCAAATTTTTTATATTCACTTGGTAGGATATATTATAGTAATCATGCTACTTTCGTATAATATTTATATTGCAGTAGGCGCGTACAGAACCTTTTTTGTTTGGTTCGATATCTCAGTTATGATAGCGTGGACTATTTTTATAATAATTCATGGTTGGACAGTTTTTAAGGGGAAACGAATTTTTAATAAAAATTGGGAAGAGCGAAAAATTAAAGAATATTTAGAAAAGGAAGAACGAAAAAAACAATAATTTAATTTGGGCGTTACCTTTCAGGTCGGGCTTTCCGCCATATCTTTTGTTTTGTCATTCCTTCGAATGCAGGAATCTATAATAAAGTTAGAAACTTGTTTTTAAAGTTCGTTTTATTTTAAAAGAAAACAAAAGGATGCCGCATCAATCCCTAACGCATTATCAGCCAAGTAAAAGAAAACCATTAAAAAAATACATATCAATGAAGGTCATAATTGTAGAAGACGAAAAACCATCGGCACGCCGTTTACAGCGCATGCTTCAAAGTATAGATTTAAAAACAGAGGTTATGCTACATTCGGTTGAAGAATCTATTAATTGGTTTCAAAACAACGAACATCCAGATTTAATATTTTTAGACATTCAATTAAGTGATGGCTTGTCTTTCGAAATATTCGAAACTATAGATATTAAATCTGCTATCATTTTTACTACTGCTTACGATGAATATGCACTTCAGGCCTTTAAATTAAACAGTATCGATTATTTGTTAAAACCTATTGATGAAGACGATTTGGCAACAGCAGTAAATAAATACAAAGAACGCACACCACAAAACCAAGCCGTTACTTTAGATTTTAACGACATAAAAAAGCTATTAGTAAACCCAATAGATCGTATTTATAAAAAACGTTTTTCTGTAAAAGTAGGGCAGCACCTAAAACTCATTAGTATAGATGATATTGAGTGTTTTTATAGCGAAAACAAAGGTACATATTTATATACCTCAGAAGGTAGAAACTATTTATTAGACACTACACTAGAGTTGTTAGAAAATGAATTAGAACCACAAACCTTTTTCCGCATCAACCGAAAATTTTTCGTAAATATAAATGCTATAAAAGATATGGTTAGTTATACTAATTCGCGTTTACAAATAAAATTAAAAACTTATAACGATCAAGATGTTATTGTAGCTCGTGAGCGTGTAAAAGATTTTAAAACTTGGTTGGAATAGTATCATGTTTTTTAATGCTTAATTATTCTCAATATCACTAATGTGATGTTCAAGAGCTTTCACTGAAATTTGAATTTCAATAATTAAAAGCGATAATGAAATAATGAGCAAAACAAGCGCTAAACCAAATACCCAAATAGCTATGGTATTTTGTTCAATATATATTAAAAACATTGTAAGTACGCAAAGCAATAAACTAGAAATTCCAAAAATTTGCATAGAACGTGTTAGGTAAAGTCTTTGTTTAATATTTTCAATTTGAGCTATTAGTATTTTCTCTTTATTTTTTTTGTATTTACTATGTAAATCTCTAATTACAGATGCATAAGCTAAAAACCTATTAGTGTAGGCTAGCATAATTAATGAGATTGCTGAGAATAAAAGAGCTGGTGTAGTAAGGGTAAGTTGTTCCATGAAATTTATGTTTTACATAAAACCACTAAGTTAGATAATTATTAAAGAATAACAATTTGGAATTTCATGCTTTTATATCTTATATTTAGATCATGCAAGAAGATTTCTTACACTATATATGGAAACATAAAAAGTTTCAAACTACAAATTTAAAAACAGAACAAGGAGAAGCTGTGTTGTTACATTCAGTAGGACAATATAATTTAAATTCGGGTCCCGATTTTTTTAATGCTCAGCTTAAAATAGGAGATCAACTTTGGGCAGGAAATGTAGAAATACATGTTAAATCATCCGATTGGTTTTTGCATAATCACGAGCAAGATGAAGCTTATGACAATGTTATTTTACATGTAGTTTGGGATCATGACACAGAGGTTTTTAGAAAAAACAATACGGCAATTCCAACTCTTGTTTTAAAAAATATTTTAGAACCATCTGTTTTCAATAATTACAATGCATTATTCGGTAAACAGAATAAATGGATTAACTGTGAAAATGATTTTGCATCTGTAGATGATTTTGTTTTATATAATTGGATGGAGCGTTTGTACTTTGAGCGTTTAGAGCGAAAATCAGAAACAATTGAAAAACTTTTAAAAAATTCTAAAAACGATTGGGAAGCAGTGTTATTTAAAATGCTTACTAAAAATTTTGGACTTAAAGTAAACGGCGAATCGTTTCTTAGTTTATCACAGTCTATAGATTTTTCTGTAATTAGAAAAACACAATCTAACCAAGAAACTTTGGAGGCTTTGTTATTTGGGCAAGCAGGTTTGCTAGAACAAGATGTTCAAAATAGTTATTATTCAAGTTTGCTAAATGAATATAAGTTTTTAAAACAGAAATTCTCGCTAGAAAATACTCAGGTTTTACCTTTGCACTTTTTTAGATTACGACCACTTAATTTTCCAACCATCAGGTTATCTCAATTAGCAAGTTTATATAATAAGCATCAAAATTTGTTCTCAAAAATTATTGAAACAAATAATTTAGATGATTTTTATAATTTGTTTAAAGTAGCAACTTCCAAGTTTTGGGAAACACATTACACTTTTCAAAAGGAATCAAAAGTATCAAAAAAAACACTTTCAAAGTCTTTTATAGATTTGTTGTTAATAAACACTATAATTCCTTTAAAGTTTTGTTATTCTAAACACAAAGGAGAAGAAATTGATGTTGATATTTTAAAAATAGCAATGGCTATAAATTCAGAAAAGAATAGTATTATCGATGCTTTTAATACTTTAAAAAAAGTGTCAAAATCATCTTTAGAATCGCAAGCGCTTATACAGCTTAAAACAGAATACTGTAATAAAAATAAATGTTTAAAGTGTGCTATTGGTAATACCATAATTTCAAGAATTAGTTAAAATTAGTATTCAAAAATTATTAAAATCATAGAAATGTTTAAACACTAAGGAATTTCAAATTTTATAGTTAAATTGCAAACATGGATAGTATATATAAACCTTTATTGTTTTTTCAAAAACATGGTTATTACGTTTGTCAACGTATAGCCGATAGATTTGGGATTAGGGCTAAGGTAGTTAGAACAACTTTTATGTATTTAACCTTTGTAACTGTAGGTTTTGGCTTTGCTTTGTACCTGTTTTTAGCTTTTTGGATGCGTATTAAAGATTTAGTGTATACGAAGCGATCATCTGTTTTCGATTTATAATATATGAGTAACCCATTAATAAGATTTTTTAGGACTAAAATTTATACAGCAATATTTTTATTGACTGTCATATTAGCAATTGGAATAGTGGGCTATAAAATGATTTCCGATTATTCATGGGTTGATGCAACATATATGACAGTAATAACTGTTACTACTGTTGGGTTTGGAGAAGTGGTTCCGCTTGACGATCAATCTAAGATTTTCACAATTTTTTTAATATTAGCTAGTGTAGTTATTGTGGGGTATGCGCTTTCTACAATTACAGAGTATATTTTAAGTAAAAATCATGTTGAAGAATTAAAACATAAAAAGATGCAAAAGAAGATAGATAGTTTTAAAAATCATGTTGTTGTTTGCGGGTATGGCAGAAATGGAAAACAAACAGTTAAAAAGTTATCAGCTCATAACCAGTCGTTTGTTGTTATAGAAAAGAATAAGGAGATGGAGGAGCATTTGCAGTTTGATGGTGTGCCTTATGTTATTGGAAACGCAAATGAAGATGCTATATTAATTCAAGCAGGTGTAGATAGAGCATCTAATTTTATTTCTGCATTACCAAATGATGCCGATAATTTATTTGTCGTGCTTTCTGCAAGACAAATTAATAAGAATATAAATATTATTAGCCGCGCATCAAATGAATCATCTTATGATAAGCTAAAATTTGCAGGTGCCAATAATGTTATTTTACCAGATAATATTGGAGGCGATCACATGGCATCTTTAGTAGTAGTTCCTGGTTTAATGGAATTTATTGATAATTTATCTATAGTAGGAAAATCTAATATTAATATTGAAGAGGTTGCTGTAGAGAAGTTATATAGTAAAAAGTCAATAAAAACTATCAAGGATTTAGATCTTAGAAGGAAAACTGGCTGTACTGTAATTGGTTATAAAGATGAGAATGGAGAATACATTGTAAACCCTGAAGCAGAATTAGAGTTAGCTACAAATTCAAAAATTATTGTTTTAGGAAGACCAGAACAAATTGATGCGCTAAATTCTGAATATAATATTGTTTAGGAGGTTTCTGTTTTAACAAACATTTCTTTAAATTTCCATTTTTTTTTAGCATCTTGCTGCTTTTTAATAAAAATTTAATACTAAAACAAACAAAAACCCTATTATTATGAAGAAGTATCTTCTTTCAATTTTTACTATAATATTACCTTTTTTAACATTTGCTCAAGAAACATCTATAGAAGAAGATATAGAAGCTAAATTTGGACCATTTTCAGAAGCTGTTAGTAGTGTTGTCTTTTATCCAATTCATGTTGCTGGTAAAGAAGTGCCTATAGTTCTTATTGTTCTTTTGTTAGGAGCTTTATTTTTTACATTATATTTTAAGTTTGCCAATGTAAGATTGCTTAGAGTTGCAATTAACGCAACAAAAGGAAGGTATGATAAAGTAGATCATCATAGTGTTGATATTGCAGCGGGAGATTCAACACCTGGTGGAGATGTTTTTGAAAGCCCACAAGCTGAAGGCGTTGTTGGAGAGGTTACTCATTTTCAAGCCTTAACAGCTGCGTTATCTGCAACTGTAGGATTGGGAAACATAGCGGGTGTTGCAGTAGCAATTGCTATTGGTGGGCCTGGAGCTACAATTTGGATGATTTTAGCAGGATTTTTAGGAATGTCTACAAAATTGGTTGAAGCTACTTTAGGTGTTAAATATAGAGAGGTTGGCGAAGATGGTAAAATCTATGGTGGACCGATGTATTATTTGAAAAAAGGATTAAAAGAAAGAAACCTAGGAGGCTTAGGTAAAGTTTTGGCTGCTATGTTTGCCGTTTTTGTTGTAGGAGGTTCTTTTGGTGGAGGAAACATGTTTCAAGCAAATCAAGCAGCTGCACAGTTTAATCTGTTATTTGGAATGGATGAGGGTTTTCTGTTTGGGCTTTTAATGGCTGTCTTAGTAGCTATAGTTATTATAGGTGGTATAAAAAGGATTGGTCGTGTAACTGAAAAAATAGTACCTTTTATGGGTATTATGTATGTAGGGGCTGCTTTGGTAATTATATTTATGAATGTTACTGCTATTCCAACGGCTATTGGACAAATATGGGCAGGAGCATTTGAAAATAATTCCTTGTTAGGAGGTATTATTGGAGTTATGATTGTTGGGTTTCAACGTGCTGCTTTTTCTAATGAAGCAGGTGTTGGGTCGGCATCAATTGCACATGCAGCTGTAAAAACTAGGTTTCCTGCTAGTGAAGGTATTGTTGCTTCTATTGGTCCTTTTGTTGATACTGTTGTTATTTGTACTATGACTGCTTTAGTAATCATTATAACTAATATAAAGAGTAACTTATTTAATTATGCCAATCTAGAAGGAAGTAATGTTATTATGAATGGTTCAGGAGAACGTTTAGGTGGAGTTGATTTAACTTCTGTAGCATTTGATTCTGCTATTCCAAATTTTTCAATTTTATTAACCATTGCGGTTATATTATTTGCGTTTTCAACAATGCTTTCTTGGTCTTATTATGGTATTCAAGGTTGGAAATATCTATTTGGAAAAGGTAAAGCGGCAGATTTGACTTATAAATTTTTGTTTTTAGGTTTTGTAATTGTAGGAGCATCTTCTAGTTTAAACTCTGTAATAGATTTTTCAGATGCCATGATTTTTGCTATGGTATTTCCAAATATTATTGGTCTAATATTATTAGCTCCTAAAGTACGTCATGAGTTAAAAAGATACCTAACAGCTATAGGGCATAAAGCTAAAAGTTAAGCGTTAATATAAAAATATAGTATGAAATCCCATTTCACGTTTTCTAAAGAACAACGAAGTGGGATTTTTTTATTGCTACTTATTATTGTTTTATTACAATGTATTTATTTCTTTATAGATTTTTCTTCAGAAGATGTTCAAGTAAATAAAGAAGAGTTAGCAAAGTATATTAAAGAAATTGATTCTATCAAATTAGCAAAGCTTGCAACAACAAAGCCTACTATTTATCCTTTTAATCCAAATTATATAACAGATTATAAAGGAGCAAATTTAGGGATGAGTAATGAAGAGATAGATAGGTTGCTAACTTATAGAAAGCAAAACAAGTGGATTAACTCTGCAAAGCAATTTCAAAAGGTTACAAAAATATCTGATTCTCTTTTAAATGTTATAGCTCCCTTTTTCAAATTTCCAGAATGGGTTGCAAATACTAAATCAAAAACGCCTTCAACTTCTAGTTTTAATAGTAAACAGAAAACTTATGAGCAAAAAAAAGATTTAAATAAAGCTACAGCCCAACAACTTCAGGAAGTTAATGGTATAGGGAAAGTACTTTCTGAACGTATAATAAAATTTAGAAATAAATTTGTTGGCGGTTTTGCATCAAGTATTCAACTTCAAGATGTATATGGGTTAACGCCAGATGTTATCGAAAATATCACAAATCAGTTTACAGTAAAAACTCCAAAAATAATTGAGAAAATAAATTTAAATACAGCTACTGTAGATAATTTGGTTACTATTCCACACATAGATTATGATTTAGCGCATAGTATTATAGAGCAACGCGTGTTAAGAGATCATTATAAAACGTTAAATGAATTAACAAAAGTTAAAGACTTTCCAATAAATAAAATCGAGATAATTAAATTATATTTGTCACTTGATTGAAAAAGAAAATTAAATGAATAGTATGTACTTCACTGAAGAGCATAACCTTTTTAGAAAAAGTCTGCAAGATTTTTTAAAAAAAGAAGTAGTTCCAAACATTGATACTTGGGAGGAAAACGGATCTATTGACCGGTTTATTTGGAAAAAGTTTGGAGAAATGGGCTTCTTCGGAATTAATTATCCTGAAGCTTATGGAGGTTTAAATTTAGACTTATTTTATACTATTATTTTACAAGAAGAACTTCAGAAAATTAATTCTGGAGGTTTTGCTGCTGCTATTTGGGCACATGTTTATTTGGCTATGACACATCTCAATGCTGAAGGAAATGAAGATATTAAGCAGAAATATTTAGTGCCAAGTATTGCTGGAGATAAAATAGGATGCCTATGTATAACAGAGCCTTCTGGAGGTAGTGATGTGGCAGGTATGCGAACAACAGCTATAAAAGAAGGAGAATATTATATAGTAAATGGTTCTAAAACATTTATTACAAACGGTGTTTATAGCGATTATTTAATTGTTGCCGCTAAAACAAGACCTGAACTTGGAAATAAAGGGATGAGTATTTTTGTTGTAGACAGAGAAACTGCAGGAATTTCGGCAACAAAATTAGATAAGTTAGGATGGAGAGCTTCAGATACAGCTGAAATTGCTTTTGATAATGTCAAGATTCCTGTTGGTAATTTATTAGGAGAAGAAGGTCATGGCTTTGGTTATATCATGCAACATTTTGCTTTAGAAAGATTAGTTATGGGTGTTAATGCACATGCTAGAGCAGAATATGCTTTAGAATATGCGTTAAACTATATGTCAGAACGAACAACATTTGGTAAAGAGTTGAATAAATATCAAGCATTAAGGCATAAGTTTGTTGATTTATATGCAGATATGGAGATTTGTAAAGAGTATAATTATTCTGTTACTAATAAACTTAATAAAGGTGAATACGTAGTTAAAGAAGCTACTATATCTAAGCTTAAATCTACTAAAATGGCAGATGAGGTTATTTATGAATGTATGCAGTTCCTAGGAGGCTATGGTTATATGGAAGAATATCCAATGGCAAGACTTTTAAGAGACAGTAGGTTAGGGCCTATAGGAGGCGGAACATCAGAGATATTACGCGAAATATTATCGAAAATTATAATAGATAAAAAGGAATATAAACCAACAACATAAATAATTTTTAATTAAGAATTTGAAATTCAAAAATATTTATATATTTGCAACCTGAAAATTCAAAAGAGAGGAGGTTAAGACACTATGTTAATAATACCAATTAAAGAAGGAGAAAATATAGATAGAGCGTTAAAACGTTTTAAAAGAAAGTTTGATAGAACGCAAACCAAACGTCAGCTTCAAACTCGTAAGCAATTTACTAAGCCTTCAGTAGTACGTAGAGCGCAAATTCAAAAAGCACAATATGTACAAGGTTTAAGAGATGCAGAAAATATTTAATCTGCTCTTAAATATATAGAATTAAAATCCCGCTTAAAGCGGGATTTTTTTGTTTATTATTTATATGGTTTTATAGTTGTGTTATCAATTTTAATCTTTTAACTTTAATCTTTTAATCTAAACTTCTATGCCTTTTAAATCATTTACAGATTATTTATTGCTTGAAAAAAACTATTCGGTATTAACTGTAAATGCTTATCAAAATGATTTAGAAACTTTTTTAGAATTTATTAAAGGAGAATATGAAGTACAATCTATTAATGATGTTAACTATTCTCAAATAAGAAGCTGGATAGTTTCTTTAGTAGAAAATGGTTTAACTAATAGAAGTGTTAATAGAAAAGTATCGGCGCTAAATACTTATTATAAATTTCTTTTGAAAATAGGTGATATAGATGTTAATCCTTTAGCAAAACACAAAGCTTTAAAAACTAGTAAAAAAATACAAGTGCCTTTTTCAGAAAAAGAAATTGCAATGGTTTTAGATGATTTGCATTTTGAAATGGATTTTGAAGGTATCCGAGATAAATTAATAATAGAATTATTCTATTCAACAGGTATAAGAAGAATTGAACTAGTAGAATTGAAATTAACAAGTTTTAGTTTTGATAATAAAACGTTAAAAGTATTAGGTAAAAGAAATAAAGAACGGATTGTACCGTTATTAGAAACAGTATTGATTACATTAAGAAAGTATATAAAATTAAGAAGTGAATTAGTAAATATTATAGATTTAGATTATTTGTTTTTAACAAAAAAAGGAAGTAAAATTTATGAAACACTTGTTTACAGAATAATAAATGATTATTTTAGTATAGCATCTTCAAAAGTGAAAAAGAGTCCTCATATTTTAAGACACTCTTTTGCAACACATTTGTTAAATCAAGGTGCCGATTTAAATGCTGTTAAAGAACTTTTAGGACATTCAAGTTTAGCTGCAACACAAGTATATACTCATAATAGTATATCAGAATTAAAAAAAGTGCATGTAAATACACATCCTAGAAGTAAAAAATAAAAATATTGTCTAACCAAAACAAATTAGTATGAAAGTAAACACGCAATCAGTTAATTTCAATGCAGATCAAAAATTAATAGATTTTATCCAAAAACGTATGGATAAGTTAGATTTGTTTTACGATAAAGTCATTAAATCAGATGTTTATTTAAAAGTAGAAAATACAAGTGATAAAGAAAATAAAATTTTTGAAGCAAGAGTTAGTGTTCCTGGAGATAGTTTTGTTGTAAAAAAGCAATGTAAAAGCTTTGAAGAGGGTGCAGATATGGCAATTTCATCATTAGAAAGGCAATTAAAAAAGCGAAAAGAAAAATTAAGAGCATATTTATGATAAAATTTATTAAAAAATGTTTTGAATAAATAAATAAATCTATACATTTGCAGTCCGTTAGAAATAGCGGACTTTTTTATGCATTAAAAACATAGAAAAAAAGCCGATGTAGCTCAGCTGGCTAGAGCAGCTGATTTGTAATCAGCAGGTCGTGGGTTCGAGTCCCTCCATCGGCTCAAGTTCTTTAAAAGAGTGAAACAAAAGTTTAATTGGGGAGATACTCAAGCGGCCAACGAGGGCAGACTGTAAATCTGCTGACTACGTCTTCGCAGGTTCGAATCCTGCTCTCCCCACTTTTTAAACTTTAGGAATTAAATAATTGCGAGAGTAGCTCAGTTGGTAGAGCGTCAGCCTTCCAAGCTGAATGTCGCCGGTTCGAACCCGGTCTCTCGCTCTAATATTTAAGCCGGTGTAGCTCAGGGGTAGAGCGTTTCCTTGGTAAGGAAGAGGTCACGGGTTCAATTCCCGTCATTGGCTCAATATTATTGAACAAAAAAAAGAATACACTAATATTATTATATAACTAAGATTAAAATTATTTAAAAACATGGCAAAGGCAACTTTCGATCGTTCAAAACCACACTTAAATATAGGTACAATTGGACACGTAGATCACGGTAAAACAACTTTAACTGCTGCTATTACTAAAGTATTAGCTGATGCAGGTTTATCAGAAGTAAGATCATTTGATCAAATTGATAATGCTCCTGAAGAAAAAGAAAGAGGTATAACAATTAATACGTCTCACGTAGAATATCAAACAGCTAACCGTCACTACGCTCACGTTGACTGTCCAGGTCACGCCGATTACGTAAAGAACATGGTGACTGGTGCTGCTCAAATGGATGGTGCTATTTTAGTAGTTGCTGCAACTGATGGTCCTATGCCACAAACTCGTGAGCACATCTTATTAGGTCGTCAAGTAGGTATTCCTCGTATAGTTGTATTCATGAATAAAGTGGATATGGTTGATGATGAAGAATTACTTGAATTAGTAGATATGGAAATTAGAGATTTATTATCTTTCTATGAGTACGATGGAGATAATGGTCCTGTAATTGCTGGTTCTGCTTTAGGTGCACTTAATGGTGAACAAAAATGGGTTGATACAGTAATGGAATTAATGGCTGCTTGTGATGAGTGGATTCAAGAACCATTAAGAGAAGTTGATAAAGATTTCTTAATGCCAATTGAAGATGTATTCTCTATTACAGGTCGTGGTACTGTTGCTACTGGTCGTATTGAAACTGGTATTGCTAATACTGGAGATCCTGTAGAGATTATTGGTATGGGTGCTGAGAAATTAACATCTACTATTACTGGTATCGAAATGTTTCGTCAAATATTAGATAGAGGTGAAGCTGGAGATAATGCAGGTATCTTATTAAGAGGTATTGAAAAATCTCAAATATCTAGAGGTATGGTAATCTGTAAACCAGGTTCTGTAACTCCTCATAAAAATTTCAAAGCTGAGGTTTATATCTTGAAAAAAGAAGAAGGTGGACGTCATACTCCATTCCATAATAACTACCGTCCACAGTTCTACGTGCGTACAACTGACGTAACAGGAAACATTGCGCTTCCTGATGGAGTTGAAATGGTAATGCCTGGAGATAACTTAACTATCACTGTTGAGTTAATTCAACCAATTGCAATGAATATAGGTCTACGTTTCGCTATTCGTGAAGGTGGTAGAACTGTAGGTGCTGGTCAGGTTACTGAAATTTTAGACTAAGATTATAGTTTAATAAATATAGAGTTAAGGTATTCCGTTTTTCGGAATACCTTGACTTATGTTTACGGGTTTAGCTCAGTTGGTAGAGCACTGGTCTCCAAAACCAGGTGTCGGGAGTTCGAGTCTCTCAACCCGTGCTTAAGTAGTAAGTAGTAGTAAAACTACTTTCAATAATATAAGATTAAAATTTTGCTTAATTATTAAAGACAAAATTTTAATTCATTCAAAATAATAATAAATGGCTGGATTTGTAAATTACGTAAAAGAATCATTTGGTGAACTTAAAAATAATGTAAGTTGGCCAACATGGGCAGAGGCACAAAGTTTAACTGTTTTAGTTGCTGTATTTTCAATTATTTTTTCTTTAGCAATTTGGGGAGTTGATACAGTTTTTAGTAAAGTTATATCATTTTATTTTGAATGGATTAACGGTTAAAAAGAAATTATGTCTGAAATAAGTGAAAAAAAATGGTATGTTGTTAGAGCTGTAAGTGGTCAGGAAAACAAAATCAAGACATATATCGAGAATGAAATTGCTCGTTTAGGTCTTCAAGATTATGTTGATCAGGTACTAGTTCCAACAGAACGCGTAATACAAATCCGTAATGGAAAAAAAATTCATAAAGAAAAAACTTTTTTTCCAGGCTATATAATGATACAAGCCAACTTAACAGGTGAAGTGCCACACATAATTAGATCGGTAACTAATGTTATTGGTTTTTTAGGAGAAACTAAAGGTGGAGATCCTGTTCCATTAAGACAATCTGAAGTAAACAGAATGTTAGGTAAGGTAGATGAGTTAGCTGTTGAAGAAAGTGCAAATGTAGCAATTCCTTTTACTAAGGGAGAAACTGTAAAAGTTATTGATGGACCATTTAATGGATTTGATGGTACTATTGAAAAAATTAATGAAGAAAAGCGTAAACTTGAAGTAATGGTAAAGATTTTCGGAAGAAAAACACCATTAGAGTTGAGTTATATGCAAGTTGAGAAAGTATAATAGTGTTACATAGATAGATGAGTCTTTCGCTTCCAAAAGAGAGATAACATCAAAAAATTAAATTATTAAAAATGGCAAAAGAATTAGGTAAAGTAGTTAAGTTACAAGTTCGGGGAGGTGCTGCGAATCCATCGCCACCGGTTGGACCCGCTTTAGGAGCTGCAGGTGTTAACATCATGGAGTTCTGTAAGCAATTCAATGCCAGAACCCAAGATAAGCCAGGTAAAGTATTACCAGTGGTTATATCTGTTTACAAAGACAAATCATTTGATTTTGTAATCAAAACTCCTCCAGCAGCAGTTCAATTAATGGAAGCTGCAAAGTTGAAGAAGGGATCTGGAGAGCCAAACCGAAAAAAAGTAGCTAAAGTTTCGTGGGATCAGGTTAAAACCATCGCAGAAGACAAAATGGTAGATTTAAATGCATTTACTATCGAATCTGCAATGAAAATGGTAGCTGGTACTGCAAGATCAATGGGTATAACCGTAACAGGGCAATTCCCTAATTAATCTATAAAAGACATTTAGAATGGCAAGATTAACAAAAAAGCAAAAAGAAGCTGCAGCGAAAATAGAAAAAGGAAGAGTTTACTCTTTAGAAGAAGCATCTTCATTAGTTAAAGAAATTACCAATACAAAATTTGATGCATCTGTTGATATAGCAGTACGTTTAGGAGTAGATCCTCGTAAAGCAAATCAAATGGTAAGAGGTGTTGTTTCACTTCCTCATGGTACTGGTAAAGATATGAAAGTATTAGCATTAGTAACACCAGATAAAGAAGCCGAAGCTAAAGAAGCAGGAGCTGATTATGTAGGTTTAGACGAATATCTTGATAAAATCAAGAGCGGTTGGACAGACGTAGATGTTATTATTACTATGCCTAGTGTAATGGGTAAATTAGGTCCGTTAGGACGTGTGTTAGGTCCTCGTGGTTTAATGCCTAACCCAAAAACAGGTACTGTAACTATGGATATTGCTAAAGCTGTAACAGAAGTAAAAGCTGGTAAAATTGACTTTAAAGTTGATAAAACTGGTATTGTACATGCTGCTATAGGAAAAGCATCTTTTAGTGCAGATAAAATTGCAGGTAATGCAAATGAATTATTAACAACATTATTGAAACTAAAACCGACAACTGCAAAAGGAACTTATGTAAAAAGCATATTTATGTCTTCTACAATGAGTCCAAGTATCGCTGTTGATCCTAAAATTGGTTAATTAAGTTAAAACTTTTATTATGACAAGAGAAGAAAAATCATTAGTAATTGAGGACTTAACTGCAGAATTAGCTAATAATGCAAATATCTATTTAACAGATATTTCAGGATTAAATGCAGGTACTACCTCAGATTTACGTCGTGCTTGTTTTAAAGCAAACGTAAAATTAGCAGTTATAAAAAATACATTACTTGAAAAAGCAATGGAAGCTTCAGATAGAGATTTTGGAGATTTACCATCTGTTTTAAAAGGAAATACATCTGTGATGTATTCTGAAACTGGTAATGTGCCAGCGAAGTTGATAAAAACTTTCCGTAAGAAATCAGACAAACCTTTATTAAAAGGAGCGTTTATTGAGGAAGCTGTTTATATTGGCGATGATCAATTAGACATGTTAGTAGATATCAAGTCTAAAGAAGAGTTATTAGGAGAGATTGTTGGATTATTACAATCGCCTGCTAAAAACGTTATTTCTGCACTTAAATCAAGTGGAGGAACATTAGCTGGAATTATTAAAACACTTTCTGAGAAATCAGAATAGTATTAAGCAGTACGCACTATATTACAATTATATTATTATTAAAAATTTATTAAAACGATAGAAAAATGGCAGATTTAAAAGATTTCGCAGAACAATTAGTTAACCTTACTGTAAAAGAAGTAAATGAGTTAGCAACTATATTAAAAGATGAGTATGGTATCGAGCCTGCTGCTGCTGCTGCAGTTGCTGTTGCTGGTCCTGCTGCTGGAGGTGGAGACGCTGAAGAAGCTCAAACTGAATTTGATGTTATCTTAAAAGCCGCTGGTGGTTCTAAATTAGCTGTAGTAAAATTAGTTAAAGAATTAACTGGTCTTGGTTTAAAAGAAGCAAAAGGTTTAGTTGATGATGCACCAAGTGCAATTAAAGAAGGTGTTTCTAAAGACGAAGCTGAAGGGTTAAAAACTTCATTAGAAGAAGCAGGAGCTGAGGTTGAGCTTAAGTAAGCTTAACAACCAAACAAAATAAAGGTTTAGGTCTGGAGTTTAACTTCAAGGCCTAAACCATTTTGCGTATATAATTGTTAGATGCGCGTATCACTATTTTTTTAATCAAAATTCCGTCTATTGATGTTATCAACACAAGCTGAAAGATTAAATTTTTCCTCTATTGTAAATAGAACAGAATATCCAGATTTCTTGGATATTCAGATTAAATCCTTCCAGGATTTTTTCCAATTAGAAACGAAGTCTGATGAAAGAGGTGATGAAGGTTTATATAATACCTTCATGGAAAACTTCCCAATTACAGATTCACGTAATCAATTCGTATTAGAATTTTTAGATTACTTTGTAGATCCACCAAGATATGCCATCGATGAGTGTATTGAAAGAGGACTTACTTACAGCGTTCCGCTAAAAGCAAGGTTAAAGTTATATTGTACAGACCCTGAACATGAGGATTTCGAGACCATTGTTCAAGATGTGTATTTAGGAACTATACCTTACATGACACCAAGTGGTACTTTTTGTATCAATGGAGCTGAACGTGTAGTAGTATCTCAATTACACCGTTCGCCAGGAGTATTCTTTGGACAATCATTCCATGCTAATGGAACAAAATTATATTCAGCAAGAGTTATACCATTCAAAGGATCGTGGATTGAGTTTGCTACAGATATCAATCAGGTAATGTATGCATACATTGATAGAAAGAAAAAATTACCTGTTACAACGCTTTTCCGTGCTATTGGTTTTGAGCGTGATAAAGATATTTTAGAGATTTTTGATTTAGCTGAAGAAGTTAAGGTTTCAAAATCTGGATTAAAAAAGTATTTAGGAAGAAAATTAGCAGCGCGTGTACTTAATACGTGGCATGAAGATTTTGTTGATGAAGATACAGGTGAAGTAGTATCTATTGAGCGTAATGAAATTGTGCTTGATCGTGATACAATCCTTGATAAAGATAATATTGAAGAGATTCTTGAAGTAGATGTTAAAACAATTCTTTTACATAAAGAAAGTGCAGAACAAGGTGATTATGCTATTATTCATAATACGCTTCAAAAAGATCCAACAAATTCTGAAAAAGAGGCTGTTGAACATATTTATAGACAATTACGTAATGCTGAACCGCCAGATGAGGAAACAGCACGTGGTATTATAGATAAATTATTCTTTTCAGATCAACGTTACTCTTTAGGTGAGGTAGGTCGTTATAGAATGAATAAAAAATTACAGTTAGATATTGGAATGGATAAGCAAGTGCTTACAAAAGAAGATATCATAACTATTATAAAATATTTAATCGAGCTTATCAATTCAAAAGCAGAGATTGATGATATTGACCACTTATCTAACCGTCGTGTACGTACAGTAGGTGAGCAATTGTCTTCTCAGTTTGGAGTTGGTTTAGCACGTATGGCACGTACTATTCGTGAGCGTATGAACGTTCGTGATAACGAGGTGTTTACTCCAATAGATTTAATTAATGCTAAGACATTGTCGTCTGTAATTAATTCATTCTTTGGAACAAATCAGTTATCTCAATTTATGGATCAAACAAATCCATTAGCAGAGATTACTCATAAGCGTCGTTTATCGGCTCTTGGACCTGGAGGACTTTCTAGAGAAAGAGCAGGTTTTGAGGTTCGTGATGTTCACTATACACACTACGGACGTTTATGTCCTATTGAAACACCTGAGGGACCAAATATTGGTTTAATTTCATCTCTTTCTGTATATGCGAAAGTGAATTCTATGGGATTCATTGAAACACCTTATAGAAAAGTTACTGATGGTGTGGTTGATATTAAAAATGAACCAATTTATTTAAGTGCTGAAGAAGAAGAAGAAAAATTAATAGCTCAAGCAACTGTAAAAGTTGATGATGATGGTAAGATATTACATGATAAAGTAATTGCTAGAATGGAAGGTGACTTCCCAGTAATTGAACCAAGTGCTCTTAATTATACAGATGTAGCACCAAATCAAATATCTTCAATTTCAGCATCTTTAATTCCTTTCTTAGAACATGATGATGCGAATAGAGCCTTAATGGGATCTAACATGATGCGTCAAGCTGTGCCTTTATTAAGAGTAGATGCACCAATTGTAGGAACAGGTTTAGAACGTCAAGTGGCTTCAGATTCTCGTGTTTTAATTAATGCAGAAGGTAACGGTGAAGTATTGTATGTTGATGCTAATGAAATAAAAATTAGATACGAGCGTACTGAAGATGAAGCTAAAGTAAGTTTTGATAGCGATATTAAAACCTACCAATTAATAAAATTCAGAAAAACTAACCAAGGTACTTCTATCAACTTAAAACCAATTGTTGTTAAAGGAGATAAAGTTACTAAAGGTCAAGTTTTATGTGAAGGATATGCGACTCAAAAAGGAGAACTAGCCCTTGGAAGAAATATGAAAGTAGCCTTTATGCCTTGGAAAGGGTATAACTTTGAGGATGCGATTGTAATTTCTGAAAAAGTAGTTCGTGAAGATATATTCACATCTATTCATATTGATGAGTATTCTTTAGACGTAAGAGATACTAAATTAGGTAACGAAGAGTTAACTAATGATATTCCAAACGTATCAGAAGAAGCTACTAAAGATTTAGATGAAAATGGAATGATTCGCATTGGAGCTGAGGTTAAACCTGGCGACATTTTAATTGGTAAAATTACACCAAAAGGAGAATCAGATCCAACACCAGAAGAAAAATTATTACGTGCTATCTTTGGAGATAAAGCTGGTGATGTAAAAGATGCTTCTTTAAAAGCTTCTCCTTCATTACACGGTGTTGTTATTGAAAAGAAATTATTTGCTAGAGCAGTAAAAGATAAACGTAAGAGAGCTCAAGATAAAGATGATATTTTAGCTTTAGAAGCACAATACGATAGAAAGTTTGATGAATTAAAAGATGTTTTAATTGAAAAGCTTTTTAATATTGTAAATGGTAAAACAGCTCAAGGTATTTTTAACGATTTAGGAGAAGAAGTATTACCAAAAGGTAAAAAATTCACTCTTAAAATGTTAAATGCTGTTGATGATTATGCGCATTTAGTGTCTGGTAAATGGACAACAGATGATCATACCAATCAATTAGTAGCCGATTTAATTCATAACTACAAGATTAAAGAAAACGATTTACAAGGTTCTTTACGTCGTGAGAAGTTTACAATTTCTGTTGGTGATGAGTTACCAGCTGGTATTATAAAACTTGCTAAAGTTTATATTGCTAAAAAGCGTAAGCTTAAAGTAGGTGATAAAATGGCAGGACGTCACGGTAATAAAGGTATTGTTGCTCGTATTGTACGTCAAGAGGATATGCCTTTTTTAGAAGATGGAACTCCTGTTGATATTGTTTTAAATCCACTTGGTGTACCATCTCGTATGAATATTGGTCAAATTTATGAAACTGTTCTTGGTTGGGCAGGTCAAAAATTAGGTCGTACTTATGCAACACCTATTTTCGATGGTGCTACAATAGATCAAATTAACGAATTTACAGATGAAGCTGGAATTCCAAGATACGGACATAGTTATTTATATGATGGTGGAACAGGAGAGCGTTTCGATCAACCAGCAACAGTTGGTGTGATTTATATGCTGAAACTAGGACACATGGTAGACGATAAAATGCACGCACGTTCTATTGGACCTTACTCATTAATTACACAACAACCTTTAGGTGGTAAAGCACAATTTGGTGGTCAGCGTTTTGGTGAGATGGAAGTTTGGGCACTTGAAGCTTATGGAGCATCAAGTACCTTACGTGAGATTTTAACTGTAAAATCTGATGATGTTATTGGTAGAGCTAAAACTTACGAAGCTATCGTGAAAGGTGAGCCAATGCCAGATCCAGGATTACCAGAATCATTCAACGTTCTTATGCACGAATTGAAAGGTTTAGGTTTGGATATCAGATTAGAGGAGTAGTTAATTAAAAAAACATTTCATCCATATATTATGGCAAGAAAACAAGATAAATATACAGTAAAGAGATTTAATAAAATCTCAATTGGTTTAGCATCACCAGAGTCTATTTTAGCAGAGTCTAGAGGTGAGGTTTTAAAACCAGAAACTATCAATTATCGAACTCACAAACCAGAACGTGATGGTTTGTTCTGTGAGCGTATTTTTGGTCCTGTAAAGGATTACGAATGTGCTTGTGGTAAATATAAAAGAATTCGCTACAAAGGTATTGTTTGTGACCGTTGTGGTGTAGAGGTAACAGAAAAGAAAGTACGTCGTGATCGCGTAGGACACATTAATTTAGTAGTTCCTGTTGCTCACATTTGGTACTTCCGTTCTTTACCAAATAAAATAGGTTATTTATTAGGATTGCCATCTAAGAAATTAGATATGATTATTTACTACGAACGTTATGTAGTAATTCAACCAGGTAATGCTAAGAATGAGGAAGGGGAACCTGTTCAAAAGATGGATTTCTTAACAGAAGAGGAATATTTAAATATTCTTGAGTCACTTCCACAAGACAACCAATACTTAGATGATTCAGATCCTAACAAGTTTCTTGCTAAAATGGGTGCTGAATGTCTAATTGATTTATTAGCTAGAATAGATTTAGAATCTTTGTCGTACGAGTTACGTCATAAAGCTAATACTGAAACATCTAAACAACGTAAAACAGAGGCTTTAAAACGCTTACAAGTTGTTGAAGCTTTAAAGGAATCTAATAACAACAGAGAAAATCGTCCAGAGTGGATGATTATGAAAGTTATTCCAATTATTCCACCAGAATTACGTCCGTTAGTGCCGTTAGATGGTGGTCGTTTTGCAACGTCTGATTTAAATGATTTATATCGTCGTGTAATAATTAGAAACAACCGTCTTAAACGATTGGTTGAGATTAAAGCACCAGAAGTAATTTTACGTAATGAAAAACGTATGTTACAAGAATCAGTAGATTCTTTATTCGATAACACACGTAAATCATCTGCAGTAAAAACAGATTCTAACAGACCATTAAAATCATTATCAGATTCACTTAAAGGTAAGCAAGGGCGTTTCCGTCAAAACTTACTAGGTAAGCGTGTTGATTATTCTGCGCGTTCTGTAATTGTTGTTGGACCAGAATTAAAATTACACGAATGTGGATTGCCTAAAAACATGGCAGCAGAGCTTTACAAACCTTTTGTAATTAGAAAGTTAATTGAAAGAGGTATTGTAAAAACTGTAAAATCTGCAAAGAAAATTATAGATAAAAGAGAGCCGGTTGTTTGGGATATCTTGGAAAATGTTCTTAAAGGACATCCAGTATTGCTTAACCGTGCGCCTACTTTACACCGTTTAGGTATACAAGCTTTTCAACCTCAATTAATTGAAGGAAAAGCAATTCGTTTACACCCATTAGTATGTACGGCTTTTAACGCCGATTTTGATGGGGATCAAATGGCGGTGCATTTACCATTAGGACCAGAAGCTATATTAGAATGTCAATTATTAATGTTGGCATCTCATAATATTTTAAACCCTGCGAATGGTTCTCCTGTAACGGTACCATCACAAGATATGGTACTTGGTCTTTATTATATGACTAAGTTGCGTACCTCTACTCCTGAAGTGCCTATTTTAGGAGAAGGTTTAACATTCTATTCACCAGAAGAAGTTGAAATAGCTTTTAATGAAAAGAAAGTAGACTTAAATGCAGGTATTAAAGTAAGAACTATTGATATTAATGAAGAAGGTAAGTTAGACAAAATGATTGTTGAAACTACTGTTGGTCGTGTGTTGTTTAATCAACATGTGCCTCAAGCAGCTGGTTACATTAATCAAGTACTTACTAAAAAATCATTAAGAGATATTATTGGTAATATTCTTAAAGTGACTTCGGTTCCTGAAACTGCAGATTTCCTTGATGCAATTAGAACTTTAGGGTTTAAATTTGCATTTCAAGGTGGATTATCATTTAGTTTAGGAGATATCATCATTCCACCAGAAAAACAAGGAATGATAGATAAAGCTAACGGTTTAGTTGATGGTATTATGGGTAACTATAATATGGGACTTATTACTAACAACGAACGTTATAACCAAGTTATTGATATTTGGACATCTACAAATGCTGAATTAACTGAATTGTCAATGAAGCGTATTCGTGAAGACCAACAAGGATTTAACTCGGTGTTTATGATGCTTGATTCTGGAGCTCGTGGATCTAAAGAACAGATTCGCCAGCTTACAGGTATGCGTGGATTAATGGCAAAACCTAAAAAATCTAACGCAGGTGGAGGCGAAATTATTGAAAACCCAATTCTTTCTAACTTTAAGGAAGGGCTTTCAATTTTAGAATATTTTATCTCAACTCACGGTGCTCGTAAAGGTCTTGCAGATACGGCTCTTAAAACGGCTGATGCTGGTTACCTAACGCGTCGTTTAGTAGATGTATCTCAAGATGTTATTATTAATACTGAAGATTGTGGTACTTTAAGAGGTGTAGAAGTTGAGGCTTTAAAGAAAAACGATGAAGTTGTTGAAACACTTGAAGAAAGAATTGTAGGTCGTGTATCTTTAAATGATGTATATAATCCATTAACAGATGAGTTGTTAGTAGCAGCAGGTCAGTTAATAGATGATGATATAGCGAAAGCTATTCAAGCATCACCTATAGATAGTCTAGAAGTTCGTTCAGCGTTAACTTGTGAAGCTCTAAAAGGTATTTGTGCTAAATGTTACGGACGTAACCTTGCTACCGATAAAATGGTACAACGTGGAGAAGCTGTAGGTGTTGTTGCTGCACAATCTATTGGAGAACCAGGAACTCAATTAACACTTCGTACATTCCACGTAGGTGGTATTGCAGGTAACATTTCAGAAGAAAATAAATTAGTTGTTAAATTTGAGGGTGTTGCCGAAATTGAAGATTTAAAAACAGTTAAAGGTAAAGATGGAGAAGGTAATGATATTGATATTGTTATTTCTAGAACATCTGAACTAAAACTTATAGATAAGAAAACAGGTATTGTTTTAAGTACTAATAATATTCCTTACGGTTCAACTATTTATGTGAAGAGCGGTGATAGTTTAGCTAAAGGAGATGTTGTTTGTTCTTGGGATCCATATAACGGTGTTATTATTTCAGAATTTGCTGGTAAAGTAAGATATGAAAACATCGAACAAGGTATGACATACCAAGTTGAAATTGATGAGCAAACAGGTTTCCAAGAAAAGGTAATTTCAGAATCTAGAAACAAAAAATTAATACCAACACTTCATATTGAAGATAGTAAAGGAGAAACAATTCGTTCGTACAACTTACCAGTTGGAGCTCACTTAATGATTGATGATGGAGAGAAAATTATTATCGGTAAAATTTTAGTTAAAATACCTCGTAAATCTGCTAAAGCAGGTGATATTACAGGAGGTTTACCTCGTGTAACTGAGTTGTTTGAAGCTCGTAATCCTTCTAACCCTGCTGTAGTAAGTGCTATTGATGGTGTTGTTTCTTTTGGAAAAATTAAAAGAGGTAACCGTGAGATTATAGTAGAGTCTAAATTAGGTGATGTTAAGAAATACTTAGTTAAATTATCTAATCAAATTCTTGTTCAAGAAAATGATTATGTAAAAGCAGGTATGCCTTTATCAGATGGTTCTATTACACCAAATGATATTTTAAATATCAAAGGGCCTTCAGCTGTACAACAATATTTGGTAAATGAAGTACAAGAAGTATATCGTTTACAGGGTGTGAAAATAAATGATAAGCACTTTGAAGTTGTTGTTAGACAAATGATGCGTAAAGTGAGAATTATTGATTCTGGTGATACTATTTTCTTAGAAGATCAATTAGCTCATAAAGCAGATTTTATACTAGAAAATGATGCTATTTTCGGAATGAAAGTTGTTGAAGATGCAGGTGATTCTGTAAATATTAAACCAGGTCAAATTATCACACCTCGTCAATTACGTGATGAAAATTCACTTTTAAGACGAGAAGATAAGCAACTTGTAGTAGCCAGAGATGCGCAACCTGCAACTGCTACGCCAATATTACAAGGTATTACTAGAGCATCACTTCAAACAAAATCGTTTATATC
Source organism: Algibacter sp. (assembly GCA_050294475.1). Lineage (GTDB taxonomy): Bacteria > Bacteroidota > Bacteroidia > Flavobacteriales > Flavobacteriaceae > Thalassobellus. Next base: position 5,981 of record JBNKOE010000010.1, on the reverse strand, counting down.
TGCGGCATCGTTCCAAGAGACTACTAAAGTACTTAATGAAGCAGCTGTAGCTGGTAAAGTAGATTCTTTAGAAGGCTTGAAAGAGAATGTAATTGTTGGGCATAGAATTCCAGCAGGTACAGGTATGAGAGCTTATAAAGATATTATAGTAGGTTCTAAAGAAGAGTTTGACGAAATGATGCAAGTTAAACAAGAATTAAATTATAATTAATATTTAGTATTCCCCGCAAAGGCGGGAATCTTTAAAACAAAAAAGCCTTCATGTTTATTAACTTGAAGGCTTTTATATTTAAAAATTTAAATTATGGCAGACCAAAAAGAAAATCAGAAACAAGGACAAATTAATATTGAATTAGATGAGAAAGTTGCAGAAGGAACTTATTCTAATCTAGCAATTATTAATCATTCTGTTTCAGAATTTGTAGTAGATTTTGTAAACATTATGCCTGGTGTTCCTAAAAGTAAGGTGAAGTCTAGAATTATACTTACACCTCAACATGCTAAGCGTTTATTAAAAGCTTTAGCCGAAAATGTATCTAGGTTTGAAAATGCACATGGTGAAATAAAAGATTATGAGCAACCACCAATTCCATTAAATTTTGGACCAACTGGTCAAGCTTAAAAAAAAAACTAAAATTCTAATTTAGAATTTTAGTTTTTTTTTGTTCTTTAATATTGTATAAATTGTTTTTATAACAAAAGATGTTTTCATCAATTAATATTATTTTGAACGAAAATACCGATTTTTTTAAGGTGTGTTTTATGTGAAATCACAAAAAATACATGTTATATTATTAATAGTAAAAGAACTGCTCTTAAAAAGCTTTAAATCAATTTTTATTATTTAAACTCTGAAACATAGTGGAATTTTATACTCGGGTATTTTTGTTGAGTCATTTGTAATGAGAATGCTGAGTCTGCTAAAAAGACTAGTTGGTTTTGTTTGTCTTTAGCTAAAAAGCGTTGTTTTACTCTTATAAACTCTTTATATTCATCATTTTTAGGGTCTTCAGGATCAACCCAACAAGCTTTATATACATTTAAATTTTCATAAGTACACTTGGCACCATATTCATGTTCTAATCGGTATTGAATAACTTCGTATTGAAGCGCACCAACAGTTCCAATAACTTTTCTACCGTTAAGTTCTAAAGTAAATAACTGAGCAACACCTTCGTCCATTAATTGATCAATACCTTTAAAAAGTTGTTTAGATTTTAAAGGATCGGCATTATTAATATATCTAAAGTGTTCTGGAGAGAAACTAGGTACACCTTTGTAGTTTAAAATTTCCCCTTCTGTTAATGTATCACCAATTTTAAAAGTTCCAGTATCTTGTAAACCAACGATATCACCAGGATAAGAGATGTCTACAATCTCTTTCTTTTCAGCAAAAAAAGCATTTGGACTAGAGAATTTCACTTTTTTATTGTGTCTAACATGTAAGTAAGGTGCATTACGTTTAAATTCACCTGATACAATTTTTATAAAAGCCAGTCGATTTCTATGGTTGGGATCCATATTGGCATGAATTTTAAAAACAAAACCTGTGAATTTATCTTCATTTGGTTGTACCAAGCGTTCTTCACTTTGTTTAGGTCTTGGTTTTGGTGCTATTTCAACAAAACAATCTAAAAGTTCTCTAACTCCAAAATTGTTTAGAGCAGACCCGAAAAATACCGGTTGTAAATTTCCGTTTAAATAATTTTCTTTATTAAATTCAGGATAAATACCTTCAACAAGTTCTATTTCATCTCTTAAGGTATTCGCTGCTTTTTCTCCAACTAATTTATCTAATTCTGATGATGATAAATCTGAAATTTCAATGGTTTCTTCAATATCTTTTCTATTATCACCACTAAAAAGATTGACGTTTTTCTCCCAAATATTATATATTCCTTTAAAATCATATCCCATACCAATAGGAAAGCTTAAAGGTGTTACTTTTAATCCTAATTTTTGCTCAACTTCATCTAATAAATCGAAAGCATCCTTACCTTCTCTATCCATTTTATTAATGAATACAATCATAGGTATGTTTCGCATTCGACAAACTTCAACCAATTTTTCAGTTTGTTCCTCTACACCTTTAGCAACATCAATAACAACAATAACACTATCTACAGCGGTAAGTGTTCTAAAGGTGTCTTCGGCAAAATCTTTATGCCCAGGTGTGTCAAGAATATTAATTTTGATGTCATTATATTCAAACGCCAAAACAGAAGTAGCTACCGAAATCCCACGTTGCCTCTCAATTTCCATAAAGTCACTGGTGGCGCCTTTTTTTATCTTGTTACTTTTTACAGCACCAGCTTCTTGAATAGCACCTCCAAAGAGGAGTAATTTTTCAGTTAAAGTTGTTTTACCAGCATCTGGATGTGATATAATACCAAAGGTACGTCGTCTGTTTATTTCTTTTATAAAACTCATAATCTTTATTGCAATGGGTTGCAAAGATAACATTAAACAATCTAAAATATATAAGAAATAGAGGACTTAGTTCTTTACTGTTTTTAAGACTGAACAAATATTTTTTTACAAAATAAATTTGCAAAGTTCATTTTATCGATTATATTTGCGCTTAATCTTAAATTAGGTATGCTTACCAATGGTTTAAGTTGAAAGTAATTGCTGTTAATATAAATTAAATTTTAAATAATCTCTCAAATTATGTCTCAAAAATTAGTACTATCTACTAGTTGTAATACAACTATGGATAGTGAATTTCCTGTCTGCAAATTGAGCTATTTTTCAGTTATCAAAAAATTTCTGTTTCGTTCTTTGCTTTTTTTAATATTTGCTTTTAGTTGGGCAAATGTTCATGCACAGTTTTTTAAAGAGCATTATATAGCACCAGCTCCGTGGCAGTATTATTCTGACGCAAATGAAGTTGTTGTGGCTACAAACTCGACAACAAATGTGGTGGTTACAATCTATAAAAGTGATGGAACCCTTGTAACTACACTTAATACAATTTCTGGTACACCTGCGATATATAGGTTTGTTGGTGCACCAACAAGTTTGCCTTATCTTCCACTTAACACCATAATGACTGATGCTGGATTGTATATTACAGCTACAGCACCGGTTTCAGTAAATCTAAGGAATGTTGCTTCTGATCAAGTAGGTGATGGAACTATCGATATTAAGGGTAATGCATCTTTGAGTAGTTTTGGGGATGCTGGTATAGGTGTAGAGTTTAGAGTAGGTTATTATAGGGATGGAGATTTAGGAACAGGTTCTAGTCTTTTGAATAGACCTATATATTCAGTTTTAGCAATTAATGATAATACTTTTGTGGAGATTGCTGGTGCATTACCAATAATTTTAAATAAGGGTGAGAGTTTCCTGTTTCAGGCTCCAATTGGGACTTTGGTAGAAAGTTCTTCTCCTATTGTAATGAATACAGGTGCTAGATTGGATGCTCCTGGAGGTTGTGGTGATGGTACCGTTGACCAAATTGCTCCAGTAGTATATTTAGGTGATGAGCATTATGTTGTAAGAGGACTTGGTAATAGTATAGCAGAGCAAACAACGGTTGTGGCTGCAGAGCCTAATACAACATTAGCTATTAGTACTTTCGATAATACGGGAGCTTTAAGTTCTACAACAAATCATACTTTAGTTAATGCTGGCGATTTTTATACTTTCGTAAATGGTATTGATGGTCAAAGTTTTTCCGCTTCAGAGGTTATTAGTAGTAAAAATGTTGCTGTTTACTCAGGAACCGCTCTTAATTGTGAAGTAGATTTAGCCATGATTGCTCCTGTGTCTTTATGTGGTGGTTCTAAGTTTGTTGAGACCTATAAATTTACAACATATAATAATTCTGATTTACCTTATTCGGGTTATGTACTCTTGGACGACCCGACTACGGTAGTTAATTTTGGAGGTGTTGATTTAGAAACTTTAAGTGCTCCGCGTCGACAATTAGGCACAACGGGTTGGTATGTTATTGGTTTTAATGATGCACAAGTTGGTAATCCAAGTATTTTAAATATTACAAGTACTGCTAGATTAAATGTAGCAATTATTCAGCAAGGTGGTGGGTTCTCAATGTCTGCCATATTTTCAAACTTTACGGAAGTCCCTGAAACACCAACAACATCCTACGTTGCAGGTATTGGATGTTCAGCTGAATCAGCAATACTTGAGACAAATCCTGGATTTGGCCCTTATCAATGGTATTTTGATGGTAATCTTATTTCAGGAGCAACATCTAATACATATACAGCATTAGATACAGGAGTTTATTCTGTAACATCAACCTTAACTTGTGGGGAAGAAGTGGCTTCTAACCCTATTAATGTAAATTTATGTTCAGATGTATCCGTGACAAAAACAGTAGATGTTATTTATCCTATTTTTGGGACTGATGTAAATTTTACTGTTACAGCAACTAATAATGGTCCTAGTAGTGTGGATGGTGTTAGTGTTATGGATTTATTGCCATCAGGTTACACCTATGTATCTTCAGTGGTTCCAGCAGGAACATCATATAATAGTGCAACGGGTTTATGGATTATAGGTGATATGAATAATGGAGACTCTTTGCAATTATTAGTAACTGCAACGGTTAATGCTTCTGGGACGTATACTAACACTGCTGAAATAGATTCGTCTACTCAACCTGATGAGGACGTATCTAATAATACAGTTTCTGTTACTCCAGTGCCTAGCTCAGATAATGATGGGGACGGTATAAGTGATATTGCTGATTTGGACGATGACAATGATGGTATTTTAGATACTGATGAATATGCCTCTGGTTTACCTGATCCTCTAGGAGATTCTGATGGGGATGATATTTCAAATTATTTAGATCCTACAGCTTCTGGTTATGTTGATAGTAACGGAGATGGAGTTGATGATAGATATGATACCGATCAAGATGGTACTATTAATCAATTTGATATAGATAGTGATAATGATGGTTGTTTTGACGCTAATGAAGCTTATGGTAGTTCAACAGTAGATAGTAATGGTGATGGTTCATATGGAGGAGTTGTTGGTGCTGGCGATGTTAATGCAGATGGTACGGTTATAGGAGCAGCTTATCCAGGAACAAATAGTTCTGTGACTACCGCTCTTCAAATTACAGCTAATATTTTACCTTTAGATCCACATGTTAATGCAGGTAGTAATGTTTCTTTTTCATCAACAGCTTCGGCTTTAGCAGCTTCAAGTTATACTTCAGGAGTTCCAAATTACACAATAAATTCTGATGCAGGTCTATCATATCAATGGTATCTTAATAACACTGCAATTTCAGGTGAAACAGGACCAAATTTAAATCTTTCAAATGTGACTCTTTTCATGAACGGAAGTGTATTTAAAGTTGAAGTCTATCATACGGATCTTGTTTGTTTTTCAGAAACATTTTCAACTTTAACGATTAAACCGATAATTACATCTGTAACTTCAGATTCTCAAGTAGAAGGTACAGATTTGGTACATACTGTTACTATGGATGTAGCTAGTGGAGTAATAGAAACCTATGCCTTTAGCTTAACGGACAATACAACAAGCGCAAGTGATTATACGACCCCATTAACCTTTAGTGATGGAGTAACGTACGACAGTGGTACAGGTTTGATTACGGTACCAGTAGGGGTGACCAGCTTTACGGTAACTACGACAACAAATGATGACAGCATAGAAGAGAATACCGAGTTTTATGATTTGAGTATTGGTGGTGTTTCTGCTACAGGTACTATCACGGATAATGATATTGCCACAATCTCTACGGTAAGTTCGGATACTCAAGTAGAAGGGGTAGATTTAGTGCACACTGTTACAAGAAGTGGTGTTAGTGCGATTGATGCAACCTATGCCTTTAGTTTAACAGACAATACAACAAGCGCAAGTGATTATACGGTACCATCAACCTTTAGTGCAGGAGTAACGTACGATAGCGGAACAGGTTTGATTACTGTACCAGCAGGCGTAACCAGTTTTACGGTAACAACAGCGACAACAGA
>JBNKOE010000009.1:0-4036 GCA_050294475.1 Algibacter sp. | reverse complement strand
CATTGTTATGAAAATGCCCTCGCAGAAAGGGTTAACGGGATTCTTAAAGACGAATTTTATCTCGACCAAACCTTTGATAACGTGGCTCACGCAAAAAGAGCCACAAAAAATGCAATTAATTTATATAACGAAATAAGATTACACTTATCTTTAGACTTTAAAACACCGAATATGGTATACAAATTAACAGCGTAAATTCAATTTTAACCTGTAGCCATATTTCAGGACGAGACATAAAAATAAGAAACCAAAATTCAAATAAATATTATGAAAAAATTATTATTCTCACTCATCGCACTTTCTTTTTTAAATTTAAACGCACAAAATCAAACTATTGGATTAAATTACTCATTTGGCTTTAACCCTGATAATAATAATTTCACATACAATGGAGCCTCTTTAGGAAATTACGCATTGGGCTGGTATTCAATTACTGGAGGTGCTGAAGCTAGATTATCAGGTTATGGAGGTATTCATCTATTTACAAATAAATTAAATAGGCTATCAATAATTCACAATGGAAATGTTGGCATCGGAACAGATAACCCAAATTTGAAATTACATATTAAAAATCCTAATGGTGGTGCAGCATTAGGGATAGAACGTGGAGATAAATTATGGAGATTTGACATTCAGCATACAGGAAATAAATTGTTGCTTGGTAACACAGATGCTCCTTCTTTTTTTGAGTTCGACAATAGCGGTGCGTTCACTGTTACTGCACAGCATTCAACCCTAGAAAAAGCATATGTTACTGTAAAAGGAAAAAAAGAAGATGGCAGTGGAATTGTGAGTGGAAGCCTGATTAGTGGAAATGCGGATAATGCTAAATTTAATTTATTCAATGTTGGCCTTGAGTCTTGGTATGGCATAGGGTTTAGGTCAAGTTTTAATAATAAAGTCGGAATCATTTTTAATACAAGAACAGCTAGTGCTTTTTTTGAGGGTAATATTGGTATCGGAACAGATAATCCAGGCTCTTGGAAACTTGCTGTGAATGGACAAATAAGAGCAAAAGAAATAAAAGTTGAAACAGGGTGGTCTGACTTTGTTTTTCAAAGTAATTACCTTCTTCCTAATCTAACAGAAGTTGAAAATCATATCAAAGAAAAAGGGCATTTAAAAGATATCCCTTCTGCTAAAGAAGTTGCAGAAAATGGAATTTTTCTTGGAGAAATGGATTCAAAATTATTGCAGAAAATAGAAGAACTAACACTTTATACTATCCAACAGCAAAAAGAAATTATTGAACAAAAAGAGAAAGTTGAAAAACAAGCAAAAGAGATTGAATTTTTAAAATCGTTAACTTCTGATTTAGTTTCTTTAAAAGCAGATATTGAAAAGTTAAAAAGTAAATAATAAAGGCTTATAACAATCTATATAATTAATGGCTACAATTAGCTAAATACAATGGTTAGTGTCTTTTATAAAGTAAGTGCTTAATTGAAAAATCAACTCTTTTAACACGCCACTAACCATACAGGCAACGTTGTAACACATTTGGTACGATAAAGGGACATAGTTTACACTTTTAAGATTCATAAATTACTTGAAAAAGTAATTTATCATGGTCTGGAAAGCAAAAACTAAAATGGAACAAAAAGTAGAATTTATTCATGAATGGTTAACCGGGAAGTATACCATTACAGAACTTTGTAGGTCATTTAATATATCGCGACCTACCGCTTACAAATTGATTTCTCGGTATGAAAAAATGGGACTATCGGGATTAATTGAGCAAGAAAGAGCTCCAATTAATCACCCAAATAGAACCAATCAAAAAGTTGAAGATTCAATCTTAGAATTAAAAAATAAACACATGCTTTGGGGTGCGAAAAAAATTCGAGTCTTGTTGTTTAAACAGTATCCTAAAGAACTTATTCCAAGTGTGGTTACCGTTCACAACATCCTTTTTAAAAATGGTCTAGTTAAACCTCAAAAACGAAGCAGAAGAGTCAAGCCAATATTCCCTATTTTCGACCCTAAGAAATGTAATGAGGTTTGGAGCGCGGACTATAAAGGAAAGTTTTTAATGGGCAATAAAATATACTGCCATCCACTTACTATTGCAGATTCAAAGAGCAGGTTTTTGTTTACAGCAAAAGGACATTATAAAGAAAATTTTCTCTCTGTTAAGCAAGAGTTTACAAAGGTTTTTAGAAAGTATGGCATCCCTAAACAAATACATACAGACAACGGAAGTCCTTTTGGATCTGTAGCTGCTATTCAAAGATATACCAGGCTATCTTATTGGTTTATTGAATTGGGAATAGACCCCGTTTATTCTGACCCAGCACGACCAGACCAAAACGGACGACACGAGCGTATGCACCGTGATTTAAAGGCTGCTTGTGCCAAACCTTCTGCATTCGATTTGAAGGCACAACAACGTAGTTTAAATCGGTTTGTAAAAGAATATAACCATATTAGACCTCATGAATCTTTGGAAATGAAAACCCCTGCAGATTGCCATGATTTTTCCAATAGACCATTCCCTGAAAAAATTCTAAAGTATGATTATCCATCAACTATGAAAGTGATGAAAGTATGCCAAAATGGATCCATGCGGTGGAAGTCATATTATTGGGTATATTTAACTGCTGGACTAAAAGGGAAATATGTCGGTGCTGAAGATCAAGGAAATGGAATTTGGAGAGTATTTTATAGAGACGTATTTTTAGGTTACTTTAACGAAAATAAAATAAGAGACAAACAAGTATCAATTAGACTAAGTCAAAATCTAGTGTAAAGGATGTGACTTTAACTTTGTAAACTATGTGCCTTAACGAACATTGAAGAACACACTTATGAGAATATTACTAACTTTTCTGATTTTATCTATTTACAACTATTCTTTTGGACAGATTGAAATTGAAGTGACTAAAATATCTACTGATTCAGTTTCTGTTAAATTCCCAACTAATATGAAAATTAACGTGGGAACCGAATATGAATTCATTTACAAAACAAACGTCCAACTGTCAGATAGTTTAAAGGAAAGTTTAAGTAATGAATATTTATATGACGGACTTAAAGTCACAAAAACTTTTGACCATTACGAACGAGGAATAAATATAAAATCAAAAATTAAGAATGAAGTAAAGAACACTTATGATGTTGGGTATAATATGTTTTACATCAATGGAACTGATAAGTGGAAAGTGAAAATTGACGGAAAATATATTTCAAGATATATTTCAAATGATATAAGACCAAATTCAGTCATAGAAATTGAAATACAATCAGATAATTATGACTTATCGAAAGCTAAGTATGAAGAACCTGTTGTGTTTTTTTGGATAGCTAATCATTCGAGCTTTGAAAAGTTTGAATTCAATGGAGAAAAAATTACAGTTGATTTATCAAAATATCCTGATTTCATAAATGGATTAAACAAAAATGAAAAACATAATGCCATTGTAATTCTATTACCTCAAGTAAAAGTTAAACGGAAAAAGTTGTTTAGCGATAAACAGAAGAAACGAATGTACATAATGCGATATGTGGAATAAACAACTAATGCCAACAATGGTAGCCGTTGCACAAGTCCATAATTTTCAAAAACAAGATACAAAAACGTCCTTTTTTAAGGGCGTTTGTTGTTTTTGAATGAGATTACAATATAAATTATAAATCATTATTTGGGCTTATAAAGGTGTTTATAACAGCCTTAAAATGGTAAAAAACAAGGCGTAGACTTGCCGCCCCACTTTTACTGTGTTTTTGGGTGAATTTCAGATACTTTTTTAGGTTATAGGCAATGGCGGATAGTTGCATACACTTATTAGCCTGTTTAATACCTATGGTATTCTTTCCCTAAACCCATAAACTGAGTGAGCGTTCCAAAAACGGGCTCTACTGTGCTTTGTCGTTTGGCTTTCATATAACACCCCTGTGGACTGTTTACTCTGACGATGTTGCGCTCGTACTCGGCGCGGTAATAGGTTACGGTAAATTTCTTTTCCTGTGCACTTTTACCTAAACACTCCCTGCGTATCGGGCAGTCAATGCAAACCTTCTTTGAAGCTCGGTATTC
>JBNKOE010000008.1:0-132034 GCA_050294475.1 Algibacter sp. | reverse complement strand
AGACACTCTTCCTGCTGTTCCTTTATTGGTAGCAGATGCTGTCCATGAAGCACCCATATCGTTAGAGTAGTATACAACATCTCCTTCATTAGCTATTCTTACTACTTTATTTGGATTGGCTCCAGCATAAGCAATGCTATTGTTGTTATAGCCTCCTACAGGAGAAAGTTTTGTGGACGGAAAAGCCGTCAGCGGCTCATGCACAAAGCCCGTTACATCTCCGAAAGAAGAAATAAATGCCCCTCCAGGAATGCTTATCCCATCAAGCATGGCGGTTTCTTCAATGCCCTTTACATCATATTTCCATGTCGTATTCGTAGCTGTAATATCGGAACAGGTAAATACACCTCCACCTCCTATTACACGCACCTTATTAAGATTGTCCTGATCAAACTCAATACAATCCATCCAGTTGATCGCTCCTCCGTCTGCCCAATTCATACCATTAGCATCAAAAGTAGAATTTGGCCCAATTTTAAGGGTCCAATTTGATCCTCCATCGGTTGAGAGAAAAATAAAATCTGCCCAACCTGTACTGAACTGGTTATTCTGATACACGCCACAGGTAGAAACAACTACTCTATCAACATCAGTAGGATCTATACTTACGCCTCCGTATGAATGATTTTTATTACTAGTAGGCGTGACATCTTGCCATACCCCTGTAGTAGTGTTTAACTTATACACACTTCCATATCCATTAGTTGCGGGACCTTCAGTATCCGCATAGGTCGCATACATAGTCGTTCCTTGCAACGCGACACGATGTGGCATATAAGTGGTGGTTGCTGAAATATCGGTAAAGTTGGCGCCTCCGTCTGTACTTTTGTAAATGTTACCTGCTCCGGTACGGGAAACACCTATATACATCGTTTGGGTAACTCCGTTTACTACATTGCTTGAAGAATCATAAACGACAAAGCATATTCCGTTACCATTGGATGTAGTCGTTACACCAGTCCAAACTTGATTCCAGGTAGCTCCTGCATCTGTACTCTTCCACAGTCCATTGGCTCTCGTTCCGACGAATAATACGTTACTGTTATTAGGATCTACCACAAGACGCTCTCCGTTCCCGCGTCCGCTCCCATTGCCATGCGCTTTAAATTGAGAAGTAACATCAATATATGTGAACGTATTTCCTTTGTCCGTGGATTTAAATATCGCCGATCTTCCTCCGTTGATATAGGAAGTCCCACAGAGCATATAAATATTGTTAGGATTCTGCGGATCGAGCGCAATAGATTCTACGCCATAAAATCCGTTTTCTGACTCGTCTAACCAATCGAGAAACTGAATCCATTCATTGTTTGTGGCGTCCCATCGGTATGCCCCGCCCACATCAGTACGGCAATACCTTTCGCCAGATGTAGGATGAGTAACAATTCCTGTTACAAATCCACCTCCGCCTATAGGAGCATTCTTCCATTCATAATCTGCTGTCGCCTGTGCCTCGACTTTATAACACTGAAACGTGAAAATCAAGACAAATAAACAGAGAAAGGTAAGAATCTTTTCCCTGGGAGTATCTTTATAATAGTTGACTTTTTTCATAATATTTATTTTTAATTTGGGATGATAAAAAATTAGATCTTTAAAGACTATGCTGTTATCATGTCTTTAGGTGAATTGATTCTTCAAAATTTATATTGTATCTATATTTAAATCAATTTATTTTACTACTAATTTTTCTGTAATAATCCCCTTTTCGGATTGTATTTTAACCAGATAAAACCCATTAATGAGCTTTGAATTCACTACTACTTGTTCCTTTCCTGTTTCTGATTGTTTATAAACCAGTTTACCTTGAAGATCAAAAATTGAGATATTGACCTTCTTATTCTTCCATAGGTTATGAAATTGGAATACACCATCTTTTGATGGATTTGGATAAATAAACGTTTCAAACGAATTTACTTCCGCATCAGAGGTTGCCAGTGGATTATTAATATCCCCATAGAGAATACCTCGTCCAGAGCCTGCCACGTAAAACCTCCCATAAACACGAGGGTCAGCGGTAACGGTAACAACAGTCCCATACTGATGTTGGTCATCGTTGATACGAACCCAATTGGATCCACCATCGTCCGAACGATAAAATCCATGCGTGCCGTTTATTGTTCCCACGATAAATACCGCAGGATAGGTTTCCCCGGGAGCTGCTTTTCCAAATGAAACCGCCTGAGCACTTTCAACATTGGTCAACTTGGTAAAACTAGTACCTGAATTGGTAGAATGATATAGCCCATTCAAATTGGCAAGCCAGATATCACCTTCTACTCCAAAAACGGTACGGATACGTGTTAACCATAACTGATAATTATAGACGGTCGGCAAACCACTCGCTTGTACCGAAAAAGAAACTCCCCCATCAGTACTTACCCAAACCTTCCCATTTTCTGCATCGTAGACATAGAATTTTTGTGAATTCACTCTGTCTGAAACAGGCTTTAATCCAGCTGGTATACTACCACTAGAGGCTGTCCAAGAAGAACCTTTATTGGTAGAATAATAAAGCCCTGAGGCGCCTTGAGGAGCCCATACAATACGATTGCCGTCAGCCGAAACAGCTATGTTGCCACCTCCAGTTGCCCCCGAAGGTATACTGCTGAAAGCTGTCCAAGTATCTCCTCCATCGGTAGAATAAGAACCATAATTACCACTATCTTTATTATATGCTCTTACCATAAAGCTTGGTAGAGACTCCGCAAAATCAATACTTGTATTGGTACCGTACAACGTAGAACGGCCTGCTGCTGGCGAAACATCCAGATTGTCATGCTTAAAGCCATCCTGATCGCCTAAGGCACTTAGTAGTGGAGCACCAGAAGGAGGGCTAATCAACTCATTTGCTGCTGTTTCCTCCAACCCTTTGTTCTGAAAAATCCAGTTGGTTGCGCTGGAGGTGAGGTTATTTGAATTAAAGAGTCCATAACCTGTTACAAACCACGCATTATCGGAGTTAAAGGGATCAATATCAACATCGCCTATCCAGTGGGGACTGGAAGCTTCCCCATAAGGAGCCAAAGAATAATCCCAAGTAGCGTTGGTGTTCAAATCCGTCCAATTGGCTCCCCCATCCGTGGTACGAAATACAGCATCACCAGGCCACCAACGTCCCATAGTACCTACAATCAAGTGATTGGCATTTTGAGCATCTACCGAGATGCCCCCAAAACCGCCCTGTCCGGAAACAGGCGACACATCGGTCCAGCTATTATCACCAGGGTTAAGTTTCCATACTGCTCCGGCTCCCACATTGTTTGGGCCGTTAGCATCAGAATAGGAGAGATAAATCATACCATTGGAGGCCAATGCCGCCATGCGAGGCATCATATCAGTAGGTTGATTAGCTACTGCCGTCCAGTTAGCACCTCCATCGGTACTTTTGTACAGATTGTTAGTACCTATCCGTAATACCCCCACATAAATCGTACTCGTTGCATTACCTGTAGTACTACTACTCTTGTCAAAAAGAACAAATGAAATACCTCCAGAACCACTGGTACTTGTACTTACAGGAAAGCTGTTCACCTTATTCCAAGTAGAACCGTAGTTGGTACTTTTCCAAAGTCCATCCGTGCTAGAACCTAGAAAAAGAGTACTCCCTAAATTTGGATCTACCTGTAGGCGTTCACCTGCAGCTCGTCCACCTTCATTACCTCCCAATTTGATAGACAAATTATTGCGAGTCCAAGTGGTTCCTTTATCCGTAGAAGAATAAACAGCTCCTGTTTGTCCCCATGATGGTGTATACAAACCTGTAGCCATATACACTCGGTCGGGGTCGGAAGGATCGGTTGCCAGACTGATTACTCCATAATCATTACTTGTATCAAAACTATCAGAAAGTGGAATCCAGACCTTGTTGGTCGCATCCCAACGATAAGCCCCTCCTACGTCAGTGCGGGCATAAACCAAGTTTTGTTCCGTAGGACTATAAATGACACCCGTCACATATCCTCCTCCATTTATCTGAACGCTTTTCCACTGATATGTCTGAGCCTCTGCCTTGTAGCCCTGAAAAGTAAAATTCAAAACAAATAAACAAAGAAAGGCAAAACCCTTTTCCTTAAGCATATTTTTAAAATAGCATTTCTTTTTCATAACATGTAGGTTAATTAATATTTAGAATTGGATTAAAATATTCATTGCTATATTTTAAAAATTTTATTTAATGTTTATAGATGCTTCTATTTGTATATCTCTAGATGATTTTCCAATTTTAACATTGTAAACACCTGGTTCTACAACCCATTGTTTTTTATCTTCATTGTAATAAGCCAATTCTTTTACGGGTACCATAATGGTTACTTTTTCGGAAGTTCCACTTTTAACAAGAACCTTCTTAAACCCTTTCAATTCCTTAGCAGCCCTTTGTACTTCTGAATTTGGTTTTGAAACATACAGTTGTGCCACTTCCTTTCCATCTACTTTTCCTATATTTTTTATTTGGAAAGATACAGCTACAACATCGTCTTCATTATAAACCTCTTTATTCATTTTTAAATCAGAAAACTCGAAATCGGTATACGACAGTCCATATCCGAAAGGAAACAACGGTTCAACGTCTTTGGTATCAAACCAGCGATATCCTACTAAAATACCTTCAGCATAACTTACAACTTCGTCACCAGGAAAACTATTAGTAGCGTGTGCTGGAGAATCTTCTATTTTTTTAGGCATAGTCCAAGGTAACTTTCCAGAAGGGTTTACATTACCTAAAATAACATCGGCCAATGCATTACCTCCTTCAGAACCATTAAACCAACTCCATAAAAGTGATGATGATTTTTCCTTAATACCATTAATATCAAATGGAGCACCAGCAATCATAACCACAATGGTATTAGGATTTGCCTCTATTACTTTTTCAATCAACGCTTCTTGACCGAAAGGAAGTGATAAGTCTCTACGGTCTGATGCTTCTGTTTCGTAATCACGATTTGAACCAGCAAAAACAATGGCTACATCCGAATTTTTAGCAGCTTCTATAGCTTCTTCTAATTTAATCGGATCCAAATCATTTATAGGCACAGGACCGTTTAAGGTAACGGCTTGTTTTATGTCATTCTCATTTACAGAATATCTTTCTAAATACCCTTCTGCATAATTTACTTTAATATTTTCCGGTAATCTATTTTTAAGTCCCTCTAAAGGTGTTACCTCTCTCTTGGTTTTAACACCAGCACCAAATCCTGCAAGTGCATTTTTCTTAGTAGCATTATTTCCAATAACTGCAATTGATTTTATTCCCTCTAATTTTAAAGGTAAAAGGCTTTTATTATTTTTCAACAAGACTGTAGACTCTGCTGCAATATTATATGCGTCTTTATAATGTGCTTCTGTAGCTAAACTCCCTTTAATTCTATCTTTACCATCAATCGCTTTTACTTGATACAGTACACCTAATATGCGCTTAACATGTTTATCAATTTCTTGCTCTGTTATTTTTCCAGCTTTAACAGAATCAATTAGTGGTTGTGCTAAATAAAATTCGTTGAAAGGCTTAGGTGTTCCCATTTCTATGTCTAAACCATTTTCTAATGTTTTCACAGAACTGTGTACAGCCGCCCAGTCTGAAACAACAATACCATTAAAGCCCCACTCTTCTCTAAGAATTTTATTTAGCATATAATCATTTTCGCATAAATAATCGCCTCTAAATTTATTATATGCCCCCATTAAACTATAGGCATTCGCTTCTGTAACAGTAGCTTTATAAGCAGGCAAATATATTTCGCGTAATGTACGCTCATCTGTAATTACATTTACCGTACCCCTATTGGTCTCTTGGTTATTCACGGCATAATGCTTTACACAAGCCATAACATCATTGTCTTGAATACCTACTACAAATGGAACCGCCAATTTTTTATTTAAAAATGGATCTTCCGTAAAATATTCATAGGTACGTCCTCCTAAAGGTGTTCTTATAATATTGATGGCAGGAGAAAGTATCATGTCCTTATTACGTGCTCGGGCTTCTTGACCTACACTATTACCAAACGTATATGATAAGTCTGGATTCCAAGTGGCTGCTACTGCTCCTGCTGCTGGGTAATAGGTAGCATAATCATTATCCCACCCGGCAGGAGCCCAACTATCTCTAGAAATTTCTTCTCGTATTCCTAACGGTCCATCAGCCATACTAAGTTCTGGCACTCCTAAGCGTTCAACACCACCTGTAGCGAACATACTTTTGCCGTGTAACATACCTATTTTTTCCTCTAAGGTCATTTGAGCAACCAACGAATCGATACCAGATTCAAATTTTGAAGGGTCAAATTCATTTGGTTTATACGAAACATCTACAATAGCTTCTTCTACCGAGTTTTTCACCTCTTTTTTACATGAGGTTACTGATAACGTTAATATTGTGGCTAATAAAACGGTTCCTTTTATTTTCATCTATTTTATTCTTTTAATTTATATTATTGTTTGATTAAGTTCAATAGAAAAACGTCATTTTCGTTTATCTCAAAATTTTTGGAGTAATTCCCTTCCGAATCTATTTCAATTTTCTGTGTTGCAATTGGAGAACCATTATTCCACTTCTTAAGGGTTTCAACCTGTTGCTTTGTTAATTGGCTAGGGCTACCCATAGCTAAGTAATCTGTATAAGCATCATTTACCTTGTAACCTACTTTGTATACCTCTAAATAATAAGTACCCTTTTCTAGCCCTGTCAATTCAACTTTTACACTTCCTTTTGGCTTTGATGGTAAATCTTTTAAATAATATTGCTGATTATTTGTATTATCTGGTAAGGTGTAACTAAAATCCCAAAACAAAACCTGTACATTTCCATTTGCACTTTTAGTAGTCCAAGAAGAAGTGTCAGAATTTTGAAGTTCTGTAGTTCCCAATTTATTTAAAAAATCATACGAGAAATAAGCAGCTTTTTTTATTCCTTGTGTATTCATTAACCCAAACCCTCCATGAAATGGCTTAAATCTTGGTCCTGGTTCTTCAAAAATATCAGTAAAAACCCAATACGACATAGAGTTTGCAGCATCTCCTATTTGTTTTAATTTCTGAAGAATAAAAGCCGCAGAGTGATAGCTATCATGAAAAGGATCTGCTGGTGTATAAGACGAGCTCCACTCCGTGTAATGTAATTCTAAATTAGGTTTATCTGAAGATGAAATTTGTTTACGAGATTTTATCACGTCCTTGCTCACACTAAACTCATCATCACTCAAAACAGTTCCAGACCCACCAAATTCATCTAAAAACCCTTGCTCAACTCCATAAGAATGTGTAGAAATAAAATCTATTGGTACATTGTTTTCACCACAAAACTCAATAGTTTCAGGCACCCAACCTGCTCCAGCTGTAGCTGGTCCACCAACTTTATATGCTGGATTCACACTTTTTACAGCTCTAGCAGCATACTCATATAATTTAAAATACTCGGCTTGTGTACCTGTCCAAAAACCTGGACTTAAATTAGGTTCATTCCAAACTTCGAAATACCAAGTTTTAACCTCCTCTTCTCCATAACGCTCTGTAAAATGCTGTGCTAAATTTTTAATTAAATCTCCCCATTTATTATAATCTTTTGGAGGTGTTACATTCCCTCGCCACCAAAAAACAGTTCGATCTCCACTAGCTAATCTTGAAGGCATAAATCCTAACTCTACAAATGGTTTTACATCAATACTTAATAAAAAATCGTATAACGCATCAATATATTGATAGCTATATATTGGATTCCCATTTTTATCCTCTGAATAAACGGCCATATCATCAGTTAACAAACCATGCATTCTAATGTATTTAAAATCACAGTCTTTTTTTGCCAAAACCAATTGTTGTTGCCAATCGGCTCGCAAACCTTCATTAGCTCTACCTGCACCTATACATTCTTTAAACATGGTGTTTAATGGTCCCTCTTCATTATTGCAATCTACTTTTATAATGCGATTAGTAGTTGATGCTTTTTTTGAATGCTTGTTTTGTCCGAAAGACTTAATATTTATTAAGCATACAAATACAAAAAGTGTTAAAATTTTTATTTTCATTGTTTTTATTTTCTAATAGTTATCTTCTTTGTCAGTAGGATTTTATCTGAAGCTCCCCCAACTTGTAATTCAATTTGGTCTTGTTCAAGCTGAAACTGTTGCTTATTGGTGTTCCAGTATTCTAAATCCTTGGCCTTTAAAATCAGTGAAACCATTTTGGTTTCACCAGCATTTATAAATAGCCTTTTAAAAGACTTCAATTCTTTTATTGGTCTTTGTTTTTTAGAATTAAGGTGTTTTATATATAATTGTACCACTTCTTCACCATTTCTCTTGCCTGTATTTTTTATATTAAAACTAACAGTAATACTATCGTTGTCTTTCAAAACATTTTTATCTGTTTTTAAGTTTGAATAGTTAAACGTTGTGTAGCTCAATCCATGTCCAAAAGCATAAAGTGGTTCTTTAATTGAATACATATAGGTTCTGCCCTTGGTGATGTCGTAATCTAGAAAATCTGGCAAGTCTGTAATTGATTTTACCCAGGTCTGAGTCAATCTACCAGCCGGATTATAATCACCAAACAAAACATCAGCAAAGGCATTTCCCAATTCTTGGCTATTGTGTGTCATATGTATAATGGCAGGAACATGTTCCTGTGTCCAATTGATAGCATAAGGAAAACTACTTATTAAGCCAACTACCGTTTTAGGGTTTGCTTGATACACAAGCTTGATTAAATCTTCTTCTTCCAAAGTTAGCGATTGTCTATCCACGGCCTCTTTTCCATTACTTGGTTTTGGACACTTAGCCCACTCTGCATCACATGTAGGATGATTGCCCACCAATACAATAGCTACATCTGCCTTTTTTGCGTATTCTACTGCCAACCCATCTGTATTATTTGGTGTAAATAATATTTCTATGTTGTCGCCTAGCTCATTTTTTATCCCTTCCAATGCGGTAACTGTATAAGGCGGTGTACCACTATACCAATCTAAAAAAACACCATTGGCATTGTTTCCAATCACAGCAATGGTTTTAAGTTTTTCCTTTTGAAGCGGAAGTGTATTTGCTTCGTTTTTTAATAAGACAATAGATTTCTGTGTTGCTAAAAGCGCTAAGTCCTTATGCTTTTGGGTTAACCAAGGATCTACGGTTTCTGTTTTCCCTATTTGGCTATATGGATTCTTGGTATCAGAATCCATCAAACCTAATTTAAACATAACCCTATAAACACCTCTTAAAACATTATCTAAATCAGTTTCATCAAGATATCCGTTTGAAATAGCACCATAAACCCCTTCTGGATAATTATCCAAAAACTGATTGATACCAGCTTTAATAATTGCTGAGGCAGCTATATACTTATCATCATAATATTTATGATCCGTCATTAAAAGCCTATAAGCGCCACCATCGGTGCAAATGATGCCGTTTTGCCCCCATTCTTTTTGAGTTATTTTTAGCATAGGATGCACCATAGCAGGTATACCATTAACTTTATTATAGGCCGCCATATAAGCTCTTGATCCTCCTTGGATGACACCCATTTTAAAAGGCAATGCATAATATTCTCGCCATAAGCGTTCACTAAAATCTGATGACGTGTGAGATCGTCCATCCTCATTACTGTTCGCTAAAAAATGTTTCATTAATGAAGCCGTTTGCCAGTCATCTTTATCATTTCCTTGAAGCCCTCTTATAAATGCGGTTACCATAGTCCCATTAAAGAAGGCATCCTCACCATAGCTTTCCTCGGTTCGTCCCCATCTTGGATCCCTTGCCAAATCGGCATTAGGAGCTCGTACTACCAGTCCTCCCCTGTTATATTTTTGAAATGCATAACGCGCCTCATAACCTTCAACCTGAGCTACTTTTTGCAACAGATCAACATCCCAAGTTTCGCCTAATCCATAAGCTTGTGGAAAGGTAGTGGTTGGTAAGGGTTCTTTGTTTTTTCCACCCCATTCACCTGGACCACCTAAAGCCAATCCATGCAATCCTTCTACATGTCCCGTACCTTTTACTCCTAATCTTGGAATACTGGGATTTGTACTTAACGCTTTGACTTTTTCGTTTAAAGTCATAACTGAAAGCAGATTGGTTATACGCTCTTCAACTGGTAACTCTGAATTTTGAAATAAGTATTCAGGCTTTTGACCAAATGAATTTGCGACGGTTATCAAAAATAATATGTAACTAAATCTAGTCTTCATGGAGTGTTATCTCATCAACTAACTCCCTTTCTTAAAACGAATGGCTGTTCCTCCAGATCCGCCTAAGTGCAATTGTAAAACGTCTGAAGCTTTTACTGTTTGTTTAGAAATTGTTACTGCCTCAGGATTATGCATTTCGTCTGTTCCTTCTGCATCCTGATAAATTTCTGCTTCATAAACAGCATTTGGTTCTAAAAATGATAGTGAAACCGAAATATCTCTACTTTTTTCATTGGTCATACTTCCTAAATACCAATCGTCACTATTTAAATCTTTTCTTACTGTGGTAATATATTCGCCTATTTCACCATTTAATATTTTTGTGTCCTCCCAATCTGTTGGTGCCTCTTTTATAAATTGAAATTCTGGTCTTCCAATATAATTTTCAGGAAGGTCAGCCATCATCTGAATAGGAGAATAAAATACTACATACATAGCTAACTGTTGGGCTGTAGTACCATGAATTCTTCTTCCATTAAACCCTTTTTTAATTTCAACATCTAAAACACCAGGAGTATATTCCATAGGTCCCGACAACATTCTTGTAAAAGGTAAAATAACCACATGGCTTGGTGGATTTCCTTCACTCCAAGCATTGTACTCCTGACCACGGGCTGCTTCTCTAGCCAACATATTTGGATATGTTCTTCGTTCTCCTGTATCTTTTATAGATTCATGATAAAACACAGCCAAATCATATTCTGCTGCTTTTTCTAAAACATATCTAAAATAGTTTACCCCAAACTGACCGTGATGCCATTCCTTCATATTTAGTTTAGATCCCACATGTCCTATTTTAACGGTATGAATCCCTAAGCTTTTATATAAGGCAAAACCTTCATCAATTTGTTTCATATAATTGATAAGGTTTGAACCTGTTTCGTGGTATCCGATTAATTCAACATCTTTTTCTTTACCATATTCTACTACTTTATGTATATCAAAATTATCTGCACATTTTGTAAAGCTAAATTCATGCATTCGGTTTTCGTACCACGCTGTTGTCCATCCTTTATTCCATCCTTCTATTAATAAATGGTGGAAACCTTCTTTAGAAGTGAAATCAATATACTCTTCAGCATGTTTTGTGGTCGCTCCTTGTCTGTCACCTTCCCAGAATGTATATTTTCCAATATGCATACCCCACCAAATTCCGAAATACTTATAAGGTTTTACATAAGAAGGGTTTCCTAATTTGTTTGGCTCATTCAAGTTTAAAACCATATACGAATCTATCAAATCACCAGCATTTTCGCCTATTTGAAGTGTTCTCCACGAAGATGTAAATGTATCTTTTGACTTAACCTTTACACCATCTGCCCATGGCACTAAATCTGACTTTAATTTGGTTCCTTCAGTATTAACTAAGGTCATACTAGCAAAATCGATTAAATTCGCTTCGTGAAAACTTAATTTTAACCCACTTTTACTCTCTATTGTTAATGGCGTATGTACGGTATCTAATGTACTTACTGGAGATTTTTCATATAAATATTCATATCGATTCTCTCTGTATGCTGGTATCCACCATGCTTGACCATCTTCTTTTAGATTAAAGGTCGTTTTTTCATCCATAATGAAAATACTATCCTTTGATTCTTGTTTTGGATAAACATATCTAAAGGCAATCCCGTCATTAAATGCTCTAAACTGGATTTCAAGCTTACGCTTATTTCCATCCTTTTGCTGTAGATGTACTGCTAACTGATTGTAATTATTACGAATATCTTTCTTTTCTCCCCAAACCTGTTCCCAGGTCTCATCAAAAGAAGAATTCTCTACATTAGTTATTTCAAAATTTGTACTGAAATCTTCATTGTTCTTTAACAAAAACCCCATATCTGAAGGTGTCAAGACTTCAATTGTATCATGATAAACAGCGTACTTAGGTTTACTTTCAATTAACTCGAACTTAATTTTGTTTTTCCCATCTGGGGAACTGATTTCATAACTATTCTCTTTTTCCACTTTAGCACACCCTGTTGCTATAATTAGGGACAAAACTGGGACAATCAACTTTTTTAACATACTCTTTTTTTAAAAATTTAATAAATTAAGCTGGGGAGAAAAATCCCCCCAGCCTAAGACTAATTACTAAAACTAACTATACTCTATTATTTATTCTCTATCAATTTTATTTTAAAGGCGACCTTGTCACCTGTTGGGTTACTTGTCAATTCAAATTTTGAGTCTTTTTTCTCAAGGACAAGTTCATGCCATTGTGTGGCATTAGGTAAATAAATTTTCCCAGTTGCTTCATTGGCATCAGCCGAAAAAACTTTTAATTCAATGGAACTCCAGTCCATGTCTTTTGTAGTTTGTGCCAATTTAATATGTGGAATAACCGCACCATCCCTTACCAAAGCAATGATTGGGATATCTCCCGCCTTTATAGTGTTCCAACCCTTGTTGTAAACTTTACCTGTTTGGTAATCAATCCATTTTCCTTCAGGTAAATAAACAGAGCGTTCGGTAATATTTTCAAATAAAGGAGCTACCAATATGTCCGAACCAAAAAGGTACTGGTCGTCTACAAGCCAAGCTCCTGGATCATCAGGATATTCAACAAACAAGGCTCTTAACATAGGAAGTCCTTTTTCTGTAGCATACTTTGATTGTGCATAGATATACGGCATCAATTGGTAACGCATATTATCGGCTTCCCTAAAATCCTTTAAAAATTCTTCGCTATATTCCCATGGTTCCGTTGGTGGTTCACCGTGGCTTCTAACATGAGATGTTAACATCCCGAAAGGAGTCCATCTTCTATATAAATCCTCTGGTGATTTTGTTACAAACCCTCCTACATCATGGCTCCAAAATGTAAAGCCTGAAAGTCCTAAAGATAGACCTCCTCTAAGAGTAGCAGCCATAGCTGTATTAGTTGTAGCGGCATCTCCACCCCAATGCAATGGGTAACGTTGACTACCTGCCCAAGTACTTCTTGCCCAAATGATAGTATTACCTGTAACTTCTTTTGTTATATCGGCAACCGCCTTGTTGTAACGCAGTGGATAAATGTTATGCTCATAAAACCCCGTCTTGCCATTATGGTAAATACCATCTGCAGGAGCTGCCTCTCCAAAATCTACTTTTATAACCCCAACACCTAGTTTTAAAAGAGATGCAATCTTTCCCTGATACCACTCAATGGTCTCAGGATTTGTAAAATCTAATGTGGCATCTTCATAGGGAATATTACCTTTTTTGTCTTTTACTGCCAGTCCTTTGTCTATAATCTCATTGAACAACGTATTTTTAGGTGTGAAATAAGGCAACTGCCATAAACAAACATTGAAACCGTCATCCTTCATATCAGCTATCATTTTAGATGGATTATCAAATCTATTCTTAGAGAACTCATAGTTATTTCTCCAATCTACTTCAAACCATCCCGTATCAAAGTGAATCACATCACTAGGTATTTTATGTTTTCTTAGGTTTTTAGCTATATTTCTACCTTCTTTTTCTGAAAAATAGGTAATTCTGCTCATCCAGAACCCAAACGACCATAATGGTGGCATTTCTGGTTTACCTGTTAGGTCGGTGTATTCGTCCAAAATATCTTTTGGCTCACCAATAAACACGAATAAATCGGCTTCGTCGTCTCCTATCATCATTGAATTGGCTCCATTAAAATATTTTCCAAAATCAATAGAAATTGGAGAAGAGTGATGCATAAAAACACCATAACCTCTACTACTCATATAAAAAGGAATGGGTTTGTACATGGTTTCATTTTGTACGCCATTGGCATCATCTGTCCACAGTACTACTTTTTGTCCTCTTTTATTAAATTGCGTGAACGATTCTCCACAGCCAAAAATCTTTTCTTCAGGAGACATTGAAAATACAGCATCAAAACTTCTCGAATAATCTTCTGCTTTTCTAACAAATGAAAAAGGAGTTACAGGAGTATATGTACTTTCAACATCATCTAAGTGTAGTGTACTAGTTAACAATTTACCGTCTGCGTCAAAAATAGATACATGCCAAGGCTTTTCCTCGATTACAACACTACCCTTACTGCTAGTGTATTTATGTCCCTTAGCTGTTTTAGTGTATTTCCATAGTTTTCTATTATCAGGAGCTGCTCCGTTTATAAGCATCAACGATGGTTCTTCTTTTCTGAATTGAGGTCCTGAAGACATTTTAATTCTGATGGTTCTATCAGAAATAAATTCTATAGAAAAAGGTAACTCGGGCGATTTAGCATATTCAGTGGTAGGAAACTCATTTGCTGGAACTGGAGCTAATTTACTAAGCATATTATTAAAGGCTTGCCTAGTACGAAAATTATGTCGTAAATATTTAATAGTTCCTCTTCCTGTTTCTGAATTAAATGAAGTTAATTCATCAGCAAGAAAATAAGTGTTTCTATAATCTTCAAAGTCTTTACTAACATCTAATGGTTCATTTAAAAGATTGGTGTTTTGGATTTGGGCTTTGACACTAAGTGTTACTAGTGTTAAGCAGCCAAAAATAAATAGCTTCATTGGTTTACAATGCTTGGTGTGTCTTCTCATAATAATAACTAGGGTGTATTTTACCTATAGGTATAAAATACAGTAAGGTTAAACTTCAATGTAATTAAATTTTAGAGGATATATTTTTAATCTATCACCCCGCTTCAAAGGTCTTTATAAGTGTCTGATAAAAAAAATCAGATAAGATTCAAATATCTGACTTTATTGTCTCCTAATTTTTAATTAATTTGCTGGTTTTTGTAGCATTTCCAGTATCAAATTTTACTATATAAATGCCATTTGCCAAAGAACTGATATCAACTTTGTCCAAATTAACGGCTTCTTTCACTTTGCGACCATTCAAATCTATAATAGATATTTTTTGAGCATTTTTTACATAGATATAATCTGACGCTGGGTTTGGGTAGCATTTAGTCAGAGAAGAACTAGCAAAAAAATCTTCAGTAGATAAAGTAGAGCTGGAAGATAGTTTAATATCATCAAAATAATAAACATCGTTTGCTACAGTCCCTCCTGACAAATCATTATCAAAAATCACCCCAACTATATCATAAGTTCCCCAACCAGGAACATCCCCTGGCACAAGGTCACTACAATCAAATTCAACCATAACCCATTGATTGGTAGTAGTCACACTTTTGGTTTTTGTTCTAAATTCTGGATAATATCCGTGATTTTCTAATTTAACACTTACATTTACCGGCTTATCTATCCATACTTTAAGAGAAAGATAAGGTGTGGTTGTAAAATCAAATTGAGGAACTATTCCAAGAGAAGTATCATCTATGGCTTCAGAATGAATTAGCCCATCTGCCCCTCCATTGGCTGTGTATTGCCCCACATTAGCCGATGTATTGATTCCTGTAGCGTCTGGATTAGTTATTTTTTCAAATGCTGTATCTGGCCAAGTACCATTCCATGATCCTAGAAAAGCATGATCTGTATTTACAGTATCCCAATCAAAAAGCATAACGTCTTGCGCGTTTGCAACATTTAGCATCCCTACGATGCTTAAAAAAAGTAAAGTAATTTTTTTCATTGTTTAATTAGTTTTTGTTAAAGTTTAATTGTGGTATTCAAAATCAATAATTTAAGGAATTGGTTCTTTTCCTCATTAGTATTTACAAAAAAGAGAAGCATAAATTTAACTTTTTTCAACCTAAATAAACAGCAAGCTCTTTTAGATAAACATCTTAAACATCACACCACCTAAATATATAATACAGGTAGCACAATGCACTTCAAATACGACCAAAAAACACATTAGCGCTCATATCAGGTCAATTGAATCATTGCTAAATTACAACACCAAACACCTTTTTAAGGTTGAAAATGTATCCAATAACGTAACTAAATGTATCAAGAGATATTGCTTTTACTCATCCACAAAATTTATGACCATTTGTAATAAAACAAATATCTTAGAAACATGAAAAAAACGTATTTACAGTACAGAATTTAAAGAACAAACAGTTCGTTTAAATTATCAACAAAATAACAATAAAGAATTGGTTAGTGAGTTAAGTTTATATCCTCAAGGTTTTATAAATGACAAAAAAACTAAAGAAGTTCAACATTCTAATCATCAAAAATAGTAAAAGGTGATTCTTTAGAAAATGGACAACCTCAACGGAAGTATACAAGGATTAAAATAACTTCAACTGTGAGGTATGTATCTTTTCTTAATTATGATATTTCCTTGCCATTATACA
The DNA here is from genome assembly GCA_050294475.1 of Algibacter sp. Lineage (GTDB taxonomy): Bacteria > Bacteroidota > Bacteroidia > Flavobacteriales > Flavobacteriaceae > Thalassobellus. The sequence goes on along the minus strand of JBNKOE010000008.1, from coordinate 115,649 downwards.
TGTTTCTTAAAACCTCTTCATTTTACATATTATCGTATTAATGTAATAGCCGCTTACCCAAAAATTTCCTCTCTATAAAAATCATTTTACTTCTGAATGTAACCTGAAAATTTCTCTTGCCGTCAAATTCTTAACTGTATTTTATTTATTGATAGCAGAGGAACACTTTGAATCAACAACAACAACAACAAAAAAAAAAAAAAAAAAAAAAAAACGAGATCATCATCCCATGCTATCTCTAAAAAATGAATCTTATAATAGCATGCAAAATATCTTTAATCATATATATTGTAATGTTTGAGGAACTTCTGCTGTCAAAACTTTTATCCTATATTTTTTTAGGACAAACCAAATGATATAACAACAAACTTTTATTATAACTTTTATGAATATATGTACTCATAAAAACAAATTTGAATATCTTTATCCAACACTAGTCGCAAGCATCGGATCATTCTAATGATTAAAGTAGTAGAAAATTTATTAAAACGATTTTTAGTAATCGATTAAATTTTAAAATTTTTAGCTTAAGTTAAATTGGTTATAGTTAATTCTTATTCTATTAAAAAATAAGTTATAGAACTTATTAAGTAATTAACTTATCATTAATAAATTCTGAATAATAAATTTATAGCTTAAAAATTTGCTCCATAGGAAGCCATTTCTCTCCCTCTTTAGCCCATGGAATCTTTTGTTGGTATTTCCACATTAAATCTTCCCATTCTTGTACTTTAGGGTTAGATGCATCTAATTTAGCCTTAACTTCAAAAGAAAAAGTATCACAAGCTTCAATAATCATAAATAATCTATTACCATTATTATAGATCTCCATGTTTTCTATACCAGAATCTTTAATACTTTGTATTATTTCTGGCCAAACAGATTTATGATAATCTTTATATTCTTCAATTAATTTAGCATCATCTTTTAAATCACAAAAAAGGAAAAACTTTTTCATTTGTTTATAATTATTGTTTTTTATTAATTAGATATAACATTCATTTAATAGTTTAGCTATGAATGCTTCATAATTATTAATTAATTTTTACTTCATGTTTCTTAAAAACATGCATTCCATACCAAGCAATATAGACAAAACAAACTAGAGGTAATACAAAAGAAAAACTAACCTCTGAAACCCCCATTATTGTAGTATCGGCAACACCATTTCCTCCAGCATCAATTATCACACCTTGTAACATAGGCAATAAAGCACCTCCTACAATTGCCATAACTAATCCTGCAGATCCTACTTTAGATTGTTCTTCGGTTAAATCACCTAACGCTATACCATATATTGTTGGAAACATTAAAGACATACAAAAAGAAATGCAGACTAAACTATATAATCCAAACATACCTTGAATAAACATCGTTCCAGCTACAAATACAACTGCTAATAAAGCGAAAGACATTAACAATTTTCCTGGACTCATAAAACGTAGCATAGCAGTCCCCACAATACGGCCTACAGTGAATAATATAAAAGCTAAAAACTGATATGAAAACACATCAATCTTTTCATATCCTAAAACATCTACATTAGCCAAATCAATAGCTTCAGCATATTGATAAATGTAAGTCCATGTCATAATTTGCGCACCAACATATAATATTTGAGCTAAAACACCTAAAACATATTTACTATTACCAAACAACTTAGAAAAAGTTCCTCCTAAACTTGGCATAGAGCCTTCTTCTTTAGACTGTGGCATTTTATTAATTAAAAACAAAACAAATACAGCTAAAATCACTAAACCTAAAATGACATAAGGATCACGAATTACCGCCAAATCTGCCACCCTAATCATAGCTCTTTTGGCTTCATCTAAAGCACCAAAATCTGCAATATCATCAGATTGTAAATTATCATATACAAAAAACTTTGCCACCAATAAACCTGCAATCAATCCTATTGGATTTACAGATTGTGCTAAATTTAAACGCTGGGTAGCTGTTTCTTTTGCTCCCATAGCTAAAATATAAGGATTTGCTGCAGTTTCTAAAAAAGCCAATCCAAATGTTAATACATATAAACCTAAACAAAAAAACCAAAATTTTTCAGTTATAGCTGCTGGATAAAATAATAATGCACCTCCTGCATACAAGCCTAACCCTATTAACACTCCCACTTTATAAGAATATTTGCGCATAAACATAGCTGCTGGCAATGCCATACAAAAATAACCACCATAAAATGCCATTTGAACCCAAGAAGCTTGCGTATTTGATAGCTCTAAAACCTTTTTAAAGGCATTTACCATAGGATCTGTTACTGCGTTGGCAAAACCCCACAAGGCAAATAAAGAGGTGACTAAAATAAAAGGAACTATAATGCTTTTTGAAACTACAGGAATCTTAGGTGTTTTACTCATTCTTATTATTAATTAGTTGGTGATAACAATATTACTAAAAAAGTATTGATAAAAAAATAAATGTTAAATGCACGCTTATTCTGTTAGTAATGCTCGATCTAAGTGAACATATCCTCCATCAACGGTAATAAATTGACCTGTAGTATGTGATGATTTCTCAGAAATTGTAAATAAACATTGATCTGCTATTTCTGAAGGCGTTGTCATTCTGTTTTCTAAAGGGATTTTTTTAATAATTGATTGAAGCTTTTCTTCTCCATTTTCTAACGTTTTAATCCAATTATCATAGGCTGGTGTCCAACTCTCGGCAATTACAATAGCATTTGACCGAATACCATACTTAATTAAATCAACAGCCCATTCTCGTGTTAATCCATAAACACCACCTTTAGCTGCGGCATAACCAGAAGTTCCTCCTTGCCCAGTAAGTGCTACTTTTGAACCAATATTTAAAATATTTCCTTTAACTTTTTTAATCATTGGTAAACAATACTTAGTCATAGCATAAAAACTTACTAAATTTAACTTTAATGAATACATAAAATCTTCCATAGAAGCATCTAAACCAGCGCCATCATTAACCCCTACATTATTTATAAGCGCATCTACTCTACCGTACTTGTTTTCTATAACTTTTGCAGCTTCTTCTATTTGTTTATAATCAGATAAATCTGTTTTTACAAATAAAGCATCAATGCCTTGTTCTTGTAATGCTTTTTCATATCCAAATCCGCGATCGTTACGACATACAATAACAGGTATAGCACCTTCTGCTGCTAAATGCTGTACTATGGTTTCTCCAATACTGCCTTTAATTCCAGCAGCTCCAGTTACAACCACCACTTTTCCTTTTAAACCTAAATCCATGATACTTTTATTTTAAATTATAAAACTGAATAGCATTTTCTCCCATAATAGCCTCTTGTTCAGCTTCAGAAAGGTTAGCTATAAAGTTTGTTACAATTGATTTTACTTGCGAATAATTTCCTGCCACCAAGCAAACAGGCCAATCGGAACCAAACATAACTCGCTTTGTCCCAAAAGCATTTAAAACTAAATCCATATAAGGCTCTAGCTGTTTTGGTGTCCAAGTATTATAGTCTGCTTCCGTTATCATTCCTGAAAGCTTACAATACACGTTTTCTTGTTTAGCTATTTCTTGCATTACCAATGCCCAACCATCAAAAAAATCATCTTTTATATATGGTTTAGCAATATGATCGATAACAAATTTCTGATTAGGAAAACGTTTAACAAACTCTAAAGTTGCTCCTAATTGGTGCGGAAAAATTAAAATATCATAAGTATAATTATGTTTTTCTAATTTTGAAATACCTCTTAAGAAATCAGAACGCAACACAAAATTATGATCGGGTTCTCCCTGTACCACATGCCTAAAACCTTTTACTTTATTAAATGTGCTATATTTTTCTAAATCTATATCAATAGTATCACCCCGTAAATCTACCCAACCAACGATACCTTTAATAAAATCATTCTCGGAAGCTAATTGCACTAAAAAATCCGTTTCTGCTAAAGTTTGATCAGCTTGAACAGCTACACAACCATCAATACTATTTTCATTATAGACTTTTTCTAAATCTGAAGGTAAAAAATCACGACGAATAGCTGCCATATCATCATCAATCCATTCATGTTTAACGGGATTGTAATTCCAGAAATGTTGATGAGCGTCTATTATCATTTTAGTCTTTTTTAATTAAAACTTACGGTTGCTTTTATAACTCCTGTTTCAGGGTTTAACCAACTATCAAAATGGGCTATCATATCTGTATAAGGAACAGAATGCGTTATAAAAGAATCTGTTGGGAATTGATTAAGAACACTTATTACATGCTCAAAATCTTCGGTAGTTGCATTTCTGCTACACATTAAAGTCATTTCTTTGGCATGTACCGCTGGATGATTATAAGTTAAATCTCCTTTTGACAAACCTACTAAAACAAATCGCCCGCCATGAGACATATAACTTGGGCAAGTTTCTAACGCAAATTTATTTCCAGAAGCATCAAATACCGCTGTACATAAATCGCCATTAGTAATTTCTGAAATAACCTTCACAGCAGTTTCTCCTGCTTTCACTATATAATCAACACCTATTTTTTCTTTAGCATAAGCTAAACGTTGCTCATTCATATCAATAGCAATCACTTTGGCACCAGCAATTTGAGCTAATTTCATGATACCAATACCAATAGGTCCGCAACCAACAACGGCGACAGTTTCTCCTGCTTTAATACCAGCTCTTCTTACTGCATGTGCTCCAATAGCTAAAGGTTCAACAATAGCCATTTCGTTATCAGATAAATTATTAGCAGGCAATAAAATATTAGCAGGTACAGAAATTTGTTCTTGCATGCCTCCATCTGCATGCACCCCAAGTACTCTTATATTTGTACAGCAATTTGTTTTTTCATTTTTACACGCTATACATTCTCCACAACTTACATAAGGCATCACAACAACTTTATCTCCTGCTTTAATACCTTTTTCATTAGCATCAATTTCTAATACTTCTGAAGCTAACTCGTGACCTAAAATTCTTGGATATGTGAAAAAAGCTTGATTTCCTCCATAGGCATGTAAATCTGTTCCACAAATACCTACTTTGTTTATTTTCAATAAAGCCTCTCCTTCTTTTCTAATTGGAGCTTCTTTCTCTTTTAAAATGAACTCTCCTGGTTTTTCACAAACAATGTACTTCATCCTTTTATTTAGTTGTGGTTATACCTTTTACCATTTGAAATTAACTTAATAATTTCAAACAACAACTGGTATTGTTGGTTATTTTAATCGATTAAACTATAAACAGTCATTTTTTCTATTAAAAAAGAATGAATTATCTTTGTTCAATCGTTTGAACAAACTTATACTTTTTTTTGAAAAATAAAAAGAAAATAACCATAAAAGATATTGCTGAAGCTTTAAACATTACACCATCGGCGGTGTCTAAAGCTTTAAACAATCACCCTCGAATTAGCGATAAAACAAAAATAGCTGTTAAACAAGTTGCTAAAACTTTAAATTACCAACCAAACCATATAGCAACAGCTTTACGAAAGGGAAAAAGTAATTTGGTTGGTGTCTTGATACCAAGGGCGAATAGTCATTTTTTCTCCTCTATTGTTGAAAAAATTGAAAATGTACTTAGTAAAGAAGGCTACAACATCATCATTACGCAATCTAACGAATCTTACGCAAGAGAATGTAAAAACATAGAATCCTTACTGTTAACTCAAGTGGATGGCATTATAGCATCTATGGCTAATGAGACAAAAACATTGGATCATTTTGAAAAAATAAAAGCTAATGGCACGCCCTTAATTATGTTTGATCGTGGTGAAGATGCCTTAGATGTAGATTATATAGGAATTGACGATTACCAAAGCAGTTTTAAAATTATTGAACATCTTAAAAACCAAGGATGCAAAAGAATTGCACATATTGGCGGGCATAGTCATACTAGAATTTATAAAAACAGAATCGCAGGCTATAAAGATGCTCTTTTAAAACATAAATTACCAATTGATGAAGAATTAATTTCAGAAAGTACTTTATATATTGAAGATGGTCGGAAAATTATGAAACAATTATTAAAACTTCCTGAAAAACCAGATGCAGTATATGCTGCTAGTGATTTTGCTGCAATGGGTGCACTTCAAATTCTGGAAGAAAACAATATTCGAGTTCCGCAAGATATTGCGTTAGTAGGCTTTAGTAATGAAACTTTTACATCGTTTGTAAAACCTTCTATAACCACTATCAATCAACGTAGTGAAACCATAGGACAATTAGCTGCTGAAACATTTTTAAAAAGAGTAAATACTCCTAATTGGTCTCCCAAATTAAACAATACTATTATAGATTCTGAACTCGTTATTAGGGATTCTTCTTTAAAAATAAGTAAATAAAACTCTAATACTTTTTTTGCTTTTATTTAATAATAAATATTATTTTAGTACTCTAAGTATCAATATATGAAACTTCATTTATTAGACAGAAGCAATCTTACAAACAGTTCTTTTACAACGAAAGTAAATGAATATCCATACTTTTTAAAAATATGGCATTATCATCCAGAATTAGAACTTGTTGTTGTTCTTAAAAGCGAAGGCACCTGTTTTATTGGTGATAGTATAGAAAAATTTGGCGTTGGAGATATTGTACTCATAGGGAAAAACTTGCCACATATGTGGTTGAATGATGAAGACTATTTTAAAAAAAGTCCGAAACAATCTGCTAAAGCCATCGCTATACATTTTAAGCAAGATTATCTGGGTCAAACATTTTTTGAAACCCCCGAAATGATTCACCTTTTAGAACTTTTTGAACGCGCGCGCTTTGGTTTAAAATTCTTGAATACAGACAAAAGTATCATTCATGATATTCAAAATATGCTAGAACTAGATGGCTTTGATAAAACCATGTCTTTTTTAAAAATACTTAATAAACTAGCAAAACATAAAGAAGTTAAACGCTTATCTAGTCTCGGTTTTATAAATTCATTTAATGCCACAAAAAGTGATACGCAAGACAAAGTACAAGCCTATATTTTTAAAAACTTCAATAAAAACATAAGTCTTGAAGAGGCTGCTAAAATTGCACATATGAATGCATCTGCCTTCAGTCGTTTTTTTAAACGTATTAATCGTAAAACATTTTCGCGTTACGTATCAGAAATTCGTATTGGTTATGCTTGTAAATTACTACTCGAAAACAAATTTAATATCGCTGCAATTTGCTACGAATCTGGTTTTAATAATATTTCAAATTTCAACAGGCAGTTTAAATTAATAATGAATTGTACACCTTCTGTTTATGTAAAAAATCATGAAAATGAAGCTTCAAAACAAATTAGTTAAACAGATTAATAGATTGCATAAAAAACCCATACTATTCGTTTAATGCAAAAATAGTATCATAATAAATCAAATTTTAGGAAGATTCGCCTGTATTTAACCTGTATTATTGTATCGGTGTTTTTTCTACTTATTAGATTCAACATTAATTATCAAGATAAATCATTATAAAACAATGACAAAATTCAGTTTAAAAAACAAAGTAGCGATTGTTACTGGTGGAGGAAGTGGTATAGGAAAAGCTATTTCATTAACCTTTGCTAAGCAAGGTGCAAAAGTTCATATTTTAGATTTCAATATAGAAGCAGCAAACGAAACTGTTTCTGAAATAAAAAATATAAATGAACAAGGTCAAGCTCACAAATGTGATGTTGCTAACCAACAAAATGTGGTTGATATTATTAATAACATCACACAAAGTGAAAAAATTGACATTTTAATAAACAATGCTGGTATTGCTCATGTTGGTAATATTGAAAGTGTTGAAGAAGCTGATTTAGATCGCTTATATAATGTAAACATTAAAGGTGTTTATAATTGTATAAAAGCTGCTATTCCTTCATTAAAAAGTAATGGTGGTGGAGTTATTTTAAATCTAGCATCTATTGCTTCAACAGTTGGAATAAATGACAGATTTGCATATTCCATGACCAAAGGCGCAGTTCTTACTATGACTTATTCTATAGCTAAAGACTATATAAACGAAGGCATTCGTTGTAATTGTATTGCACCAGGAAGAGTACATACACCTTTTGTTGATGGTTTTATAAAAAACAACTACCCAGGAAAAGAAGCAGAAATGTTTGATAAATTATCGAAAACACAGCCTATTGGTCGTATGGGAAGTACTCAAGAAATAGCCGATTTAACCTTGTTTTTATGCTCTGACGAAGCAGGTTTTATTACAGGCTCAAACTACGCCATTGATGGCGGTTTTGTAACATTAAACGGAAATTAAGAATTAAAATAGATAGAAGATGAAATTAATACGATTTGGAGACGTCAATAAAGAAAAACCAGGCGTTCAATTAGCAAACGGTACAAGACTAGATGTTTCTGCTTTTGGAAGTGATTATAACGAAGATTTTTTTGGAAATAATGGTATTGAAAAATTAAAAACTTGGTTAGAAACAAATCAATCTAGTTGTCCTGAAGTTGATGATAATGTACGCTTAGGAGCGCCATTAACAAGACCTTCAAAAATTGTATGCATTGGCTTAAATTATGCCCAACATGCTGCTGAAGCTGGTATGGAAGTTCCTAAAGAACCTGTATTATTTTTTAAAGCAACTTCTGCTATTGTTGGTCCAAACGATGATATCATCATTCCTAAAGGAAGTACTAAAACCGATTGGGAAGTTGAATTATCTGTTGTTATAGGTAAAAAAGCGTCTTATGTAGATGAAGCCGATGTTTTTAATCATATTGCTGGTTACGTATTGCATAACGATGTTAGCGAACGTGCTTTTCAATTAGAACGCTCAGGACAATGGGTTAAAGGAAAAAGTTGCGATACCTTCGCTCCTATCGGTCCGTTTATTGCAACTACAGATGAGATTAAAGATCCTAATAATTTAAATTTATGGTTAAAACTAAATGGTGAAGTGATGCAAAATAGCTCGACTTCCGACTTTATTTTTAATATTCAACAATCAATTAGTCATATTAGTCAATTTATGACCTTGTTACCAGGTGATATTATCTCTACAGGAACACCTTTTGGCGTTGGTCTTGGCTTAAATCCACCAGTATACTTAAAACCAGGTGACGTTGTAGAACTTGGTATTGAAGGTCTAGGTACTTCAAAACAAAATGTGGTAGCATATAAAAAATAAAAACCATGCGAGTAGGCTTATTTATACCCTGTTATATTAATCAATTATATCCTCAAGTAGGAAAGGCTACTTTAGAACTTTTAGAAAAATTAAACGTCGATGTAGTGTATCCGTCTGGGCAAACCTGCTGTGGACAACCCATGGCAAATTCAGGGTATGAATACGAGTCTGAAGGCGCATGTAATAATTTCGTCGAAAATTTTAAAGACTTTGATTATATTGTAACACCTTCTGGAAGCTGTGCATATCACGTAAAAAAGCACTATAATATTATTCCACAAACTGATGAAGTTACTAAGGTTCGTAATAATGTTTACGAATTATGTGACTTCATATTAAACGTTTTAAAAATAAAAAATGTTGGAGCATCCTTTCCTCATAAAGTTGGTGTTCATAAAAGTTGTCATGGATTAAGAGGGTTAAGATTAGGCTCTTGTTCCGAAGTTGTTGGCGATTCTTTTTCATATATAGAAACTCTTTTACAAGAAGTTAAAGGCACCGAATTAATACCTGTAAAAAGAAGCGATGAATGTTGCGGATTTGGTGGCACATTTGCAGTTACCGAAGAAGCTATTTCTGTAAAAATGGGCAAAGATAAAATTAAAGACCATTTAGAAAGTGGCGTGGAAGTTATTACAGCTACAGACACCTCTTGCTTAATGCATTTAGAAGGTTTAATAACCCGTAATAATCAACCCCTTAAAATTTTACATATTGCTGAAATTTTAAACAGTTAACAAAACCACTATGAGTCATTCACAACTAGCCAGTATTTTCAATAAAGATGAAAAAAGAGTCGATTGGCACGACAAAGCCTTATGGTTTGTTAGACATAAAAGAGACTTATCTGTTCACCAAGTAAAAGGCTGGGAAGAATTAAGAAACTTAGGTCATGGTATAAAAGCACATGTGCTGTCAAATTTAGACTCTTATTTAATTCAATTTGAAGAAAATGCTAAAAAGAATGGCATAGAAGTGCATTGGGCAGCTAATGGTGAAGAACATAACCAAATAGTGCGCAAAATTCTTAAAGAGCATAATGCAAAAAAGTTAGTTAAAAGCAAATCGATGCTTACCGAAGAATGCCATTTAAACCCTTTTTTAGAAGCTGATGGCATTGAAGTTATTGATACCGATTTAGGAGAACGCATTGTGCAATTAGCAAAAGAACCGCCTAGTCATATTGTATTACCAGCAATTCATAAAAACAAACATGAAGTAGACGAATTATTTCAAGAACATTTAGGCACAAAGCCCTGTGATGGCGATCCACAATATTTAACTGGAGAAGCTAGAAAACATTTACGTGAAAAATTTATTGAAGCAGATGCAGCCATTACTGGCGTAAACTTTGCCATTGCTGAAACAGGAGGATTCGTAGTTTGTACCAATGAAGGCAATGCCGATATGGGAGCGCACTTAGCTCCTGTTCATATTGCTTGTATGGGTGTTGAAAAAATAATTCCGAAACAAGAACACTTGGGTGTGTTCTTACGGTTATTAGCAAGATCTGCAACAGGACAACCTATAACAACCTATTCGTCGCATTTTAAAAAACCTAGAAAAGGTACTAAAATGCATGTTGTAATTGTCGATAACGGACGCTCAGAGCAATTAAGCAGACCCGATTTTAGAGCTTCTTTACATTGCATTCGTTGTGGTGCTTGTATGAATACTTGTCCAATTTATAGAAGAAGTGGTGGTCATAGTTACAATGCTACTATTCCTGGGCCAATTGGTTCTATTCTATCACCTGGAAAAGATTTAACAAAACATAGTTCTTTACCATTTGCCTCTACCTTGTGTGGTTCATGTTCAGATGTTTGTCCTGTAAAAATTGATATTCATACTCAATTATATAAGTGGCGGCAAATAATTACTAAAAAAACGCCGCAACCTTTTATAAAGAAAAAATCTATGGAAATGATGGGGAAAGTTTTCTCAAATCCTGCTCAATTTGAAAAAGTTGGTAAAATTGCACGTTGGTCTTTAAGAAACTTACCAAAGTTTATGATTAACTCAAAACCAAATGCTTGGGGAAAAGCTAGAGATTTACCAACAGGACCAAAACAAAGTTTTGACCAATGGTATAATGAAAGAGAACAGAATAAGAAAAAAGATTAAACCATGGGAAGCAGAGACAATATATTAGCAAGAATAAAAGCAAATAAGCCAAACGCTATTAGTTTACCCCAAATAGATGAAACGCTTTTTGATGATGGCTACGATTTAATTAAAGAATTTACTAAAAAAGCTGAAGCTGTTGGCGGTAATGTTTTTGAGGCGCAATCAAATCAAGATGTCATTAAACAAATAACTGCAATGTTTCCTAATACATCTGTTAATTTTTCTACGTTAACGGATACACTAGATTTTAACACAATAAATTTAGAGACCATCAAAGCACCTAAAGAATTAGAAGATTTAGATATTTTAATTCTTGAAAGTGATTTAGCAGTTGCTGAAAATGGCGCCGTTTGGGTTACCGATAAAAACCTCCCAATAAGAGTTTCACCTTTCATTACTAAGCATTTAGTTTTTGTGGTTTCAAAAGAAAATATTGTTCCTTATATGCATCAAGCATATAATAAACTTTCAGAATCTTCATCAGACTTTGGTGTGTTTATTTCTGGTCCTTCAAAAACTGCAGATATTGAGCAATCACTTGTAATTGGAGCACATGGAGCTTTAAGTTTAACTATCTTTTTAAAGGCTTAATTTTATTTTTATTTCGATTAGTTCATTAAAAAAATTGCAAAAACAAAAGACTACCTTTTCAGACTGTCTCTTGTTTTTTTTAATTATTTTCTAAACTAATAGCGATAATCTATTAGAAGTTTTTCTAATAATTAATTCTGGAGATAAAACAATATGTTTTTCCGGCTTAACATTTTTAGTATTATTTACTTCCTCTAGAAATACCTGAGCTGTTATTCTTCCCATTTGTACTGGAGATTGATCTACTGATGTTATTGATAGTTCCATAAATTTTGTAAACGGTTCGTTACTAAAACCAACAACACTTATATCTTCTGGTATTTTAAGTCCGTTTGCTTTAATTTCTTCAATAGCACCTAGTGCTATAAAATCACTTGAAGAAAAGATAGCATCAGGCCGCTTATTCATATCTAATAATAGCTTAGTCGTTTTTCTTCCTTCCGCTACTTTACTAATCGTTTCAATAACTAAACTTTCATCAAACTCAAGTCCATTGTCAATAATCGCTTGTTTATAACCTAAGTATCTATTTTTATAAATTTGTAATGTGCGATCATTAGATAAGTGAGCAATACGCTTATAACCTTGATCAATTAAATGCTTAGTAGCATCGTAAGCACCTTTAAAATCGTCTATTGTTACAGAACTTATGCCATCTATATCTTTCTTTCTATCAAAAAAGATTAACGGTACATTTTTTTTAATTAACTTACTAAAACTAGTGTTTCTTTCTAATTTAGCATTCGATATAGACATTAAAATACCATCTACTTGAGCATTCATTAAAGAGTTTATATTTTCAATCTCTAACTTTTCATCATCATGAGTTTGACAAATTATTACATGATACCCTTTAGGATAAAGTTCTTCTTCTATTCCCCTTATTACAGAAGCAAAAAAATTACTATCAATTCTAGGTACAATAACACCAACATTATAACTTTTACCACTTTTAAGAGCTAAAGCTAATTTGTTTTGTTCATAATTCATTTCTTCGGCCGTTTTAAGTACAAGCTTACGTGTAGCAACACTAATTTTAGAATTATTATTTAAAGCTCTAGAAACTGTAGCAGCAGTAATATTAAGTCTTTTAGCTATATCATATATTGTTGTTTTTTTCGTCATGTTAATTGTTTCATATAAGTTTATCAAAAATACATCATTAGTATCATTTATTATGGTTACGTTAGAGTTGAATAGATAAAAATCTAATTTATTCTGTATAAAAAAAGAAAATATTATTGATAAAAAAGCTTCTGTATTTGCGGAAAAGAAGACATTGTTTTAAAAGCAATTTATTTCTGTTTTCTTAATAAGTATATCATTGCTATTATAACTACCTATTTTAGGTATTTAATATGCCAAAACAAACAGTAAAGCAAGTTAAATTTAACCAAATTATTAAGTGTAATATTTACATTTATTTATATATTTGTATATATATAACAAGTCAACTTAATTCTTGAAATGAATACCGCACTAACTAAAAAAGTAAAAGACCATTTTACAAATAATTTTAACACAGAACCTATCCTTATTTTTTCTCCTGGAAGAATTAATATTATAGGAGAACATACTGATTATAACGATGGATTTGTATTTCCTGCCGCAGTTAATAAAGGAATTGTAGCTGCATTAGAAAAAAGTAATTCTAATACCTCTAAAGCAAATGCAATAGATTTAGAAGAAAGTATTGAATTTACTACTAAAAATATTAATCCTTTAGAAAAAGAAAGTTGGGGAAATTACATATTAGGTGTCGTTTCTGAAATTCAAAAAAAAGGCATTGAAGTAGGAAACTTTAACATCTCTTTTAGCGGAAATATTCCTGCTGGATCTGGTATGTCTTCGTCTGCTGCATTAGAGAATGCTATTGTTTTTGGCTTAAATGAATTATTTGATTTAGGATTATCTAAAACTGAAATGATTTATATTTCACAAAAAGCTGAACACAATTATGCAGGGGTTAATTGTGGTATTATGGATCAATATGCCAGTATGTTTGGAATAAAAAATCATGCACTGTTATTAGATTGCAGAACTATTGAAGCCATTCCTTTTGAAATAAATTTTGATGGTTATGAGCTCATGCTTATAAATACTAACGTTAAACACAGTTTATCTGACAGTGCTTATAACGATAGACGCTCGGTATGTGAAAACATTTCAGAAATGTTAAATATAAAGGCCTTAAGAGATGCTACTGAAACAGACTTAGAAAAAATAAAAGATAAAGTTTCTAATGAAGATTATCAAAAAGCACTTTTTGTTATTCAAGAAAACACACGTGCAGAAAAAGCATCTGAAGCTATGTTTGATGGAGATTTAAAAACATTAGGAAAATTAATATATGGCTCACATAATGGTTTACAAAACCAATATAAAGTAAGCTGTGATGAATTAGATTTTTTAGTAGATCAAGCAAAAGCAAACCCGAATATCTTAGGAGCAAGAATGATGGGTGGTGGTTTTGGAGGCTGCACTATTAATCTCATTAAAAAAGCAGAAGCAAAATCATTTAAAACTTTTATTTCAGAAGTTTATCAAAAAAAGTTTAATAAAGCATGTAATATCTATTCTGTTGAACTTTCAGACGGTACACATCTAATAAAATAATAAATACGTTCTTTTAAAATGAATTCAGATTTACAAGATTATTCGCATAAACGCTATAATATTTTAACTGGCGAATGGGTTTTAGTATCACCTCATCGTGCAAAAAGACCATGGCAAGGACAAAATGAAGCAGTTTCAAATGAGGTAAGACCATCACACGACGAAAATTGCTATTTATGTGCTGGAAACAAAAGAATTAACGGAGAAATAAATCCAGATTATAAAGATGTTTTTGTTTTTACTAATGATTTTGCAGCACTTCAAACCGATTCAAAATCTTTCACAATAGAAGATGGTTTATTTAAAGCACAAAGTGAACAAGGCATTTGTAAGGTAATTTGTTTTAGTCCAGACCACTCTAAAAGTTTGGCAGATATGGATGCTAAAGACATAGAAAAAGTGATTTTTGCATGGCAAAAAGAGTACAAAACACTTAGCGAAAATGAACTTATAAATTACGTTCAAATTTTTGAAAACAAAGGTGCCGTTATGGGATGTAGCAATCCGCATCCACACGGACAAATATGGAGTCAAACCACCTTACCTAACGAAGTTGATAAAAAAAACACACAACAATTAGAGTATTATAATAAAAATAAAAGCAGCCTCTTAGGAGATTACCTAAAACAAGAATTAGAAAAAAACGAACGTATTATTTTCGAAAATGATGCTTTTGTAGTACTTATTCCTTTTTGGGCAATATGGCCTTTTGAAGCTATGATTGTTCCAAAAGCACACAAAAAAAACATCTTAGAATTAAAAGGTAATGAATCTTATCTTTTTGCTGAGGCTATTTCGGTTTTAACAAAAGCCTACGATAAATTATTCAACACATCATTCCCATATTCAAGTGGTATTCATCAAGCACCAACAAATGGAGACGCTAATAATCATTGGCATTGGCACATGAGTTTTTATCCTCCATTATTAAGAAGTGCTACTGTTAAAAAATTTATGGTAGGCTACGAAATGTTTGGATCACCACAACGAGACATCACCGCTGAAATTGCTGCTAAAATGATACGTGATTTGGTTTAACATTTAAAACATAAAATATGAGACTATTTATTTCTCTTTTTACCTTTTTATTATTTGCTTCACAAATAGCTAATTGTCAATTAAGTAAAGAATCAGCTAATAAAATTAGACCTTGGGAAGACCCGGAAGTATCAGGAATAAATAGAATGCCAGCAAAGGCTACTTCATTTTCATTTCCAAATGAAATAGAGGCTCTAAATAATGTTAAAGAAAATTCTGGAAGGTATCAACTATTAAATGGAAATTGGAAATTTTACTGGGCACCAACTCCTAAAGGTATTCCGTCTGAATTTGAAAAGTCTTCATTTAATGATTCAAACTGGAATACAATACCAGTACCTGGAAACTGGGAGCTTAATGGTTACGGTACCGCTTTATATACAAGCGCAGGTTATACCTTTAGTCCTATTGAACCTCCTTTTACACCCGAAAACGACAATCCAACGGGAATTTATAGAACCTCTTTTGAAATTCCAAGTAATTGGAACGACAAGCAAATAACACTCACTTTTGGCGGCGTTAGTTCTGCTTACTATGTTTGGTTAAACGATGAGTTATTAGGTTATAGTGAAGACAGTATGCTTCCTACACATTTTAATATTACACCTTTTCTAAAAAAAGGTAAAAATAATTTAGTTGTAAAAGTTTTTAGATGGAGCGATGGCACCTATTTAGAAGATCAAGACCACTGGAGGCTTAGTGGAATTCATCGTGATGTATACCTTACCGCTGCTCCAAAAGTACAGCTATACGACTTTTTCGTTCAAACAGATTTAGATGAAAATTACAAAAATGCCTTACTTAAGGTGCGTCCAAAAATAAAAGCTTTTGATGGTGCGTCATTGGACGGCATAACATTAGGTATGAAATTGTTTGATGAAAACAATAACAATATCATACAAGACAGCACACGAATTACTGCCGATAAAATATATAATGAATCCTATCCGCAACGCGGAGAAAATGATTTTGCTTTAATGCAAGCAACTATTAAAAATCCAAAAAAATGGAGTGCTGAAAATCCGAATTTGTATACGTTAGTTTTCGATTTAAAAAATAAAAACGGTGATATTCTTGAAACTAGAAGCACAAAAGTTGGTTTTAGAAGCATTGAAATTATTGATGGCGAGCTTTTTGTAAACGGACAATCTGTATTATTATATGGAGTTAACAGACATGACCACGACCCTATTAATGGTAAAGTTGTTAGCGAAGCGTCTATGACCAAAGACATATTAACCATGAAGCAGTTTAATATAAATGCTGTTAGAACATCACATTATCCAAATAATGAATTATGGTATGAGTTATGCGATAAATATGGTATTTATTTAATAGACGAAGCTAATTTAGAAACACATGGCTTAGGAGGTAAATTAAGTAACGATGTAGCATGGTCTGGTGCTTTTTTACAACGCGCTGTTCGCATGGTGGAACGCGATAAAAACCATCCATCAATTATCTTTTGGTCTTTAGGAAATGAATCTGGATCTGGCTTTAATCATGCTACTATGGCTTATTGGATTAAAGATTATGATAATACACGTTTTATACATTATGAAGGTGCTCAAACCACAGGTGGAAAACACAAAGTTGAAAATAAAATTTTAAAAGATCCTGATTATGTAGACATGGTTAGCCGTATGTACTCCCCTATCGATTATATGATTCGCATGGCGGAATATAAAGAAGAAACAAGACCCATCATTTATTGTGAATATGCACATTCTATGGGGAATTCTACTGGTAACTTATTTGAATTTTGGGATACCATTCGTTCTCATAAAAATATGATTGGTGGTTTTATTTGGGATTGGGTAGACCAAGGTTTATTACAAAAAAACAAAGACGGTGTTGACTATTACGCTTATGGAGGCGATATGGGTGATGCAGAACTTCCTAATTCTTCAAATTTTTGTATTAATGGTATTGTAGATCCTGCTATTAATCCGAAACCTGCTTTATGGGAATGTAAAAAGGTTTTTCAACCTATAAAAATTACGGCTTCAAATATTGATTCTAAAGAATTTGAAATCCTTAACAGACATAATTTCGACAATTTATCAAAATTCAATTTGAATTGGCAGCTTCAAGAAGATGGAAAAACCATCCAAAAAGGCATTATAACATCTTTAAATTTAGCACCAAAACAAAGTACAAAAATTACAATACCATATAAAAATCCTAAACTAAAAGCTGGAGCAGAATATTTTATTAGAATAGGCTTTAGTTTAAAAACTGATGAACGTTGGGCTAAAAAGAATCATGAAGTTGCTTGGGAACAAATAAAACTGAATTATAGTAAAAACTTTAAAACAGCTAAAATATCTAATAAAACTAATGTTGAAGTTGAAAACAATACAGTAAAAGGAAAAGACTTTATTGCTAATTTCAACTCTAAAACAGGCATGTTAAATAACTATACATTTAAAAACAACCAATTAATTCAAAATGGCTTAACACCTAGTTTTTGGAGACCAGATACCGATAATGATCATTTAGGAGGAAAAACATATAAAACCCTTGCTATATGGAAAGATGCATCTAATGAGCGTACATTAAAATCATTTAATATTTCTAAAATTAACGACTCTAAGGCAAAAGTAAAAAGCGTGTTTGGTTTTAAAAACACCAATACTACCATGGAAATTAATTATACAATTAATAACAATGGAAATATTTTAGTTGAAACAAATTTTAAAGGAAATGATAGCTTACCAATGCTTCCTAAATTAGGACTTCAATTAGAAACCCCTAAAGCTTTTGATAATTTAACTTGGCTTGGTAAAGGACCTCACGAAAATTATATAGATAGAGAATTAAGCGCCGATGTTGGACTTTATAAAGAATCTGTTTTAAACGATTATTACGCATATATAAGACCACAAGAAAGTGGCAATAAAACTGAAGTTCGCTGGTTTGCTCTAACAAATTCAAAAGGTATTGGACTAAAAATAACTGGGGTTTCAAAAAACTTAAGCATTAGTGCATGGCCATATACAACTAATGATATTGACAAAGCACAACATACTTACGACTTAGTACCAAGAGATTTTGTAACAGTAAATATCGATTACAAGCAAATGGGACTTGGTGGTGATGATAGTTGGTCTTTACACGCACTTCCTCATAAAGAGTTTAGAATCCCTTCAAAAAATTACTCATATAGCTTTTTAATTGAGCCTATTTTGAATACTAAAAACATACAAAGAACTAATATTACTGGATTAAATTAAAGCTTAAAAAGCTACTAAATTGGTTTATGTGATGTCTCCCTGTCTTCGAATTAGTTAACCTTTACAGAAAATGACACACTAACTTGCATTAAGGTCTATTGTTTAAATACGCTCTTGAATATTTGAAACATCTAGCTTAATAAAAATATTTATAATATTAATCGTTATCACTAATTAAAAATACGTACAAGTATGTATTTATTTTCTTATAATGAAATTCTAACTTCGCTTATCGGTGGATCTAAATCATTAAATACAAATTCATACCCTAATCTTTGGTTGCAAATGAAAAGAAATACCATTAAATTAGACAGAATATGAAAATAACAAAAGACAAAGTTTTACTTTTTGATATGGATGGAACTTTGATTCATACAAATTTTGCAAACTTTTTATCATATGAAAAAGCAATAAAATCTGTAATTAAGACAAATGAAAAATTAACTTATAATTCAAATAAGAGATTGAACCGTTCAAATTTAAAATCCTTATTTCCAAATATGTCCAATTTTGATTATTTTAAAATTATTACTCTTAAAGAAGAATACTATAAACAAAATTTACATCATACAAAACTAAATGAATCAGTCGCAAAAATTTTATTACAATATTTTAAAACTAATAAATCTGTTTTAGTTACTAATTGTAGAGAAGAAAGGGCAATATTGACATTGAATTATCACAATCTTAGCAACAAATTCAGTAATTTTTTTTTCCGACAAACTTCTAATAACACCCCTATCAATAAATATGAAAATGCAATATCCACTATGAGCCTATCAGCTCATAATGTTATTGTTTTTGAGAATGAAAACAAAGAAATAGAGGGTGCTATTAATGCAGGAGTAGCTATTGATAATATTTTAAGAATTTAGATTATGATACAGTTTACAATTGAACAAAACGATTTTCTTATTCAAGACACTGAAGGATTTTACCATACAGATTATATAGGTTACGATAGACGTAATGAAATTGAAAATTATCCAATGTATCTACTGACTTTAAAAAATGACTTAAACCGTAATTGGTGGGATTCTAAACTTGCAAGTGCTCAACGATCATTATTAAATGTTCTTCTAAATGACCTTCCAGAAATTTTACAGAGAATTGAACCAAAAGTTTTAACTGTTTGCGTTATTCCTCGTGCCAAGGCTGACAATTCTTACAGACAAGACCAATTACTTTTCAAAGATACGGTAAGAAACGCTGTCAATCAGTTAGAAGATAATCTTATAGACGGAATACATTTTATTTCAAGACATATAAATACAAAAACAACCCACTTAAGACGACCTACTAAAGGTTATGATAACGATGGTTCAGAACCTTATTCGGGTATTAGTATAGATACTTGCAATTTTTCAGAAGATATAAATGGTTTGGATATTCTTTTGATAGATGATATTTATACAAAAGGTATAAACATTGATGAAGATATGATTCAAGCTTTATTAGATTGTGGTGCAAATTCAGTTACCTTTTACGCGGTTGGAAAAACTATTCATTAAGGATCAGACTTTAATATTAAAATAACATTATGAAGTATACAGATAATGCAATAAATATAATAACTGCCAAATCTTACAAGGGAATTGGTAATGCTTGGTTAGTTAAAAACTTGAAAGGAAATGATGATATTAACTCAATCGTTTCGCTGTTAAATAATAAAATTATTGAGAAAACTAACATTGAAGAGTTCAAACACTTGAAAAAGATGATTATAAAAAACCTTAATAATAAGTTTCAGGATTGTTGTGATGGTATTGTAGCAATGGGCGATAATGATTTTCCTCAATATCGTGGAAATGTCAAAGATAGTGAAAAACCTGTTTTTCTTTACTATAAAGGTGATATTAATCTTTTACATATCGAAAACAAAAATATATCTGTTATTGGTCTTTTAAGCCCAAATGGAGACATAGAGGAAAGAGAAAGGAATATTGTGTTAGAATTTTTAAAAAATGGAGCCACAATAATAAGTGGATTAGCATTAGGTTGTGACTCAATTTCTCACAAAGAAGCTTTAGATAGAAACGGAAAAACAGTTGCTATTTTACCTAGCCCACTTTATAATATTATGCCAGCAACAAATAAAGGACTGGCTTTTCAAATTGTTAATGAAGGTGGATTGCTTATAACTGAATATGACAATGATTTTAAAAATGGATTAGAATTGAGTAGTCGATATAAAGAACGAGATAGACTACAAGCCCTATTTAGCGAAACAATAGTATTGGTCGCTAGTTATGCTCAAAATAGTGTTGAAAGATGGAAGTTATTTGGTCAAAAATTAGATAGTGGAGCTCGTTTAGCTATGGGATATGCCAAAGAATATAATATCCCAAGAGCAGTAATGTATGACAAAGAACTTGATGAATCTAATCCTATGTTTGATTTAAACAGAGACTTGATTAAGGAAGAAAAAGAAATTACAGTAATTAAACAAAATAGCATTTCGGAAACTATAAATAGAATTATGAATAAAAGTTCTAGCGTTAGAAAAAGTAATACCGTTCAAGGAAATTTGTTTCACTAAAGTAATAAAATAGAATAAAAATAATCTTATGCACAACTGATAAACACAACTCTAAATAAGCACAAAAAAAGACCATTTTATGGTCTTTTTTTGTGCAACCTTATTATGTGATTTCACTTATCGTCGAAATGACACACAAACTCACAATAAGTTCATTTTTTTAATACGCCAAAACATTCGTTTCAATACCTTCTTGAATATTTAAAACATCTGCCTTAACAAAGGTTATTGTAATATTAATCATTGTTTCTAATTAAAAATACGCACAAGTACGTATTTATTTTCTTATAATAAAATTTTAATTTCGCTTATCGGTGGATATAAATCATTGAAAACGGATTCATATCCTAATCGTTAGCTGCAAACAAAAACTAACCAAAATAAAAGAATGAAAAAATTAATTGTATTTTTTTTGATTTTGTTCTGTACAAAATCATATTCTCAAGAAACACACGAAGCCCCAACTTTACAAGTAGGTCTGAGTGGAATCAATTTTTCTAAAGGAAACCTTGATGCTGAACTTATTGCTGAAATAATAGCAGAAAAACAAAATGAAGTAAAGGTTCGACTAATCAAAAATATGTTTCTAGAAAAACTAGGAGTGAAAAATGGTCTTTTTTACACATTCATTGATAATAATATTAATATAATACTAAAGGAAAAAGATGAAGATACTCGTGTTAAAAATCTTTTAGAGAACACCGTTAACCTGTCTTTTGTTATCGGTTACACAGAATATTACGTTCGAACCTTAAAAAAAGACAGTGAAAATTGGAATACATTGAAATCTCTAGCAATTTCTTACGATGTTAAAGAGGAAGTATTTAACCAAGATAAAATTAGCTTGCGAGACTTTACTAGGATTGATTTTATAAGAAGTCACGAAAGTAAACAAAAAGATACCATTAACAACAAAAAAGAAAAGCAATTGGGTAATGATTTTGTCGGTATTCTAATTGACTTATTTGCAGAGCAAGTAAGACAAAATGAAAAATTTAAATCATTAGGTATTCTAAGAACAAATTATTTACAGAATAATAGTTCGAGTAATATGTATTTGAACTTGTTTAATGAACAAAATGAGTTAACAGGAGATAAAACGACTATACAAACTAAAAGACAAAAAAACGAACAAAACTTAATTCTTTTTAAGAAACTGTTTGACCAAGTAGGCTCTAACTTAAATATATATACTAAATACTATGGTATTATTAAAACATTAGTTGAGTTAAATGGAAACAATCTCAATGAAAGTTTAAGTCTGTTAACTAATAATTTCAACTGTGGAGATTTAAATGCTCTTAGAACAGACTTACAAAAAACATATACTTCGGCTTACTCAAATATCCGTGATTTTGAAAAACTTTCAGAAGATGAAATTCAATCATTAAGAAATATCAATTCATTTATCGGGAAATTAAAATACGTTGATTTAAATCGTTCAGAATACATAAGACTCTATCAAAAAAAAATTAAACCTGATATTGAAAAACTTGGGATACATTCTCTTAAGTTTCTAGAGATGACTGATAAAATTTCTGATGTACTTTTTTGTATCAATAATAAGGTGAAAACGGATTTAGAAAGTATAAATATATCAATTGACCTTTCCTTTTTGAATTCATTAACTAAAATAGATGAATTTGATAAAGTAAATACTTATTCTTTTTTCTTAAATCAATTGTCAGACGCAGGTGATATTTTCAGCGATGAACAAATGCGAACTTCGATAAATTTAATTATTAATTTTATTCATAGTTACATTAAAATTGATGAGAATATAGATAATGAAACTATAATTAATTTAGACGTAGAGGGTTTTTTATATAACCTTCAATCTATTCCATACAATAAATTTAGACCTCTTGAATTTTTATTTACTGTAGGTGTAAATACATCTAGCTTCAACTCCACTTTAGAATTAAACAATGGAGAGTCTCTAGAAAATTTCTCATTTATAAGTGAAAAGATAGGTTTAAAATATAAAATATGGGATTTTGAATATGTACAATCATTTTCAAGAGGTGAAACTTTTTCATATTATGGTAAATCTTATAGACGACTAAAAGCACCTAGTGAACCAATAATAAGCAACATACACCTATTGGCTTATGGTTCGGGAATACTCTACAATATAGCTAATACTGGCACGAATAATAAATTTAATTCACCAATGATAGCGGGTGGAATTGGTATAACATTCTACAATAATTTAGATTTCAACATAGGTTATGGTAAAATTATTTCTAGTAAAACAAATAATGGTCCAACATTCTTTAACTTCGGTTTTGACATACAATTTTTAGAGTATTTTAATCGCCTTCAGGAAAAAAGAAGAAATAATAGAAACAAAAAAACCATTGAAAAAGCCAGCAGGCAACATTGGTAACCGTTGCGCAAGCCCATAATTTCACAAAAACATGATACAAAAACGCCCAATTTAAGGGTGTTTTTGGGTTTATAATTAGGCTTATAATTGCTATAAAACCAGAAAAATAAGCGTGTAGTCTTGCCGCTCCACTTTTACCGTGTCTTTGGATAACTTTCAGGTACTTTTTAAGGTTATAAGCCATGACCGATAGGTGCATGCTCTTATTGGCTTGCATAATACCAATAGTATTGACTTTTCTAAGACACATAAACTGAGTTAGGGTTCCAAATACAGGTTCTACCGTACTTTGTCGTTTGCCTTTCATGTAGCGTCCCTGTGGACTGTTTACTCTGACAATGTTGCGCTCGTACTCGGCGCGGTAATACGTCACGATAAACTTCTTTTCCAGAGCCCTCTTGCCTAAACACTCCCAGCGTATTGGACATTTGGCACAAACCTTCTTCGAGGCCCGGTATTCTTTCTTTTTAGTAAGGTTCTTAGTTTCATAAAGTAACCTTTGGTCTCTTGGTATAGAAATTCTAATGGTAATGCCTCTTTTAAACGGCGGTAGAAATTGTGCTCCGGAACACGAACACTTGACTGAAACTGATTGAATAATTTCTCTTAATATTTTTTTTGCCTTGCATATACTAAAACACGAAACTTCTTCCTTATATTCGAGTTGTGCAACAGGTATACCGTATAAAAATAATTGCTTGGTTCTAGCCTACTCGGAAAATCCTACGGATTTTCCTCTGGTTCGTTCCATTTTTAGTAAGTTAGTTGCTTGCACACGCAACTATCCTTACACAAACAGTTGGCAACAAGCTGAAAAATGAAACAGACTTTAAACATATTAGTTTTTTTGACATTTTCTCAAATAGCAATTAGTCAAAACACCATTCTTTGGAAAATAACAGATACTATAAATAACAAAACCTCTTTTATTGTTGGTACTTTTCATCAATTTGGAAATTCATTTATAGATTCAATTCCAGAAATTAAAGAAAGTATTTATAACTCGGAGTTAGCAGTTTTTGAATCTATTGATAAAATCGAAAATACTCGGAAAATAATTGAGAACAGAAAGGCATCGTTTGAAATTGAAAAGAGATTAAAGAAAAAAGATTTAAAAAAACTAAAACAAATCACCAAAGATTGGAAAATTGATTTATATAAACTTAAGCCTTTGGAAATAAGATGGAAACTACAACAGGAATTTCAAAGAATTAAATGCAAAACTACCAAATCGACAGATACGTTTGACCATTTTGACAAATATTTACAACATCTTGCGGAGGAAAACAAAATTGAAGTTTTAGGTTTAGAGACAGATAGTTTACAATTAAGTTTAATAGAAAAGGAAAATAATAACCCTAATTGGAAAAAAGAAATAAAGAAAATTAGTGCGTGGATAAATCAAATGACGACTGACAAACCAAATATGAATAATTGTAAGCTTGCAAATAATTACAGAAATTTTGAATTAGACTATCAGTTTGAACAAGAATGTGAATCTGACATATTAATTTTACAAAGGAATAATGATTGGATGGAAATAATCCCCGATTTATTAAGCACAAAAAACACATTTATTGCTGTTGGATATTTTCATTTAAAAAAGAAATGTGGAATTCTTGAGCAATTAAGAAATAAAGGATTTAAAGTTGTACCTGTTAAAATAAAGCCAGTTTCCAACAATAGCTATGAGTAATTGCTTTTCTCGCCTACTTCTGAATACTCGCGGATTTTCAGTTTGGTGCGTACTTGCTAAGTTTCGTGCGAATCCACGTAACTACTCATACACAAACCGATAAGCGCAACTCAAAATAAACACAAAAAAAAAGACCATTTTATGATCTTTTTTTCAAATTCTTTATGTGATTTCTCCTATCGTCGAAATGACACGCTAACACACAATAAGTTTATTTTTTTAAATACGCTAAAACATTCGCTTCAATACGTTCTTGAATGTTTGAAACATCTGCCTTAACAAAGGTTTCTCCTGTAATATTTTCGTAAAGCTCAATATAACGCTCACTAACAGTTTCAATATATTCATCGCTCATAAAAGGCACCGTTTGTCCTTCTAAGCCTTGAAAGTTATTAGCTATTAACCATTGACGCACAAACTCTTTTGATAATTGCTTTTGCGGCTCTCCTGCGTCTTGTCGTTCTTGATAACCATCGGCATAAAAATAACGAGACGAATCTGGTGTGTGTATTTCATCAATTAAAACAATTTTACCGTCTTTGGTTTTTCCAAATTCATATTTAGTATCTACTAAAATCAACCCTCTTGAAGCTGCAATTTCTGAACCTCGTTGAAATAATTTACGGGTATAATCTTCAAGCACCAAATAATCTGCTTCTGAAACAATACCGCGTTTTAAAATATCTTCACGTGAAATATCTTCATCATGATCGCCCATTTCGGCTTTTGTTGCTGGTGTAATGATGGGTTCTGGAAACTTATCGTTTTCTTTCATCCCTTCTGGCATTTCTACCCCACAAAGCATACGCTTTCCTGCTTTATACTCGCGTGCTGCATGCCCAGACATATAACCACGAATTACCATTTCTACTTTAAAAGGCTCACATAAATGTCCTACAGCCACGTTTGGATCTGGTGTTGCGGTTAACCAATTAGGAACTAAATCCTCTGTAGCTGCCATCATTTTAGTGGCTATCTGGTTTAATATTTGTCCTTTGTATGGAATTCCTTTTGGCATTACCACATCGAACGCCGATAATCTATCGGTGGCAATCATAACCAACTCCTCGTCGTTAATATTATAAACGGCTCTTACTTTTCCTTTATAAAGGCTTTTTTGCCCTGGGAAATTGAAATTAGTGTCTATTATTGTATTACTCATTATTTCTTGCTTTTGACTAATAGTTATTAGCCTTTAATAATTTTATTTACTGTTTTTTTTAATCGAAAAGCCCTAGCCCAGATTGATGCGGCATCCTTTTTATGTGCTTACTATTATTTTATTATAAATATAATTTTACAATTATACTACTTTTATGAGATACTGAAACAAGTTCTGCACATGAAAAGATATAGCGGAAAGCTGGAAATAGCTTCTAAAAAAAATTAATCTCTATTTTCGATGCTTTTATAAGCTTCAATAACTTTTTTAACTAGTTTATGACGAATAACATCTTTATCGTCTAAAAATATCATGCCTACGCCTTCTACATTCTTCAAAATTAACAAGGCTTCTTTTAATCCAGAAATGGTACGACGTGGTAAATCTATTTGACCTGGATCTCCGGTTAACAAAAACTTGGCATGTTTTCCCATACGGGTTAAAAACATTTTCATTTGTGCATGCGTTGTATTTTGTCCTTCATCTAAAATTACAAAGGCATTATCTAGCGTACGCCCACGCATGAATGCTAATGGCGCTATTTGAATGGTGCCATTTTCTATGTAATGTGCTAATTTTTCTGGTGCAATCATATCGCGCAAAGCATCGTATAATGGCTGCATGTATGGGTCTAGTTTTTCTTTTAAATCGCCTGGTAAAAACCCAAGGTTCTCTCCTGCTTCAACCGCCGGACGTGTTAAAATAATACGCTTTACCTCTTTATTTTTTAAAGCCTGAACCGCTAAAGCTACACCTGTATAGGTTTTTCCTGTTCCTGCTGGTCCAATAGCAAAAACCATATCGTTTTTACGCATAAGCTCTACCATTTTACGTTGGTTTGCTGTTTGCGCTTTTATTAATTTACCGCCAACACCGTGTACAATAACTTCGCCACTTTGCTTTGATGTTGCATAATCATCGCTACTTTGACTTGTTAACACGCGTTCTATAACATTTTCATCGAGCTTGTTGTATTTGCCAAAATGTTTTAACAACATGGTAATACGTCGGTCGAATTCTTCTAATAATTCTTCATCGCCAAAAGCTTTTAATTTATTTCCGCGAGCAACAATTTTTAATTTAGGAAAATATTTTTTTAAAAGTTCAATATTTACATTTTGTGCTCCAAAAAACTCTTTTGGAGAGATTTCTTCAAGTTCGATAATAATTTCGTTCAAAGGCGTTGTTTTAATTTTTAAAATTATGTGTTATCAGACCAAATGATTTATTAGTTTTGTATCTCACACATGTGAAACTCAAAAATACATAAATTTGAGTGACCTAACGCTAAAAACATATCAACAATTTTGCCAATGGCAATCATAACTTTAACAACCGATTTTGGAGAAAAAGATCACTTTGCTGGCGCAACAAAAGGCGCTATTTATAGTGAGCTACCCGATGTTAGGATTGTTGATATCTCACATTCTGTTTCGCCCTTTAGTATTCCTGAAGCTGCCTATATTATTCAAAATGCTTATAGTAGTTTTCCTAAAGGCACCATTCATATTATTGGTATTGATTCTGAAATAAACCCAGAAAACAAACATATTGCTTTAAAGCTAGACGATCATTATTTTATTTGTGCCAACAATGGTATTATGAGCATGATTTGTTCTGAAATTGCTCCAGAAAAAATTGTTGAAATTAATATTCATGATAAAATACAAACTAGTTTTCCGGTTCTAGATGTTTTTGTTAAAGTAGCTTGCCATATTGCACGTGGTGGTACTTTAGAGGTTATTGGCAAAACTATTAAAGACATAAAACCTATTAAAAACATAGTGCCTTATGTAAATGATGATAAGTCGCAAATTATTGGAAGTATTATTTATATTGACAATTACGGTAATGTTGTTACCAACATAAAACGTAGCTTTTTTGAAACGATACAAAAAGGACGTTCTTTTGAAATTTCGGCAAGGAATTATAAATTCAAAAAAATATATAATAAATACAGTGATATTGTAAATTTTGAAATTGCTGAAGAAAAACGACAAGATGAAGGTAGAGGTTTAGTAGTTTTTAATTCTGGAAATTTTTTAGAAATTGCGGTTTATAAAAGTAACAGTGCCACTGTTGGTAGTGCATCAACCTTAATGGGGCTTGGTTTAATGGATACTGTAAGTATCAATTTTATTGCTAAACCTGTTAGTGACATAAAAAAAGACATTTTACTAAGCACTTCTAAAACTAATGACTATTAATAAACTAACAAAATAAATGCTAGCCATACTTAAAAAAGAAATAAACTCATTTTTTGCTTCTCCCATAGGATATTTGGTGATTGGTATTTTTTTACTACTAAACGGTTTATTTTTATGGGTTTTTAAAGGCGATTTTAATATTTTAAATTATGGTTTTGCCGATTTATCGCCATTCTTTTTATTAGCACCATGGATTTTAATTTTCTTAATTCCTGCTGTAACCATGCGCAGTTTTTCGGATGAAAAAAAACAAGGCACATTAGAACTTTTAGTAACAAAACCTATATCATACACACAAATTGTTTTAGGCAAATACTTTGGAGCTTTTATTTTAATTTTAATCGCATTATTGCCTACTTTATTATACGTTTACACGGTATATCAATTAGGCGATCCTATTGGGAATTTAGATATTGGAAGTGTTTTAGGCTCGTATTTCGGACTCCTTTTTTTAATTGCTGCTTATACTGCTATTGGTATATTTGCTTCCACTTTATCAGACAATCAAATAGTAGCATTTATAACTTCGGTATTTTTATGCTTTCTGTTTTATATTGGTCTTGAAGGCATTGCAGAGTTTACTTCAAGTAATTTAATAGATCAATTAAGTATGAGTACGCATTACAAAAGCATGAGTCGTGGCGTGCTTGATACACGAGATATTATTTATTTTTTAAGTATTGCCATACTTTTTTTAACACTTACTAAGTTTAACTTGAATAAAGAACATAAATGATTATAACTCCAACTTTTGTTATTTTAATAATTATAGTATTCGTTTTAGTTTGGCTGTTTACAAACACCATAGATAAGCGTAAATGGCTTACGTTTTTATTAAGCATCGCACTAACACCAATTGCTTATTTTTATGTATTGTATCCTGTTATTAATATTTTTAGCAGCTACCATCATGAAAAATATTTTAAATCGGAAGCTTGGAAAGAAACACCAAGATTACGCTTCGAAATGCTAAATAACATTATTGAAGATAGTTTGTTAATTGGAAAAAATAAAGCTGAAGTAAAAGCTCTTTTAGGAACAAGCGAATGGTATGGATGGGATGATAGTATAAAAGCAAATTCTCCCGAAAAATGGAATTATAATTTAGGTTTCAAACCTGGAGCATTTAATAATATGCAAGAATGTATTGAGCTTCATTTTATAAATGATACCGTTAAAACAATAAAACAATATCAATTAGAAAAAACCTTTGAATAAAACGATAAAACATATAGTAATCCTAATAATTGCTTTAATTGCCATTAACATTTTAAGTTATCAGGTTTTTAAACGTTTTGATTTAACTGAAGATGCTCGTTACACACTAAGTAAGGCTAGTACTAACATTATTAAAGACATAGAATCTCCTATTATTGTTGATGTGTTTTTAGAAGGTGAAGATTTCCCTTCAGAGTTTAGAAGACTACGACGAGAAACCAAAGAATTACTAGAAGAGTTTTCAGCAAAGAACAATAATGTTATTTTTCATTTTATAGATCCTTTAGAAGATGAAGCAACGCGAGAGCGCAACATACAACAACTAAGTGCTCGCGGACTAACACCTATGCAACTAAGTGTTGAAGAAAGCGGAAAATCTACCCAAGCTATCATTTTTCCTTGGGCATTAGCCAGTTATAAAGAACAAACCGTTATTATTCCTCTTATAAAAAACAAAATAGGTGCCACACAACAAGAATTAGTAACTAATTCGGTTCAGCATTTAGAATATGCGTTTGCTGATGGATTTAATAAACTAACAAAACCAAAGCATAAAAAAATTGCCATTTTAAAAGGTAACAAAGAACTAAAAGATAAATACATTGCCGATTTTGTAAAAAAAATTGGTGAGTATTATTACATAGCGCCATTTACACTTGATAGTGTTTCTAAAAACGCTCAAAAAACACTGAATGATTTAAATCAGTTCGATTTAATTATAGCAGCTAAACCAACGGAAGCCTTTACTGAGGAAGAAAAACTTGTTTTAGATCAATACACCATGAATGGTGGAAAAAGTCTTTGGCTTATTGATGCCGTTGCCATAGAAAAAGATAGTTTATACAATGATTCTGGAAGTAATTTTGCCGTTACAAGAGATTTAAACTTAACCGATTTCTTTTTTAAATATGGTATTCGCATAAACCCAAAAATAATTAGCACACTCTACTCTGCTCCTATTACAGTTGCCATGGGTAATGGTAGCGACTCTCAGTTTCAGCATTTAAGATGGCCTTATTCGCCACTTGCAGGCACAAACAGTAAACACCCAATAGTTAACAATTTAGATTTGGTAAAATTCGATTTTGCAAATCAAATAGATACACTTAAAAACAATATTAAAAAGACCATTCTTTTAGAAACGGCGCCTTTAACTAAGCTAGAAGGCACACCTAGAGAAATAAACTTACAGATAGTAACTCAAGAACCAAAACCTGCTCTTTTTAATAAAGGCAAACAAACACTGGCTGTACTTTTAGAAGGCGAATTTAATTCGGCATATAGCAATCGTGTAAAGCCTTTTAAACTTCAAAATGAAAAAGAAAAAAGTGTACCTACTAAAATGATTATTATTGCCGATGGCGATATTATTAAAAACGATGTTGTTAGAAATAAACCTCAAGAATTAGGTTTTGATCGTTGGACAGGAAAATCCTATGGCAACAAAGAATTTCTATTGAATGCGGTTAATTACCTATTAGATGATAACGGACTTATAAACATTCGCTCCAAAGAAATTGCCATTGCATTTTTAAATAAACAAGAAATAACTGCTCAAAAAACCAAATGGCAACTCATAAATATCGCATTACCACTGGTTTTACTAACACTATTCGGATTTGTTTTTAATTACTTCAGAAAGAAAAAATACGCACACTAAATGTTAATAAGTTTGTTTCCAAATATAGACTGTTTCGAATATATTTGTAAGTAGTATTACTTCTTTAAACGAAGTTAATTTTATGAAACATTTATAACTAATTAAATTTTTAACTTAATTATTTACGAATGTTACATTTTTTGTACTGAGTGAAGTCGAAATATGTAATAAAAAAAATTAAAAATATCACATGAAGTTTATTGTATCAAGCACATATTTATTAAAACAATTACAAGTTTTAGGTGGCGTTATAAACAGTTCTAACACCTTACCTATTTTAGATAATTTTTTATTTGAATTAGACCACACCAAGCTTACTGTTTCTGCAAGTGATTTAGAAACAACTATGGCATCTTCTTTAGATGTAGAAAGCGAAAGTACAGGTAGCATTGCTATACCAGCACGTTTATTATTAGATACATTAAAAACATTCCCTGAGCAACCTTTAACGTTTGTTGTTGAAGATAACAATACTATTGAAATAAGCTCTAACCACGGTAAATACGCATTAGCTTATGCTGATGGAAACGAATTCCCAAAAGCAGTGGCACTTGAAGACCCAAGTAAAACTATTATTACTGGAGATGTTTTAGCAACGGCTATTAGTAAAACTATTTTTGCTGCTGGAAACGACGATTTACGCCCAGTAATGAGTGGTGTGTTTTTTCAATTTTCGACTGAAGGTTTAACCTTTGTTGCAACCGATGCTCACAAATTAGTAAAATACACTCGTGAAGATGTAAAAGCAAATCAAGTAGCAGAATTTATTATGCCTAAAAAACCTTTAAATCTTTTAAAAGGTATTTTAGCTGCTAGCGAAGATGAAGTTACAATAGAATATAACGAATCGAATGCTAAATTTACTTTTGATAATTCGGAATTAATTTGTCGTTTAATAGACGGAAAATATCCAAATTACGAAGCTGTAATTCCTAAAGAAAACCCTAATAAATTAGCGATTGACAGAATTCAATTTTTAAATTCTGTACGTCGTGTTAGTATTTTCTCAAATAAAACCACACATCAAATACGTTTAAAAATTGCTGGAGCCGAATTAAATATTTCAGCAGAAGATATTGATTATAGTAACAAAGCTGAAGAGCGTTTAACTTGTGATTACCAAGGCGATGATATGCAAATTGGTTTTAACTCACGCTTTTTAACTGAAATGCTTAATAATTTAAATTCAGACGATGTGCAACTAGAAATGAGCATGCCAAATAGAGCAGGTATTTTAACTCCTGTTGATGGTCTTGATGAAGGCGAACATATTACTATGCTTGTTATGCCTGTTATGCTTAATAGTTAATACTTTTTTTATACAAAAGCGAAAACACTTTATCAACTAAACTAAACAAACCATTGCTTTTGTAATGTAAAAACGCTCACCAAATGGTGAGCGTTTTTTTTGCTTATCTCATACTAACAAAATAACTAATAAAATTAAAAAGAGATAACGACTTTAATTAATAAAATTAAAAGTAAAAGGATATACTGGAATTTCTCCTCTACTCGCTTTTACCGCATTTACTACAGGATAAATTATAGACACAACACCTAATATTAAAAAGCCTAATAATCCTAAACCAAAAAGCAATATTAAAGGCACACATATTATAAAATATATTATTAAACTTAATTGAAAGTTTATAATGTTTTTACCGTGTACATCCATTTGATAGACTTTATCTTTTTGAGTTAACCACAATACCAAAGGAAGCAATAAACTTCCAAACCCTATAAATAAGGTAATTAACTGACTTAAATGAGTAATAACTATTAATTGATTATCTTCTCTCATGATGGTGATTTTTTAATTGATAACTGTATGACGCGCACAATTAAAAAATGTTACAAATAATATTTTTTTTGTTAATTGATAAATGTCAGTTTTTTTACCTAGTAAAAAAGTAATTTTGCGTCTTTAAAAATATACAACACTATGGACTTCATTAATACAACCTATTTAGCATTATTTGCAATTATATGTATTGGATTTATTATTGGAAATATAAAAATCAAAGGCATCTCATTAGATATTTCAGCCATTATATTTGTCGCTTTATTTTTTGGACATTTAGGCGTTTCTTTACCCAGTATTTTACAAAAAATAGGGCTTATACTATTTATTTATACTATCGGTTTACAAGCAGGTCCTGGTTTTTTTGACTCTTTCAAAGAACAAGGTAAAAATCTTGTTGTCATGTCTGTTATTATCGTTATATCTGCAGCTATTATTGCACTATTAACTATTTTAGTTTTAGATATAGAAAAACCTATTGCAATTGGTTTAATGGCTGGTGCATTAACAAGTACACCAGGTTTAGCAACTGCCATTGATGTTACGCATTCTCCTTTGGCTTCCATAGGATATGGTATTGCTTATCCGTTTGGTGTTATAGGCGTTATTTTGTTTGTGAAATTATACCCGAAAATATTCAAAATAAATATTAATAAAGAAGAAGAAGATTATGAAATAAAAAGTCATAGTCTCTATGAAGAAATCACAAAAAGCCATTTTGTTGTAGAAAATGATGGTGCTATTGATAAAACTATTGAAGAATTAAGAGTACGTTCAATGACAAAAGGAGTTATATCAAGAGTATTACATAACGGAAAAGCTTTTACACCACAAAACAAAACTATATTACACAAAGGTGATTATATAAAAGTTGTGGGTAGCAAAGAAGCTTTAAAACGAGTAGAATTACTTATTGGGCCAGAAGTAGATGTAGAAATCCCTCTTGGTTCTCAATATATGATACAATCATTTTTACTAACCAAAACGGAGTTAGTAAACAAACCTCTTGGAGAATTAAACCTACTTGATAATTACAATGCATCAGTAACTCGTATTAGACGTAGTGGTATCGATTTATCACCAAGTCCAAGTTTAAAACTTCAAATGGGAGATAAACTAATGATTGCTTGCTCTAAAGAAAACACGATTCAAATTTCAAATTTAATTGGAGATAATAAAAGTAAACTTTCAGACACTAATTTCTTTCCTTTAGCATTAGGCATCGTAATTGGTATTTTAGTTGGAGGTGTTTCCCTTTCTTTTGGAGATTCAATAACATTTAATTTAGGACTTACAGGAGGTGTGTTAATAGTTGCCATGATTTTAGGGCGTGTTGGTAAAACTGGAAATGTATTATGGGTAATGAGTGGCAATTCTAACCAACTATTAAGACAATTTGGTTTAATGCTGTTCTTAGCATCAGTGGGTACTAAAGCAGGTTCTACATTAGTTGAAACCTATTTACAATACGGTATAAAGTTATTTCTAATTGGAGGTGTAATTACGCTTTTACCTATGATAATTGCATCCATCATAGCTAAATTATTTTTTAAAACAAATGCCCTTACCTTTTTAGGTACTATAACTGGAGCCATGACTAGTACTCCTGGACTTGCTGCAATTGACACCATGACGAAAACCAACGCCGCATCGGTAGCTTATGCAACGGTGTATCCTATTGCTATGGTACTTTTAATTATTTGCGCTCAGCTATTAGGCCTTTTCTTTTAAAAACAGATATAATAAAATCCTTTAAAAACCGACTTATTTAAAACGATTTCCATTTCCCATTTGCTTATAATGTTCTTCAAACCATGCTGGTTTATCTATATCATTATCATATACATAATCAGCTATTTGTTCAATAACATCATCTGGATAAGGTAATTTTTGCATAACACCAAAGCGTTTAACAGCTCCAAACATTTTGGCATTTTGTTCTGTTGGGTTAATAATCCAAGATTTTAAATCATTTATAAACTCATCTTTCGTAGTATTATTAGAAATATAACGTCTTTTTATAGCAATCATTGGAGGTGCTATTCTTTCATTTTCGCTTGTTGTTGCATTATGGCAAGCATAACAGTAAGTTTTCATTAATTTTTCACCAGGATGAATAGTATCTGTTTTTTGCGTATTACTTCGTGAAGTATAAACAGATTCTTTCTTAGAATTGTTGCAATTAAAAAGTAGTAAACATAAAAGAACTATTACTAAAGATGTTTTTTTCATTTATTTATTTTTTTTAAATCTTAATCTTCTTTCTTCATTACTAAAAATGGAATATCTATTTTAAAAGCGAATGTTTCAACAGGATGCTTTGTAAAAAAACGCTCAAAAAATGAATGTTTCTCATCCATAAATGATAACATATCTACTTTGTTTTTTTCAATAAACTGATGAACAATATCATAAGTATCTCCTTTTTTAACTTCAAGAAGTTCATGCTTAACATTTTTAAAATAAAGTTTAAAAAAATCAAAAATGCTGTTTTGATTCTGATCTATATGTTTTTGATCTGGTATATGAAGTACATGTAATGTAGATTCAAACAATGTTGTAAAATATTTTAAAGGTTCTAGAGTATTAATATTTGCAGCTAATAAATCACTTGCTGTAAAAGCTAAATTATTTAATCCCGAGAATTTACAACCATCTGGAATTGCTAAAACAGGAACTTTACATCGCTGCATAACATGAACCGTATTGGTTCCAAAAATTACTTTTTCTAAACCTGAAGCACCTTTGGTACCCATTACAATTAAATCTATATCATGTTTTTCTGAAGCCTGATTTATAGAATCGACAAAATTATCATAGTCTACTATTGAATAAAGCGTATGGTTTTTATTTTTATATTTAGTTTCTATTTGTGTAATAATATTTGAAATTGATTTCTTTGCAGCATCTACTATAGTATTATAAATAGTTGCAGAAGGAGAAATAGACATCATATCATCACTAATAAATGAAGATGCTTTTTGTACATTGAGGATATAAAAATTGCATGACACATCTTTATACATCTCAACAGCATAATTTATGGCGTTAATAGAATTTTTAGAAAAATCGGTTGGTAATAATATATTTTTCATATCCTAAAAATTTGATTACATAGTAAATATAACCTTGTTATCTACTTAAAACTATGATAATTGTCAGTTGAAAATAAAATAGCTTTCTGGATTAAAAATTTAAATAAATGAAAAAAATCTCTACTATTTTAGCACTAATATTTTCAGTTTAAGCAATTATACTAGCCGTATTACCTGTATCTAACTTAGCCATTATACCTGCAATTCTTTCTCTTGTATTTGATTTATTTGCTTTTTATTTATCTAAAAAAAATAGGACAAGTAAAAAAATAATTCCATTCTCTTTCCTACTTACTATTACAGCTCTTACACTAACTATTTACAAATCAGTTTTCCCAACTACTCAAGTTTCTAGTACAAAAGAATTACAAGAAACAGAAGTTAAATTAGAAGAAGAATCTATTGAAGATTTAGAAAATATTGAAATTAATGAGTCTAAATTAGAAAATATCAATCTAGTGCAGTAAGTTATTTCTTATTTTGTTATATATTTGTTATTAGTAAATTAAGCTATTAAGAATTTATGTCTTAAAAGACTATTATAAACATGAAAACTTTTTGTATTCTCTCAATTTTCACTTTAATAGGCACTTGCGCAACACAAAAGTACACGACTAAAATTCAAAATGTAAAAGATAATATTCAATTAAAAGACAGCACTCTTGTTATTAAATATGCAAACACAATTAATTCGGAAGAATTAAGCACACACTTATATACTTACGCTTCTGATAAATTTAAAGGAAGAGAAGTTGGAGAAGAAGGTCAAAAAAAAGCTGTTGAATTTATAAAAAACTATTATATAAGTGAAGGTATAGAATCTCCATTTGGAGATAATAATTATTACCAAACTATACCTAAAAGTTTCTTTGATGATAAATATAATGCTTCTGAAAATGTTTTAGCTTTTATTAAAGGCACCGAAAAACCTAATGAAGTAATTATAATTTCTGCTCATTTAGACCATCTTGGAGTTAATGAAGACGGACAAATAAATTACGGAGCAGATGATGATGGTTCTGGAACAGTTGCACTAATGGAAATGGCACAAGCGTTTCAACTGGCAAAAAATGAAGGTTATAGTCCTAAACGAAGCATTTTATTTTTACATCTTACAGCAGAAGAAATAGGTGAAAAAGGCTCAGAATATTATGTAAACAATCCTGTTTTTCCTTTAGAAAACACCATTGCAAATCTAAATATAGATATGATAGGACGTGTTGATGAAATTCATAAAAACAATGAAAATTACTTATATCTTATTGGATCTGATAGGTTAAGCAAAGAATTACATTATTTATCAGAAAAAGTTAATAATGCCTATTTTAATATTAATTTAGATTATCGATATAATGTTGAAGGTGAAATAAACAGTTATTACACCCGTTCAGATCACTATAACTTTGCCATACATGGTATTCCTGTTATATTCTATTTTAATGGAGAACATAAAGATTATCACAGACCTAGCGATACACCAGACAAAATTAAATACGATTTATTAGAAAAACGCACCAAACTGGTTTTTGCTACAGCATGGCAAATAGCAAATCAAGAACATACTTTGGTTGTTGATAAAGACAATCAACTGTTAAATTAGCCTAAAATATTACAAATATTTCTTTTGCTTTTTGTAATATCGCTATGCTAAAACTTATGTAACAGATAAAAAACAATAATTAAAACAAATGAAATGTGTCTTAATAATTAATACATAAAGCAGATAAATTATTATTGACAAATTACATCTGACCTTAATAATAAAACTTCCAGATGAAAAAACTATTTATCCTTTTTTGCTTGAGCCTTTTTATAACGTCCTGCAGCTCATCTCAAAACAAAAAACAACCCCAAAAAAATGCAGATGCTTCAGATTACGCTAAAAGCATAACTGCTAATGAATTAAAAGAAATGCTCTACAACTATGCTTCTGATGAATTTGAAGGAAGAGAAACAGGCGAACCTGGACAAAAAAAAGCCATAGATTTTATAAAAGATTTTTATGTTTCTAATAAAATTCCTTCTCCTATAGCAGATGGTGATTATTTTCAAGAAATTCCAGAATCCTTTTTTAATGGAAAAGCAAAGGCTTCAGAAAATGTTCTAGCCTATATAAAAGGTTCTGAAAAACCAAATGAAATTATTATAATATCATCACATTTAGATCATATTGGTATATCTAGTAATGGAGATATTAATAACGGTGCTGATGATGATGGTTCAGGTACTGTAGCTATTATGAAAATAGCTAAAGCTTTCAAAAATGCAAAAAAAGAAGGACATGGCCCTAAACGAAGTATTTTATTTCTGCATGTTACAGGCGAAGAAAAAGGACTTTTTGGTTCTCGATATTATGCCGATGTAGACCCGATTTTTCCTTTAAAAAATACCGTTGCAGATTTAAATATAGATATGATTGGTCGCGTAGATAAAAAACACGAAGGAAAAGCTAATTACTTATATTTAATAGGATCTGACAGATTAAGTAAAGAATTACATAATATTTCTGAAGCTGTAAATAAAAAATATTTTAATTTAGACTTTGACTATACTTTTAATGATAAAAATGATCCAAATCGTTTTTACTACAGATCAGATCATTATAATTTTGCTAAAAACAACATTCCTGTCATTTTTTATTTTAATGGTACACATGACGATTATCATAAACCAACAGATACACCAGATAAAATTAACTACGAGTTTTTAGAAACTCGCGCACGTTTAATTTTTTATACTGCTTGGGAATTAGCCAATCGTGATAAACGCGTAAAAGTGGATTAAATTGAAAAAAGATATAAACAAAAAAAGCCTTTCAATATTATTGAAAGGCTTTTACTTTTTGGGTGGAAGACCGGATTCGAACCGGCGACCCTTGGTACCACAAACCAATGCTCTAACCAACTGAGCTACAACCACCGTGTAACGCATTTTGTAATGCGTGTGCAAATGTAATTTATTTCACTCTTATCTACAAAGACTTTTTTTAATATTTTACCTAGAAATTAAAAATAAATTCTACAAAAAACCTAACTACTTTAAATCGAACAAACTATCAACAGCAACATAGCGCTCAACATTATACCCTTCTGCATATTCAACTCCAATAAGTCTCCCCAAATCTTTTGCTCTATACATAATACTATCAGTAAAGTTCTTACTAGAAATAGGCGTTTCAGGTTCATTACTATCTTTATCATAAAACTGTGTCTCATAAGCTAATACAGAAGCCATTTTTTTATCCATAAAACCTGTAACATCTACAACAAAATCTGGCTCTAAATTTTTCCATTGTATATAATGATAAACTTGTTTAGGTCTCCATGCACTTTGTAACTCCCCACTACTATCACTTGTTTCAATTTTCATTAATCCACTTAAAAAACAAGCATCACTTACTAATTTACTGCCTTTTCCATGGTCAATATGTCTATCATCAATAGCGTTACAAATAACTATTTCTGGTTGATACTTTCGTATCATTTTAATAATAGCTAATTGATGTGTTTTGTCATTTACAAAAAATCCATCTGCAAATTCCATATTCTCTCTTACAATAACGCCTAATATCTTTGCAGCCTCTAATGCTTCTCTATCTCTTGTTTCTGCTGTACCTCGTGTTCCCAATTCGCCTCTTGTCAAATCTATAATGCCAACTTTTTTACCAGAGGCAATCTCTTTTGCTAAAGTAGCAGCGCAACCTAATTCTACATCATCTGGGTGTGCTCCAATGGCTAGTATATCTAATTTCATATATTTATCAGTTATTATTTTTTAATAGTTATATACCCTCTTTTAGTGTAGTATATCTTACAAAGCAATTCATTATGTTTTTTATTACAAATACCCAATTTTACCTTTTTATTATAAATAAAAGATAAAATATTCTTCTATCATTTAACAATTTGCACTTTTTTTTGAATATTTTTTAATTCCCAAACAAGATTTAACACCTCATTCTAATATAAATTCTAACATAAAACTTTAATCTCTTAAAAAGCAATATTACGAAAACGTATTCGCCAATATTATTTTCATTATTATTATGATAAATATAACAATAATTGAAAAATATCACATCTATCAAAAGTATGACATTCGTCATAATTATTAGGTTATATGCTATGTAATTTTACACCATAATAAAAAAGGAAAATAAAATAAGCGCCTATAATATGGCTCTTAATAATACAAATAGGAACCTTAAAATTGAATACAATGAAAGACGCAACAACAATGAAAAATCCTACAGACATAGAAAAGTATGGATTAAAAAACGTAGAAGTTCACTGGAATTTATCTCCTGAAGAATTACAAAAAATTTCAGTTGATAAAAAAATGGGTGTTGAAACTGCAAACGGTACACTCGCTATTAATACAGGTAAATTTACAGGACGTTCTCCTCAAGACCGTTTTATTGTTAAAGATGACTATACAGCTGATAAAGTTTGGTGGGGTAAAACTAACAAACCTGTTTCTACAGAAAATTTCAATAAATTAAAAAATGAAATTACTAAATATTTATCTGGAAAAGAAATTTATGCAAGAGACGGATATGTTTGTGCTGACCCAGAATATAGAACAAATATTAGAACTGTAACAGAACTACCATGGTCTAACATGTTTGTTTACAATATGTTTTTAAGACCTAGTCAAAAAGAATTAGAAAACTTTGAAGAAGATTGGTTAATTCTTTGTGCTCCAGGATATGAATGTCCAGAACCAAAAGAATATGGTATTCGCCAAGGTAATTTCTCAATACTTGACTTTACTCAAAAAATAGCTTTAATAGGTGGATCTGCTTATACAGGAGAAATGAAAAAAGGTATTTTCTCTGCATTAAACATGATTTTACCAACAGAAAGAAACGTATTACCAATGCACTGTTCTGCTAATGTTGGCAAAAAAGGTGATACTGCAATTTTCTTCGGATTATCAGGTACAGGAAAAACAACTTTATCTGCTGATCCAGAACGTAAATTAATTGGTGATGATGAACATGGTTGGACTGCTGATAACACAATCTTTAACTTTGAAGGTGGATGTTATGCAAAAGTAATTGACCTTAGTGAAGAAAAAGAACCAGACATTTTTAGAGCTGTTAAGCCAGGTGCAATTCTTGAAAACGTAGTATTTAAAGAAAATGGAGAACCTGATTATTTGGATGGAAGTATTACACAAAACACACGTGTAAGTTACCCTATTCATCATATAGATAACATTCAAGAAACACTTTACGCAAACAACCCAAAGAATATATTCTTTTTAACTTGTGATGCCTTTGGTGTATTACCTCCAGTATCTAAACTAACTCCTGGACAAGCTGCTTACCACTTTATTTCTGGTTACACAGCAAAAGTTGCAGGAACAGAAGCAGGAATTACTGAACCAGTACCTTCATTCTCTGCTTGTTTTGGAGAACCATTTATGCCATTACACCCAACTGTTTACGGTGAAATGCTAAGTAAAAAAATGACTGAAGCTGGTGTTAACGTATGGTTAATTAATACAGGATGGAGTGCAGGACCTTACGGCGTAGGATCTCGTATAAAATTAAAATATACAAGAGCTATGATTACTGCAATTCTTAATGGTGATCTTGATAATGTAGAATACGAACAAAACTTTATTTTCGGTCTATATATGCCTAAATATTGTCCTGGTGTTCCAACCGAAATGTTAGATCCTATGAATACATGGTTACAAAAAGGTGCTTATGTTGGAAAAGCTATTCATTTAGCTCACTCATTCCACTTAAACTTTGAGAAGTTTGCTCAACAAGCATCAGAACAAATTATTGAAGGAGGTCCGCTAATTGATGAACACCATCACTTACACGAACACTTTTAATAGGTTCTTATTGACCGTAAAAGGAGCTCTTTAAGAGCTCCTTTTATATTATAACTAATATCTTAATATCTTCTAATTAAAGCATCATAATAAATAGTTTGATGCTTTAATTTCTTGTCCCTAAACCTCAAGATTTCAAAAATGAAGCACCTACTAATTATTACTATACTTTGCTTTAATACATTACTTAGCTTTTGTCAATCTAACCCAGAAAAAAAATTAGGTTCTTGGTTTACATATTCTGGTACTCACAAAGTCTCAGAAAAACTTAGTTTCCATATGTGCTCACAACTGTGGCTTTATGAAGTTGGTGATAATTTCAATTTAATATTTTTAAGTACAGGAGTCAATTATCATATTTCACCAAAATTAATTACAAATGTTTCTTATGCATATTTAGATATTGATAGTGGTTTTAACACCAATACCAAGCATACATTTGAAGATAGATTATATGAACAAATTACTTACAAGCATAAAATTTCAAAACTACCAATAGATCATCGTTTTAGGTTAGAACAACGGTTCCTTAAAACTCCTGTTACAAACAAAACATATCATCGATTACGCTACAGATTAGGTACAAGCATCAAACTAAATAAACATTTTTTTATTCGGATAAGCAATGAGTTTTTCACAACTTTAAACAAGGAATTAACTACCGAAAATAGATTTTATAGTGCATTAGGCTTCAATATTTCTAAATCTAATAACCTACAAGTTGGATACTCAAATAGAAAAATAAATGGTCTCAATTTAAACCGAATAGAAATTGGATATTATATAAAAACAAATCACATCAAGAAAAAAGCATCGTAATCATCCAATACTTATTCATTTAAAAAAGTCCACGCTACAATACGCGATATTTTATTGCCCTGCCCCATATTAATGGTTTTTATATCAGTTGCTCCTAACTTTTTTAATGATGCACACATACCTTTTACCAAGTCTTTTTTAGAAACCAATGTTGTAAACCAATAACACTGTTCTTTAAATAGAGAACTCTCGTATAAATAATTATGAAGAAATGCCTTTTCACCGCCTTTATACCAAAGCTCATTATGTGTTCCTGAAAAATTTCTAACAACACTAGCTGTTTCTTTATTTAATCCTTTTAATTTTCTAGCAGTTGCCTCTAATGCTTCTGCTTCAGATTTATAAAATGGCGGATTACAAATAGAAGCTACAAACTTATCATTCTTATTTATTACACCTTTAAAAATTAGAGATTTATCTTTTTGTAAGCGTAACGAAATAGCTTCTTCTAATGTATTCTCCTTAATTATTTTCTGTGCTCTTTGCAATGAATTTTCATCAATATCGGTTCCTACAAAATGCCAATTATATTCAGCATTACCCAAAATAGGATAAATGCATGTTGCTCCTACTCCAACATCTAAAATTGTTACATCGTCTTTAATTTTAGATTTTCGAATCAAATCTGAAAGGTGGTGTATATAATCTGCTCTCCCAGGAATTGGCGGACATAAATTAGAATCTGAAAATTCCCAATATTTAATATCATAATACTTAAATAACAAAGCCGTATTTAAAGCTTTAACTGCTTTTGGATTTGCAAAATCTATAGTTTTTGTTTCGTATTTATTT
Source organism: Algibacter sp. (assembly GCA_050294475.1). Taxonomy (GTDB): domain Bacteria; phylum Bacteroidota; class Bacteroidia; order Flavobacteriales; family Flavobacteriaceae; genus Thalassobellus. Next base: position 71,723 of record JBNKOE010000008.1, on the reverse strand, counting down.
TCAAATACAAAGGGTATTAAATCTGGGTGTTTTTTACATAAAGCATCAAAATCATATCCTGATTTATGCTTGTTTTTTTCGTGGAAGTTTGAGTTACTTTTAATGGTCTTACTTTTAAGTTTAATTAGAAATAAAATTCTAAATAATGATTACAAATTTAATCAATACAAACTAGAAAATGAATTTAACAAATCACTTTGATTCTTTATCTTCGCAAAAAATTTAAGATGCTAAAAGCTGTTATTTTTGATATGGATGGTGTTATTATTGATAGCGAACCTTTACACCACAAAGCTTATCATAAAATGTTTGACGATGTCAATATTAATGTTTCAGATGCTTTTTACGAATCGCTTACAGGACAATCGACTTTAAATGTTTGTAAACGTATTAAAGACTCATTTAACCTTAAAGAAACACCCGAAACTTTAGTTGCTATTAAGCGTAAACATTATGAATTTATTTTTGAAAACGACAAAACATTCGATTTGATTGATGGCGTTTTAGATTTAATAAAAGATTATCACGCTAATAATTTAACTTTAGTTTTAGCATCATCTGCATCTATGCCTAGTATTGACCGTATTTTTAATCGTTTTGATTTAAATAAATATTTTAAAGCAAAATTAAGTGGTGCCGATTTAAAAGCTTCTAAACCGCACCCTGAAATTTTTATTAAAGCTGCAGAAGCTTCAGAATTTAATACTGAAGAATGTATTGTTATTGAAGACTCTACAAACGGAATAGCTGCTGCAAATGCTGCTAATATTTTTTGTGTTGGATTTGATAGTGTGCACTCTAAAAATCAAGATTACACAAATGCCAATTTAAAAATTAACGATTTTAAAGAGGTTTATTATGAAAAAGTAAAAACGTTACTGTAAAACGGCATACCCGAAATTAATAGAATATGTAACACACCAAACGAGTACGTGATTATAAGTTGTTAAATCAACATTATTAGGTAAAGTATACTCGTAATTTCCTTCAACTCCTTTTATAGCACCTAACGTTATATAGGTTGAAGCAGAAGTATCTGTAGCTAAATATATTTCTAACAAAGGACCACCTTCTGTTTTAAAATTGGTAAATGATAAAATTGTTTTACTATCATTTACAGAAGCTTTCCCTGAAGTTGTATGTGCACCAGAAGTAAAATCACCCGAAAAAGCACTAGCAGCAGGTGTCTCTTCCTCCATATCCATATCCATATCCATTTGCATTTCTTCTTCCACCTCCATTTCTTCCAATTGCACCTCTTCATCTGCATTAATACTTTCATCGTTATTAATATCATCATTTGATGTTGAACACGATTGAAAAGAAATTAAAATTAGAACTAGATATAAATAGAAAATTCTCATAATAGTTTGGTTTAATTGTTTTTCGATTTTGTCGAAGTTTAAATACAACCATTACAAATTATTTATAAAAAATATTATTTTTCTTCTTTAGCCTTCTTTATAATAGATTTTAAGCGTTCTTTTCTTAAATTCTCCTCAGCTTTTTTCTTATTCTTTTTCTGAGCCATTAATTTAGAATGCTTTGCTTTGTTTTTGGTGTTTTTATCTCGTCCTGTTTTTGCCATAACTATTGTTTTACTTTTTATAGTATTTAGCATACCCTCGATAAGCAAAAAATCCTAAAACAGCTACAATTGCACAAGTAATAACTATAAACTTAACGCTCACAATTTGATCGCCACTAGCATAACTATGAAGTCCAGCAAGATAAAAATTAACACCAAAATACGTCATTAAAATACTTGCATAAGCAATAATAGAAGCTAAATTGAATCCCCAACGTCCTCGAAGCCCCGGAACTAAACGCATGTGTATTACAAAAGCATAAATCATGATACTAATAAGTGCCCATGTTTCTTTAGGATCCCAACCCCAATAGCGTCCCCAACTTTCGTTAGCCCACATACCTCCTAAAAAGTTACCTATAGTTAACATAACTAAACCAACTGTTAAAGCCATTTCATTAATTATAGTAAGCTCATTTATGTTAAGTGACATTTTCTTTTTATTCTTTTCGGTAGTAAAAATCATTAAAAATAAAGACACTACACCTAATATCATTCCTAAAGTAAACGGTCCGTAACTAGCAACAATTACAGCTACATGAATCATGAGCCAATAACTATTTAATACTGGTTGAAGATTAGCAATAGCAGGATCCATCCAATTCCAATGTGCTATCATTAAAATCATAGATGTAACAAAAGCTCCTGCTGCTATTGTAAGATTAGAAGATTTTTTATTAAAAAACCCTGTAATAGGAATTACTAATGTTGTTAAAATAGAACCTAGACTTTCAGACTTCTTCTCTTTTTTACTATCCTTATTTTTACTTATCCCTGTAATAAGTCCAAATAACATTGTAGACCAAGCTACATATATCATAGATTCGTATGCATCACTCCAGGGTGCATGCCCAGATATATACCATCTTGCAATTAAACCAACTGTGTGTAAAACAAATAAGCCTACTATAATCCATTTAAAAACATTAACAAATATGTTTATTGTATTATTTTTATCATTAAATATTTGAAAAATTAATAGTACAAACATTAAGGTTCCAGCATACAAATACCAACTAAATAATTTCTTGAAAATATCGTACTTATTATATAAAATCTCAGTATCAATTTTACTGTCGCTAAGCATAACACTACCACCCAATTGATGTTGTGTTTTTTTGAAAGCTGCCAAAAGTTTTGTTGCTTCCGAAAAATCGCCTGTTTGTTTAGCATTATTAAGTGTATACAAATAAGCTTTAAATCCGTTTTTTATAAAATTCCCATAAAGTGAATCTTCTATTTTTTGATTACCAAACTTATAATCGTAAGCAGAAATCCATTTGTTATTATCGTCATTAGGAATTGGAAAAATTTTCAAAGACATTCCTTCAACAGCATTATACAGTAAGTTAACACGCTGATCTGCTTCTTTAAATTCTTTTTGAAAACCACTAGGCACTTGAGCTTTATATGCTTCATCTAAATAAGATGCTAATTTATACGCGCCTCTTTCTGTAAAAAAATCTGCTAGTGAAACATACTTTTCAGTTTTTTCAACACCAATTAACTTACGAATAGAATCGGCCTTTTTAGGTTTTAAATAAATGATTGGTACGTTATACCAAAGTTGAGGACTTTCTTGAATAGATAAAAATATTTGATTCGCATCAAAGTCACCATAAGATTCCTTTTTACTTAGTTTACGAAGCATTTCTGAGGCATATGTATCAACTGGCATCATACGTCCACTAAGGTCTTGAATAACTAAATGCCCAAATGCATCGGCATGCTGTTTTGGTGTTATATTCGCTTTTAAGACGGAGTCTATTTGGGCTTTTGTTGGTTTAAAATGATTATGTCCATCATTTTTAGAATGCGCTTGTGAAAACCCATTTAGTCCAATACACAATACAATAACAGTAAGTAATTTTGCCTTTTTATCTTTTACCTTTTCTAATTGTCTTTTTAAGTCTCCAAAACGAGAACCTTTAACAAACAAGATAGCCATCAAACCCAAATAAAGCATAAAATAACCTATATACGTTATTAAAGTACCCCAATAATCATGGTTTACAGAAAGGACAGTTCCTTTTTCATCTGGATCGAAACTCGATTGAAAGAAACGATAACCATCATGGTCTAAAATATTATTCATAAATATTTTATAATCGTAATCTCCTGTCTTATCATCAATAACAGTTACCTTACTTGAAAATGACGAGTAACCTTTTTCTGTTCCTGGATAACGTTCTGCTTCAAAATCATTTAATTTAATTGAAAATGGTAATTCTAAAACTTTAGATCCGTACTTAAAAGCAAAATCTAATCCGCCTATTTCAACTTGCTTAAAAGCATTATTCTTGCCTTTACCTCCTAAAACGCCTACGCGCTTAGTTTCTCCATTTGTAGTTACTTTTAGTACTAAACCATCTTCATCATTCTTTAATATTCTTGATTTTTGTACAATATCAAAAACGCCCTTTACAACAGGCTTTGGAAACACCATTTGCATATTACCAATAACATAGCGCGAACGCAACATTAAAGGCTGTAAACTATCTTTAACCAATTTACCTTGAGCCATGGTTGCCATTGTCATATATTCACCTTCAAATGGTGATTGAATGGTTAAATTACCATCTTTATAAGTAATATTTATGGCACCTTCTGTTGGTTTATTAAGCGCTATTAACACATTATGAATACTACTTACCTGCCCTACTTTTAAAAAGTGATTATGTGGACCACCTCCTCCTGCTTCCACTAATTTTAAATATTCTTCCCCATTTTCATTAGGAACAATATCTTCTTCCGCACCAGCGATAAATTTTTCTAACTCTATAGTTACTGGTTGTTTATTATATGACGTTTCTATTTTTAAATCATTATCTAATCGCTTAGAAAAATCTACTTCTTTCTGAATTGGCAAACGCTGTGGCACACCATTAATTTCATAATCACCATCAATATAAGCTGTTATATATGTTTTTTGAGATAAAAACGTATTTTCTGTAGCTCCTTCTCTTATTGCCATCATACCTTCAAAACTGGCATAGCGCGTAATAAAGGCACCTAATAGAATAAAAACAAATGCTAAATGCAAAATAAAAGTTGCCCACTTTTCTTTTTTATAAAGTCGGTATCTAAAAATATTACCAGCAAAATTAATTACAAAAAACACCATGATAGCTTCAAACCACCATGCATTGTATATTAAATTTCTGGTATATGGTGTTGGTGAAGTACCTTGTCTGGCATCTAAAATTGTACCTGTTGCCATGGCGGCTGCAAAAACAATAAATAGAATAGCAGTAAGTCGTGTTGAGAAAAGAATTTTGGAGAGTTTATCTTGCATAATATAAGCCCTTTTTAAGGAAATGCAAATTTAATGATTTAAGTTTATTATAAAGTGTTAAAGTATTTAAAAAAGACGGAAGACCGAAGATGGAAGCACAACGCCTTATGACTGTAATTGAATACTTAAAACTATTTCCCTCGTGCTTCAAAAATTTTTAAATAAAAAAAGGTTCCCATTTTTCGGGCACGTCGTTTTGCGTTTTCGGCATAATCGCCTTCAAAAAGTTCATCAATAGTTTGAAACCATAAATTTAACCATAACCCAAAATGAAGTTCTGTAATAGAGTTATTATTGTCTTTATCTACCTTAGCATGAACTTCTAAAGGGTTTCCCTTATACTTATGTTCTAACTTCCGAGTCATAAAAAGACTAGATTCCCAAAAGGTAGTGAGCTTATCTAAATGTACATCCCAATCTTTAATAGCATCATTAAAAAATGGTGCTAAAACCTTATCTTTTCTAATCTTTTTGTAAAAAGAAGCTACTAATAAAAATATATCTTCTCTTGTTTGAATATCTTTTTTCACCATAGTTAACAAAGATAAACTATAAGGCTTTTATATAATGTAATACTTACTTATTTTAGCAATATGATTTCAGTAGTAATTCTTGGCGCAGGAAATGTTGCAACGCATTTATTTAAAGCTTTTAGCGAAGCTCAAAATATAGTTGTAAATCAATGGTATAACAGACATTTAAAATCAATTGAAGCTAATAAAAACAACGTTGAAGTAATTGACGATTTATCGAAACTTAAAGATGCTGATGTTTACATTTTAGCTGTTAGTGACGATGCCATTGCAGAACTTTCTAAACAACTTCCTTTTAAAAACAAACTAGTTTTACATACTTCTGGAAGTGTAAGCGTTTATGATATTGATAAAAAACACAAACGAGGTGTTTTTTACCCGCTACAAACATTTAGTAAAGATGCAAACATGGATTTTGCAAATGTGCCAATATGTTTAGAAACCATAAATAAAGAATGCTATTCTACAATTAAAGAGCTAGCTGTTTCTATTGGAAGCCCAACAAAACGAGTAAATGGCGATCAACGCAAAGTACTACATTTAGCTGCTGTTTTTGTTAATAATTTCACTAACCAACTCTATAGAATTGGTCATGAAATAACCGAAAGCGAAGGTGCCGAATTCGATATGCTAAAGCCACTTATTATGGAAACTGCTAAAAAAGTTCAAGATTTATCGCCTTTTAAAGCTCAAACGGGTCCAGCAATGCGTAACGATAAAAAAACCATAAAAAAGCATTTAAAACTTTTAAAAAACGAACACCACAAAGACATTTACAATCTACTAACAACCTCGATACAACACACCCATGGAAGAAAAAAGCTATAAAGAATATTTAAACCATATTACCACCTTTATTTTTGATGTAGACGGTGTGCTAACAGACGGTTCGGTTACTGTTTTAACCAATGGAGATATGTTACGAAAAATGAATATTAAAGATGGCTATGCTTTAAAAACTGCCATTAATGCTGGTTTTAACATTTGTATCATATCTGGCGGTTCTAACGAAGGTGTACGTTTAAGATTAAAAGGCTTAGGTATTACTAATGTTTATCTAGGAGCACATAATAAAATAGAACAACTAGACGAATACCTAACTAATAACAATATAAAATCTGAAAACGTCCTTTACATGGGAGACGATATTCCTGATTACCCCGTTATGAAAGGTATTGGTTTGCCTTGTTGTCCACAGGATGCTGTGCCAGAAATAAAGAATATTTCAAAATACATTTCTCATAAAAAAGGAGGCAAAGGAGCTGCTCGCGATGTTATTGAACAAGTGCTAAAAGTACAAGGAAAATGGCATGGTAATTTTAATGCGAAATATGATTAGTTTTCAGCATACAGTAGCAGTATTTAGTTGCAGTATTTAGTTGCAGTAAAACTTAAACAAATATTTGTGAATTCGCAGCTAACTTTTTTAATTGAATGAAAAGCGTTTTAAACCTCATCCGTTGGAAAAACTTATTAATGATAGCACTGGTGCAATTATTAATAAAATATGCACTTTTAGAACCCTTTGGAGTTAATACTACGCTTAATGCTTTAGGTATTTCTCTTTTAATATTAGCAACTGTATTTATTGCTGCTGCTGGAAATATTATTAATGATATTTATGATGTTGAAACCGATTTTATAAATAAACCTGAAAAACTTATTGTTGGTAAAACCATTTCAGAAAAAAAAGCTTATAACCTATTTATCATTTTCAATGTTATTGGAGTTGCCATTGGTTTTTACATATCAAATTTAGTAGGTAAAAATGCTTTATTCTCGTTGTTTGTTATTATTTCGGCTTTACTTTATGTGTATGCAAGTTATTTAAAACAGATGCTACTAATAGGAAACATTATTATTTCTATTTTAGTTGCTTTAAGTATTTTAATTGTTGGTGTTTTCGAATTACTTCCAGCTATAACACTACAAAACCAACAAACGCAACTTACTTTTTTTAAAATAATTTTTGATTATGCCGTATTTGCTTTCATGATTAATTTATTAAGAGAAATAGCCAAAGATTTAGAAGATATTGATGGTGATTATAAAGCAGGCATGAATACGCTACCTATTGCCATTGGAAGAACACGTGCAACTAACGTGTTATTTGTTTTGTCCCTTATCCCCTTACTTTCCATAGCTTTTTATGTTATAAATTCACTTTACAAAAACAACATAGCGGTTGGCTATTTTTTACTTTTTATTATTGGTCCGCTGCTTTATATTAGTATTAAATCTTTTAATGCCAAAACAAAAAAAGAATACCATCATATTAGTAGTATGCTAAAAATAGTTATGGTTTTCGGAATGCTTTCTTTACTTTTATACAAGTATATTTTACTTTAAAAATGCTAAACGAAAAACTTAAAGATTATCACATTATTTTAGCTTCAGGCTCTCCTAGAAGACAAGAGTTTTTTAAAAACTTAGGTCTTGATTACGAAGTCCGTTTAAAACCTGTAAAAGAAGAATATCCTAAGCGTTTAACACATTTTGAAATAAGCAACTATTTAGCGCAGCTTAAAGCCTTGCCTTTTAAAAACGAATTACAAACAAACGACATACTAATTACTAGTGACACAATTGTTTGGCATAATAATAAAGCTTTAGGAAAACCTAGAGATGAAAATGAAGCTTTCGCTATATTAAAATCGTTGAGCAACGAAACTCATGAAGTTATTACATCGGTTTGTTTTACTACAAAAACTTATGAAAAAACACTTCATGCTATTACTAAGGTGGCTTTTAAAAGTTTAACCGATGAAGAAATTTTGCACTACATAAAAACGGCTAAACCTTACGATAAGGCAGGTGCATATGGTATTCAAGATTGGATTGGACAAATAGGCGTAACAAAACTAGAAGGTTCTTATTTTAATGTTATGGGACTACCTGTTCATCTTGTTTACAAAGCATTAAATGAAATTGCTTGTAAACAATAAATAGGCTTCACTTAAGGCAATCTTCTATTCTTTTTGAATGTATCTTTGTATTAATTATAAAAATAATCTCTTATGAACTTTATTGATTTTATTGAGAAATACGAAAGTGAATTATTTTGGAGCGGAATTATTTTAATTTCATTTCTCATCATAAGATTTATAATCCATTTCACTATTACTAAAGTAGCTAGAAGAAACGGAATAAATGATGCTAGAATTCGTCTTATCCGTAGATATATTACAGCAACACTCTTTTTAATTGCTTTACTTATTGAATCCTACGCATTGGGTGCCAAGTTAGAAGATCTTACAGTCATTTTTTCTTCGATATTTGCTATATTAGGTATAGCCTTATTTGCTATTTGGTCTATTTTAAGTAATATAACTTCAGGGATTATTATGTTTTTCAACTTCCCTTATAAAGTAGGTGACAAAATAGAAATACACGATAAAGACTTTCCTATTACAGCCATTATTGAAGACATTAGAGCTTTCCAATTACATTTACGTCTTGAAAACGGCGATTTAGTAACTTACCCAAACAATTTAATGTTACAAAAAGCTGTAACTTTAATTGAAAAAGATGCTATTGATGAAGGTAGTGATGCTATTTAAATATTACATATATTTATATCATGGCAAAAATTAGAAGCAAAAATTATCAAAAAAAAATAGGTCAAGTTCCTGGTAGTATAATATATACCGGAGAAAAATCTAGCTCAAAAATTTTTATTGATGTTTTTGATTATAATAAAGAACATTGTACTGAAAAAGAACTTAGCAATGTTGAAGAAACTTTTGACTATAAACATTCTGATTCCGTTTCTTGGATAAATGTAAACGGTTTAAGCCATGTAAATGATATTGAAAAGTTAGGTAATCATTTTGAAATACATCCTTTAGTTTTAGAAGATATTGTAAACATTTCGCAGCGTCCAAAAATTGATGAATATGATGATTACTTATTTCTAGTTTTAAAAATGCTTTATTATGATAAAGATGAAAATATAATATCAGAACAAGTAAGCTTTATTCTAGGAAAAAACTACGTGCTTTCATTTCAAGAAGCAGAAGGCGATGTTTTTGATGCCTTAAGAGACCGCATTCGAAATGCAAAAGGCAGAATACGAACATTAAATGCAGATTACTTGCTTTACACCTTAATGGATGCTATAATTGATCATTATTTTAGTGTTATTGAAATTTTAGGTGATAAAATAGAAGATTTTGAATCTGATATCTTTTTAGGAAATATAGATAACTCTATTAACAAAGATATTCGTGATTTAAAAAAAGAAATTCTTCGAGTACGTCGTGCTATTTTTCCGCTTCGCGAAGTTATAAGTCGCATTGAAAAATACGACGGACATCTTATTCTAAAGAAAACAAAAAACTATTACAGAGATATTTACGATCACTTAATACAAGTGTCTGAAAACATCGATATTTATCGAGAAATGATATGGAGTTTAATGGATATGTACATGACTACCATTAGCAATAAAATGAATGAAGTTATGAAAGTACTTACCATTATGGCTTCTATTTTTATTCCATTAACCTTTATAGCTGGTATTTACGGTATGAATTTCGAGTATATCCCCGAACTTAAATATAAATACTCATATTTTATACTTTGGGGTGTTATGATTGTACTTTTTATAGGCATGCTTATTTACTTTAAACGCAAAAAATGGCTTTAAAATAAAGTTAAAGAAACATTAAAAACACCTTCTCTGGCATGATACTTTGTTATATTTGATACTTAGCAAAAAAAATAACTATGCCTAGAATTGTACTTTATTTTACAACATTACTTTTCTCTTTTACACAAATACAAGCTCAAAAACCAAAAACCCCCTCATCTACCGAAATATACGAGTCTATTCAAAAACTAAACTTTTTAGGAACGGTTTTGTATATAGCTGCACATCCAGATGATGAAAACACGCGACTTATTTCATACATGTCAAATCATGTAAAAGCAAGAACTGGCTATTTAGCTTTAACACGTGGTGATGGAGGACAAAACCTTATTGGCCCAGAAATTAGAGAGCTTCTTGGTGTTATTCGAACTCAAGAATTACTAGCAGCAAGACGTGTTGATGGTGGCGAACAATTTTTTAGTAGAGCTAACGATTTTGGGTATTCAAAACATCCAGACGAAACACTCGCCATTTGGAATAAAGAAGATGTTTTAAGCGATGTTGTTTTAGCTATCAGACGCTTTAAACCAGATATTATTATCAATCGATTTGACCATAGAAGTCCAGGAACTACTCACGGTCATCACACAAGTTCTGCAATGCTAAGCTATGAAGCTTTTGATTTAGCAAACGATAAAACAAAATTCCCTGAACAACTAAAACAAACAAGTTTATGGCAACCTAAACGATTATTTTTTAATACAAGTTGGTGGTTTTATGGTAGTCAAGAAAAATTTGATGCAGCTGATAAAAGCAAGATGTTAAATTTCGATATAGGCACTTATTACAACCTAAAAGGATTATCTAATAACGAATTGGCATCTATTGCTAGTAGTCAACATTTAAGTCAAGGCTTTGGGCGTTTATCTCAGCGAGGTTCACAAAATGAATACATCGAATTTTTAAAAGGAGATCCGTTAACTAATAATGACGATGTTTTTGCTGGTATTGACACTTCTTGGAACCGCGTAAAAGACGGAAAAGCTATTGGTGATATTTTATATAAAGTTGAAAATAATTTCAATTTCACAAATCCATCAGCACATATTCCACAACTAATTGAAGCTTACAAATTACTTCAAAATATTGACGACGACCATTGGCGAATTCAGAAAATGAAAGAACTAAAATCTATAATAGAAATGTGTGCTGGTCTGTATTTAGAAGCTTCCGCTGAAAATAATTGGGCAACACGAAATGAAACAGTCAAATTAAATATAGAAGTTTTAAATAGAAGTAATTACCCAATCTATCTTGAAAGTATCGAAAATGGTAGTGATTTGAAAATTTCAAAAAACATAACTCTAAACGAAAACACTAAATATACTTTCAAAGAACAATTGCAAATTGATAACGACCAACAACCTACTTCACCGTATTGGCTGACAAAAAAAGGCACACTTGGTATGTATCTGGTTGACAACCCTAACCTAATAGGTTTACCAGAAACACCTAGAGCTTTCCATATAAATTTCAATGTTTTAATAGACAATACTCCTATTACTTTTACAAAAAATATTATTCAACGGTATTCAAAACCAGATAAAGGCGAATTATACCGTCCATTTGAAATTATTCCTGAAGCTTCAGCTAAAATTCCTGAAAAAGTCATCATTTTTGAAAACGAAAAACAAAAAGACATTCAAGTTATTGTAAAAGCAGGACATGATAATTTAGAGGGGTTTGTTGAAGTTTCCCATTCAAAAGACTGGTATATATATCCCGAAAAACAAAAAGTTAACATTGCAAATAAAGGAGAAGAGCAAACCTTTATATTTACAGTAATTCCTCCTAAAAATCAAAGCGAAAGTAATATTGGTCCCATTGTTCATATTAATGATAAAGAATACACCAAAGAACTTATCGAAATTAATTATGAACATATTCCATTTCAAACCGTTTTACTTCCAAGCGAAAGCAAAGTTGTTAGATTAAACATAAAAAAGAAAGGTGAAAACATAGCATATATTCAAGGTGCAGGCGATGTAGTTCCTGAAAGTTTACAACAAATTGGTTATAATGTGCGTGTGTTAAAACCAGAAGAAATAGATACTGAAACATTAAACAGGTTTGATGCTATAGTTATTGGTATTCGTGCTTACAATGTTGTTGAAGATTTAAAATTTAAACAACAAATTTTATTTGACTTTGTTGCTCAAGGCGGTAATATGATTGTGCAATATAATACCAATCGCGGACTAAAAACAGAACAATTATCGCCATATGATTTGAAATTATCTCGTGATCGTGTTACCGATGAAAATGCTGAAGTCTCCTTTTTAAATCCGCAACATCCTATTTTAAATTATCCAAACAAAATCACACAACAAGATTTTAAAGGATGGACACAAGAACGCGGACTATATTTCCCTAACGAATGGTCAAGTGAATTCACTCCTATTCTATCCATGCATGACAAAGGAGAAACACCAAAGGATGGTAGTTTATTGGTCGCAAAACATGGCAAAGGCTATTACATTTACACAGGTTTAAGCTTTTTTAGAGAGTTTCCTGCAGGTATTTCTGGTGCTTACCGCCTATTTGCCAATATGCTTTCTATAGGTAAAGAAGATTTAAAACTTGAAAACAAGCTAAACGATTAACTATGAATGAAGAAACACCGCCAAAACAAACTTGGTTAAAACTTTACTCTATTGTTTTAATCGCAAATGCTCTTTATTTTATTGCTTTTTATATCATAACTAAATCCTTTTAAATTATGCAAATTTTAAGTTGGATTGACTGGATGGTTCTTTGTGTAACGCTCATAGCAATAGTAGCTTATGGCACGTATCAAACTAGAGGCAGTAAAAATGTTCAAGATTACTTAAAAGGTGGAAATACTTCAAAATGGTGGACTATTGGGCTTTCAGTAATGGCTACGCAAGCTAGTGCTATTACTTTTCTTTCTACACCTGGACAAGCCTTTCATTCTGGAATGGGCTTTGTTCAATTCTATTTTGGCTTACCTATTGCCATGATTGTTATTTGCATGGTTTTTATCCCATTATATCATCGGCTAAAAGTTTACACAGCTTATGAGTTTTTAGAAAATCGATTCGATTTAAAAACGCGCACCCTAACCGCTATTCTATTTTTAATTCAACGTGGTTTAGCCGCTGGAATTACCATTTTTGCACCTGCTATTATTTTATCGGTTGTTTTAGGTTGGGACTTACTAACTCTAAATATCGTTATAGGTTTTTTAGTAATAATCTATACCGTTTCTGGTGGCACACGAGCAGTAAACGTAACGCAAAAACATCAAATGGTGGTTATTTTTATTGGAATGTTGGTTGCCTTTTTTTTAATAGTAGATAAACTTCCACAAGATATAACATTTACTAAAGCACTAGAAATTGCAGGTGCAAGTGGAAAAATGGAAGTATTAGATTTCTCTTTTAATCTAAATAATCGCTATACATTTTGGAGTGGTATTATTGGTGGAACTTTTTTAATGCTCTCGTATTTTGGAACAGACCAAAGCCAGGTACAGCGCTATTTATCAGGTAAATCGGTTAAAGAAATGCAACTTGGTTTAATTTTTAACGGCTTGCTAAAAGTACCTATGCAATTCTTCATTTTACTTGTAGGTGTTATGGTTTTTGTATTTTATCAATTTAATGAAGCGCCTGTTAATTTTAATCCCACAGCAACAGAAGCTGTTTTGAATTCTGAATATGCTAATGACTATAAAACACTTCAGAAAGAACAAAAAGACATTTTTAATGACAAACAAAAAATTATTAAAGCATTTATTAATTCAGAAAACCCTAAAGCTTCAAAATATATTGCAATAGCCAATAAAGCAAATGATAAATTAAGAAGTGAAGCTAGAGATTTAATTGATAAAGCTTCTGAAATTCAAGGTGTGAAAATTGAAAGCAATGATAAAGATTATGTGTTTATTCATTTCATATTAAACAACTTACCTCGCGGACTTATAGGTTTACTTTTAGCCGTTATTTTAAGCGCTGCCATGTCAAGTACCGCAAGTGAATTAAATGCTTTAGGCTCTACAACCACTATAGATTTATATAAACGTAATACCAGCGAAAAAACAGAAGAACAAATGGTTAAAGCTTCTAAATGGTTCACATTTGCCTGGGGGATTATTGCCATTGGAGTCGCTTGTATTGCTAATCTTGCCGAAAATTTAATTCAACTCGTAAATATTATAGGCTCTATATTTTACGGTAATGTGCTCGGTATCTTTTTGTTAGCTTTTTTCTTTAAATTTGTAAAAGGAAATGCTGTTTTTATTGGAGCATTAATAACACAAGTTATTGTTGTTGGTCTCTATCTTTTAGATTTATATAACTATATCAACCTTCCCTTTCTATGGTTAAATTTTGTTGGTTGCACGATAGTTATTAGTATTGCATGCCTCATACAACTAATTAATAAAAATTATGGCACAAAAATCATCACTTAAAAAAATAAAATGGGGCATTATTGGCTTAGGAAAAATAGCCAATCAATTTGCTACAGACTTATTAACCATTGAAGATGCCGAATTATATGCTGTAGCTTCTAGAAATCAAGAAAAAGCAGATGATTTTGCGAATAAATATAAAGCAACAAAAGCCTATGATAGCTACGAAGCCTTAGCAAACGATTCTAACATTGATGCTGTATATATTGCCACACCTCATACATTGCATAAAGAAAATGTGCTCTTATGTTTGGAAAATGGCATTGCTGTTTTAGGCGAAAAGCCTTTTGCAATGGATGCTCAAGAAGTTGATGAAATGATTGCTAAAGCAAAAGAAAAAAACGTGCTTTTAATGGAAGCGCTTTGGACTTACTTTTTACCACATTATCAATTTGTATTAAAGGTATTAAAAAATAAAACTTACGGAGCTATTTTAAAAATTGAAGCCAATTTTGGATTTAAACGACCATACGACACAAGCTCTAGGTTATTTGATAAAAATCTTGGTGGTGGTAGTTTATTAGATATTGGCATCTACCCTATTTTCGCGGCACTTTCTACACTTGGCAAACCTAATAATATTGAAGCTAGTGCTACCTTTTTTGAAAACGGTGCTGATTCGTCTTGTAATATGATTTTTAGTTATGATAATAATTTAAAAGCACATTTAAAAAGTTCGCTTTTAGAAGTATTACCAACCGAAGCTATTTTTTATTGTGAAAAAGGAACTATTAAAATAAATACCATGTTTCATATGCCAACAACTGTTTCAATACTTGTTGACGGCAAAGAAGATATAAAAGATTTTGGTTATAACACTATTGGATACAATTACGAAACCATTCACTTTAATCAACTTATAAGAGATGGAAAAACTGAAAGTGATATAATGACTTTCGAGTTTAGTAAAAATCTTATTAAAGCACTAGACGAGGTTCGAGAAATTATCAATTTAGAATACTAATAGTTAAGTTTTTATTACTTTAAGTTAATCCTATTTGTCTATATGTAAAGTTTGTTTTGCTTTTGATTTATCAATCACATAAATCAATCTAAAAACAAACACTTATGAAAACATATTATTTATTACCAAACAAGTATAAAAAACTTGGATGGACATTATTTTTAATAGGAATATTTTCTTTATTATACACTTCAATTTTTTAAAATATAAAACAAGAAGTTATGAAGAATAAAATTAAAGTACAGCGCGCCATTCATGATATGACCCAAGCCGATTTAGCAAATAAAATTGGGGTAAGCAGGCACAAACCATAAATGCCATGAAAAAAAACAAATATGTGCCTTCTACAGTACTTTCACTTAAAATTGCTAAACTTTTTAAACAGCCAGTTGAAGATATTTTCTTTCTTGAAGATGAAGATTAATTAACAGTAAAGAACCAAAATGAGCATTTATGTGCGTTAACGATTGGAGGGTTCGACTGCACTCACATCAAGCTGAATTTTTGAGCTCCCCAATTCCGATAATTATCGGACGAGAGCCAGAAGTGATGGTAAACTAAAACGCCCAAAAACAAAAAACGCAACTTGTAAGAGTTGCGTTTTTATATTTATAAAAGAATAAACGATTTACATACCGCTCCATTTTGCAATTGACTCTTTATTCATTTTAACATAATCTGCATTACCAGCAGCTTCAGCTCCTGCTAACGATTTTTTAGCCGCAGCAATGGCACCTTTAACATCTCCAGCTTTGGCATAAATTAACGATTGCTGTCTTAATTGCCAAAAAGGCGCTTTATCGCCAGCCATTATAATAGCTTTATCAATCCATGTTTTAGCTTGTTTAATATCTTTACCCGATTGTAAATAATACACCGCTGCCGAATAATAATCGCCAGCTCCAGGACCATTCATAGTTTTCTCAATAGCATCAGAAACCATAGCATCAGTTGGCACTTCAAAAGTAACACCAACATACACGTCTTCCCAAAACATTCCTAAAGTAGCACCATTATTATTTAAATCGTCAAACGACATAGTAAACGTTTCAATTTTCATTGACATTTTATAAATATTAGCAGTCACTTTAGCTGCTACTTTAGTTTCATCCCACACACTAGGTGTTCCCCAATTTGTAGCATCTCTATAAAAAACAACCTCCCAAGATTCTGCACTTGGTGTTGTATATATGGCATAAGATCCTGCTTTTAATGTTTGTCCGTTAATAGTAACATCAGTACTAAATGTTATTTTTGTATTGGCATTAGCTCCTAATCGCCAAAGCTTTCCATAAGGCACTAAATCGCCAAAAATAGTACGTCCTCGCATATTTGGTCTGGAGTATTCTAAAGTCACATCGGTTAATCCAACCTTTTGTTCCATTTTAGCAAACGGACTTGGTTGTGGTGTTTTAATTTGAGCATTTACAGAGTTTATAGTAGTAAACGCTAATAATAGTAATAATACCTTTTTCATAATATTGTTATTTTTTTTTAATAGTTGCAATAAATTTACAACTCCTACATCTTCTATATGTTAACAAAAGCTTAAAATAAGACATTGTATATTTGCTAAATTATATAATAAGCTTAAAAAAAATGAACACAATAACCAATATGAAACAATATTACGCTGAAACCATAGGGACATTTGCTATGGTATTTTGTGGCTGTGGAGCCATGACTATTAATGAAATTACTAATGGTAGCATTTCTCATGTAGGTGTTGCTGCCACTTGGGGGCTTATAGTTATGGCTATGATATATGCTTTTGGAGAAATTTCAGGAGCTCATTTTAATCCTGCAGTTACTATTGGTTTTGCCTTTGCTAAAAAATTCTCTTGGAAAAAAGTACCCAAATATATCTTAGCACAAGCTATTGGAGCTATTCTAGCAGCATTCTTATTATGGTTTCTTTTTCCTGAAAGCCAATTTTTAGGAGAAACCACTCCTGCAATAGGCTTTCCTGCTTATAAAGCTGCAATACTAGAATTTTTACTAACGTTCTTTTTAATGGTAGTAATTATGAACATTTCTACAGGAAGTAAAGAAATAGGTACTATGGCAGCAATAGCCGTTGGTGGTGTTATACTTTTAGAAGCTATGTTTGCTGGCCCAATGACTAAAGCTTCTATGAACCCTATTCGATCTATTGCTCCTGCTCTATTTACAGGAAATTTCCAATATTTATGGCTATATATATCGGCTCCAATCTTAGGAACTATAACAGCAGTTTCTAGTTGTAAACTAGTAAAAGATGACAATTGTTGTTAAAGTTTAAGTTTACACAAAATCGAAATTACTTTGTTTGACAAATATTAAAATAAATCAAACACTTAATATCTTTACCGTAAATTAATAATTATGGCAAAGAAAAAAACGATTTCAAAAAATGATATAACCTCTTTTTACATGGAAAAGCGATTTAAAAGAGCTTCTTTAACTGATTAAAACATAAAAAAATCGGAATAAAAAAATAAATTATTAATTTTTTCTTAATAAAGTGCCATAAAAATCGGAAATCTCTTAGATTTTATTATATTGTCAAATTCTGGAAAACATCATATTCAGAATGAAATAAAATTAGAATAAAGATTAAAAGAAATTATGGAGATTATTGATAAAGCTTTAGAATTCGAACAACGCAAACACACTTTTAAAACAACGAGTGAGCGTATTGAATCGTCTAGAGAAGTTAAAGATTTAATATTAAGTTTAAATACTATTTATAAAGAAAAAAAAGATCCTAAAATAATGGATCTAATGAAACGATTAACTGTTATTAAACAAAAAATTGAAAAACGGCTAAAAGGCAGGCCATAAATTAAAAATGCCCTGAACCCATATGAAAACAATTATTGTTATAGGTGGAAGTAAGGGCATTGAAAATGCCATATTAAAAAAACTCCTCAAATATTCTAAAGTTATAAATATTAGCAGAACCACACCTAAGTTCAATAATGCTAATTTAATTCCCTTTTCTTCCTACATTACTAAAGATGAACTGCCAGAAATTAAAGTTGCAGATGCTCATATTTATCATCCTGGAAGTATTAATTTAAAATCTATTTCTAAGTTAAGCATTAACGATTTTAAAATTAAAGTGCTAAGTGACATTAAAGCTATTCAAAAATATCTTTCTATACTTAAAGACAGTAAGCATCTTGCAATACTTCTTTTTAGTACTATTGCTATACAATTAGGCATGACTTTCATGCATAACTAAATTTTCGGTATACAAGGAAATGAATAATTACTACCAAACTAAAAAACTAGAAGAATTGTTTGGCGTTTATAACTCGCAATAATCTATTAATGACACAAACTATAAATATATTTTGGTTTCGCCGTGATTTACGATTAGATGATAATCACGGTTTATACAAAGCATTAGAAGACAAAAAGCCTGTTCTTCCTATTTTTATTTTTGATTCGAATATTTTACAAAAACTGCCAAAAGATGATACTCGCGTTACTTTTATACACGAAACTCTTCAAAAAATAAACACAAGGCTTCAAAAAGAATATAATAGTGGCATTTCTATCTTTTACGGAAAACCAATTGCTGTTTTTAAGCAATTATTAAAGACTTATACAGTTGAAAGTATTTACACCAATCATGACTACGAACCATATGCAAAAGAACGTGACTTTAAAATTGAAACGCTTTTAAAAACTCATAATGTAAATTTTAAAACCTATAAAGATCAGGTTATTTTTGAAAAAAACGAAATTACCAAAAACGATGGTAAACCTTACTTGGTTTACACGCCTTACATGAAACGTTGGAAAGACACTTTTAGAGTACTTGATTTTAAAACCTATCCATCGGAAACACTATTATCAAACCTTATTTCAAATCAAGACTTTTCAAATTTAAAATTAGCAGATATTGGTTTTTCAAAATCTAATCAAAATATTGAACCTTATACTGTTAATCCTAATCTTATTGAAAATTACGAAGAAACCCGAAACTTTCCTGCACAAGACAGTACCACTAAGTTAGGACCACATTTACGTTTTGGTACGGTAAGTATTCGCAACATAGTAAAAAAGGCAACCATACAAAAGAATGAAATATTTTGGCAAGAACTTATTTGGCGTGAATTTTTCGCCCAAATATTATGGCACTTTCCACAAACACAAAATGAAAGTTTTAAACCGCAATATGATTTTATTGTTTGGCGCAATAATGAAACCGAATTTAAAGCTTGGTGCGAAGGTAAAACGGGTTATCCGCTTGTTGATGCTGGCATGCGACAATTAAATCAAACTGGCTTTATGCATAATCGGGTACGAATGTTAGTTGGTAGTTTTTTATGTAAGCATTTATTAATTGATTGGCGTTGGGGCGAAGCTTATTTTGCAAAAAAACTGCACGATTATGATATGGCAAGCAATGTAGGTAATTGGCAATGGGTTGCTGGTTGCGGTGTAGATGCCGCACCTTATTTTAGAATTTTTAATCCAACAACTCAAATTGAAAAGTTTGATAAAAACTTAGAATACATAAAACAATGGGTGCCAGATTTTCAAGAACCCACCTACCCAACACCAATTGTAGATCATAAAATGGCGAGAGAACGTTGTCTTAAAACCTATAAAGAGGCTTTAAATTAATAACAAAATACTTATATTTTATCAAGAAAGTTATAGTTAATATAAAGTTGTAGTCATGACTATTTAAAAAACAAGTACACAAAATACATCAATAAAAAAGGCTCAAGTTTCACAATAAAACTTGAGCCTTTTTTTAATGTATTATAAATATAATCTACCTAGAATAGTTAGGAGATTCTTTAGTAATGGTTACATCATGTGGGTGACTTTCGTTAATACCACTTGCTGTAATTTTAACAAACTGTCCGTTTTCTTTTAAAGTAGCAACATCTTTTGCTCCACAATAGCCCATACCAGCACGTAAACCACCTATAAATTGATGAATGCTTTCAAACAATTCACCTTTATAAGGTACACGACCTACAATACCTTCTGGTACTAATTTTTTAATATCGTCTTCTACATCTTGGAAGTAACGATCTTTACTACCTTCTTTCATAGCTTCAACAGAACCCATTCCTCGATAAGACTTAAACTTACGTCCTTCGTAAATAATAGTTTCTCCTGGCGATTCTTTAGTTCCTGCTAAAAGCGATCCTAACATCACCGTATCGGCACCAGCAGCAATGGCTTTAGGAATATCACCTGTATAACGAATACCCCCATCGGCAATTACAGGAACACCAGTTCCTTTAATAGCTGCAGCAACTTCTAATACCGCAGAAAATTGAGGAAAACCAACACCCGCAACTACACGTGTAGTACAAATTGATCCTGGACCAATACCAACTTTTACTGCATCGGCTCCTGCTTCTACTAAATATTTAGCAGCAGTACCAGTTGCAATGTTTCCAACAATAACATCTAACTGTGGAAATTTGGCTTTTATTTCTTTTAAAACAGCTACCACACCTTTTGTATGTCCGTGCGCTGTATCAATAACTACAGCATCAACGCCTGCGCTTACTAAAGCTTCTGCCCTATCAACAGCATCACCTGTTACACCAATGGCTGCTGCAACACGCAAACGACCGAATTCATCTTTATTAGCTATTGGCTTTAATGTAAGCTTTGTAATATCTCTAAAAGTAATTAAACCCGAGAGTTTATAATTATCATCTACAATAAGTAGCTTTTCAATTTTATGTTTTTGCAAAATAGATTCGGCATCACCTAATGATGTTCCTACAGCAGCAGTAACCAAGTTTTCACTTGTCATAACCTCAGTAATAGGTCTTTCATTTTGATGTTCGAAACGTAAATCGCGATTGGTAACAATACCTTTTAAAATGCCTTCGGCATCAATAATTGGAATACCTCCAATGCCATGTTCTGCCATATTTTGTTTGGCATCTAAAACAGTTGCTGATAAAGGCAAAGTAACAGGATCTATAATCATACCACTCTCGGCACGTTTTACTTTCCTTACTTTTAAAGCCTGGGCCTCAATGCTCATGTTTTTATGTAAAACACCAATACCACCTTCTTGTGCCATGGCAATTGCCATTTTACTTTCGGTAACAGTATCCATAGCCGCAGAGACAATAGGTACATTAATAGTAATGTTTCGAGTGAATTTTGATTGAATATTTACTTCACGTGGAAGAACTTCTGAAAAAGCTGGAACTAAAAGAACGTCGTCATAGGTTAAACCTTCTCCTAGTATTTTATCTTGATGTGCAGTCATGTTGCAATTAGGTTATAATTGCGTGCAAATATACAATTTTATTAACTTGTTTAATTATAATTAATTGTTAAGTTTTTTATTGCTACAAAATTATCTTTTTCTTTAGAAGTTGACTTAAAATAACAACTACAGATGTTGTATAAATAATCGTCATTAATATACCTGAAATCATTACAATGTATTTCATCCAGAGTAAACCAGTCCATAATAAATAGAGACCTCCAAAAGTAAGTATCACTGAAACAAAAGGTTCTGTTATTAAAATTAGTTTCAACTTATTATTAAGCTTTGTAATTGATACAATGCCACCTAATAAAAAGAAAATAATGGACATAGATAGAATATGATTATGAACCAAAGTAAGCATTTCTTTATCACTTTTTTTAAAGCGCATTACTTCGGCATTTTCATCATCTTCATTTCCTAAATATTGTTCTTCTATACCATTGGGATTTGCTGTTGAAGTTTCTCCAACAAATAATAATCCTGTATAAAAACCTATACTTAATACAATAATAAAAGCACCAATTAATAATTTAATTTCTTTAGGAAGCGTAAATATAAGTCCGTTTAATTGCATTTACAGGATGTTTTTAGAGTGCAATACTTTTAAAGATTGTAATAAGTTGTTCATAGCATTCGTCATGGATCGAACTGAAATGGTTGCACCAGAAATAGCAACAATATTATCTCCGTAACTTAAATTATCGTTTTGAGTTTTACCAATAAACTGTTTTAACCAACGTTTACTACCAATTTCTGCACCATAATCTTCGCGGTATACTAAAATTTTTGTTTTCAATACTATTAAATCTTTATCTAACAGTACTAAAAAATCAAAACTATCTGTTTTACTAGGTGCTTTACCTGTATAAACATATCCTACTAAAGTATCGCTTGTTTTAATTGATAATAAATTTTCATTATCAAATTTAGATGGCAGTTTTTTTAAAATATCTTCTGGAATTTCCGTGAAATTATAAGAGTAATTTTCAATACCAAATGTTTCTTTAATTTCTTTATCTATTTTCTTATCAAGGTCTTTATTAAAATTAAAAGACATTAAAATGAAAACCAGAAATAATAATAAAATATGTTTAAAACTCATATTACAAAAGTATTGTTTTTTATTGTTCATACAACTTAAATACAAAATAGACAATTACCAAAACTTAATTTTTGGTAATTGCTTTTAGATTTACTTACATTTAGGAATTACGTCCAGATAACTATCAGTAAAGGTAACCCTAAAATTATTTTAGAACCAAACGCCTATACCAACGTTTAGTTGATTATTAACATCTGTTGTGGTTGCGTTATTTTTAATTTGATAATCTGCTTTTACCACAGCTCCTGGTGCTAATTTATAACTTAAACCAAGTGTCCATTCGTCTCTATTATAACTATCATTTCTTGGTAATGTACCTGCTACCGATGCATGTGTATCGTAGCTCGAATAACGTGCAAAAGCAAATAATTGTTGTTGTTTTTCTAACGGTAATAAATTGTAAGCACTCTCTAAATACCAACCTTGAAGGGCTGAACCTAAATCGGCATTGTTTAGATTATTATAATCTTCTGTATCGCTAATACTAGCATGGATAAACTGACCGCGTGCTGTAAAACGTTTGTATCCATAACGCGCATCTAAACCAATCATTGATATACCAACATCGGCACCGTCAATCATATCTACATCGTCTTCAGCTTGTGTGCGTCCAAAGTATCCTGATAAACCTAAACGCAACCCTGGAAGTCCATAATAATCTAACTTACCTGATAAAGTTGGTGAATTTACAGTTGACTGCATTCCTTTTTGACGCCCATTACGTAATCCGTTTTTGCCACCTAAAACTTTAGAACCGTTCACAGATTGAAACCCATTAAAAATATAAGCTTGATAACGTAAAGAGAGCTCATTAAATCTACCAGCTACACCAATACCAATTTCTCTCCATGTTGTAGGCACAATACTGCCATCAATACTTGGTCTTTCAACGCCATTAAATGTTGTAGGTTCGTGATACTCGTTTGTAATACCCATTGGCACTAACATTAAACCTCCACGAAGGTTTACATTATTGCTTAAGCTATATTGCAAAAAAGCTTGTTCTACAAATACCTCTTCTACATGTTCTAATTCTACTTCTGTTACAAATTGTACTTTATCATTAAATTTATAACCAAATAATAAAACTAAACGTTGTACATCTAACTCACCATTTTTACTATCGGGTTGGTTATAGGTTATTTCGCCATAACCTCCAACAGTGACTCCTGTATTAATATTTCCAGACAAAATACGTTGTGCAGCATTTTGCTGGTTTTGAGGGTTTGTATTAAGTGAATCTGGAACCGTTTGTGCAAAACTGATTGATGCTACTAAAATGCTAAGAAGTAAAGTTATTTTTTTCATTAGTTCTATTAATTATTTGTTTTTATTTAGACTTATTATAAATAATATTGAAATTTAAAGTTGCAAATATAAAACACATAATCACTTAAGCAAAATTTATTTAGATTAAATTTAAATAAAACAACAAATCAACTGTAAATCAAATACTTAAAACGCAATCATTATAACTAACTAATGATATTTCAAGAATATTTTGGAAGCTTCATTGTAAGCACTTTCGAAACTAAGTGCGTTTAAATTGTTCTCTTTTTTAGAAGTAAAATAAGATAATAATTTCTCGGTTGGCATATTGCCTGTTAATTCATCTTTAGCCATAGGGCAACCACCAAACCCTTGAATTGCACCATCAAATCTTAAACATCCAGCTTTATAAGCTGCATCAACTTTTTCGAACCAAGAAGATGGAGTGGTGTGCAAATGTGCACCAAACTCAATATGAGGATATAAAGGAATTAAGTTTGAAAATAAATAATTAATACTCTCTGAATTTGATGTTCCAACAGTATCACTTAGCGATAGAATTTTCACTCCCATTTTTGCTAACCTCTCTGTCCACTCGCCTACTATATCAACATTCCAAGGATCGCCATATGGGTTTCCAAAACCCATGGATATGTAAACAACAACTTCTTTGTTAGATTTATTAGCTATTTCTAAAATTTCAGAAAGCGTTACAACAGATTGTGCAATAGTTTTATGCGTATTACGCATTTGAAAGTTTTCAGAAATAGAAAAGGGATAACCTAAATAATTTATTTCTGAATGAACTGAAGCTAATTCTGCACCTCTTGTATTAGCTACAATAGACAACAGCTTACTTTTTGTTGTGCTTAAATCTAACTGAGATAACACCGCTGCAGTATCAACCATTTGAGGAATAGCTTTAGGAGACACAAAACTGCCAAAATCAATAGTATCAAAACCTACACGCAATAATGACTGGATATATTGAACCTTCTGCTTTGTTGGAATAAATTGTTTTATTCCCTGCATAGCATCACGTGGGCACTCAATAATTTTAACTAGATTAGACATTTGTACTTCCTAAATTATGCGGATAAAAATACTATTATTTTGTAAGACGTAATTATGTTTGTTTACATAAAAACATTTCTTGGTTTGTATTCTCAATCAAAACAGTTGTTTAAGAAAAAAATTAACAACTAATAATGATTATATTAACCGATAAAACCTTACGGTTTAACGTTTTTATTTTTTACAAGATTAATTAACAGATACATTTGGAAAAATGTTTTCCCCAAATGAATGTTTTAAAATATATACTTAATTTAGCCCTACTAACCATTTTCATTCTGATTAGTAAAGCTTCGTATTCTCAAAACGAAACTAAATTTTGTGGAACTACAACTTCTGAAAAATCTCTTGAATATTTAAAAAGCATTAAATCTCAAATTCAAGAATACGAGCAAACTTTTTTTCAAAAAAAATTAAATAATACAAATAGTAAAAACAGCACAATAAAAATTATTAATTCTATTCCAGTTAGAGTTAATGTTTTAAGGTATTCAAATGGCTCAAATGGTATTAGTGTTTCTGAAATTAATGAGGCTATTTCTAATTTGAATATTATTTATGCTGATGCTTACATGGAGTTTTTTATATGTGATGATATAAATTATATTGATAATGACGAATTAGTACACATAACAAAAGGTGATGAAAGAAACTTAATAGAAACATATAATTCTCCAAATGTTATAAATATTTATTTCACCCATTCTATTAAAAACACCTTTGATGAAAGTATTTGTGGCTATTCAGATAATGAAGGCAGAAAAGATATAATTGTCATAAATAATAATTGTGCAACAAACAACTCATCATTAGTACATGAAATGGGACATTTTTTCTCTTTAATACATACTCATGGACCAAATGACACATCGACAGAGTTAGTAGATGGTAGCAATTGTGATACTGACGGTGATGGCATTTGTGATACACCTGCAGACCCTGGCTTATCAAATGCAAACATTAATAATTTTTGTGAATATACTGGTTCTAAAACTGATGCTAATGGAGATAAATATACTCCAGACACTAAAAATATAATGTCGTATTCTAGAAAAGCATGTAGAAACCATTTTACACCTCAGCAACTTGCTCGCATGTACGCATTTTACCAAACTACAAAAAGTTATTTAGCTTGTTCTTCATTCAATGCAGAATTTACTTTTGATAGTTCTCAAACTTGTGATAACACGCTCACTGTTAACTTTAAAAGTAATTGTGATAATATAACTAAATGGGAATGGGATATTGATGGTGATGGCGTTATTGACTATAATACAAAAGAAGTTTCTCATACATATAACGTAGGTGTCTATGATATAACGCTTATGGTTTCAAACAAATCTAGAACTATTACAAAAACATTTTCAAAATTTATAAAAGTTGGAGCTTCAATAACAAATTTTAGTGAAGACTTTGAAGGTTTTAATTTACTTAGTGATTTGAATTGGACCATTAAAGACACTTCTGAAAATGGCTATAATTGGTTATTAAATAAAGGAGAAACAGCTTCAGATAAAACAGGTCCGTTATTACAAAAATCACCCAATAACAAAACCAATACTTATATATATGCGGAAGCTTCTGGTGCAGAACCTGGTGATGTAGCAGAATTTATTTCGCCTTGTATAAATGTTAACAATGAAAACTCTGCATTAGATTTTTCATACCATATGTTTGGTGAACATATGGGAGAATTACACGTAGATTTAATTACAGAAGCTGGCGATATAAATGATATTATAAGCCCGCTTTATGGCAACCAACAAATTTATCAGAGTGATGACTTTATTGTTAAAACAATAAACTTATCAAGATATACAAATCAAACTATAAAAGTTAGGTTTAGAGCTGTTCGTGGTGAGAGTTGGGATTCTGATATTGCTATAGATAATATTTTTATTAAAACAATAGATGTTCCAATATCAAATTATTTAGTTGCTAAAGTATTCCCAAACCCTATTAAAAATGGAATAATAAATATTTCGACTAATTCGCCAAGTGAAATCACTCAGTATAGCATTTCTAATGTGTATGGTCAAATATTTTTATCTGGAACACTTACAAACCTGCCAATAAATGTGAGTAGTTTATCTTCAGGAACCTACTTGCTTACAGTTAGCAATGCACATTCTAGAACAGTAAAGAAAATTATAAAATAACCTTATTGAGTTTTAATAATGGCTTTATTTATTGCCTTTACCAAACTAGGACCTTCGTAAATAAAACCAGTATAAACTTGTACTAAATCGGCTCCTGCTGCAATTTTTTCCAGCGCATCTTGAGCAGAATGAATACCACCAACTCCTATAATAGGGAAAGATTTTTTACTTTTTTCTGATAAATATTTAATAACTTTTGTGCTTTTTTCTTTAATAGGTTTCCCACTTAAACCACCGTTTCCAATATGCTCAAGCTGCTCTTTCGAAGCTTTTAAACCATTTCTGTTAGTAGATGTATTACTTGCAATAACACCATCTAAATTTGTTTCAGCTATAAGATCTATAATTTCATCAAGTTGAGTATTATTTAAATCTGGTGCTATTTTTAAAAGAATAGGTTTCTGGTTTTCAAAAGTATTATTAGCTTTTTGTACTGCTCCAATTAATTCTTCTAAATAATCTTTATCATTCAATTTAGCATGACTTCCAACGTTTGGGCAACTCACGTTAAGTACAAAATAATCTACATAAGGATGCAATGCATTAAAGCATTCTAAATAATCTTTGGTATAATCTTCTGGTTTTGTATCGGTATTTTTTCCAATATTACCACCTATTATTAATTTGCCTTTATTCTTCTTTAATTGAGTTATGGCTGTTTTAACACCTTCATTATTAAACCCCATACGGTTTATAATACCTTGATCCTCTTTTAATCTAAATAAGCGTTTTTTAGGATTTCCTGCTTGTGCTTTTGGTGTTACTGTTCCAATTTCAATAAAACCAAATCCGAAATTTGCTAATTCATTATACAATACCGCATTTTTGTCAAAACCTGCCGCTAATCCAACAGGATTTTTAAACGTCAATCCGAATAATTTACGCTCTAACTTTTCATCATCAACAACATATATACTTCTATATATAGCTGAAAAACCTGGGATTTTACAAGTAAATTTTATTAATGAGAAAGTAAAATGGTGAATTTTTTCTGGATCGAAAAGAAAGAAAAGAGGTCGTAACAGTAATTTGTACATCTAATTTTATTTATACAAAAGTACTTCTAAATAAAAAAATTAACAATTCAAAAGACAAAAAAATTATTAGTCGTATTTTAGAGGCGTAATAATTTTTTATACTTATCTCACTCAAATTTTAAATTTCCATAATAATGATTTCAAAAGAACACATCATTAAACGATTTATAAGTTATGTTACTGTTGATACAGAATCTGACCCTACATCAAACACTACTCCAAGCACAAAAAAACAATGGGACTTAGCCAATAAACTTGTAGAAGAACTAAAAACCATTGGATTACAAGAAATAACTATTGATGAAAACGCATACATTATGGCAACATTACCAAGTAATGTTAATCATGATGTACCAACTATTGGTTTTATTTCTCATTTTGATACTTCTCCAGATTTTACAGGAGCTAATGTAAAACCTCAAATTATTGAAAATTATGATGGAAAAGATATTATTTTAAACGAATCTGAAAATATCATTCTATCGCCCGATTATTTTGAAGATTTACTATTATACAAAGAACAAACTTTAATAACTACAGATGGCACTACACTTTTAGGAGCCGATGATAAAGCAGGTATTTGCGAAATAGTGTCTGCCATGGAATATTTAATAAATCATCCAGAAATTAAACACGGAAAAATTCGTATTGGTTTTACACCCGATGAAGAAATTGGCAGAGGCGCACATAAATTTGATGTTAAAAACTTTGCTGCAGATTGGGCTTACACTATGGATGGTAGTCAAATAGGCGAACTAGAATACGAAAATTTTAACGCAGCCGGAGTCGTTGTAAAAGTAAAAGGGAAAATTGTACATCCTGGTTATGCTAAAGGAAAAATGATTAATTCTATGTACATCGCCCAAGAGTTTATAAACTCGCTTCCTCGAATGGAAACACCAGAGCATACAACAGGTTACGAAGGCTTCTTTCATTTACATAATATTCATGGTGATGTAGAAGAAACAACTTTAGAATACATTATTCGCGACCACGATAGAGGGCATTTTGAAGCTAGAAAAGAAGTGATGACAAAACTTACCAATGAGCTTAATTCACAATATGGTAGAGAAGTTATTGTAACCGAAATTAAAGATCAGTATTATAATATGAAAGAGAAGGTAGAACCTGTTATGCATATTGTTGATATTGCTGAAGAAGCCATGAAGCAATTGGGTATTACGCCTTTAATAAAAGCTATTCGTGGCGGTACTGATGGGTCGCAACTAAGTTATATGGGATTACCTTGTCCTAATATATTTGCTGGTGGACATAATTTTCACGGGCGCTATGAATATGTTCCTGTAGAAAGTATGATTAAAGCTACTGAGGTTATTTGTAAAATTGCTGAGTTAACGGCTCAAAAAGAATTATAATCTTTTTGAATAACTATTAAATGACTACAGAAGCTATATTATCGAAGCTTGTTTCTTTTCCTGTTTTAGGAGGAGAAAACAACTTAAGTATAATTCATTGGATTAAAAATTATATTGAATCATTTAATATAGCTTGTACATTAGTTCCTAATAAAGAAGGCAATAAAGCATCCTTACATTGTAGAATAGGACACGCAAAAAGTGGAGGTATTATTTTATCTGGACATACTGATGTTGTTCCTGTTAAAGGTCAAGATTGGGAAACCAACCCATTTACTTTAACCGATAAAGGTGACGGTAAATTATATGGTAGAGGATCTTGCGATATGAAAGGGTTTATTGCCTGTTGTTTAAGTTTGTTACCTAATTTAGTTAAAGCAGATTTAAAAAAACCCATCTATTTCGCTTTTTCTTATGATGAAGAAATAGGTTGTTTGGCTGCTCCAGAATTAATAGCACATTTAATAAACCATTACCCTGAAAAACCAAAATATGCTATAATAGGCGAACCAACACTATTACAACCTATTATTGGACACAAAGGTATTTGTTTATACACAACTAAAGTAAACGGTTCTGCTGGACATAGTAGTGGTATTAGAAAAGAAGTTAGTGCTATTCATGAAGCTGCTCGATTAATTTTATGGTTAGAAAATAAAATGAATGTATTGGTTGATTCTGAAAGTATTGACAATCGTTTTTCACCGCCTCATTCCTCTTTACATACAGGTATAATTCATGGAGGCATTGCTCCAAATGTTATTGCTGATAAAACTTATTTTTCTTGGGACGCTAGAATGATTCCTAATAATAATTTATCGGACATTATAAATGAATTTAAAGCGCATTGTAATAATAGAATTGAAGCATTAAAACCTTTATTTCCCAGTTTTAAAATTGAAACTGAAGAAATTCACGCACCAGTTCCTAGTTTTTTAACAGAGGAAGATTCTGAGATTGTTAAACTCATGAAAGAAATAAATTCTAATACAAATATTGGAACTGTAGCTTATGCATCGGAAGCTGGACAATTTAATGAAGCTGGTATACAAAGTATTGTTTGTGGTCCAGGATCTATTGACCAAGCCCATAGAGCTAACGAATTTATAGCCAAAAAGCAATTAACTGATTATATTGAAATACTGAATAATTTGATTAATCTATTTTCAAGTAGAAAAATTACTGATTATTAAAAAAGTAGTTTAAAACAAAGTAGTTTGTCCTTCATCATCCTCTAATTCTCCATTATTTTTTGATTCTTCAGTATTTTCAGTAGAATCTTTTTTAATTTCAGTAGACATCTCTATTTCATCAATAACTTCTAAATCATCTGCATGAACTTCTTCAGGTGCATCATAAGGCAAAGGTTCTAGCAAGTTTATTTGATTAACCTTTTCTTTTGTTAATTGATTACCTAAAGCATTAATACCTTTTATTGAAATAAATTCTTCTAAATTAATCTCTAAATTCTCTTTTCTATCTTTACCACGTTCTTTAGCAAAAACAATTTCTGCCATAGGTTTCCAATCGGTTGAAACAATTTCTAATTGTGAATTAGGATGTTCTGAAATAAAAGATTCTTCTCTACCCTCATTCTCTATTAAAAAACGTTTTACATAATACAACTCCTTTTCTCCATTAAAATAAACAACAGATATTGGTTTTTTAGGCACCCATTTCTCCATTACAATCATATCGTCATCAAAATGCATAGTAACTTCAGGAGTTACTGTTTTAACAATACCTGACTGATTAATTATAAGCAATTTATCTTCTCCCCTAAATTCGCCAACCAATTCGCCTCTACCATCTACATTAAGTCTTTGTACAGTATCATCAAACCATATTTTGCGTGGTTTTAATGTAGACACTCCTTTTTCTTTTAGCTCAATACGTTTAATTGAATATTTAGTAACTAAATTTCCTTTAGAAACTCGACCTTTTATTAAAATATCAGCAAAATCAATATCCCATTTTAGTTTCTTAATACTTCCTGCTTGTCTCAATAAAACGGTAATAACTTCTGCTTCTCCATTTGGGTTTGCCGAAAAATATAAAACTGTAGAGCTTTTATTTCCGTTAGTTAAATCGTATTCTCTATCACGAGTAATTGAGGTTACTGCAAAGCGTTTTATATAAGATGGTCCTTTACTACCATCACGATAAATCATATTATAAATAGTACGCTTATCTTTCTTTTTAAACACAGCAACATGAATAATATCTTTACCTATAAAGGTTTTAGAATCTACCTTGGTAACCATCATTTTACCTTGCTTAGTAAACACTATTATATCATCTATATCACTACAATCACAAACATATTCATCACGACGTAAAGACGTACCTATAAAACCTTCTTCTCTATTTACATAAAGCTTGGTGTTTCTAATAACCACTTTAGTAGCATCTACATCATCAAAAGTTCTAATTTCTGTTTTACGCTCTCTTCCTTCTCCATATTCTTTTTTAAGTCTTGTAAAGTAAGCAATAGCATAATCTATTAAGTTTGCTAAATGATGCTTTATTTCAGCTATTTGAGCTTCTAAAGCATCTATTTTTTGTTGTGCTTTATCAATATCAAATTTTGAAATACGTTTAATACGAATTTCTGTTAAACGTACAATATCATCTTCTGTAATCGCACGTTTTAAATGTTTTATATGTGGCTGAAGTCCTTTATCAATGGCACTAATAACACCTTCCCAGGTTTCTTCTTCTTCAATATCACGATAAATTCTATTTTCAATAAAAATACGTTCTAAAGAAGCAAAATGCCATTGTTCTTCAAACTCTCCTAATTTTATTTCTAATTCTTGTTTTAAAAGCTGAACGGTGTTATCGGTTGAGCGTCTCAACATTTCAGTAACACCAATAAATAATGGTTTATTATCTTCAATAACACAACCTAAAGGCGAAATTGAAGACTCGCAGCTTGTAAAAGCAAATAAAGCATCAATAGTTTTATCTGGTGATAAACCAGATGGTAAGTGTACTAATATTTCAACCTCAGCGGCTGTATTATCTTCAATTTTTTTAACCTTAATTTTCCCTTTATCATTCGCCTTTAAAATAGAATCTATTAAAGTAGAAGTTGTAGTTCCAAAAGGAATTTCTGTTATAACTAAGGTATTTTTATCTAATTGAGAAATTTTAGCACGCACCCGTACTTTACCACCACGTAATCCATCATTATAATTAGAAAAATCGGCTATTCCTGCTGTTGGAAAATCGGGTAAAAGTGTAAATCGCTTACCTTGCAAATGCTTTATTGAAGCATCAATAAGTTCTATAAAATTGTGTGGTAGTATTTTGGTAGACAAACCAACTGCAATTCCTTCGCCTCCTTGAGCTAGAAGCAAGGGAAACATAACAGGTAGATTTACAGGTTCTTTTCTTCTACCATCATAACTGGCTTGCCATTCTGTTATTTTTGGATTAAAAACAACATCTAATCCAAATTTAGAAATTCGTGCTTCAATATAACGAGAAGCTGCAGCACGATCGCCTGTTAAGATATTACCCCAGTTTCCTTGGGTATCAATTAATAAATCTTTTTGCCCAATTTGCACCATAGCATCAGCAATACTTGCATCTCCGTGTGGATGGTATTGCATGGTATGACCAACAATATTGGCAACTTTATTATAGCGCCCATCATCCAAATCTTTCATAGAATGCATGATGCGACGCTGTACTGGTTTAAAGCCGTCTTCAATGGCTGGTACAGCTCGTTCTAAAATAACGTATGATGCGTAATCTAAAAACCAATCTTTATACATGCCCGTTATACGGGTTATGGTTTCTTGTGGCTTGTCTTGTTCGTTAATTAAATCGTCGCTGTCTTCAATCATTAATTAATTAGGCTATTTTAGGTTTTCTGCTTAATACAGATTTAATTCTACTTCTTTCTTTTCTTACTTCTTCCATAAAGTTATTAATATGTAAATGTGCATAAGATCTGGAAGAATTCCCTTGTCTTTCGTTATTCACAAAATTAGTTAAATGTAAGTGAGAGTAAGATCTTTTTATTTTTCCTTGTTCTTTTTTATTGTATAACATATCTGTATAGTTTTAGACCTTTTATAAGGTAATTAATAAATTTACTTATTTACTCTGCAAATTTAAAACTAAACTCATATATGTTTACTAATTTTAACTTATTTTTTTATGTAATTCTCATTTTTATCGATTTTAAATACATATTTCATTTTATAAAGTACTAATTATTCAATAATATCTAATTCAACCTTCAAATTATCAATAATAAATTCTTGTCTAGTTGGCGTATTTTTCCCCATATAAAACGCTAATAATTCATCAATTGACATATTATCATCTAACATAATAGGATCTAAACGAATATCGTCTCCAATAAAATGTTTGAACTCGTCTGGTGAAATTTCACCAAGTCCTTTAAATCGAGTTATTTCTGGTTTTGGTTTTAGTTTTTCAATAGCATTTCTACGTTCATCTTCAGAATAACAATAAATGGTTTCTTTTTTATTACGCACCCTAAACAAAGGTGTTTGCAATATATACAAGTGTCCATTTTTTATAACTTCAGGAAAAAACTGAAGGAAAAAGGTAATTAACAACAATCTAATATGCATACCATCTACATCGGCATCAGTAGCAATTACAATATTATTATATCTTAAATCTTCAAGGCTTTCTTCTATATTTAAAGCGGCCTGCAATAAATTAAACTCTTCATTTTCATAAACAATTTTCTTACTTAGCCCAAAACAGTTTAAAGGTTTCCCTTTTAAACTAAAAACAGCTTGTGTATTTACATCACGTGATTTAGTAATACTTCCTGAAGCAGAATCTCCCTCTGTTATAAAAAGCGTTGTTTCTAAATTTCTTTCATTTTTTGTATCACCAAAATGCACACGACAATCGCGTAACTTTTTATTATGAAGACTTGCCTTTTTAGCACGGTCTTTAGCTAGCTTACGAATACCTGATAGCTCCTTACGCTCTCGTTCTGCTTGTAGAATTTTACGTTGTAATTTATCGGCTGTTTCTGGATTTTTATGTAAATAATTATCTAGATGGGTTTTAATAAAATCATTAATATAGGTTCTAACAGTAGGCAAATCGCCACCCATATCGGTAGAACCTAACTTTGTTTTTGTTTGACTTTCAAAAACAGGCTCCATAACTTTAATAGCAATGGCACTTACAACCGACTTTCTAACATCAGAAGCATCAAAATTTTTGCCATAAAACTCACGAATAGTTCTAACCAACGATTCTCTAAAAGCATTTAAATGCGTACCACCTTGTGTGGTGTTTTGCCCGTTTACAAAACTATTGTATTCTTCACTATAAAGCGTTTTACTATGTGTTAAGGCAACTTCAATATCATCGCCTCTAAGATGAATTATTGGATATAATAAATCGGATTCTGCAATTTTTTCATTCAGTAAATCTTTTAATCCGTTTTCACTAAAATACTTTTCTCCATTAAAAACTATAGTTAAACCAGGATTTAAGTACACATAGTTTTTAAGCATTCTAACTATGTATTCATTTCTAAACTTATAATTTTTAAAAATTGATTCATCTGGAATAAAAGATACTTTGGTTCCTTTTCGGCGAGACGTTTCTTCTAATAGATCTTGATTAATTAAGCTTCCTTGCTCAAACTCTGCGGAAGCACTTTTACTATCGCGTGTAGATTCTACTCTAAAAAAAGACGATAATGCATTTACTGCTTTTGTACCAACGCCATTTAAACCTACCGATTTTTTAAATGCTTTGGAATCGTACTTCCCACCAGTATTCATTTTAGAAACTACATCTACCACTTTTCCTAAAGGAATACCACGACCATAATCTCGAACAGTAACTTTAGTGCCTTGAATAGAAATTTCAATAGTTTTTCCAGCTCCCATTACAAACTCATCAATGGAGTTGTCTAAAACCTCTTTTAGTAGAATATAAATACCATCATCAGGAGAAGATCCATCACCAAGCTTACCAATATACATTCCTGGACGCATACGAATATGCTCTTTCCAATCAAGTGAACGTATATTATCTTCGGTATAGTTAGATTGTTCAGCCATAGTAGGTGTTTAGTAAAATTTCATGATTGGATGCTAATATAATACAACCTCGTAAAAAAAGAAATAACCTTTACACAAAGTAATTAACAATATAGGTTGCTTATTGTTGAGAACCTTTAAACTAGCTATTTACTTTTTTTAATAGAAACAAACAATATACCAATAATAACTATTAAAGCTCCGAATAACTGCAACAAAGTTAATGTTTCATTTAAAAAAATTGCTGCTAAAATAATAGTTGAAATGGGTCCGATACCTGCAACTATTGCAAAATTTGAAGAACTAATCATTTTTATAGAAGCAGACACTAAAAACGAAGGTATAACAGTTGCAAAAACGGCAATTAAAAACCCTAATAAATACACTTGCCAAGAAAAGCTAAATAAATCTGTTTTATTTATTATACCATAATGAATAAATACACATACACATGAAACTAACATAGCATATGCTGTAAACTTCATGACTCCAAATTTTGGAATTAACCAACCACTTCCTACTAAATAAGATGCATACGTTATAGCGCTTAATAAAATAAAGAAACCTCCTAAATATGTATTTGTTCCTGAAATAACTACTTCGTCCCAAAAAGCTATAACTATTCCTAAATAAGTTAATCCAATAGCTCCTGCTTGAATTTTAGTTATGGGCTGTTTTAAAAACAATTTATTTAAAAGAATAACTATAGTTGGATATATAAATAGAATAATACGCTCTAAACTTGCTTTAATATAAGTAAGACCTACAAAATCGAAATAACTTGCTAAATAATAACCAATAAAACCAAAAAAGATAATCCAAACATAATCCTTTTCCTTTACTACAGAATCGCTAGTCTTCTTTCCATACGCATAAGCTATAACTACATAAAAAGGAAATGAAAACAACATACGCAGTAACAATATACTTATAGCATCAACCTTATAATTATAGGCTAATTTTACCATAACTGCTTTTGAGGAAAAAAGCACAATCCCTAAAACACCTATTACTATACCGTACCAAAAACTTCTTTTTGTTTGCATAGCGCGAATTTAGAATTGTAATAATTAATGACTTATTATAAAAATGAAGAATTACGATGTTCAGGTTAGATTATCAGGAACAAACCTTTGATAATCAAATGCATTATTAAAAACTAATATTTTATAAATTAGATAAATAATTAGGAAATCTACACTTCTGAAGTCTCTGCTTTTTCTTTTAAAAACTTATTTCTAGCCTTTAAAAGGTTTGTCATATATCGCTTTAAAAAAAGCGCATTTGCTATTTTACCTAAAATCCCTAAAGGTGACTCAAAATAAAAAACCTCTGTCATTAAAGTTCCAGCATTTGTTTCTTCAAAATAATGCTCATGTCGAAATGATTTAAAAGCTCCCAGAACCATTTCGTCTACAAAATAATTAGGCGCTTCAAATTCCGTAATTTTAGATGTTAAATGCTGTACAAGACCAAAATGTTTTGCTTCCCAACTAACCCATTCACCTTTTTCTATGAGTCCTTTTGTTTTTCCTGCAATAGCTTTTTCGCCAGAAAACTCTAATGATTGCTGATGTAGTTCAATGTTTCTGGCTAAATCAAAACACTTTTTTTTTTCTGACTGTATTTCAGTTTTTATTTTGATTATAGGCATATGTGTAATATTTCTATCAATAGCTCAGCGCAAATATAATATATTTCTTACCTGTAATAAAATTATTAAATAAAAATTATTACACATTAAACAAAAAGTGCATCACATCTCCATCTTTTACAATGTAATTTTTACCTTCTACACGCATTTTACCTGCTTCTTTCACTTTAGCTTCACTACCATAGCTTACAAAATCGTTAAATGCAATAACCTCTGCACGTATAAATCCTTTTTCAAAATCGGTATGAATAACACCCGCTGCTTGTGGCGCAGTAGCTCCAATATCTATTGTCCAAGCACGAACTTCTTTTACACCTGCAGTAAAATAGGTTTGTTGATTTAAAAGCTTATAAGCCGAACGAATTAATTTAGCAGAACCTGCTTCTTCTAAACCTATATCTTGTAAAAACATTTGACGCTCTTCGTAATCATCTAACTCATTAATATCTGCTTCTGTACCAACTGCTAAAACTAAAACTTCAGCCTTTTCATCTTTAACAGCTTCTTTAACTAAATCTACATAAGCATTACCAGAAACCGCTGATCCTTCATCTACATTACAAACATACATTACTGGCTTATCTGTAATAAACTGTGATGGTTTAACAAAATCGGCATTATCTTCATCACTAAAATCTAAAGCTCTTACAGAAACTCCTGCCTCTAATCCTTCTTTAATTTTTAATAAAACAGCTTCTTCTTTTTGAGCCTCTTTATTTCCTGTTTTAGCAGCACGTTTTACTTTATCTAGTTTTTTATCAACTGTTTCTAAATCTTTAAGTTGCAATTCCATATCGATAGTTTCCTTATCGCGAATTGGATTTACATTACCATCAACATGTACAATATTATCGTTATCAAAACAACGTAAAACATGTAAAATAGCATCAGTTTCTCTAATATTTGCTAAAAACTGATTTCCTAAACCTTCTCCTTTACTTGCTCCCTTTACCAATCCTGCAATATCAACTATTTCTACAGTAGCAGGTTGTACACGTTCAGGGTTTACTAATTCTTCAAGTTTTTCTAAACGAGGATCTGGTACATTAACCACACCTATATTAGGTTCTATAGTACAAAACGGAAAGTTTGCGCTTTGTGCTTTTGCATTAGACAAACAATTAAATAAAGTTGATTTTCCAACATTTGGTAATCCTACGATGCCTGCTTTCATTTAAATAATTTTTATTTCCGTTTTTACGGAAAATTTTAATAGCTAAATTTTACTAACCAATTTAATACTTGATATGACAATTTGGTTTTGCGAGTGCAAATGTAGTTATTTCCGTAATTATTTAAAGTAATTAGATTCGATAACTTTTTTTCCTTAAAACAGATAATTAATGATTGATAAAAACAAACAAATTACCTGTTTCAAAAGTTATTGTTATTTCATCTTCAATAGCCATATTTCTGGTACCTATTCTAGTGCCAAAGGAAAGCGTTTCTTTATTTAAAGAATATTGCAACCCTTTAGTTATTATACTTGTAGCTTCAGGAAATGGCACTAATGATATTATTTTTCCATTACAATTAGTAAGTTCTAAATTATTATCGGCTAAAAAATAAGACGCATAATTATCAAAAAAAGTAAGGTTGAGTTTATTTTTCCATTGAATGGCTGTGTGTAAGTTTCCTAAAAAATGATCTTGTTCTTCTCCACTGGCTCCAAAAACATGAATTGTTTTATAATCTCTTTCGAATAAAATCTGTAATATTTTATCGAAATCAGTATAGTCTTGATTAGGTGTATGAATAACTTCAGTATTTTCTGGGAGACTTGAAACAGAATCAAAATCGCCACTAATAAAATTAGGAGTAATATTATTTTTTTCTAAAAACTGATAAGCACCATCTGTTGCACAAATAAGATCATAATTTGTTAAATCTGGAATTTCTCTTGGAGTTTCTCCGTTTATAAGAAGAAATACTTTTTTCTCTTTCATTTACACAAAAATACAAAAGATGTTAATAGCAATATAATCTTAATTTATATTCTATATAAAGAGTAAAATAAAAGTAAGAATCATTCCAAAGAAAGTAAAATACAGCCCTTTTTTATAGATTTTACTTTTTGGTAAAAACATCCAAAAAGAAGAAATAGCAAAGAACAATAAAGACAAACCAAAAAACACATTTAACCAATATAAAGGGCTACTTGACTTTGCTTTATGTAATTTGGTCATTTGATTAAGAACATAAGGTAATTCCTTGTTTCTATATTTAGCTAAACCAGTAAATTTATTGTACTGTCCGTTCTCAAAAAACAAAACATTATTTTCTTCTTTTTCAACTTTAAAATTTCTTTTATGCAATTGATTACCTAATTGAGTAGGTTTCATATTAGTCTTCAATTGACGTTCTACTTGAACTTCTTTTTTTAAAAATTCGGTATCTCTAAAAATTAACACAATACCACTTAAGGCATAAACGGTCATAATTCCAATTAGAAAAAAACCTAAATAGCGATGAATAATTCGCATATACTTATTTTTCATTATTATTTACTTTGTGACTAGGACTTATTTATTTTAAAAAGGTTTAATTAAAAACTGATTTTTATAAAATCTCCAAAATAATTTAAAATCGTTTCTTGATTTATAGTATCACTAACCTAAGCAGTAGCAGCACCTACCAAAATGCCAATAGCTATCCAGAATCCTAAATTTTTAGTAACTACATCATTACCGCCCCAAGCGTTACCATTTTATATTGTTATCAATACATTGAATAAGGCTATTTGCCAAGGTTTCTTGTTCTTTTATTGAAGGATGCCCAGACGTTCCTTTAAATGGCACAATGCAAGTGTACATTTTATCATCCTTTAAATTAGCCACTGCTGTTTTTACAAAGTCAATCCATTTTGAGCCTTCTTTGGTGATATCCATATTACCTAGCATACATATAATGTTTGCTTCTGGATAACGTTTCCTTATATTGGCTACAAATTGTTGATAGGCTTGTATCAAATAGTCATCATCGGGAGCCTTGGCTCCAAAGTTCTTCTTAAATTCTTCTCTTTCAGGCATATTAACTAACCACGAATCGTTCTGAAGTAAATTAACAACAACAATATCAGGTTTATACAATGAAAAACCCCATGTACTTGTAGAATCTGCAGGATTCAATCTATCATAGATATCTGGCATTATTAAAGGAAACCAACTTATAGTTATACCAATGCCACTTTTACAAATACATTGGTATTTGGCATCATAATGCCTTGCGGTAATTGCCGAATAACTTAAATAGTTATTGGTATATGTACTGTCTGGAGAGTCTCCGCCTGAATAATCTTCAACAGCGTAACCTGCAGTTATGGAGTTTCCATAAAATTCTATACGTCTCTTTTTGGGCGCTGACTTTGGTAATAATTTTGCATCGGTTTCAATTTCAAATCCGTAAAAAGTAGTTTTACCTCTATCCCACTCCGTCCTTTTAAAAATCTCAACAGAATGTTTCCCTTCGGGCAACTGTGTCGCCAATTGATAATATGTTTTAGTGGTATCTGGTCTTAACAAAACCGCACTATCATTGTCAACAATAACATTATAATAATTGTTTCCTACTTCATCCTTTAACAAGGCTTTAATTGACTTCCCTTGAAAATTCATCTTGATGGAAGTTCCTGACCAATATAAATTGACTCCATCAACTCCTGTAGAATCTATTCTTCCCCAATACTCAATTTCAGGATTTGAATAACGCACTAAAAGATCTTTTTTACCCGAACACCCCATTATTAATAAGAGGAACAGAACAACTATTAGCTTAGGCATTTTTTTAATAATCTTAATCATATACTATATAAATTTGAAATATTTACAAACAAGCGAGACATTTCTCATCCTTATAAATTTATCATTTTATGTCTAAATTTTACATATTAATAGATTGCATATTAATACGTAATCAACTTGGCTTTTCTAATGGAGTCTTTTTGTACTGGCGTCCATTTATAGCTCTTCTCATAGATACCTTTATTTTCCCAGTCGCCATAGGTTGGATTTGGTATAACAATAAACTCCTTGCCAAATTTTTCTTTTAAACTTTCGGCTGCACTATTTCTTTCGGCAGTGGACTTGTTATCAAACACATCTGAAAAGTCTGAAAGTGTATCTCCAAGAAGCATCACAATAGTATGATCTTTTAACACTGTTTGTCTTCTATCTTCTTTTCCACTGGTTTTATCCTTAAATAAGATATGTTGTTTGTCAACATTAGGAAATCCAAGATTCTTAAGATGATCCATGGTTAAATCTTCTTGAAGTATTGAAATATTGGAAATATAAAACACCTGAACGCCTTTGGATTTTGCATATTTTAAGAATTCCAATGATCCTGGTATCGGTTCAGCTTTTTTTAACTGTTCCCATTCCACCCATGATTCATGAGAATATTCCACATTGTCTGTTATTAGTTTTGCTTCATAAGGACTGTTGTTAAAGATAGTCTCATCAATATCGGTAACAATGGCTAATGGCTTGTCATTTTGATTTTCTTCTGAAAGAATCTTATCCAATTGAAATTTGGCAATATTAAAGGCTTGATAGCATAAAGCCTTATACTCTGCTGCATGCTGAACCCACAAAACAGATTGCACCGAATACTCTCGCTTTGCGATGTTACTACTTGATGGCTGCTCGCTTTGGCTGGTTTGTTTGGGCAACGTTGTTCGACATCCAAAGAAGAGTAACAAACAGAAAATAGCGTAATTATTTTTCATCTTAAACTATTTTATTAATTCATAATAAGGAACAGCGAAGGTAACCCAAATCTCAAAATTTTAAAACATAAACTTAAATACAGTTTTAAAAAAAAATCCCAAGCACAACGCTCAGGATTTAATTATCAATTGTAAATTATTCATTGTTACTCTTCTGGATGCATAAAGCGTTGTTTAGCTAGAAGTTCTTCTTCTGTTTCTACAACATCTTCATCAGGAACACAACAATCTACAGGGCAAACCGCAGCACATTGTGGTTCGTCATGAAAGCCTTTACATTCGGTACATTTATCAGGTACAATATAATATACCTCATCGCTTACCGGTTCTTGAGCTTCATCAGCATCAACCTCATTTCCATTGGTTAAAACAACTTTTCCTTTTAAACTGGTTCCATCATTATAGCGCCAGTCATCAGCTGCTTCATATATTGCAGTATTTGGACATTCTGGTTCGCAAGCACCACAATTTATACATTCATCTGTTATTATAATTGCCATAGCGTTTTCTTTTTCTAACTTTGCAGCAGCAAAAATAACGCCAAAACCATTCATAACCAAATTAAGAATGCAATTACAAGAAAGAATTGACGCTTTTGTAAAATTAGGAGATTTTTTAAGGCAATTTTCTAACGAAAATATTCAAAAAAAGGATAATATTGAACATAACGATCTTTTCTTCGATGGTTTTAAACATCAATTAAAACTAGCAGAAGAACACAATGGATGGTTTACTAAAGAAAATATTGTGTTTGCCATTAAAGGCTGGACAGAGCTATTAACACAAGATAACTTAAGCAAATGGCTTGTACCATATGAAGTTAATATTACTGAACCTAAGCAAGTTGCTATTATAATGGCTGGAAACATTCCTTTAGTTGGATTTCATGATTTTTTATCAGTTTTAATTTCGGGGCATAAAGTTTTAGTAAAACAATCGTCAAACGACAAACACCTACTACCCTATTTAGCTAAATATTTAGAATATGTTGCACCTAAATTTAAAGGAAACATAACTTTTACAGAAGCTAAAATTGAGAATTTTGATGCTGTTATTGCTACTGGAAGCGACAATACAGCTCGTTATTTTGAATATTATTTTAAAGGAAAACCTTCGATTATTAGAAATAATAGAAATTCTGTAGCAGTTTTAACAGGTAATGAAACTGCCGAAGATTTAAAAAACCTTTCAGAAGATATTTTTAGATATTATGGCTTGGGTTGCAGAAATGTATCTAAATTATTTGTACCAAAAGACTATAAATTTGACAACTTTTTTGAAGCCATCTATCACTGGCATCCTATTGTTGAAAAAGCAAAATATGCCAATAACTACGATTATAACAAAGCCGTATACTTAATGAGCGAATTTGATATGCTTGAAAATGGTTTCTTTATGATTAAAGAAGATAAAAGCTACGCGTCGCCAATAGCTACGTTGTTTTATGAATTTTACGAAAACAAAGAACAATTAAAAGAACAATTAAAGTTTGACAAAAACAAAA
Organism: Algibacter sp.; assembly: GCA_050294475.1. GTDB lineage: Bacteria > Bacteroidota > Bacteroidia > Flavobacteriales > Flavobacteriaceae > Thalassobellus. Next base: position 28,047 of record JBNKOE010000008.1, on the reverse strand, counting down.
TTCAATGTATCGTTTCTAAAGATTTTACTGAAAACGAAATCACATTTGGAGCAACACAAAAACCTCAACTTTGGGATTATGCGGATAGTGTGGATTCTATTGAATTTTTGTTAGCAATTTGATAAAAAAATTATCGATTTTATAACAAAAAATACCCAATTAATTAGCAACTTTGCTTCTTTAAATTTCACAACATAAAATGAAAAAACACAACTTTAGTGCAGGACCAAGTATTTTACCACAAGAAGTTTTATTAAAAGCTTCTGAATCTGTAATTGATTATAACAATTCTGGTTTATCTTTAATTGAAATATCACACAGAAGTAAAGAGTTTGTTGATATTATGGAAAACGCAAGAGCATTAGTTTTAGAGCTTCTTGGATTAGAAGGAAAAGGCTATAAAGCTTTGTTTTTACAAGGTGGAGCAAGCAATCAGTTTTTAATGGTAGCCATGAATCTTTTAGAAAAAAGAGCAGGATACTTAAATTCAGGTGCTTGGAGTCAAAAAGCAATTAACGAAGCTAAAATATTAGACGACATATACGAAGTAGCCTCATCTAAAGATGCTAACTTTAATTATATACCTAAAGGATATGATATTCCTTCTGATTATGATTATTTTCACTGTACATCAAACAATACTATTTTCGGAACACAAATGAAAGCATTTCCAAAGTGCGATATTCCAGTTGTTTCTGATATGAGTAGTGATATTTTTTCACGCCAGTTAGATTTTACACAATTTGATTTAATATATGCAGGCGCTCAAAAAAATATGGGACCAGCAGGTACAACTTTAGTTGTTATTAAAGAAGATATTCTAGGTAAAGTATCTCGCAACATTCCTTCTATAATGGATTATAAAAAGCATATTGGAGCAGGAAGCATGTTTAATACCCCTCCTGTTTTTGCTGTTTACACCTCTATGCTAACATTAGAATGGTTAAAAGGTCTTGGTGGTATTGCTGGTATTGAAAAAGAAAACGAAAAGAAAGCTCGTTTAATGTATTCTGAAATTGATTTAAATCCATTATTCAAAGGATTTGCTGCTAAAGAAGACCGTTCAAACATGAATGCAACGTTTAACCTAGTTAACGAAAACCTAAAAGAAACATTTGATACAATGCTTAAAGAAGCAGGTATTAGTGGTGTAAACGGACACAGAAGTGTTGGTGGTTATAGAGCTTCAATGTACAATGCATTACCTCTTGATAGCGTAAAAGCACTTGTAGAAGTAATGAACGAATTAGAAAGTAAAGCGTAAATTATAAGTTTGCAGTAACTGTTTTCAGTGCTTACTCAAACTCAAAAAAAATAAAATTTAATTTTAAGTTAAATTATTATTTGTTCACAGAACTTTTAACTTTTAACTTTTAACTTTTAACTTTTAACTTAGATAAATGAAAGTATTAGCAAACGACGGTATTTCGCAAAGTGGTATTAATGCCTTAGAAAAAGGTGGATATGAAGTTATCACAACAACTGTGGCTCAAGAACAATTAATAAACTATATAAACGAAAAAGACATTGCTGTTTTACTAGTTCGTAGTGCAACAACGGTTCGTAAAGACCTAATTGATGCTTGTCCAAACTTAAAAATCATCGGTCGTGGTGGTGTTGGTATGGATAATATTGATGTTGAGTATGCAAGAGAAAAAGGACTTAAGGTAATTAACACACCTGCAGCTTCTTCGCACTCTGTTGCCGAATTAGTATTCGGACACCTTTACGGATTAGCTCGTTTTTTACATAACTCCAACAGAGATATGCCTCTTGAAGGCGATAGCAACTTTAAAGGTTTAAAGAAAGCATATGCTAAAGGAACTGAACTTAAAGGAAAAACATTAGGTGTTCTAGGTTTTGGTCGTATTGGTCAAGCTACAGCTAAAGTTGCTTTAGGTGCTGGAATGAAAGTTGTTGCTTTCGATCCGTTTTTAGAAAAAGCAAATTTAGAGTTAGACTTTTTTGATGGACAAACTGTAAACTTTGATATTACAACTATTTCTAAAGAAGACGTTTTAAAACAAGCTGATTTTATTACATTACACGTTCCTGCACAAAAGGAATACGTTATTGATGAAGCAGAATTTAACATAATGAAAGATGGTGTAATTATAGCTAATGCTGCTCGTGGTGGTGTACTTAACGAAGTTGCATTAGTAAAAGCTATTGAAAGTGGCAAAGTTGCTAGAGCTGCTTTAGATGTTTTTGAAAAAGAACCTAAACCAGAAATGCAATTATTAATGAATCCTGCATTATCATTAACACCTCATACAGGTGCTGCAACCAATGAAGCGCAAGATAGAATTGGTACAGAATTAGCTTCTCAAATTATTAGCATTCTTGGATAAATAAAAAATAATGTGACCGATTGGTTATATTTGAGTCCTATACATATGTATGGGACTTTTTTTGTACATTAAACATCCATTTTAATTAAATTTATAAACAAATCATGTCAGGAATTTTAGATTTATTAAACAGCGACCTAGGAAAAACCATTGTTAGCGGTGTAGCTGGTCAAACCAATCAACCACAAAACAAAACACAAGATGTTTTAACTATGGCATTGCCAGTTTTAATGCAAGCCATGAAACGTAATACTGCATCTCCTCAAGGAGCTGAAGGGTTATTAGGAGCAATTAGCAGCAAACATGACGGAAGTATTTTAGATAACCTTGGTGGTTTATTTAGTGGCGGAGTTGATTCTAATGTTATAAACGATGGAAGCAAAATATTAGGTCATGTTTTGGGTGGTAAACAACAACATGTTCAAAATGCTATAGGAGCTAAAGCCGGAATGGATGCTAACTCTGTTGCACAAATTCTTAAAATAGCAGCACCATTAATAATGGGTTATTTAGGAAAACAAGCTAAACAACAAAACGTAAGCAGTTCTAATGGCATAGAAGAATTATTAGGTGGTTTACTTGGTGGCAATTCGCCACAACAAGAACAAAGTTTCTTAGAATCTATTTTAGATGCCGATGGTGACGGTAGTGTTATTGATGATGTAGCAGGAATGGTATTAGGTGGGGACAAAAAGAAAGACGGACTTGGAGGTTTACTAGGAGGCTTATTTGGAGGAAAATAAAGAATTCATTCTCATAAATATAAAAGAGTCAAACAACATATGTTTTGACTCTTTTTTTTGTTAAAAACTTTTAAAATAATAGTATAAGTAATCCTTTTTGTATTTTTAATAATATAATGAACTCAAAAATAGGTGGTTTACTCAATGAAATGTATTATTAACTCATTTCTGGTTTTTAATTACCCTCATTTAAAATAGTTTTGAACTATAAATTAATGAAAAATAAAAACTTGCATCACTAAAAAATTATTATCATGAAAAATAGCATATACCTTATATTAATTATTAGTAGTTTTATTATTGGTTGCAAAACAACAAAACCAACAACTACCAATAAAAAGAAATCAGAAAAAGAACTTATTGCTACTGATAACGATACTGTTACTATTGCAAATGATGAATTAGAATATCAAATTATCATTATAGAACCTGGTTTTAACTCTTGGCTAAATAGTACCGCAAGACCAGAAGGCTTTTATTCGCAACAATTTTTAGAAAACAGAAATTATCTATATGTTTTAGAATGGAATAATAGAGTAATGCAACCGTTACGATTTAATCCGAATTTATACGAAATGCAAATTGATTATCAACAAGGAATTGATTACGGTTATGAGGTTAACTATAAACTCTATAATTACTTCATTTATTTTCAATTAACCTACAAACAAAGATTAGGACCATTTGTACCCAGAATTTAAAAGTCTTTTAGTTATTTTTACACAAAATTTAAGTTGTGGAAAAATTAAAAGCTCATTGGGAAATACAACATAATTGGCAATTCCTGTTTCCTATTCTAGGAATTATTGTACTGGCTTATTCTTCTTTCAAATTATCTTTTCTATTTCTTCAAGATTATAATATTGCTTTTAATATCCTTTTAACTCTCGTTATCTATTTTGCATTATTAAAATTTGTTCTTTTCATTTTTAAAAAATTAGAAAACAAATGGAAAGTAAACTACAAATGGGAAATGATAAGTATATTTCTTGTATTTGCTACAACAGGTTCATCTTCTATATTTGTATCAAGACCTATTATAAAATTAATTGGAATTACTAAAGAAAACTTAAACCCTATTGCTTATTGGGTTTTATATATTATTATTGGCTTTATTTTTTATCAAATATTACTGGTATTAATTGGATGGCTGTTTGGGCAACATCAATTTTTCTGGAATTTTGAAAAGAAAATGCTTCGCAGGCTAGGTTTAAAACGTTTTGTTGATTAATTATTAATGCAAACTATAAAGGAACATATCATATTCAAAATAGTAGCCATAAGCTTGGTTACTACTCTTTTGGTTCCTACTGCTATAAAATTTAATCATATTTTTGAACATCATAAACACGATGTTTGTTTAGGTGAAAAATCAACTCATTTACATGAATTAAATATTGATTGTGATTTTTATAAATTCAAATTAAACAATAATAATTACACGCTTACCTTTTTTAATTTCAAACTATTTTCTCCTAAAGAAAAACCTTTAAAAATAGTATCTCAGTATCATTCTTTAAGTGATTATCAATGCTTACAAACTTCATTACGCGGCCCTCCTAATTTAATTTAATAAACAAAAAATATGCTGATTGCTTTTTCAGCTTAATCATTATTAAATTAAAAAATAAAACATGCGATTTATATTAAACACATTGCTATTATTGGCAATAACAAACTTATATGCACAAAACTCAATAAAAGGAAAAGTTATTGATGCAAATACAAATAAAGGCTTAGCTTTTGTAAATATTTATTTTACAGGACTTGAAAAGGGTACTTCAACAAACGAAAATGGAGACTTTTCTTTAAACAATCTGCCATCTGGAAATTACAGTATATTAATATCATATATTGGCTATAAAACACAGTCTATAGATGTAACTATACCCAACTCTGAAAATCTTACCATTAGTTTAGAACCTTCTGCTATAGAAATGGAAAGTGTTATAATATCAACGCCTTTTCATAAACTTCAAAGCGAAAATGTAATGAAGGTAGAACAAGTTTCTGTTAAAGATTTAAATTCTAATGGAGCTCTTAATCTGGCACAAGGCATAACAAATATAGCAGGTGTAGAAAATGTTTCGACAGGCATGAGTATAGGAAAACCAGTTATACGAGGTTTATCTTCTAACAGGGTTTTAGTTTATACACAAGGGGTTCGTTTAGAAAATCAGCAATTTGGAGACGAACATGGCTTAGGATTAAATAGCAGCGGTGTAGAAAATGTAGAAGTTATTAAAGGTCCAGCGTCTCTACTTTACGGAAGTGATGCACTTGGAGGCGTACTCTATTTAAATCCTGAAAAATTTGCTCAAATCAATACTGCCACGGGCGATTTTAGTGGTAATTATTATAGCAATACACAAGGTTTTAACACAAATGCAGGTTTTAAATCGTCTAGCGATCATTTTAAATTTTTATTTAGAGGAAACTTAACAGAACACTCTGATTATAAAACTAAAAATTACAGAGTAACCAATACACGTTTTAGAGAACAAGATTTTAAAGCTGGCATTGGCTATCAAAAAAATGCTTTTAAAACAGATTTTCGATATAACGTAAACAATTCTAAATTAGGAATTCCTGAAGAAATTGGTGAACAGTCTACTAAAAAAACCCCTTTATTGCCTTATCAAAACATTACAAACCATGTGTTTAGTTCAAAATCAACACTCTTTTTAAACAACTCAAAATTAGATTTTAATTTAGGATACATTTATAATGACAGAAAAGAGTTTGAAGAACATCATCATGAAGAAGAAGACCATGGAGATGAAGAAATTTTAGAAGCAGCACTTCACATGAAGCTAAAAACAGCCAACTACGATGTTAAATACACTTTACCAAAACTAGGAAAGTTTGAAACTATAGTTGGAGTTCAGGGTATGAATCAAATAAACACTAATTATGGAGAAGAAGAATTAATACCAGACGCTACAACAAACGATATTGGTGTTTTAGCAACATCGCATATTCATTTTGAAAAAATAGATATCCAACTTGGTGCGCGTTATGATAATCGTAATATAGACACCGCTACTAACTTAAACAAAGATTTTAATAGCTTTAATGGTGCTTTAGGATTTAAAACCAATATTACAAATAACATAACAGCCCGTTTAAATTTAGCATCTGGCTTTAGAGCTCCTAATTTAGCAGAATTAACATCTGATGGCGTACATGAAGGTACAAACCGATATGAAATTGGAAATCCAGATTTAGATACTGAACAAAATTTTCAATCGGATTTAGCCTTAGAGTTTAAAAATGAACATGTTGAGTTTTATGTAAACGGATTTTATAACAACATTAATAATTATATATTTCTTTCTCCTAACGGAAATACTATTGATGATAATCCTGTTTACAACTACTTGCAAAATGATGCTAATTTATATGGAGGTGAAATAGGTTTGCATTTACACCCACATCCTATCGATTGGTTACATATTGAATCTAGTTTTGAAACCGTAACAGGCAAACAAAATAATGATACATATTTACCTTTAATTCCTGCTAACTCATTAAGTAACACATTGCGAGTTGAATTTGAAAAACCTTGGATAAAAAATGGTTATGCATTTGTAAAACTAAAATCTACTTTTAATCAAAATAACACTAGTATATTTGAAACACCAACCAATGGTTACAACTTATTAAGTGCTGGACTTGGTGGTAGCTTTAAATTATTTAAAAATGAAGTAATTGCAACCATATCGGGGACTAATTTAACCGACAAAACCTATATAAATCATCTATCGCGTTTAAAACCTGATGGTATTTTTAATATGGGAAGAAATATAAATATTGGTATTAAATATCAATTATAAGAGTAAAGAGGTCTTAAATATTTAAGACCTCTTTTTTTTAATTTTTAGTTTTCTTTTCTAAACTGAAAACATAAGTGTAAATCCACATTAAAGTAAAAGTAGGAATCACATCAAATCCAGGTAACGCTTCTTCTACAAAACTTATAACACCTGCTATTTTTCCAGATTTACCTTTATATAACTTTGTCATTAACCAACCCGAAAGTGGTGCCCAAACTATATCTGAGAATTCACCAATACCAGGAATTATAAAAGACACAAACCCGAGTGCATCAAATAGAATTCCAATAATTAGTTTTTTGTATTTATTCATTAATAATCTTTTTATCATTTCCTTGAAGAAGGAAATCTTTATATATCATATTAAACAATAAATATACCAAAACTATTTACCTATTAACTTTAAAAATTCGTTTCTAGTTTCTATTTTTTCAAACTGACCTCTAAACCCCGAAGTTGTAGTTGTAGAGTTTTGTTTTTGTACACCACGCATCATCATACACATATGAGATGCTTCAATTACAACAGCAACTCCTTGTGGTTTTAAGGTCTCATTTATACAATCTAAAATTTGTTCGGTTAACCGTTCTTGAACTTGCAAACGTCTTGCAAATACATCTACAATTCTTGGTAATTTACTTAAACCAACAATATAACCATTGGGTATATATGCAATATGAACTTTCCCGAAAAAAGGCAAAATATGATGTTCACAAAGAGAATACAACTCGATATCTTTTATAATCACCATTTCATTATAAGATTCTTTAAACATAGCACCTTTAAGAATTTCAACGGGATCTTGGTTATAACCTTGTGTTAAAAACTGCATAGCTTTAGCTGCACGTTCTGGAGTTTTTAGCAATCCTTCACGCTCTGCATTCTCTCCTAAATCTTGTATAATATTTTTATATCGGTCTTTAACATCATCTGTTACTTGTATATTATACTCTTCAAACTTTTTATATGGCATTGTTCAATTTTTACTTAAATATAAAGTATAAATTAGACTTAACAATAAAAACAATTCATAATTGTACATCACAGCTTAAAGTAGTAAATTCACAGCTACATATTTAATACAGATGATTCAAGCAAAAAATATTCATAAATACTACGGCGATTTACAAGTTTTAAAAGGCGTAGATATACACATAAAAAAAGGTGAAGTTATTTCTATTGTAGGTGCTTCGGGTGCAGGAAAAACCACTTTATTACAAATATTAGGCACTTTAGATAGAGCTTCAAAAAAAGAAAATTATCAATTAAGCATAAATAATATAGATATAAGTGCTCTTAATGATAAAGCCTTAGCCAAGTTTAGAAATGAACATATTGGATTTATCTTTCAGTTTCATCAATTACTACCAGAGTTTACAGCTATAGAAAATGTATGCTTACCTGCTTTTATAAAAGGTACAAAAAAAGCAGATGCCGAAAAACGAGCTAAAGAACTTTTAGATTTTTTAGGATTATCGCACCGATACCATCATAAACCTAGTGAATTATCTGGTGGTGAGCAGCAACGTGTTGCAGTAGCCAGAGCTTTAATTAATAACCCTGATTTAATTTTTGCTGATGAACCTTCAGGAAATCTTGATAGTGAATCTGCCGAAAACTTACATAGCCTATTTTTTAAACTTCGTGATGAGTTTGGGCAAACCTTTGTAATTGTAACTCACAATGAAGAACTAGCTAATTTAGCTGACAGAAAATTAGTTATGATTGATGGTAAAATAGTAGATTAGTTTTGAACCAAGCCGAACTTAAAGACTTTCTTGATAGTAAAGTAGAACAATACAACAACCCAAAGTTTATTGCGAGCGATCCTATTCAAATTCCTCATCTATTTACAGTTAAAGAAGATATTGAAATTTCAGGGTATTTAACCGCAACCATTTCTTGGGGAAACCGAAAAAGCATTATTAATAATGCCAAAAGATTGATGGCGCTATTAGACAATTCGCCTTATGATTTTGTGGTGAATCATCAAGAAACCGACTTAGATAAATTGCTACCGTTTGTACACAGAACTTTTAATGGCGATGATTGTATTCAATTTATTAAATCGTTACAACATATTTATAAAAACCATGATGGCTTAGAGAACTTATTTTCAAAACATTCTGAAGACAATTCAATGCAAAGTGCCATATCTGAATTTAAAAAAACGTTTTTTGAAATAGACCATTTAAAAAGAACACAGAAACATGTAAGTGATCCGTTAAAAAATTCAGCGGCAAAACGTATAAACATGTTTTTACGCTGGATGATTAGAAACGATAATACTGGTGTAGATTTTGGTATTTGGAACAGCCTCTCGCCTGCTGTATTGTCTTGTCCATTAGATGTACATTCTGGAAATGTGGCTAGAAAATTAGGACTTTTAAAACGCAAGCAAAATGACGGGAAAGCTTTATTAGAATTAGATACTGCTTTAAGAAAACTAGATGCTAAAGATCCTGTAAAATATGATTTTGCTTTATTTGGATTGGGTGTTTTTGAAGGTTTCTAAATGCATTAACGAATATTTATTGGTTGTTGCTTTAAAGAAAGTGCAACTCTTTTTAGAGTAACGCCAAAAAAAAAAGCGATTGACAAACTTAGGTTCATCAATCGCTTTTATCTATATAAATATCTAAAATATACTACCCTTTTATCCAAGCGTCACGTAATGCTTTTTGAGCATCGGTTGCGTCTTCTTTTTCTAAAAGACCTTCACCAGTAGTGTAAGCTTGTGTCGTTTTGGTTTTAATAACAACTTCTTCTCCATCTCTTACTAAAACTACTTCAATGTCCATGCCTGGTTCCCACATAAAAATACCTTGTAATAATTGATTTGCATTTTGCATAGTAAGCACTTCACCGTTAATTGACTTAATAACATCTTTAGGTTGTACACCTTGTTCTACCCAAAAACTATTATCTAAAACCTTATCTATAAAAAAGATGGTTCCACTTTGTGCGTCTCCGCTAACAATAGGAGCACCATCCATTAAAATATAATTGGTCTCTACTCTACCTTCTCCTATTTCTAATCCTACTTTTTCAAAAAACTCATTATAATTAATAGGGATATCTCCTACTACATGCGTTTTTAAAAATTCGCCAACCGAAGGATAAGTCATAGCTGTAATTTCATCTATAAGTTTATCATCTTCAAAAGGTTTATTCTTTCCGTATTTATTTGACAGTTCTTTCATTAAAGATAAAATCCCTCTGTGTCCTTGGCTTTCTTCACGCATTAAAATATCAACACACATACCTATTAATGCTCCTTTTTGATACACATTTAAATACTGATCTTTATAAGGTGCTTTTAATACATTTTCACTCATTATTGTAAAACTCATGGCATCATTTAATTGCTTAGACCTTTGAATTTTACTCATTACTTTATTATAGAAATCACTTTTTTCAACTAAGCCTTGATTTACTTGAAAAAGTGTAGCAAAATATTCTGTTACACCTTCATACATCCATAAATGCTTTGAAAACGTTGGATTATTATAATCAAAATAATGAACATCTTCAGAATGCACACTCAAAGGTGTTACAATATGAAAAAACTCATGCGACACTATATCTGTCATACTTTTTGCTAAAGCTTCTGCTGACATAGATTCTAGTAAAACTACTACAGTTGACTTATGATGCTCTAAAGCACCAAAACCTTTTGGAGAATCTTCTTTTCCTTCTGATAAATAAAGAAAAATATCATATCTAGGTGTACTGTTAATATCGCCTAAAAATGATTTTTGAGCTTTCATCATTTTAAAAATCGTTGGTTTTATAGATGCAGCAGTATGAACCTTATTTGGAGAGTACACACTTAAAACAATTTTAATATCACCTACCATAAACTCTTCAACATCTAATTTACCATAAAACATAGGGTTATCTGTGATATCAAAATATCTAGTTGCCAAATAACTACTTGTTATATTTTTACCATCTTCACTAGTTTTTGTACTAATGCTTTGTAATGCCGAGGTACGAACAAAATCTGCATCACCTGTAACGTCTAATCTATATTGATTGTTTTTTAATGAATCAAAATATCCAACAAAACCATGTAAGTTTAATACATAATTATTTGGTTCAATATTAGTACCCGCAGGCGAAAAAGGTTCTTCTTTACCAATACCGCCTTCTTTTTCCATGTCAAAAGTATCATTAACTAAATAGGTAATCTTATCTAATTTTTTAGCATTAACAATGGTCCATGTATTTGTGTCTGTTTTGGTAACAGGCATTTCATTACCATTATAATCATAAGCCTTAAACGCATCAATATATTTACCAAAATTGCTAACAGAATATGTGCCTTGGATAACTCTAGGTAAATGGTAAGTTACAGTCTCTTCTGTAAAACGTCCAGGATTTATAGTTACAGGTACTTTATCTTCCTGTATATCAGATAAATTAATAAAAGCCTCAATTGGCAAACTAGTTGCTAAGTCGTTTGAAGTATTCTTTGTAGAATTACAACTTGCAATTAATATCCCAGCAAATAATACTGCTAATGTTTTTGAATTCATATAGATGTGTTTTGATTTTTTAAATTGACGTGCAAATTACCATTATGTTACGCCCTATTTTCTTAAGGTTTTGTTAAATTCGCATTATGCAGCAAAATTTAGTAAGCATATTAATTCCTTTTAAAAATACAGAAGCTTATTTAGTAGCTTGTCTAAATTCAATTTCAAAACAAACCTATACCAATTGGGAACTTTTAATAGTTGATGATGGCTCTACAGATGACAGCTATAATATTGTTAAAAACTATACACAAAAAGATAACAGAATTAAACTTTTTAAAAATTCTGGTAGCGGTATTATTGATGCTTTAAGACTTGCTTTTTCAAAGAGTAAAGGCATGTTTATTACTAGAATGGATAGCGACGATATTATGCTTCCTAATAAGTTAGAAACTTTAGTTGGTAATTTATTGAAATACGGAAAACAGCATGTAGCTGTTGGCTTAGTTAATTATTTTTCTGAAGAAGGTATTAAAGAAGGCTATAAAAATTATGAGATTTGGTTAAACCAATTAACTAAAACAGGCGTTAATTATTCTGAAATTTATAAAGAATGCGTCATTCCCTCACCTTGTTGGATGGTTTACAAAAGCGATTTAGAAGCTTGTGATGCCTTTAACCCAGACAGATATCCTGAAGATTACGATTTAGCATTTCGTTTTTACAAACATGATTATAAATGCATTCCTTGTAACACTGTATTACATGACTGGCGTGATTACAATACTCGAACCTCTAGAACACATAAACATTATGCCGAAAATCACTTTATCGATTTAAAACTGCATTATTTTTTAGAACTTGATTATAACCAGAACAAAACATTAATTGTTTGGGGAGCAGGTAATAAAGGTAAAACAATTGCTAAAAAACTAATTGCTAAAAAAGTGCCTTTTAAATGGATTTGTGATAATCCAAACAAAATAGGACGTGATATTTACGGCAACATATTACAACCTTTTAGCGCTTTAGAAAGCATTAAAAATCCGCAAAGTATCATCACGGTTGCCAATAAAACATCACAAATAGAAATTAAAGAATATATGACAAAACTAAAGATGCAACCTGTTAAAGACTATATTTTCTTTTGTTAATTCCATTATATATCTAATAATTCATTTTCATTTTCTATATTTGACAAATCTAAAAAGAAAATGCAGTTTAAACACCCAGAACTTCTTTACGCTTTATTTTTACTGCTCATTCCAATTATTGTTCATTTATTTCAATTACGAAAGTTTCAAAAAGTAGCCTTTACTAATGTGGCTTTTTTAAAAGAAGCTACACAACAAACCCGTAAAAGTTCGCAAATAAAAAAATGGCTTATTCTTTTTACTAGACTGCTATTACTTGCTGCTATTGTTTTAGCATTTGCACAACCTTATACCTCTAAAAATAATACGTTTAAAACTAAAAAAGAAACTGTTATTTATTTAGATAATTCCTTTAGTATGCAGGCTAACGGAAGTCAAGGTGAACTACTAAAACGTGCCATTCATGATGTTATTAGCAATGTTCCTGAAACAGAGAATATAACGTTAATAACAAACGATAAAGTTTTTAAAAACACTACCATTAATGCTATAAAAAATGAATTATTACAACTTAATTATTCGCCAAATAGCTTAACAACACAAGCCGCTTTATTAAAAAGCAATACGCTTTTTAATAAACAAGGAAATAGTATAAAAAACTTAATTCTAATTTCTGATTTTCAAGAAAACAATAACACTTTAACTGTAAAAAAAGATTCATTAACAAACATTCATTTTATAAAATTACAGCCTACAAATACTAATAATATTGCCGTAGATAGTATTTTTATTTCTAAAAAAACAGCCACTTCTATCAGCTTAAAAGTCCTTTTGAAAAATAATGGTCCGACTATTGAAAATTTACCAGTATCACTCTTTAATAATGACACTTTAATTGCAAAAACATCGGTAACCATTAATAAAGAAGCTCATACTATTTTTTCTATCCCTGCAAGTAAGCTTATAAACGGAAAAATAACAATAGACGACAATAACTTACATTTTGACAACACCTTGTTTTTCAATATTAATAATACATCAAAAATAAATGTATTAGCTATAAATGCTACAGATGATTCTTTTCTAAAACGCATTTACACAAGTGATGAATTTAATTATACTTCAACTACAGAAAATCAATTAAATTACAATCTATTAGAGTCTCAAAATCTTATCATTTTAAATGAATTAAACAATATTCCAAACGCTTTATCTTCTGCTTTAAAAGCCTTTACCAATCAAGGAGGCAGTGTTATTGTAATTCCGTCAGAAGAGATAGCTTATACTTCGTATAACACACTATTATTAAATTATCAAACCTCTTTTAATAACATCATTAAAACAGAAAAACGCATTACCACTATTAATTATGCACATCCATTATACAACAATGGCGTCTTTGAAAAGCAAGTAAGTAATTTTCAATATCCAAAAGTAAATAGTTACTATAACTCAAATTTAAATAATGCTTCAAGTATCTTAAAATATGAAGACGGCAAACCGTTTCTGTATGAAAATAGCAATACTTTTATTTTTACTTCAGCTTTAAATAGCGAAAATTCAAATTTCAAAAATTCTCCTTTAATTGTACCTACTTTATATAATATTGGAAAACAAAGTTTTAAAACACCAGAGCTATATTATACCATTGGAAAAAACAATACGTATGCTGTTAGTACACAACTAAAACAAGATGCTGTGTTATCGCTTGTTAGCAATACTATAAACTTAATACCAGAACAGCGATATTTCAACAATAAAGTTGTTATAAAAACTTCTAACAATCCTAATATTGCTGATGTTTACGCTATTAAAAACAATAATTCAACTATAAAAAACGTAAGTTATAATTATAGTAGAAATGAGAGCAATTTGGCTTACAAAGACCTAACCAATCTTAAAAACATCAAACTTAGCAATTCAATATCAAAAACATTTGACACCATAAAAAGTGATACAAAAATTAATGTGCTATGGAAATGGTTTGTTATTTTTGCATTAGCGTTATTAATTATTGAAATGCTCATCTTAAAATATTTTAAATGAACATACTTATAAAGTCTGCCACAATTATAGATTCTAAAAGCGAGTTTCACAATACAACTCAAGATTTATTAATTGAAAATGGTGTGATTACTAAGATTGCTAGCACGATTAAAAATCCTAATAACTATCAAGAAATAACATTAGAAAACCTTCATATATCACAAGGTTGGTTTGATAGTAGTGTTTGTTTTGGAGAACCTGGTTTTGAAGAACGTGATACCATAAAAAACGGACTTAAAACAGCAGCAGCTTCTGGTTTTACAGCCGTTGCTATGAATGCGAATACCAATCCGGTTATAGATTCTAATTCAGATATCACCTTTGTAAATTCAAAAGCAAATAATAGCGCTGTTAGCTTATTGCCTATTGGCGCACTTACTATTGGAAGTCAAGGTGTTGACTTAGCAGAACTTTACGATATGAATAGTGCTGGTGCGGTAGCTTTTTCAGATTACCAAAAACCTATTAGCAACCCAAACCTCATGAAAATTGCTTTGCAATACGCTAGTAATTTTAACGGATTAGTATGTTCGTTTCCTCAGGAAAACAAAATAGCGGGACATGGCGTTATGAACGAACATATAAGTAGTACAAAACTCGGACTAAAAGGAAATCCGACACTTGCCGAAGAACTTCAAATTGCACGTGATTTATTTCTACTTGAATACACAGAAGGAAAATTACATATCCCAACTATTTCTACAGCAAAATCGGTAGAGTTAATTAGAGAAGCCAAAAAGAAAAAATTAAACGTGAGTTGCAGTGTTGCCATTCATAATTTATACTTTACAGATGATGTTTTAAGCGATTTTAATACGCATTTTAAAGTATTGCCGCCACTACGCACCCAAACAGACGTAGATGCCTTAATTGAAGGTGTAAAAGATGGCACCATAGATATGGTAACAAGCGATCATAACCCTATAGATATTGAACATAAAAAAATAGAGTTTGACCATGCTGCCTATGGTACTATTGGTTTAGAAAGTGCTTTTGGTGCGCTTCAATCAATATTTACAATAAAGAAAACCATAGAACTTTTAAACAAAGGAAAAACTAGATTTGGCTTAGAAAACACGCCTATAAACATAGGAAATAAAGTAAACATCACACTTTTTAATCCAGATACTAAATATACGTTTTCAAAAAACAACATTATTTCTAAATCTAATAATGCCATTTTTGAAGGAGAAGATTTAAAAGGACGTGTTTATGGTATTATAGCAAACAACAAAATAGCTTTAAATTAAAATAATGACAACACAAGATATTGAAAGAGGAAGAAAAAATGCCATTATTAGTTATATAACTATTATAGGCGTTATTATTGCTTTCTATTTAAATAAAGAAGACGATAAAAAAAGTGATTTTGCTAGTTTTCATATTAGACAATCATTAGGATTATGGCTTACCTTTTGGGCTCTAGGATATATTATAGGAAGCTTTGATAGTTGGTTAGTTAGCTCTAGTTTTTATCTATTTTTTGCTGTACTATTCTTTTACGGATTTACTGGTGCTCTTGGTAGAAAAACACAAGCAGTTCCATTAGTTGGAGCATTCTATCAAAAACTTTTTGCAAACTTAGGTAACTAAAACATGGTTAACACATCTTTATCACTACAACATATTATTCGTAAATCTTCTTTAACTGAAAATGCACCTTTATTAATCATGCTACATGGTTACGGAAGTGATGAAAACGATTTATTTTCGTTTGCCAGCGAATTACCAGAAGAACTTTTTATTATTTCGGTTAAAGCTCCTTATACTCTACAACCATACGGAAACGCTTGGTATGCTATTAATTTTGATGCCGATAAAGGTAAATGGAGCGATAATGAACAAGCTAAAGAATCTCGCGATTTAATTGCTAAATTTGTTGATGAAGCTATTGAAACATATCCTGTTAATAAAAATAATGTATCGCTTTTAGGGTTTAGCCAAGGAAGTATTTTAAGTTATGCGGTGGCATTAACCTATCCTGAAAAAATTAAAAACGTGGTTGCTTTAAGTGGTTATATCAATCAAGATATATTTCCTGAAGATATAAACCAAAAAGACTATTCAAATTTAGATTTCTATTGCTCTCATGGCAGTGTAGACCAAGTAATTCCTGTACAATGGGCACAACAAACCTCGCCTTTTTTAAAGAGTTTAAACATTGCTCATAAATACTCCGAATTTCCTGTGGGACATGGTGTAGCACCTCAAAATTTTTATGAACTAAAAGATTGGTTGAGTAAACGTATTTAAACTTTGCTTATTTATATTTGTAGTATAAGTTTATATTTTAGTTGTGTTATTTTTAGCTTCTTCAAAATATAGATAGCTTCTATTACACTCCTCATATTCTGTAAGAAAAATTAATTATATTACTATATCCTAACAACTTATTTACGGGATATGGATAACAAAAGTTATTATATAACACGTTGTGTGTCATTTAAAAAATGAACTCTGAATTGAAAAAACTACTAATAATAATACTTTGTACAATTTTAGTTTCTTGCGGAATTAAAAAAAACAAAACAGAATTTGACGAAATAACTATTGATAAAGACTTGAAAAGTAATCTGTTTAATTCAACTGAATTTATCCTCAATCCTTTGACTTTGAAAACAGAATCTGGATATGACAATGTTCCTGACTCAACTCAATATATTATAAAATCTAATGCAATTGTAAATAACGACAGTTTAAGGTTAATGAGGTTTGCAGAATTAAAACGAACTGACTCTGATACTCTTGAATTGAAAATATTTGAAACCAATCCAGCCTATAGTCAAAGTTTTACAATTAAAATAGTCAACAACCAATTCAAAATGGAATTTGATTACAGAATGTCTGGACCACCAATTGAACCAAAAATAAAAAGACTTAAACAGGAATTAACAATTAAATCAATTCCAAAACAAAAAGGAGAAATGATTTTTGGAACATTTTATTTTAAAGGAATTTGCGAATTAAATTGTAGCGGAGAAATAGAAATAAAAGGTGATTTTAAAGCTAAATTGGAATAAAAAAACGGAATCTGAATTACAAAAACTTATTAAATCTTTTAAAGAACTAACAAAAAAGTAGCAAGTAACACCGTAAATATAATGCTTAGTTTAGTGCTTAAATAAAATTTAGCACCGTTTTGTTAGCCACTGATTTTCCAGAGGAAAATCAGTGGCTAACGATAAAAGAAAGAAATAATTAATAAAACATAAATAATAATGATAAAAACAAGATTGATACTTGCATTTTTAATAGTTTGCCAATTTTCCTCTGCTCAGCTTATTGATAAATGGATTCTATCATATTCACTACCAACATCAGAAGACTTTGAGACTAACAATATTATATTTGAGACAACTCAAAAACGTATGAATCTTAAAGGGGTTTTGCATTTTGAAAAAGATTCGCTTTATAGTATAAGTTTTAAAGATTCTCATTTAGATATAAAAAAAGAACCTTATAAACACGAATTTGATAGTTTATATACAGGGCTAGATAAAGTTGAACAATTGATACTCAATAAAGACACATTACGTTATATTGACACAAAGTACAAAGGTTCTTATATTGTATTATATAGATTAGCAACCCCAAAGAAAGATTATGAATTAAATAAAGTTGAAGAATTTCTAAAGAGTAGCAACTTCACGATTGATTTTTCTGAAGTGCTGACTATGCAGGGGCGAGAAATGAAACCTCTAATTGATACACTTACGTTTTCGGACAATAATAAATTGATTTCTAAAGGGGACAATACTAAATCGTGGAGATTGTTAAGCGTAAGTGGAAATATATTTCTTGAGATTGACAAAATGCTTTATGTTCAGGTTTATTTGATAAAGAAAAATAGGATTATCTTTAAAAGCTATTTTGATAAACCACATGAGTTTACAATAACAAAAATAAAATAACTGGATGTAACTTGCACAAAGCTCTAAAAAACATAAATCTTAAACTCCTTTTAGATGTTTTTTTTTCGGAAAGCCTACAATACAACTTAGAAAGAGTATAACTGTAACTGTAAAAAACATTACAAATAATGATCTAGAATTAATATTGAAAAAAATCCAGCTTTTGCTGGATTTTCTTTATTTTAATAATATGATTGTTTAAAACTACTTAACTAAAACTTTAACCGTATTTACTTCATCAGCATTTTCAAGATGTACAATATAAATTCCAGTTAAATACGTTCCTAAATTACTAATACCTCTAGATAATATTTTACCAGCAGATAATAACTTACCAGTAATAGAGTAAATTCTATAATTTGAATCTTCACTAGCATTACTAATTACATTTAAAGAATGATCTACAGAATAAAAAGAATATTTTGATTCATCGCTTAAAACTGTTTCATCAATACCTAATGTTGATACTAAACTTTCAATTTCTGTAGAACTTAATGCACGATTATATATTTTAAAATCATCAATAGCACCATTAAAATAAGGGTCTGGCCATTGAGATTTACCAATGTAATTTTTTATTGTTTTCCCCAGTGTTGAAGGGGTAATAGTTATAGCATCATTTCTCCCAACTTCTACGCCATCTATATACAGTATGCCAACAGAATTATTTAATGTAACTGCAACATGAGTCCAGTCTCCATTTGTTGGAGCTATTGTTGTATTAATTCTTTGTTCAGCTCCATCATTGCTTTTAATAGCAAATCTAAATTTACCATCACTTCCATTTTTAGTGGTTAAAAACATATTACTATTAGTATCCATACCAAAATCAAATACACGAGCCCAAGTACTACTTGTGGTTGGCTTAATCCAAGTAGATATAGTAAAATCATTTAAATTTTCCATAATACCATCCTCTAATTGTATAAAAGACGATGAACCTCCATTTAAGTTAACAGCTGCATTACCAATTTTTCCTTGTGTCCAAGTAGTAGAAGCTGATAAAACAGCTGAATAATTCCCCCATTGATCATGAGCACTCAACGTACCATTCTCTTCAAAATCATAATAAGCATGTTGTCCTAAATTAGGTTTAGAAATTATTATATCAGAGTCACTTCCTTCTCCTTGTGCATTAAAAGCTGAAATTGTATAATAATACGCAACTCCATTTGAAACTGTTAAATCTTCATATGTATTAGTAGCTATAGTAGCTATAATATTAAATGGTCCTGTTTCTGAAGTAGCTCTTTTTACATAAAATTCTACATCATAAATAGGACTCCATTCTAATTTCACTTGTGCATCACCAGATGCTATTTTAATATTAGAAACCATATCTGGAATACTTAAATTTAAAGTAGTTAACTCAATTGAATTAGAATCTGGACTTTCTCCTCCTGAATTAGAAGCTGAAATTTTATAAAAATAAGTTGCATTTACATCTAAGCCTGTATCTTGATAAGTTACATCTGCAATATTAGAAGCTATTACCTCATAAACACCATCAACAGTAGTTGATCTTTTAATGTTATAATTATTGGCATTACTAACTACAGACCAATCTAATTTAATTCTTGAAGCAGATAAAGCTTCACCAACTAAATTTGTTGGTGCTGTTGGTATTTCAGATTGTATAAAAGTAAGTATAGGAGAATAGCTTGTAGACACACCTTCTTTATCTATTGTTCGTATTCTATACTCCGCCTTTGTATGTATATCATCTTGAAAACTTGTAGTAGCAAAATCTGTTGTTTCATAAAATACAGAAAAATTTAATTCGCCTTCTAATCTTCTAACAACAACATATTTACCTACTAAATCATCATTAATACCTGTCCAATTAACAGTAATACTATTATTATCTGGTGCTAACTCATAACTCAATGTTTCATCTTTAGGCTTCCATTTAGGAATAAATTCTCTACTTGGGTTATATGCTTTTTTTGAAGCATTAGCAGCATAATATTCCCCTGCAGGAGTTAATACAGTATTTATTGTTCCTGTTGAACCATCTGGTAAAGGACCTTGTTTAGTAGAAATTACTGGAGCTGTTTTCAACCATTGATAGTTTTCATAATCTGGGTTTCTATTCATAAAACCAGCATCAATAGTAACAGTCATAGCTCTTGAATCTTCTACCCAATTATAAATAGAATACCTTTCAACATAATCAGCGTTATCTAAAACATTCAATATTGCTATAAGATCGTTTTTATGCTTAGTTGCATTAGCATCGGTTAACTTTACAGAACCATCTGGAAAAGAATTCCCTGTCCAGTTTGCTCCAATATTCCACTCGGTTATCCAAATAGGGCGTTTGTATTTATCATAAATATATTGAAGATCGCTAGCCCATTGAGCTGTAGATTTATACCAATAGCAATGTAGTGCCATGAAATCTACTCTATATCCTAAATTATCTGCTTTAGTCATAAATTCAGCGAGCCAAGGATTAAAAGGATCTGATGTACTTGGAGAACCTAATCGTAAACCATTTTCCATAAATGCTGGCCAACCACCTATTGCTTGATCAACAGTAATATTTGCTTGATCTGGACGGTCTGGTTCGTTGTAGCCCAAAAAATGTGTATACCCTGGATTATTATTTGCTGCTGATAAACTAGGCCAAAATAAATTGTGTCTCATAGGTACATATTCTACTGTTGAAGTCGTTGTTCCTCCTGTATCCCAATTATAACGCCATGTACTATTTGTGGCTGCTACATCATTGGCTGCATCTCCTGAACCGCACCATCCTTTTTTTGTAACATCATTCCACACCATCGATCTAATAAACGATATGGTACCATTTAAATATGGAGGCAAAACAGGAACTTCTAAATCTTGATCTTGAGCCACAAACACTCTGCTATAACCTGAAGCATCAGAGTTTGTTGCAAAAGTTGCCATATAGCCCTTTTTTAATTTAAATGATTTTATATTATTATCAAATAAACCTAAATCGGAATGTGCTGTAACTATTTGATATGATTGAGAAGTACCACCATAATTTTCTTCTGTAAAAACTTCTAAACCTGATTGAGCATTTACTCTTAAAACTAAAGTTATCAATATCAACAATACAAGCAACTTCTTTCTTTTCATAACGCAATTTTATTCATTAAAATATTAATTAGTCAAATTTCACATTTATTAATAAAAATGAATAGGTAAAAATCAGCAAAACAAGGGGGATAAAATGTTCAAGTAACAATGGAACTACTATCTATTGCATAAAAATATTCTTTATCTTAAAATATCTTTACTAAAACCAAAGTAAGTTATTCAAGGACATATATTTAAATAATACAACTTAGAAAGAGTATAACTGTAACTGTAAAAAACATTACAAATAATGATTTAGATTAACATTAAAAAAAAATCCAGCAAAAGCTGGATTTTTAAATATTATATATGAAGATTTTTAGTTAACTACCAATCTAAAACCTTCACCATGTATATTAAGTATTTCTACTTTTTCATCTAATTTTAAGTACTTACGTAATTTAGCAATATACACATCCATACTACGAGATGTAAAGTAATTATCGTCTCTCCATATTTTGGTTAAAGCCAATTCTCTTGGCATTAAATCGTTTTCATGAAGTGCTAACAGCCGTAATAATTCATTTTCTTTTGGCGATAATTTAACAGGATCTCCTCCATCAAATTTTAAAAAGCGTAATTTAGAATTTAAATCGAAGCGACCAATTTTAAATTCAAACTGTTTACTATCAGATATAGTTTCTGTTGCTTTACGTTGAATGATAGCTTTAATTTTCATTAATAACACTTCGCTATCAAATGGTTTGTTTAAATAATCGTCTGCGCCAACTTTGTAACCTTTTAAAACATCTTCTTTCATGGTTTTAGCCGTTAAAAACACAATAGGCACATCGGCATTTTTTTCACGGATTTCTTTAGCTAATGTAAATCCATCTTTATAAGGCATCATAACATCAAGAATACATAAATCGAAATCGTCTTTTTTAAACTTTTCAAATCCTTCCATGCCATTTTTTGCATGAACAACGTCGTAATCGTTCATCATTAAATAATCTTTAAGAACCGTACCAAAGTTTGGATCATCTTCAACTAATAAAATTTTCTTGTTTTGTGCTTCCATAGTTATGTTATTATTGGAAGTTTAATTATAAATGTACTTCCGTTATCTTTTTCACTCTCTGCAGACACATGACCTTGGTGATCGTCTACAATTCTTTTCACATACGCCAGACCCAGACCGTGCCCTTTTACGTTGTGTATATTTCCAGTATGTTCTCTATAAAATTTCTCGAACACACGCTTTAAGGCAGCTTTACTCATGCCGCTACCATGATCTTTTATTCTTAATATAATATTATTTCCAACATTTTCTGTATATACTTCTATTTTCGGAGCATTTGGAGAATACTTTATAGCATTATCCAAAATATTTACTATTACATTAGTAAAGTGTGTTTCATTGGCTAGAATAGATGATTTTTCAGCATTCAAAAATGTTTTTATATACCCTTGCCTGTCTTCTACTATAAGCTCTACATGCGTTATAGCATCTATAACTAAGTCGTGAAGTTCTACTCTGTCCTTACTAATATTTAATTCGTTCTTTTCTAATTTAGAGATTCTTAAAACGTTTTCAACCTGAGCATGCATCCGTTTATTTTCCTCTTTTATCATGTTAAGATAACGCAAAACTTTGTCTTTATCACCAATAATCTTAGGATTCTTAATGGAATCTAAAGCCAAATTTATTGTGGCAATAGGTGTTTTAAATTCGTGCGTCATATTATTTATAAAATCTGTTTTTATTTCAGATATCTTTCGCTGCTTAATTAATTGGTACAATGAACTTGTATAAGCTATAATTATAATTAACGTAAAAACAATTGATAACAAAATCATTTTTATTACAGATGATAAAATAAACCTACTATCTCCTGGAAAATTAACTAAAAGCTTATATGGTGTTTGATTATTTTCATCATAAAAAATAGGTGTACTAAAAGTTGATTCTGCTTGATTTTCAAAATTATCACTTTGTACTTTTGTTGCTAAATCATTACTATAAATAGCGAATTC
This sequence comes from Algibacter sp., assembly GCA_050294475.1. Classification (GTDB taxonomy): domain Bacteria; phylum Bacteroidota; class Bacteroidia; order Flavobacteriales; family Flavobacteriaceae; genus Thalassobellus. The sequence goes on along the minus strand of JBNKOE010000008.1, from coordinate 4,500 downwards.
ATATGGAATATCTATATTATTTCCTTTCAGTTTTTTTGATAATACAGCTTTTATTTCATCTTCAGAAATTCTTCTATAAACAGGTTCTGATTTTAATATTTGTTTAAAACTTTTCTTTAAATATCTAGCTTGTTCTTCTAATAATGGTCCGCTATTTATAATTCTTGATATTGGACCTTTTTGAAAATCTTTGTCCTCAAAATCTGAATTATTAAATTTTTCAAACTTAGAATTACCTGTAAATCTTTTAATATTTAAAGTATCATTTTCAAACCCAGCATCCAGTATTGAAGACGATAATTTAAAGTTTTCTTCTAAAATACCTTGAGAATACACAACAGTTTCATTAGTATTCTTATTTCGTTGATAGATAAATAATTGAGAAACCACTGTTGAATCCGCCTTTTCTTCCGGATCTAAATTTTGATATCCTTCTAAATATCTATCTAACTCGTCATCTTCTAATTTATTTGAAACATAACTTAGAGTTTTTTTGACGTTATCTTTAAAACGCTCTTTTTGATTAACTACAGAATCTCCAATATAATAAGCTTGAATGGATATTATCCCAATAAGAGATAAACTCATTAAAATTACTAATAGAAAAAAAACTCTTTTACTCATTGCTCAAAATTAACATTTTAACATTTAGTCCACTTAGGTTTTAACCTTACATTAACAGAAATGTTAAAATTGGTTATTTATTGCAAACTTTTAAGAATCTTATTATGTACTTCAAGTACCTGTTTTTTAGTATTTTCAAGAGATACATTTTCAATAACAAAATGAGACCTTTTTACCTTTTCATCATCGGTCCATTGATTATTCATAATAGCTTTTATTTTAGCTTTTGTCGTGTTGTCGCGTTGTAATAAACGTTCAATTCTTATATCTTTTGGAGCCGTTACTGTTATTATAAAATCACATTGTTTATATCCATCATTTTCAAAAAGAATAGCAACTTCTTTTATAACATAAGGTGTGTCTTGCTTTTGCACCCATTTATCAAAATGCTTTGCTACTCTAGGATGAACAATAGCATTCATTTTTTGTAAGTAGGATTTATCGTTAAAAATGATGTTTGCTATAAAAGGTTTGTTTAATTCCTCTTTTATATATGCATTTACGCCAAATAACTGAATGAGTTTTCTTTTAATTATTTTAGATTTCCTCATGAGTTTTTTAGCCTCTTCATCGGCAATATAAACAGGAACACCAAATTGCTTAAACAATTTAGCTACTGTTGTTTTCCCACTTCCTATACCACCTGTTAAACCTACTACAATCATTCTGTTATTATAAATTCAATGTGTTTTTGATTAATCTTAGCGTTTTTTACAAGCTTAGGAATTCTTACTAATTCTGGTATTAAAATTGATTGATTACTAGATATTTTATCATAATCACATACTACCATAAAATCTTCATTACTTATAGAAGTAAAATTACTTAAACTAACTGAATAGGATACATTAACTATTTTAGGAAAAAATTTCAAATTCATGTTAGGAGGAACATTTACAATATTTACTGGTATTTTTAATGTACCTTCTGTAAACTTTTCTACTGGTGCCTTTAAAACAATATTTGTATTTGAAAAAATTAATTCTTTATTATTTTCTGGTAATTTCAACTTAACAGTTTCTAACAAATCGGTTCTAATATTTGATAAATAAATGGAATCGGTTTCTATCTTACTTATTTTAGAAACTAAAACTTTTGGACCAATTATCTCAATAGAATCTGGCTCTAAAACATAAGCTTCTGAAGCATCATAACCGGGTGAGAATTCAATACTCGCATTTAACCTTACCGGTACTTTTTTAATTAAATTAACATCGTAACGAAACATTAAAGTATCAGGAGACATATTTAATATTTCTACATTTTTATCAAACTGTGTATTATTTAAAAAAGCCTTGGATTTACTCCAAACAAAAACAGTATCTTTTTTGTAAACATCTTTATTAAAATCAACTTTTATTTTTGGTTTAGAAAAATAAAAGTCTAACCATTTAAAACCATGCGTTTTTAGTGTTATTGCAAGAATATTAGTAGAATCATTTAATATAACATACTCTTGAGGCACATTTACCTTATCTATATTAAAAACAATAGTATTGGTATAGTCCTTTGAAAGCTTAGTAAATATAAGAATAACAAATGAAGACAACAGAAATAAAATGAATACATTAATTCTTTTATTCTTTACTGAAGCTAATATGTCTGATTTAATTTTTCTTATCATTTCAATTTAAAAAACAACTGCGGAAAATAATCCTCAGGATCTTTGTTTAATATGGAAACAGCAAAAGTAGATTTTAAAAACCCATAACCATACCCTATAAACTGAACCCAAATAGCTATTAACGCATAAAGTGATACTACAATGCTTTTGCTAGAAATTAATGCTACAATAAAAGCTAATAAAAAGTAAACCAAATAGCCTAATAACAACCATTTGAAGTTAATAAAAAATAATATTATGGCAGCAATAAAACCTAAAATAAAAAGAGAAGGAAACCAATACGTTAACTTTTTAGTAGATGGATGCCATTTATTTAGAATAGGACGCACCAAACCAAATTTATTAACTTGTTTATAAAAATTACTCCAAGAAATACGACGTTTATGGTATACAAAAGCTTCGGGAATTAGCTTGGTTTTATAACCTAAATTCCAAAGTCTTATTGATAAATCTGGATCTTCTCCTGGATGTATGCGTCCAAATCCTTTAGAAGCTTCAAAAGCTTCTTTAGAAATGCCCATATTAAAACTTCTAGGCTGAAAGGTATCAACACTTTTTTTATTACCACGAATACCTCCTGTAGTGATAAACGATGTCATAGAAAAATTAATGGCTTTTTGCAGGTTTGTAAACGATTGATGTGCTGCATCTGGTCCACCAAAACAATCTACATAGTCTTTTTTTAAACTCTTTTCTACTTCATTTAAATAATTCTCAGGAAGAATACAATCGGAATCTAAAATGATAAAATAATTTCCTTTTGCATGTTGCATTCCGAAATTTCTAGAATCACCAGGACCTGAGTTTTCTTTAAAAAAATAAGATATATTTAATTTAGATTTAAAGCTATTTACAATAGTTTCTGAAGATATAGAAGACCCATCTTCTACTATAACAATTTCATATTGGATATTCGTATTTAAAGCCTCAAAACTCTCTAAAAGTTCTTGTGTTTCGTCTGGACGATTATAAACTGGAATTATGAATGAATACTGTAATTGCATGATACAAATGTAATTAATCTTGTTACATTTATTAGCAAACTTACACTTGCTTTTCTATTAGCCTAGTAATTGGCAGATAGGTGCGAGAGCGATAGTAGTGGTTAGCTTTTGGTGAGGCGAGCATCGAGCCAAAACTAGTAACGGATAGCGCGGTTTTTATTTCAAAAAACTCGCTATAAAAAAAGCCACCGTTATAAACAGTGGCTCGTTTTCTATATTTTAAAAAATTTTATTCTTCTCCCATAAAAGTACTCATTACAGCATCACTAACTCCCATGTTGCTAAAGCCACCATCATGGAATAGGTTTTGTAATGTAACACGTTTTGTTAAATCGCTGAACATAGATACCGTGTAATTCGCACAATCTAAAGCTGTTGCATTTCCAAGTGGCGACATTTTATCGGCGTAAGCAATAAAACCATCAAAACCTTTTACGCCATTACCTGCAGTTGTTGGAGTTGGCGATTGTGAAATAGTGTTTACACGTACTTTCTTATCTCTTCCGAAGAAATAGCCGAAACTACGAGCAATACTTTCTAAATAGGCTTTATTATCTGCCATATCATTATAATCAGGAAATACACGTTGTGCTGCCATATAGGTTAAAGCAACTATACTTCCCCACTCATTCATGGCGTCAGACTTATATAAAGTTTGCATCAATTTATGAAAAGACATTGCTGAAACATCGGTTCCTTTTTGTGTCCATTCGTAATTTTGATCTGTATAATGTTTTCCTTTTCTAACATTAACAGACATTCCAATAGAATGCAGTACAAAATCAATTTTTCCACCTAAAATTTCTTGAGATTTATCAATTAAATTTTGTAAATCTTCTAAAGAAGTTGCATCAGCAGGAATAATTTGAGAACCTGTTTTTTCAGCTAACTCATTAATTTGCCCCATTCTCATTGCAACAGGTGCATTTGTTAATACAAACTGTCCGCCTTCTTCATGAACACGTTCGGCTGTTTTCCAAGCAATTGAATTTGAGTCTAATGCTCCAAATATGATTCCTTTTTTTCCTTTTAATAAGTTATATGACATGCTTGTTATTTTTAGTCGATTTGTAATTCAAAGATATGGTAAAAGATTTAATTGATCGATTTCTGTGTTTGATTATTCCGTTTTACGCTTTCAACAATTCTTTGGCATTTGCCATTGCCGAATCAGATATTTTAGCACCACTCAACATTTGCGCAATCTCCTGTACGCGTTCTTCTTCCGTTAGTTGCTTTAAATGAGTA
>JBNKOE010000007.1:0-24270 GCA_050294475.1 Algibacter sp. | reverse complement strand
CCGTCAGTGGACAGTACTTCGAATACACCATCGCCAAGCTCGAGGATGGAAACATCATGCGTACCACCTCCAAAGTCAAAAACTACGACTTTTTGATCGGTATCCTTTTTATCAAGGCCGTAGGCCAAAGAAGCCGCAGTAGGTTCGTTGATGATGCGCTCAACGGTCAATCCTGCAATTTCACCAGCTTCCTTAGTTACCTGACGCTGAGAGTCATTAAAATACGCCGGTACCGTGATAACGGCACGGGTTACATCCTGTCCTAAATAATCTTCTGCGGTTTTCTTCATTTTTTGAAGAATCATAGCCGATAATTCTTGAGGTGTATATAAACGCCCATCAATATCTACACGTGGTGTATCGTTATCTCCTTTTACTACTTTATATGGTACGCGTTCTGCTTCTGATTTAGATTCAGAATATTTATTTCCCATAAAACGTTTAATTGAATAAACCGTTTTTGTTGGGTTTGTAACTGCTTGACGTTTTGCTGGATCTCCAACTTTAATTTCGCCTCCTTCTACAAATGCAATAACCGATGGCGTAGTACGCTTACCTTCTGCGTTTGGGATTACAACAGCTTCGTTACCTTCCATAACAGAAACGCAAGAGTTGGTTGTACCTAAATCGATTCCAATAATTTTACTCATAATATTTTTTATTTATTGTGTTGAATGTTCATTTTTAAATTCATGATACTAAAGTCAATGATTATGCCAACTCAAAAATGCTGACACAGTGTCATATTTCAACCACAATAACCAGTCTCATAAGCCTGTATTACTCTAATAGAATAACAATTCAAGCATCTGTCATTGGTAATCTGTCATTTTTTTTAGAGCGCAACCCAAGGGTCGGGCTATTCGCTACAAGTCCTCGCTCGTACCTCGCTGTGGGCTTTCCACTACTATCCCTTGCGCAAAGACGTATACCATCAAAAAACTACAAACTATTAACCTAAAATAACAGTAATCAACTAAAAAAAGAATTTATATTTGCTTCAAACTAAAGCATATCATTTTATGGAGTCTATTTCTGTTTTCGACATGTTAAAAATTGGTATTGGGCCATCTAGCTCACACACCTTAGGCCCTTGGCGTGCAGCAGAACGCTGGATTAAAGAGCTTAAAAAGAAAGATAAGTTTAAACACGTTGAAAAAATAAACATAAACTTATACGGGTCATTATCCTTAACAGGAAAAGGGCATGCTACAGATCTTGCCGTTATGCTAGGATTATTAGGAACAGATCCTGAAAGAATACCTACAGAAAGCATCAAAATATTCATAGCATCTATAAAAGAAACGAATACTTTATTACTTAACAACGAAAAACCAATTCGCTTTAACCCAGAAACTGATATTATTTTTAATAAAGAATTTTTACCTTTTCATTCCAATGCTTTAAAATTTACAGCATATATAGGTGATAAAAAAACAAGCTCTACGTTTTATTCTATTGGTGGCGGATTTGTTGTTAAAAAGAAAAGAAAAAATTCAAAAAAGAAAAAGAAAATATTTAAAAAAAACTTCCCATATCCTATTACTTTAGGAACCGAATTACTAGCATATTGTAAAACACTAAATAAATCGATTTCTGAAGTTGTATTAGAAAACGAAAAATCAATTAGACCTATAGAAACTATTGATTCTGAATTACAACGCATTTGGGACACCATGCTTGAATGCATGTATAATGGTAGTCATACAAAAGGTTTTTTACCTGGAGGTTTAAATGTTAGGCGTCGTGCATTTGATACCAACAAATCTTTAATTGGAGATGCCATATATACAAATCCAAATGAATGGATTGCTGCCATAAGAGATACTGAGGTTAAATTTCGTCAAATCATTAAATGGGTAAGTTGCTTTGCATTAGCTGTAAATGAAGTAAATGCCTCTTTAGGTCGTATTGTAACAGCGCCCACCAACGGTAGTGCAGGCGTTATTCCTGCAGTTTTAATGTATTATTTAGTCATAGAAAACCATGATGGTAATTTTGAAGATATTAAACGCTTTTTATTAGTAGCTGGCGAAATTGGAAGCCTTTTTAAAAAAGGAGCTACTATATCTGCAGCTATGGGTGGCTGTCAAGCAGAAATAGGAGTGTCTTCGGCAATGGCAGCAGCAGCATTATGCGAACTTCAAGGTGGTACACCAGAACAAGTACTAATTGCTGCAGAAATTGCTATGGAACATCATTTAGGGCTAACCTGCGACCCTATTGGTGGTCTTGTACAAATACCATGTATAGAGCGCAATGCTATGGGAGCTATAAAAGCTATTAACGCTTCAGAATTAGCTCTTGATACCAAGCCAGAAAATGCAAAAGTTCCGTTTGATAAAGTTGTAAATACTATGTGGGAAACGGCAAATGATATGAATTCTAAATATAAGGAAACTAGCGAAGGCGGTTTAGCTATTAGTGTTAATATGGCAGATTGTTAGAACTATCCTTTTAAACCTTCACAAATTGAAGGTCAGAGCATAGAATATTTTTTCTGCTTTTGTTAATGTTTATAGAGTAAATAGATTTACTATTACTACTGTTGATCCTGCTGTTAATAGCTTAAAAATGCGTCCAGATACACCTCAAAAACATGAATATATTACTGTTGAAAATATTACAGAAAAAGCATATAGCTTTATATACATAAAACCTTGAACACTATGTTCCGACTTAATAGGAAGAGAAAATGTACCTCTGTCCTATTCTAATAATATAACAATGAGAAATATTGATTCAAAATGTGATATTTTTTACGATATGAAAACTACCAAATACGATAAACTTACAAATTTTACATTTGAAAACATAAATTTTGAAACCAAAAATAGTGACTACGACAAAACTATAAATGGTGAATTAATTAAGTAAAACTCTCATTTAAATCAATTAAAAATATTGAAAAAGATTGCATATATTTTAAATATAAGTCGTCTAATTATTTTAACTTCAAACGAATTTGTTTTAGTACTTTTACATACTTTTAAAATTAATAAAACATGTCTGTAGCAAAAAAAGAATACAAACGAATTACAGTAAAAACATTGGTTGATATGAAAACTAATGGAGAAAAAATATCAATGCTTACTGCATATGATTATACCATGGCTAAAATTGTTGATAGTGCTGGTGTAGACGTAATTCTTGTTGGTGACTCTGCAAGTAATGTAATGGCTGGTCACGAAACAACATTACCTATTACATTAGACCAAATGATTTACCATGCATCTTCTGTTATTCGTGCCATAGATCGTGCTTTAGTAGTGGTAGATTTACCCTTTGGAAGTTACCAAAGTGACCCAAAAGAAGCGTTGCGTTCTGCTATTAGAATTATGAAAGAAAGTGGTGCTCACTCTGTAAAATTAGAAGGCGGTAGAGAAATAAAAGATTCTATAAAACGTATTTTAAATGCTGGTATTCCTGTTATGGGACATCTAGGTTTAACCCCACAATCTATTTATAAATTTGGTACTTATACCGTTCGGGCTAAAGAAGAAAAAGAAGCAGCCGATTTAATTAAAGACGCGAAAGCTTTAGAGCGTATTGGGTGTTTTGCAATTGTGCTAGAAAAAATACCTGCGGCCTTGGCTAAACAAGTTGCAGAAAGTGTTAGCATTCCTATTATTGGTATTGGAGCAGGGAATGGTGTAGACGGACAAGTTTTAGTATTACATGATATGCTTGGAATGACACATGAATTCCATCCACGCTTTTTACGTCGCTACATGAATTTATATGAAGATATGACTAGCGCTATTTCTCAATATGTAGATGATGTGAAATCTGTAGATTTCCCAAATGATTCTGAACAATATTAGTTTTTAGCTATAATTAAAACATTCATGTATTAGTGGCAGAAAAAATCATTTCTAACAAATCTAACTTACAAATTCTTTTTGAAGACAACCACATTATTGCTGTTAATAAACGTGCAGGCGATATTGTACAAGGTGATAAAACCGGAGACAAACCACTAAGTGATGTTGTTAAAGAATATATTAAAGACAAATACAATAAGCCAGGAAATGTTTATCTAGGAACTGTTCACAGATTAGACAGGCCTACTACTGGTCTGGTTATATTTGCTAAAACTAGTAAAGTGTTACCGCGGTTAAATGCGCTTTTTGTATCTAAAGATATTAGTAAAACTTATTGGGCTATTGTAAAAAACAAACCTAAAAAAGAAAACGACACTCTTACTAACTGGCTTAAAAAAAATCCTAAAAACAATAAATCGACTGCTTATAACAAGGAAATAAAGGACAGTAAAAAAGCGATACTTCATTATAAATTATTAAAAAAGCTAGATAATTATTTTTTACTTGAAATTAATTTAGAAACAGGCAGACATCATCAAATACGCTCGCAATTATCTAATATAGGATGCCCCATAAAAGGCGATTTAAAATATGGTTTCGATAGAAGTAATAAAGATGCAAGCATTCATTTACATGCCAGATATATTGAGTTTATACATCCAGTAAAAAAAGAAGCTATAACAATTACTGCACCTTTACCCAAAGATCCTATATGGGATGCTTGCTCAAGCTAAACAGTAATATTAGAAAGGGTAATTTAATTTTAAAACTACACCTTTATTTGTCTTTGAAATTATATCTAATTCTGCATTAATTAAAGCTGCTCTACTTTTCATATTAATTAAACCTGATCCCTTTTCTATATCGTCCATATTAAAACCAATACCATCTTCTTTTGCAATAATCAATAAGGTATCAGGTTTATAATCTAAAATAATATTCAAATTTTTAGCCTCAGAATATTTAACAGAATTAGATAAAAACTCTTGTAAAATTCTAAAAATAATAATTTCGTGTTTTCTATTTAGAAAATCTGTTTTTTCTCCAATTATATCAAGTTCTGCCGAGTCAAACTTCATTTTTTTAAGTCTGTTTAACTCATTGCTTATAGATTTTTCTAAACCAATATTTAAAACAACTTCGTTATTTAAAGTTTTTGAAAGCGCTCTAACTTCAGATAAACTTTCTCTTAAAGCATCAGTCGTATCTTTAAACTTATCTTTAACATCATCAGTAACTTGCATTTTTAATATACTTAACTGCATACTTGCAAAGGATAAAAGTTGTCCAATATTATCATGTAGTTCCCATCCAATATTTTTTAATGTCTGCTCTTGAGTTTCTGTTTGAGCCAGTGCAATTTCTTCTTCAAAAGCCTGTTCTTGTTTTATTTTATCTAACAATAGTTTGTTTTTTCTTTTTAAAAAAACAACAAAAAACACAATAACTAAAATTGTTACAATTACTAAAACAGCAATCATATAAATCAATAAATAACGTTCTGATGCTGTTGAAACCAATTTTGATTGAGGTAAAAACAGGTATAAAAAGTTAATCATTTTTTAATTGTGGTTTGCAAAATATTAAAGCAAATGTAAAGGTTGAATACATAACTAAATTAGCAAATAAATAAATTTGCCATTTTAAAAATATAAAATTCCAATCGTAATAGGAATTATAAATATCATAAAATACCAAAGGCGTTATAATAAGCCACCAAATAAATATGGCGGCACTTATGTAAAAATGAATGGATTTATAAAACGTTAATATCCTTTCACTATTTAATATTTCGAAAAAATAAAATGCGGTAGATAAAAAAATGATGACTGCTCCTAAAATACTTATTATTGGAAAAAACTGAACAAAATAATCGTCCCAATTAAATAGTATATATATTACTGAAAAGACTAAAAAGAAATAACCACTATATCTTATAATTATTTTAAAGCTTTTATTAATTAAGATGTTAAAATAATAGAAAGAAAAAAACAGAATAGCACCAATTTTCCAATATAAAGTAGTCCACCAAAAATTTCTAATAAAAATGGTGCCTTCTAAAAAACTCAGAAAACCATCTTTTATATGATATACGTAACTACCGAGAAAATCGCAAATAGACAGATAAACTAAAAACCATATAAAATATTTAGCAACTGTTGATTTATACTTTTTGTAAAGCACTAAACCTGAAACAGCTGCTAAAAATTCTATACTAAAAGTAATAGCGTTTTTATATTCTAATAAAAATTCATTCATTAATATTTAAATCTATAAAGTCTATTCGCTTTTAATTTAATAAAAAATACGTATTATTGGTAACCACCTTCCCCTCCTGTTCCCTCATTTAAAGGGTCAACTGGCAAATCACTTTTTCCTACTAAGCCAACACTATCGTCTTTAAACTTTGATTTTTTACCCGTAGGTACAATAAACATCGTAGTTAAATCTTTTTTCTGTTGTCCAGCATTTTTACCATAAACCCCTAAATAAACTCGAATACCAGTCATATCACATCCTAGTGAATCTGATTGTGCTTTTGCATAGGCTAAATAATTTTCAATTTCATCTAAAGACCACCAACTTGACCGATCATCTTGATTTCTACCTTGTTTTTTTGCAGCAGAATCTACCGCAGATTTTCTGTACATGGTCCAATTTTTATTCAACTCTTTTGCTTTTTTAACAGAAATAACTCCCTTTGGTTTTATTATTTTATTTACCACAATTTCTGAATCACAATTTCGTGGACAAAAATAATAAGTGGCTAATGCTCCAACAATAATACCTACAATAATGTAACTTAATTTTTTCATATTCTTATTCTATTTGGTTAATTAAAAAAATTGATTAAAAGTAGTAAAAAGTTTCAACTTTGTAAGAATTATAAAATTTTTAAATCATTTATACAGGAAAACCTAGCATACTCCCCATACCAACAGTAAATAACCAACTCCCATAAATAGCATGTTCTATAGATACTAGAAGCGTTGATTTAGTTTTATTAAACGTAAACGCAAATAACAAACTTCCTAAAAAAGTTAAAATTACAACCAAAGTGTTCTTAAAAAATAAATGTGCTAAAGAAAACACAATAGCGTTAACAAAAAGAAAAAGCATGTTACTATTAAATAACATGTTATAGCGTTTAAAAAAGAAAGTTCGATACAATAACTCTTGAGGATATACAGAAAAAAACTATATATAAATATAAATTTAAGCCACATAACTGGTTTATTTATAACCACTTCAAAAAGAGTTTCTGTACTTGTTAACCATACATAAAGCGTTGTTAAAAAAGCAATTACTAAAAGTTTTATTAATGTCTCTTTCCAAAAACGTTTCCAATTTAAATTTTGTGTTATTTTAAATTTCTGATTTTCAATTTTTAATAAAACATAAATAATATAAACCATTCCTAAAAATCCAAGAGCTAATTTTAAATATGCCGAATAAGGTAACGAGTAACTAACTGGTATTAATATAAAAATAATAAAAAACTCGATGCTTTTATAGGATACAGAATTCATACTAAAAATTAATTGCTGTAGTATACTTTACCTCGTTTATTACAAACATGCTGTGTGTACTCCCAATATGATTTATTGAAGTTAACTTATTAACCATAAATTCTCTAAAAGCAACCATGTCTTTTACCAACACTTTTAATAAATAGTCGTAATCACCACTAATATGATAACATTCTAACACTTCATTTAAATTAGTTACTTCTTTTTCAAATTTTACAACATAATCTTGAGCGTGTTGAATAAGCTTAATGTGACAAAAGGCTACAAACGATTTATCTACCTGCTTTTTATTAACTAAAGCCACATATTTATTAATAAAACCTTCTTTTTCAAGTTTTTTTATTCGCTCATAAACAGCCGTAACAGATAAATTTAACTTATTAGCAAGCTCTTTATTCGTTTGTTTACTATCTGTTTGTATATACTCTAACAACTTTTTATCAATAGCATCAAAAATCATAATGGAATATTTTTCATTAAAACACACTTTAATATTAAAGTTATAAAAAAATAATCTATAAAATTAATTTATTACAGTTTTATATATCAAATAAACAACAATCTATTGTTTTTTAATCTATATATATTCAAATTTGTTTAAATACAAATTTAATTATTATGGCTTTTAAACCCGCAAACAACATACAAGACTTACAATATTTTGGAGAATTTGGAGGTGTTAACCCTTCAATATCAGATTCATCAACATACACATTTCTTTCTGCAAAAACTATGTTTGATACTTTTGAAGGAAATGCCGATGGCTGCTATTTATATTCACGACACTCCTCACCTTCTAATTTATATTTAGGAGAAGCTTTAGCTGCTATGGAAAGTACTGAAACTGCAAATGTTTCAGCCTCCGGAATGGGTGCCATCACACCTGTTTTACTACAACTTTGTGATGCTGGAGACCATATTATATCTAGCAGAACCATTTATGGAGGGACTTATGCTTTTTTAAAAAACTTTACACCACGTTTTAATATTAAAACTACTTTTGTTGATATTACTAACTTACAAAAAGTTGAAGCTGCTATTACAAAAAACACTAAAGTGATTTATTGTGAATCGGTTAGCAATCCACTTTTAGAAGTTGCAGATATAAAGAGATTATCTAAAATTGCTAAAAAATATAATTTAAAATTGGTTGTAGATAATACCTTTTCACCTTTATCCATTTCACCAGCCATTTTAGGAGCAGATATTGTTATTCATAGCTTAACAAAATTTATAAATGGCTCGAGTGATACTGTTGGAGGTGTTGTTTGTGGAACCCAAGAATTTATAAACGATTTACGAAATGTAAATAATGGAGCCTCAATGCTATTAGGCTCAACAATGGATAGCCTTAGAGCTTCTTCAGTTTTAAAAAACTTAAGAACACTTCATATAAGAATGCAACAACATAGCAAAAATGGTTTGTATTTAGCTGAAAAATTTGAATCTGATGGATTAAAAACCGTGTATCCTGGATTAAAATCGCATCCTTCTCATAACTTATTTAAAAGTATGATGAATGAAAAATATGGATTTGGAGGTATGCTAACTATTGATGTTGGATCATTAGAAAAAGCAAATGAACTTATGGAACTCATGCAAAATAAAAACTTAGGCTATTTAGCGGTTAGTTTAGGGTTTTACAAAACACTATTTAGTGCACCAGGAACTTCAACATCTTCTGAAATTCCTGAAGAAGAACAACAAGCCATGGGATTAAGCAATGGCCTTATTAGATTTTCAATTGGTTTAGATGACGATATTGAGCGTACATACCTAATTATGAAAGAATGTATGGCCTCTGTTGACCTATTATAATTTACTCACTAGAATACAATTTAAATCATGTTTTTGTATATTCTTCTTACTTTACTTTCATATATTAGCCGTAAATAAAACCTATAAAAATGAAAAAAACGTTAACTTTTTTAATACTTGCTTGTATTCTAGTAAGTAATGCCCAAGAATCTACTTTATTAAGATTAAATTATAACAAAGGAGATAAGTACAAAATGTCTATTAAAATGGCTCAAAACATGGGTGCAATTGGAAACATGAACATGAAGATGATTATGGAAATGGATATTGTAGATGTAAATGATGACACTTATGATAGTAAAATAAAATTCACCAGAATAGCGATGAATTCTTCTGCTGGAAATCAAATAATGAATTTTGATTCTGATAAAACAGATGAAGAACTTGATGATATGGGGAAAATGCTTAAAACACAAATGTCTCCTATATTAGATGCGGCTATTTTTACCAAGGGAAATAACTTAGGAGAAATTACAGAAATGAAAGTAGAACCCGATGTTCCTGGTTTAAATGATATTGAAAATCAATTAAACAATGTTACTTACCCGCAAGAAGCTATTAAAGTAGGTAGTACTTGGGAAATGGAAAAAGAAACTAAAGGTATAACAATGAAATTTGTATATACAGTAAAATCAATTTTAGAAAAAGAAATTATTTTAGATATTACTGGTAACATTTTAGGTGAAACAGAAGGAAGTGTTAAGGGTAATATGACTATTGACAAATTATCTGGTGTTCCAACTGTATCAAATATTATTATGAAAATGAATGCTCAAGGTCAAGAAATAGAAAGTAATATTAAAATACTCTCTGAAAAATTATAAAAAAAAACAGCTTAACATAAAAAAAAGCTTTATGAATTTAAATTCATAAAGCTTTTTTTATTTAACAATAACAAAATTAAAGCATTAAAAATAAGATATAAATGTAATCAACTCTTATCATTTGCATAACTTTCTTGAAAATCGTAACATTACAACTAAAACCTTAAATACTTCACATGGATAGCCAAGAAATAAAACCAAAAGTACCACAAGATGAACATATAGTTGAAAACAAAGAACTAAACATTTGGGAAGCATTAATTCCTGTTTTTGTATTGGTAATCTTGTTATTTTTTAATGTAAAATTTGTTTTTGGTGATGATGCTCTTAGTGGCAGTAATCAATTCATAATGCTTATTGGTGCTGCTGTAGCTGTAATTGTTGGTTTATTTAATAAAGTTTCTTTTGCTCAAATGATGGAGGAAGTTGCTGAAAATATTAAATCCACCATCGGAGCAATTTTAATAATATTATTTGTTGGAGCTTTGGCAGGAACATGGCTAATAAGTGGTATTATACCAACAATAGTCTATTATGGCTTACAAATATTAAGTCCAAATATATTTTTACCAGCTTGTGTTATAATTTGTGCAATCATATCACTTGCAACAGGTAGTTCTTGGGCTACATCAGCTACGGTAGGTATTGCTTTAGTTGGTATTGGCAATGCATTAGGTGTAAATTCTGGTATGACAGCTGGAGCAGTTGTTTCTGGAGCATATTTTGGAGATAAAATGTCTCCTTTAAGTGATACCACAAACTTAGCTCCTGCCATGGCTGGTGGCGAATTATTTTCTCATATAAAATATATGACTTATACAACAGTTCCTACCATTGTCTTAACACTTATTATATTCATAATTATAAGCTTATCAATTGATGTTTCAGGAACAACAGATACATCTGGAATGATAAAAGCTATTGAAGAATCATTAAATATTACACCTTGGGTGTTTCTAGTGCCTTGTGCAGTCATATTTATGATTATAAAAAAGACTCCGCCTTTAATAGCTTTATTCGTTGGAGCATTATTGGGTGGTATTTTTGCTATTATCTTTCAGCCAGATATAGTAAAACAGGTAGCAGGAACAGATGAGCTTAATTTTATATCTGCATACAAAGGTGTAATGACTTCTATTACAGTAGATTCTTCTATTACTACAAGTAACACACAGCTAAACGAATTGTTCTCATCTGGCGGAATGGCAGGTATGCTTGGAACTGTATGGCTTGTTATTTGTGCAATGGTATTTGGTGGTGTTATGGATGCCATTGGAGCGTTATCTAGAATAAGTAAAACGGTATTAAGTCTGTTCGATAGTATATTTGGACTTTTCGCTAGTACTGTTATTAGTTGTGTTGGGCTTAATGCAATAGCTTCAGATCAATATTTAGCTATTGTTATTCCAGGTAGAATGTATAAAAAAGCATTTGAAGACAAAGGATTAGCACCTGAAAATTTAAGCAGAACCTTAGAAGATTCTGGAACAGTTACATCGGTATTAGTACCTTGGAATACTTGTGGTGCATACCAAAGTAGCGTACTTGGAGTTGACACATTTTCTTATGCAGGATACGCTTTCTTCAATTGGCTTAGCCCTTTTACCACACTTGTTTTTGCTGCATTTTCTATTAAAATTAAACAACTAAAAAATAAATAGCTAAAACTTATTTCACCAAACATCTATCATAAGATAAACTTATAGCTAAATAAGAAATTAAAATTTTATTTACATAAATTTTTTAGTGTGTGTATTATATTTGTGGCAACGAAAATTAATAATAATTAAATATAATAACACATGGCATTAGTAGGAAAAAAATTCCCAAATTTAAACGTTGACGCAATGAATGAAATGGGCGATACTTTTAAAGTAAACGTTCTTGAAGAAGCAGTTAACAATAAGAAAAAAGTAGTATTATTTTGGTATCCTAAAGATTTTACATTTGTTTGTCCAACAGAATTACACGCATTTCAAGCGGCTTTATCTGAATTTGAAAAACGTAATACTATTGTAATAGGTGCTTCTTGTGATACTCCTGAAGTTCATTTTGCTTGGTTAAACACACCTAAAAACAATGGTGGAATTGAAGGTGTAACTTACCCAATTTTAGCAGATAGTAATAGAAACTTATCTAGCATTTTAGGTATTTTAGATATTACTAATGAAACTTTTGATGAAGCTTCTGGAACCGTTCAAGTTGAAGGTGATAACGTTACATATAGAGCAACATATATTATTGATGAAGATGGTGTTGTACAACACGAAAGTATTAACAATATGCCAATAGGGAGAAATGTTGGTGAATACATTCGTCTAATTGATGCTTTAACTCACGTACAAGAAAAAGGAGAAGTTTGTCCTGCAAACTGGGAAGAAGGTAAAGATGCTATGGCTGCAAACGCTAAAGGAACTGCGGAATATTTAGCTACACACTAAAAATTGTTATGAATATGTAAAATGAAGCAATCTTTAAAATAATAAAAAGATTGCTTCATTAACATACAAATCGTAACCCTAAAAAATAATAATTATGTTTCAAGAATTAAATCAAGATAATTTAAATGAATTAGTTTCATCAAATGATGTTGTAGTAGTACAATATGCTGCTAGTTGGTGCGGTAATTGCAGAATTATGAAACCAAAATTTAAAAAGTTAGCATCAGAACATGAAGATGCAAGCTTCTTAATTGTTGATGCCGAAAAATTTCCAGAATCACGTAAAATGGCAAAGGTTGATAACTTACCAACGTTTGCTACCTTTAAAAATGGCACTTTTGTAAATCAGGTTCAAACCAACAAATTTGAAGTTTTAAAAGAATTGGTTGACGAGGTTTTTTAATCAAATTACAGCCTTAAAAACACCTTATAACCAATAACAACAACGTATTATGAAATTACCTGTTATTAAACACCTCACTCAATTTATTGAGGAAAACGATGAGGATTTTATCATAGAAACCATAGAAACTCTTGAAGCATTAACAGAAGTTCCGTCATTAAAAGATGAAGAATTAGATGTTATTGGCGAGCTTATTTCCAATTTATATGGAGCTATTGAAGTTAATAAAATGATTAAAGATGGTACTCCTAAAAAAGAAGCACTAAATTCTTTTATGAAACGTGTTTTAGGATCAATAGACAAATAATATTTAATTACTTTAAAGAAAGCCACTTTTCAAAAATTGAAAAGTGGCTTTCTTTATTAATATCAGTCTTATAAATTAAATAACAGGAGTTAAATATAAAAACTAATTAAAAAGAAGATATTCGTTTGGTTGATACTTAAAATATCTAATGATTTATTCATATTTTTACACTTATATAAATATATTATTATGGCAACAGTAACTCTTAAAGGAAACGCAATTGAAACATCGGGAAACTTACCAAAAGTTGGTACAACTGCACCCGATTTTAAACTAACCGCAACAGATTTATCAACAAAAACTTTAAACGATTTTAAAGGCAATAAAATAGTTCTAAATATTTTTCCTAGTATTGATACTGGTACTTGTGCGCAATCTGTTAGACAATTTAACAAAGAAGCAAGCGAATTAGAAAACACAAAAGTACTTTGTATATCACATGATTTACCTTTTGCCCAAGCACGTTTTTGTGGTGCAGAAGGTTTAGATAATGTTATTAACTTATCTGATTATAAAAATGGAAGTTTTGGTAAAGATTATGGTTTAAACTTTATTACAGGACCGTTAGAAGCATTACATTCACGTTGTGTTATTGTTTTAGATGAAAATGCTAATGTTTTATACACAGAACAAGTTCCTGAAATTGTAGACGAACCAAATTATAAAGCAGCATTAGAAGCTTTATATTCATAATAATTTTTATAGATGTCTGAAAAAGAATCCTTCTTAGTAAATAGAATAAAAAGTGTTGGTTACGCTTTTAAAGGTGCTATACTTCTTTTAAAAACAGAAGCTAGTATTAAAATTCAATTTACATTAGCTATTCTTGTTACAATTGCAGGATTCTTTTTCAACATTTCCTTAAATGAATGGATTATTCAACTTTTAGCAATTGGATTAGTAATGAGTATTGAAGGACTTAATACAGCTATTGAAGAAATTGCAAACTTTATACATCCAGAACATCATAGTAAAATAGGACTAATAAAAGATATTGCTGCTGGCGCCGTTTTCATTGCATCTCTTTTTGCTATTGCCATTGGTTTAATAATATATATTCCAAAGATTTTTTAAATACTATTACTCCTAGGATAAACGTTAGTAATTTGTATTTTTGTTGCTTTATGTAAACAAAAGAACAAAAAACATATTTCTGATTTAAAATTTAGAAAACACCTGAATGGCTAAAAGCAAAACAAAAAAAGCACCATCAAAAAAACTTAAAAAACCAAGCTTTAAGATATCTAACCAACAAAAATTGGTTTTAGGTAGTTTTTTAGTATTGTTTGGTGTTTTACTATGCATTGCATTTATTTCTTTCTTTTTTACAGGTGAAGCCGACCAAAGTACGCTTTCAGAATTTGCTTCTCGCGATGTAAAATCGCAAAACTGGCTTAGTAAATTAGGTGCTTGGTTAAGCGATTTTTTTATTCAAAAAGGATTTGGGATAGCATCATTTATTTTCTCTGGTCTTATATTTATTTCTGGTATTTATACCTTAATGAATATAAACAAAGCTAAATTAAGAAAGCATTGGTTTTGGGGAACTTTAATAGCTATCTGGTTTTCAATACTCTTAGGATTCTTTGGTGATAAAAACGATATTTTAGGAGGTGCTATTGGTTATGAAACAAATAGCTATCTTCAAGATTACATAGGTAAAATAGGCGTTTCACTTTTGCTTTTATTTGGACTAATAACGTATTTAGCTATTCGCTTTAAACTAACTTTTGAAAGTTTTACAAAACTATTCACATCAGCTAAAAAGAATATTAAAGATGAATTTTCAGAAATGAAAGATGATATCATTGTTCCTTTTGACAATAATTTATCTAATGAGGCAGAATCTTTTAAATCGGCTTTCGAAATTCCTTTAGACAAGGAAGAACCTGAAATAAATAACTCTGAAACAAACAAACAAGCAAAATCTGAAAAAGTATCTGCTCCTTTAGAAGTAAAAGTAAATACTCCAGAAGAGGCTGAAGAAGCAGAATTAGAAATAAAAGTAGAAGAAGTTAAAGAAGAACTTTCTGAAACAGACAATCTATCAAATAAATTAGTTGAAGATTTCGGTTTATTTGACCCTACATTAGAGCTTGGTAATTACAAATTTCCACCTTTAGATCTTCTTAAAAAATATGATACAGAAGGTATCAAAATCAATCAAGATGAACTTGAAGAAAACAAAAACAAAATTGTTGAAACTTTAAGTAATTATAAAATTGGTATTTCAAGTATAAAAGCAACTATTGGTCCAACTGTAACGCTTTATGAAATTGTACCAGATGCTGGTGTACGTATTTCAAAAATAAAAAACTTAGAAGACGATATTGCTTTATCGCTTTCTGCACTTGGCATTCGTATTATAGCTCCTATCCCTGGAAAAGGAACTATTGGTATAGAAGTGCCAAATAAAAATTCAACAATTGTATCCATGCGCTCTGTAATTGCATCAAAGAAATTTCAAAGTTCAGAGATGCAACTTCCTATTGCATTAGGAAAAACAATTAGTAACGAAACATTGGTAGTCGATTTAGCAAAAATGCCACACCTTCTTATGGCAGGAGCTACTGGACAAGGGAAATCGGTTGGACTAAATGCTGTTTTAACATCGCTACTTTATAAAAAACATCCTGCGGAAGTTAAGTTTATATTAGTCGACCCTAAAAAAGTAGAGCTTACACTATTTAATAAAATAGAGCGTCATTATTTAGCAAAATTACCAGATAGTGAAGATGCTATAATTACTGATAACACAAAGGTTATTAATACACTAAACTCATTGTGTATTGAAATGGATAATCGCTACGAACTACTTAAAAATGCTTTATGTAGAAATATAGCAGAATACAATGCTAAATTTAAAGCAAGAAAACTAAACCCCAATGATGGACATCAATTTTTACCATATATTGTTTTAGTTGTAGATGAGTTTGCCGATTTAATAATGACTGCTGGTAAAGAAGTTGAAACACCTATTGCGCGTTTAGCCCAATTAGCTAGAGCTATTGGTATTCATTTAATTATAGCAACACAACGTCCGTCTGTAAATGTTATTACTGGTATTATAAAAGCCAATTTCCCTGCACGAATTGCTTTTAGAGTAACTTCAAAAATAGATTCTAGAACCATTCTAGATGGTTCAGGAGCCGACCAACTTATAGGACGAGGCGACATGTTATACACACAAGGAAACGATTTAATAAGAGTACAATGTGCCTTTGTTGATACACCTGAAGTTGAAAAAATAACAGATTACGTTGGTTCTCAAAAAGCATATCCTGAAGCTTATCAATTACCAGAATATGTTGGTGAAGAAAGTGGCACAAGTCTTGATATAGATATTTCAGACAGAGATAAACTGTTTAAAGATGCAGCTATTGTTATTGTAACAGCACAACAAGGTTCTGCTTCTTTATTACAACGTAAATTAAAATTAGGGTATAATCGAGCAGGTCGAATAATAGATCAATTAGAAGCTGCTGGTATTGTTGGTCCTTTTGAAGGTAGTAAAGCAAGACAAGTATTAATAACAGATTTAACGGCTCTTGATCAACATTTAGAAAACGAAATATAATTTAAAATGACAATGATGAATAAAATTATAACATTACTATTATTAACACTATCAATTAATGTTTTTTCTCAAAATAAAGCAAAGAGTTTATTAAATGAAGTTTCAGAAAAAGTAAAAACTTACGATAATATTTCAATAGACTTTAAATATGTATTAGAAAATACTTCTGAAAACATAAAGCAAGAAACCAAAGGCGATGTTGTTTTACAAGGAGAGAAATATAAACTTAATATTCTTGGAGTAACGCGTCTTTACGATGGTAAAACGTTATATAGCATAAGTCCTGAAGATGAGGAAGTAACTATTTCAACAGAAAGTGATAACGAAGAAGATGCTATCACTCCTAGTAAAATGTTATCATTTTATGAAGATGGGTATACCTACGCCTTAGATATCGAACAAAATATAAAAGGTAGAAAAATTCAATATGTTAAACTAACACCTATAGATTCTAATTCTGAAATCACATATATTCTTTTAGGTATAGATGCTAACACAAAACATATTTACAATTTAATTCAAATTGGAAAGAATGGCTCAAAAACAACACTTACTGTTAATTCTTTTAAAACAAATGAGCCTTTATCAAAAAGCTTATTTACCTTTGATGCCAATAAATATAAAGATTATTACATCAACAATTTAGATTAGGTAAATACCTTGAAAATACTAGACCGTTACATACTAACTACATACCTTAAAACTTTTTTCAGTGTGTTTATTATACTCATACTGATTTTTATTTTGCAATCTATTTGGCTATATATTAGAGAGTTTGCAGGTAAAGATATAGGCTTAGATGTTATGTTTAAATTCGTAATTTATGTCTTTCCTAAACTAATTCCATTAGTATTACCGCTTACAATATTACTATCTTCTATTATGGTGTTTGGTAGTTTTGCCGAAAACTATGAGTTTGCTGCCATGAAATCTACAGGCATTTCGTTACAACGCGCTATGTCTGGTTTAAGTATTTTTATTGTAGGTGTAGGTATAATTACATTCTTCTTTGCAAACAATGCGATTCCGTGGTCTGAAATGAAGTTTTATAATTTAAGAAAGAACATCGCTAAAACAAAACCCTCTATGGCCATTGTTGAAGGTCAATTTAACCAAATAGAAGGTACAGCTTATAATATAAAAGTAGATAAAAAAACAGGAGATAACGACCAATATCTAGAAAATGTTACCATACATTTAAAAGGAAGCGATGGAAGAACTAATGCTAAAACAATTAAAGCGAAAAATGGCGAGTTTTTTTATGATGAAAGTTCTGGAAACCTTCAATTAATTTTATTTGATGGTAATTATTATGAAGATATATATCCTAAGGATATTAAAAATAAAAATAAAAAACCCTTTGCTAAAGGAACTTTTGAAAAGGACATTATAAACATAGACTTGTCGCAACTTGGTAATGTTGATTTTGATGAAGAATCTAATACAGATAGATACAATATGCTTGACATTGTAGATTTAGACAAAACTATTGATTCATTAGCCACATTACAATATAAAGTTGAAAAAGGAATTGCTTCAAACCTATATACACGATCTAGTATTATTAGTTTAAGCAAAGAGTTAGATTCAAATTCTGAAACCCATTTAGTAAATACTGGTCCAATTCTAAACGCCTTTGATACTAAAAGCAAATTTCAGATTATTGATGCTACTTTAAAATCTACTATAAGTGCAAAACAAATAATTGATCAAAAAATAAATTCATATAAAATATCTAAAATTACATTTAATAGGCATATTATTTCTTTACACGAAAAATTTGCTTTAGGATTTGCTTGTATTATCCTATTCTTTGTTGGTGCTCCACTAGGTGCATTAATTAGAAAAGGAGGTATTGGCTTGCCCATGGTTATTGCTATCTTATTATTTTTAACATATCACTTCATTGGTATTTTCGCTACAAATAGTGGTAAAAGTGGTGATTTCAACCCTGTTTTAGCAAGTTGGTTTTCTACACTAATTATGCTTCCTTT
Source organism: Algibacter sp. (assembly GCA_050294475.1). Classification (GTDB taxonomy): domain Bacteria; phylum Bacteroidota; class Bacteroidia; order Flavobacteriales; family Flavobacteriaceae; genus Thalassobellus. Next base: position 5,552 of record JBNKOE010000007.1, on the reverse strand, counting down.
AGGCATTTATTTAACTAAACGTGCCACAGAAGATAAAGGCTTATTTGAATCCGTTGGTCTTTTAGAGCCTTTAAAGACATTATTTAAATTAAGAAAAAACAACTCAAATGAAATTACAACAGTTTTTAAAAATAATTCATCAGAATACAATTCAATAAACAATCTCGATAATAATCAAATTATTGATATAATAAAAAATTACAAACAGTATAATTATACCGAAAAACATAAGAATACAGCATTATTAATTATTAACTCTAGGGGTATTTCTAATGAACAATTAAAGTTTAGTGGTAATTTTACAAATCAAAATTTTGAAGAAGCTTTACGTTTAAAAAATATTTATGTAGAAGATTCTAAATTAGCATTTATTCTATACTTCATTTCTTTAATATCAATATTAATTGGTATGGTGTTAGAAAATAATAACTTCCCATATATTGGCAACACACTATTCATATTTGGATTAATTTCAGAAATATTTTTTTTATTTTCTCTTGTAAAATCATTTATTAGTCATTCTAATCTTAATAAACATTTAAATAAAGATACTTTTTCTAATGCAATTGTTTTTTCCTTAATAGGATTACCTTTTTATTTCTTATTATATTTTTATCAAAAGAAAAAGATAGAAGAAGATTTAAATCTTACTAATAGTAAAAAATCTTTAAAATAAGCAATATCTTTGTAAAAATCTCTTTTGAATCCATGATAAAAAACACAACTTCAGAATTAAAACTGAACACCATACTCGATGCTATTGAAGACATTAGGAAGGGTAAAGTTATCATAGTTGTTGATGATGAAAACCGTGAAAACGAAGGTGATTTTGTAGCTGCTGCCGATAAAGTTACACCAGAAATGATAAATTTTATGGCAACAGAAGGAAGAGGACTTATATGCGCACCACTTACCGAAAGACGTTGTAAAGAACTAGAACTAAACATGATGGTTAGAAATAATACTGACCATATGGAAACTGCTTTTACTGTATCGGTAGATTTAAAAGGCAAAGGTGTAACAACAGGTATTTCTGCAAGTGATAGAGCGTTAACTGTAAAAGCGCTTGTTGATGATGATACGAAACCGTATGAATTAGCTAGACCAGGTCATATTTTTCCTTTAGTAGCAAAAAACGGAGGTGTTTTAAGACGTACAGGACATACTGAGGCTGCCATAGATTTTGCAAGATTAGCAGGTTTAAAACCAGCTGGTGTTATTGTAGAAATAATGAATGAAGATGGTACCATGGCACGGTTACCACAACTTATAAAAATCGCAAAAAAACTAGACATTAAAATAGTAACTATTGAAGATTTAGTGGCATATAGAATGCAGCATGATTCTTTAATTGAGAAAAAAGAAGATTTTCAAATTGAAACACGATTTGGAAGTTTTAGATTAAGAGCTTACAAGCAAAACACCAACAATCAAATACATATCACCTTAACAAAAGGTCAATGGAGTCCTGATGAAGAAATTTTAACTAGAATAAATTCTACTCTTGTTAACAATGACATTTTAGGAACACTTACAAATAATGCTGACAAGCAGTTAGATGATATGTTTAAGGTTATAAATGATGCTGGAAAAGGTTCTATTATATTTATAAACCAAGAATCACAATCTATGAATATTTTAAATAGATTATCATTTTTAAAAGAAAATCAAGATTCTGGTAATATCGTTAAAGCACCTAAAATAGATATGGACGACAGAGATTTTGGTATTGGTGCTCAAATACTACACGATTTAAACATACATAAACTACGTTTAATTTCTAACACAAAACAAACTAAACGTGTTGGTTTAATTGGTTATGGTTTAGAAATTGTTGATTATGTAAATTATTAAAACCCATTTTTTAATAATTGCTCAATTTTTTCACCTTGTCCATCCTTATAAAGTTTATTTATAATTGAAACAAGCTGCTTAACGTTGTTAGGCTGTTTCTTATAGTCTTTATATAAATTAGGATAATTCTCCTTTAACAATAATCTCATTTTAGTATTACTTAATATATAATACTGTCCATTATATAAATCTAGCAAAACATTATTTTGTGTATTTGATGCTAAAAGACCCAAAACTCCAAAGGCTAAAGACATGCCTGTTGCTTTATCTTGATTAATAAAAGTATCATTAAATAACAAATACTTATCTATAAGTTCTGTTTTAACAAAATGCTTTTCTCCTGAATAATTTGAAGCATTTAAATATATATTTTTACCGTCTGAATATGCATAATACAAAGCTCTTTTGTATGATCGTTCTTTCAATAACAATTTATTAGACCAATGTTTATTTTCTCTAAATTTAATTAAAGAATCTTGAAATGGTTTATTAGCATACAATTCTGAAAAAGATGTAAAAAAACCTTTTTTAATAGGCTCTTTTAAAATAACGGGGTCTTTCTTCATTTCTAAAGAAATATATTGTTTAGGTTGCTTATTTTGATCTATAGCGTTATATTTCATTAAACAGTGTTTTAAAACCTGTCTAATTCTATTATCGTGTTTACCAGTTACATCTGCGCTATTTTTTTCTGCATAACCAGAAAAACTTCCTAAAAAATAATAAACATTATCTTTAAAAACTAACACATCTAAGTTTACTATAGCTTTACCAGTTTCTTTAAATGCTCCTGTCTTTTCTGAAATTAGCAATTGGTTAACTCTAACTACAAGAGGTTCTTTTTTTAAATCAGGAGGAAATATAACATTAAAATACTCTTGTATCTCTTCTTCAAAAGGCTTATTAAATTTAGAAAGTACTTTTTTATTAAAAACACCTTTTTGCGCAATTCCTAAATTATCTTTATAAACTCTATTATCTATAATTTTTGAAACATAAAAATTAACTTCTTCAACAGTATCTTTTTCAAGTGGTAATAAATTTATTATGTGATAATCTTTTTTTTGAGAAAATACTAAAAATGAATTTATTGTTAATAAAATTAATAATGCTTTTTTTATCATAATATTTTAATGTTTATTTTAATACATCATTAATAATTTCAACCATTTTATTAGCTCTTTCAATTACTTCTGTTTCTGTCCAAGATAATTTTATTAAACAAGAGATGTTTCTACCTATAAAATGATCGGATTCTGGATAGGTTTTTGTTTTAAGATATTCTAATCCCTTTTTTACCTCGGTTGAAATTGGGAATAAAGATTTTAAATCTTTTAAATGCTCCCATTTGTTTAGGTAATGCCAATTGTTGCTATAATAATTCCAACAAGCATCTACCCCATTAACTTTAAATGCATCGACTACTTTTAAAGCAGTATTTAAATCTGGCAAAAAGAAATTTAAAAAAGCATAACTCTCTTCTCCTCCTTCTGGTACTTTTCTAAAAGTTACTTCTGAAATTTGTGATAATGCATCTCTAATAATAGTATAGTTTTTTTTCTGAATTTCAATAAACGCTGACAAACGCTTAACTTGTGCTAAACCTACAGCAGCATGCAGTTCTGAAATTCTGAAATTATATCCTAAAAAAGGATGTGATTCTGCTCCCCTATCATTACCAACATGATCGTGCCCATGATCGCTATAATGATCGGCATTAGTATAATATGCTTTATTATTGGTTATAACCGCACCACCTTCTCCACAGGTTATAGTTTTTACAAAATCGAATGAAAAACAACCTAAATCACCAATACTACCTAGTGGTTTTCCTTTATAAGTTCCTCCTATGGCTTGACAGGCATCTTCTACTAAAAGTAAATCGTGTTTTTTGCAAACAGTTTGTAAAGCATCCATATCTCCCATACTTCCGCACATTTGTACTACCATAACGGCTTTTGTTTTTGAAGTAATGGCTGCTTCTACAGCTTTTGGACTTAATGTTAGCGTATCATCTACTTCAACTAAAATAGGTATTGCTCCAAGCATCATAATAGCTTCAAAACTTGCAACAAACGTGAATGTTGGCATAATAACTTCATCGCCTGCTCCTACACCTGCTGCTGCTAGAGCAACTGATACTGCAGCGGTTCCGCTTGATACTAACTGTACATATTTTGATTGTAAAGTGCTTTCTAGCTCTTTTTCTAATTCTTTTGCTTTCCAATGTCCTTTACGCATCCCATCAAAGCCATAACGCATTAAAACGCCATTATCTAACACGTCGTTTACTTGTTGGCGTTCTAAATCTCCAAATAATTCAAATCCTGGCATATTATATTTTGTTCTTTTAGTTTAATTGTTCTTGCTTATGCGTTAGGGATTGAGGTATTGTTGAAGCTCTTTTTATGTTGTTGCACATATGCAACATAAAAAAGCGACTACCGAAAGCCCGACCCTTGGGTAACGCCCAAACAATTTATTACATTTCTATAATGGTTTCTTTTAGAGGTTTTCTAACTTTTTTTAATTCTGAAAACATGTCATCTTCGGCGCGGTAACCTACTGGTAACAATAATACCGATTTTAGAGCTTTTTTGTCTAATTGAAGTATTTCATCATATTTAGATGGTATAAAACCTTCCATAGGACACGCATCTATTCCCTCGATAGCACAAACAGCCATTAAATTACCTAATGCTATATATGCTTGGTTTTTAGACCATTGTTGGCGTTCTGGCACCGACATTTTACCAATAGTTTTTATAAGATTTTCTCTGTATGGTTTTAAAATAGTTTCAGATGTATTTCTAATGGCTTTTATTTCATTATAATATTCGAGAATATCTTGCTCTAAAACATCATCTTGTATACAAATAACCAGTAAATGTGATGCTTCTAAAACTTGTTTTTGATGATATGAGTGAGCAACTAAGGATTCTCTCAGCGTTTGATTTTCTATTACTACCAGTTTTATGGTCTGTAATCCAAATGAAGTTGCTGTTAAATTAAATGCTTGTTTTAAGACGTCTAATTTTTCTACTGAAAGCTTTTTTGTTATATCAAATTTTTTAGTAGCGTAACGCCATTGCAACTGTTTAATAATACTCATGTATAAAATTTAATTTTCACAAAAATAAGCTTTGAAATTATCTTTTTACACAAAAAAAACTATAAAAGATCTACTAATAAATGAGTTATAAATTATTTTTTAAAAAAACATATTTTTATTTGAAAAGAAGAAAAAAGGATACTATATTTGCACCCGCATTCAGGGAATACCTGATGAGACCTAAACTGGAGAAATGGCAGAGTGGTCGAATGCGGCAGTCTTGAAAACTGTTGAGGGTCACACCTCCGGGGGTTCGAATCCCTCTTTCTCCGCTGAGGATTTACTAAAATCCACTAAAACCCTATAAACATTGAGTTTATAGGGTTTTTTAATTTTATACAATACCAATTAAAATCATATAATATCAAATAAAAGGATCAAGACTAAAAGTTGTGTGAGAACATATAAAATATAATCTTTGCGTTAAAAGAATAACCCTTGGAACTATCCCTAGATTTACTAAAGTTTATTTTACCAGAATTACTGGTTACTCATTTCGATATTACCAATTACAATACAGAAGAAAAAACACTTCACCTGTATTTTGAAGAAAAGAAAAACATTCCTGAAGAAGTCTCTAATAGTA
>JBNKOE010000006.1:0-1693 GCA_050294475.1 Algibacter sp. | reverse complement strand
CAAATAATGATTTAGAATTTATATTGTAATCACATTCAAAAACAACAAACGCCCTTAAAAAAGGACGTTTTTGTATCTTGTTTTTGAAAATTATGGGCTTGTGCAACGGCTACCGGTGTTAGCATACGTTTTTTTACCAATCTCTCCATTCACTCGCTATTCCGTCTTCATAATTTTGTGTGTCAATTCCAACAGAGTCAGCTATATTGTCGAAGATATCACAAAGTTCTTCTCTTTCTCCTGTTTCAATAAAGCAACCGTCCAAACTATCATTTAGTTTATTAAACTCTAAAACACTTAATTTGATTAGTTCAATTTTATCATTCTCTTTTAAGTCTTCACTCTTTTCAAGTTTACTTATCAGTTTTGATATTATATTTTCGGCTTTTTTACAATTTTTAGGATTATATTGTTCAAGACCATCTTCATATTTTTCTCTCCAATCTTTTATTGATAGAGACTTAAGTATATATTGTAATTCAGATATTTGTTCCTCTTGATATTGCTCTATGTCAACTTTTTTATTAAGATAATCACCTAATCTTTTCCATTTTTTTAACTGTTCTATTTTACCCATTTCTTGTAATTTTTCAACTAGTGGGTAATAATCATTTTTTTTAACTCCAACACCTAATGGTTTAATATATAGGTTTTCAAGTTTTGATAATGACAATAAAAATTTTAGCGAGTTTAATTCATTAACTTCTGATATAAGTAAATTTGTAATATTTGGCAACTCACCTAATGTTGATGCATCTTGCAGTTTTTTACAATTGAATAAATGAATTTGTTTTAACGCATCATTTGATTTGCCTATTCCATTTAGTGATGATAGTTTAGGACACTTTTCCAATCTTATTTCTTCTAGCTTTTTTAAATCAGACAATCCATTTAAATTTTCACAGGACAAAGAATAAATTTCGAGTGTTCTTAAATCAGTAAAATTTGAGAATTCGGCAAAATTCTTTTTATTGTAATTACGCATATAAACATGCCTTAAATTTGTGAGCTTATCAAAGTTCACATATTTCTTTGGACCTATACCATTTATAAAGATTAATTCAGGAAAATTATCAAAGTCAAAAACCTCATGATGATTTTCGGAAATTCTTAAATGTGTAAGCTGATTGTGAATCATTAAAGGGCTTAAATCATCAATTTTAAATTGAATGTAAATTCCTTTGATATTTCTTAATCGTTTATCTCTTAAAAACTCAAGTGTGTTGGTTTGTAGATGAATATGTTCAATTCCTAGTTTTTGGGTTGCTCTAATGCATTGTTCTATGTTATTATCTGAAAACCAAACAGTATCCGTAGACTTTTCAAACCTTTTTTCAAATGGTTTTAATTTTTCAATTCGGACACCTTCGAAATTATTTTTGTTCCATGAACTAAAGATTCTTTTTAAAATGCTCATAGTTTTTTTTAAATGTATGCTAACGGTTACGTATAATATTAGTGGCGCGTTTAAGCACTAATTTAGTAAATAGAAACTTGCCAGCGGAAAATTCCGCAGGAATTTTCCAAGTAAGCTAAAACCAGCCATTAATTTTATACGGCTTAAGTTTGTCTTTAGTTAAATTAGATAAATAAATTAGAAAGAACAAAAGAGAGGATTAAGGTTATTTTATACGGTGAAGCTTACGACTTCGGCAACATTGCTAATCCCCTCTCTTTTCTACTAAAATTTCGT
>JBNKOE010000005.1:0-76386 GCA_050294475.1 Algibacter sp. | reverse complement strand
GCAAAAAACTGGCCTTGATAGCCGTTGCAAACAAACTATTGAAACAGGCATTTGCTATTGCAAAATCAGGAAGGCCGTACGATGAAAACTTTGTTTCAAAATTAGCCTAAAATTGCTTGTTTTTTAACTCAGTTCTTTGTTAGCAAACGTATTTATTTTCCGTTGTTGTATTCTTTCCAACTTTTAATTATCTGAAATTCTCCACAATCTTCCATGCTTTTAATCAGTTCCGCTTTGTTATAGTACATTTTGAATTTTTCAGGTACAATTCCATTTATTATCTCAATCGCAGGACTCAAATCTGGATGATAATAGTTTTGTAAAGTTACGGATTTAGATTTTCCATTTTTTGAAAACTGAAATGACTTTATGTCTCCATCGCTAATGCAATTGTTTGAGTAAAGAACACTTAAACTGTCAATATTAATTTCGGATAATTGTCGGATTTGGATTTTTGGCAATTCAGTTGTTGAATATAAGATACTATCTTTTTCGTTTTCCAATTCTCCGCGAAATGTTATAGTCAGTTTTTCATTCGTAAGCCTGTAAAGAACAGAATATGCAAGAGAATAGTCGAAGTCAGTAATTGATAATTCAAATGGTTCAATCGGTTTATTATTACAAGAAATTGTAAAAATTAAAACAAATGACAATATCAATCCGACTGTTTTTCTCATATGTTTGCTAACGTGATTGTGTATGGTTTCGTTGCGTGAAAATCCGCAAGGATTTTCCGCTATAAACCGAAGATAGTAAAAACGCAGGATTTTTCGGCAGAAAAATCCGAAGCAATGAATTATACACGGTGTTGCCAGTAGTGTTTTATTGTTTTATTCGTTTTCTATTCACGTTATACATATCAAAATTCGGATGCTTCCAAAATTTTTCAAGTCCGTTTTTGTTAATATATTCCATTTCAGATGCGTAAATCGGATAAAGTCCTGCAATATTTATTTTGTAATTCAATCCGATGTCAATATTCGCAAAATCTTTTTTGTCCAAAATCGAAGGTGCAAACATAAGAAATGCATCCATTTCAGATTCATCTGATATTTTTTTTCTGAAGTTAATTGTATTACTATAACTAAATGGGCAATGTCCTCTTAAACTATTCGCTAAATATCCAGCAACTTGAGCCCAAGAAGTATCTTTTGAATCAACCGTTATTATTAATTCAGGTCGGCCTAATTTCCAATCAGGATGGTTTCCGAGTGAAAGTCCGTATGTAATTCCAGTTATCATTCCTTTTTCAGGAATATCTTTATAAACTATGCTTGTAACTCCAGCAATTCCATCCGTTTCTGATTCTTCTTTGTAATATTCAGGTTCGGTTTGGAAAATTCTATCCAAATGAGCCATAAACTTTTCTACAGGTGTTTTTTTCTTAAATAATCCTTTCAGCATGAAGATTGGTTTACATTACTGGCAACAATTGGATATAGACAATTGTCTATATCCACATTATAAAAAACTAAGATAGTAAATCTTTTATTTCCATAAACGATTTATTTGCTACATGTGTGTAAATTTCTGTCGTTTTAGTAGAACTATGTCCTAGTAATATTTGTATATGCCTAATATCTGTTCCGTTTTCTAATAGGTGTGTCGCAAAACTATGCCTTAGCATGTGTGGTGTTACTTTTTTATAAATTCCAGCTTTTTTAGCTGCTGTAGAAATAATATTTAAAACACTTGTAACACTATATTTGTTTCCTTTTTGTCCTTCAAATAGATATTTGTTGGGACAGTATTCTTTGTGATTTTATACACAGGGTCATTGGATAATTCCACGTAGTGAAAAAATTTGAAGGTGGTAGAGTAAATTAGAAAATGAAATTTAAATAGTTAAACAATAAATATCTTGTTAAAAAACACTCAGTTTCAACTATGGCATGATGTGTTCTGTCTACAATATTTATGTGATAGTTTAACCTTTAAATGAAATAGGAACTATTAAATTACCAGTTACAGGTAATGGGTTAAAAACTGGAAATTTCAAATTAAATTGGTAGGATAGAAATATCGCTTTTTTTTTGTTATCCACTTTGCTTATGCATTTATATTATATATATTTACTCGGTTTAAAATGTTTCAAAATTGAAAACTTACAAGATTAAATCTTAGAAAAGATATGTGCTTTTTAATATACTCCTTTCTTTTTTGTAATCGATTACAATTTATAGTTTCTGTCAAATATTTTAGATAAACCACAAAAATAAATTAAAGATAATAAGCTTAAAATGAGCAAAAATTTTATTACCGACAATTTTCTTTTAGAAAACAAATACGCTGAAGAGTTATATCATAATTATTCTAAAAATCAGCCAATTATAGATTATCATAATCATTTGTCACCACAGTTAATTTCAGAGGATAAAATATTCGACAATATTACACAAGTATGGATAAATGGTGATCATTACAAATGGCGTGCCATGCGTACTTTGGGTATTAATGAAAATTTTATTACTGGTGAAGCTTCTGATAAGGATAAGTTTTTAAATTGGGCAAAAACGGTACCTTACACAATGCGTAATCCTTTATATCATTGGACACATTTAGAGTTAGCTCGTTATTTTGATGTGTATGATTTGTTAAATGAAAAATCTGCAGAGAAAATTTATGAAGAAGTATCAGCTAAAGTTAACACTAAAGAGTACAGTACTCAAAATTTGCTTCGCAAAGTTAATGCAGAATATGTTTGTACTACTGAAGACCCTACTGATACTTTAGAATATCATCAACAGATTATTAAAAATAACATAGATATTAAAGTAGGAACTTCATTTAGACCAGATAAAGCCATTTTGATTTCTAATGAAGGTTATAACAATTATGTAGATTCTTTAGCAAGTGTTGTAGGAACATCTATTAATACATATGATGAATTATGTGATGCATTAAAAAGTAGAATAGACTTTTTTGATAAAAACGGATGTAGCGTTTGCGATCATGGTTTAGACCAAATTTATTTTGAAAAATTCACAGAAGCTGAAGTGAAATCAATTTTCAAAAAGAAAAGAGAAAATCAAAATATTACATTAGAAGAAGTCTTAAAATTCCAAAGTGCTATTTTATTATTTTTAGCAGAAACGTATCATGAATACGGATGGGTACAACAATATCATTTAGGGGCTTTAAGAAATAATAACAAAAGAATGTTAGATGTTTTAGGTCCTGATACAGGATGGGATTCTATAGGCGATTATCCACAAGCACAAAAATTATCTGCATTTTTAAATGCGCTAGATAGCAAAGATAAATTAACAAAAACCATTATTTATAACTTAAATCCTGCCGATAATGAAGTTATGGCTACCATGATTGGTAATTTTAACGACGGTAGTGTAAAAGGTAAAGTTCAGTTTGGTTCAGGTTGGTGGTTCTTAGATCAAAAAGACGGTATGATAAAACAATTAAATGCGCTTTCAAATATGGGTTTAATTAGCTGTTTTATTGGTATGTTAACAGATTCTAGAAGTTTCTTGTCATTCCCAAGACATGAATATTTTAGACGTATTCTTTGTAATCTTTTAGGAGATGAAATAAAAAGAGGTGAATTACCAAATGATATGGAATGGATAGGTAAAATGGTTTCTGATATTAGTTATTTTAACGCTAAGGAATATTTTAAAATTTAAATAGATAGTTTTGTTTTAAGCACAAAATAACTAAAACCCTACATAATATTAACAATATAAAAAATGCAAAAAATTAAATTTATAACGCTTTTACTTGCTATAGTTTTGGTAGGGTGTAGCGAAGCTAATAAAGTAAAAACCATTAAAATAGCTCATGGTCTAGATGTTAACCATTCGGTGCATAAGGCTATGGTTGAATTGGGTAAAGATCTAGAAAAAAGATCTGGTGGAAAAATGAAACTTCAAATTTACCCAAGTCAGCAATTAGGTAGCGAGCGCGAGTGTTTAGAACTTCTGCAAATTGGAAGTTTAGATATGACTAAAGTATCTGTAGGTGTTATGGAAAATTTTGCGCCAAAAATGAAGGTTTTTGGAGTTCCTTTTTTGTTTCGTGATAGACAGCATTCGTTTGATGTTTTAGATAGTGCTGTTGGTAAAGAAATACTTGATGATGGCGAGCAATATTGGTTAAAAGGATTAGCATATTATGATGCAGGAAGTAGAAGTTTTTATACTAAAGATAAGCCAATTAATACTCCAAGCGATTTAAAAGGATTAAAAGTTAGGGTAATGGAAAGTGTAACAGCTATAGATATGGTTAAGGCTTTAGGAGGTTCTGCAACACCAATTTCTTGGGGTGAATTATATACGTCTTTACAACAGGGTGTTGTAGATGGCGCCGAAAATAATCCGCCTAGTTTTTATTTATCACGTCATTATGAAGTATGTAAGTACTATTCGTTAGATGAACATACTGTTCTGCCAGATGTATTAGTTATTGGAACACAAACTTGGAATAAATTAACCAAACAAGAACAAGAATGGTTGCAAGCATCTGTCGATAAGTCTGTTATTTATCAACGTAAATTGTGGCTAGAAGCAGAAGAAGAAGCACTTCGCGAAGTAGAAAAAGCAGGTGTAACAATCATTAGACCAGACAAAGCAGTATTTCAAAGTAAAGTAGAAAGTATTTATGATGGTTATAAAAATGATCCTGTAATAAATCGATTAATAAAACAAATTATAGAAACAAAATAATACTTAAAAAGCATTATTCTCAGAATAATTAACCTATAGTAATTGTTAAACAGATAAAATAGGTAACCACTAAACAAAATATTAAAAACACATGAAGCTTCGAGAAAAGATTGATAAAATTCTAAGTAATGTTCTCATTATTATTATGGGTATTATGGTAGTGAACGTACTCTGGCAAGTATTTACAAGGTTTGTAGTAGGTGTGCCAAGTTCATTCACCGATGAGTTGGCAAGATATTTAATGATTTGGATAGGGATCCTAGGTGCAGCTTATGTGTCTGGTAGGAATATGCATGTTGCTATAGACGTTCTACCAAAAAGAGCAAGCCCTGAAAATCAAAAAAGAATAATGCGAGTAGTTTATATTATTATTATTTTATTTTCTATAACAGCTTTAGTTATTGGCGGATCTAGGTTAGTATATATTAGCTATTTACTTGGTCAAAGCTCTCCAGCATTACAAATACCATTAGCATTTGTTTATATGGTAATTCCTATTAGCGGCATTCTAATAATTTATTACAAAACTTCAGATCTTTTAAAAAAATAGTTATGATGGAATATATACCAATTCTTGTATTAGTATTTAGCTTTTTATTTCTTTTATCTATTGGCACACCAGTAGCTTGGAGTATAGCTATTTCAGCAATGTTAACCATGATGGTAAGTATTTCTCCAATAGCTGCTTTTACTACGGTATCTCAGCGAATGGGAACAGGGCTAGATAGTTTTGCTTTACTCGCCATACCCTTTTTCGTCCTCTCTGGACAATTAATGAATAAAGGCGGTATTGCACATAGACTTATTGCTTTTGCAAAAACATTAGTAGGTTCTCTTCCTGGAGGTTTAGCATTAATAAATGTTATTGGTGCTATGTTAATGGGAGCAATCGCAGGTTCAGCTATGGCATCAGCTTCAGCTATGGGAAGTATTTTAGGACCAGAAATGGAAAAAGAAGGTTACTCAAAAGAGTTTGGAGCTGCTGTAAATATTGCATCTGCAACTACAGGATTAGTTATTCCACCAAGTAATGTGCTTATAGTTTATTCACTTGCTAGTGGAGGTGTTTCAATTGCAGCTTTATTTTTGGCAGGATATATTCCTGGTATTTTAACTGGATTATTTTTAATGATTGTTGCCATGTTTTGGGCAAAAAAGAAAAAATACAAGTTAGGTGAAAGAAGCTCATTAAAAGAGGTGTTTAAAACGTTTATTGCTGCTGTACCAAGTTTGTTTTTGTTAGTAGTTGTAATTGGTGGTATAGTAACAGGAATTTTTACAGCAACTGAAGCTTCGGCAATTGCAGTATTATATACGCTAATTTTAGGTTTTGTGTATAAAGAAATATCATTCAAATCGTTACCAGAAATTTTATTAGATTCTTCAGCAACAACAGCTATTGTTATGTTGTTAATTGGAGCATCTATGAGTATGTCTTGGGTAATGTCTTATGAAAATATTCCTCAAGATATTAGTACAGCGTTACTAGGAATTAGTGATAATAAAATCATCATATTATTAATCATCAATTTGTTATTATTATTTGTTGGTGTTTTTATGGATATGACGCCTGCTGTATTAATTTTCACACCAATATTTTTACCAGTAGTGCAAAAACTAGGTATGGATCCTATCCACTTCGGAATTATTATGGTATTAAACCTTTGTATAGGCTTATGTACGCCACCAGTAGGGTCTGTTTTGTTTGTAGGTGTAGGAGTTGCTAATACAACCATTGGAAAAGTAATTAAACCACTTATGCCTTTGTTTTTAGCCATGATACTGGTATTGTTTTTAGTTACTTATTTGCCAGAGTTAAGTTTATGGCTTCCTAGAGTTTTTGGATTAATAGAATAAAAAGTATTCAATTATAAATTATAATGAAAAAATTAAACAGAGTAAATGTTGGATTAGAAGAGAAACTTCCAATCAAAATTGTGCAATTTGGAGAAGGTAACTTCTTAAGAGCCTTTATAGGTTATGCGTTTCAAGAACTGAATAAAGCAGTAGACTTTAATGCTGGAATAGCTGTTGTACAGCCAATAGATAATGGTTTGGTTAAAATACTGAACAATCAAGACGGATTGTACACTTTGTTTATGAAAGGTGTTAAGAAAGGTCAAGAAATTCAAGATATCGAACTTATTTCTAATATTGTGAAAGGTGTAGATCCTTATGCTAATTTTAATGATTATTTAAGTTTAGCAAAAGAAGAATCTTTAGAATTTATTATTTCTAACACCACTGAAGCAGGTATTGCTTATGTTGAATCTGACACTGCGGAAATGCAACCACCAAGTTCATTTCCAGCTAAATTAACGGTGCTTTTACACGAAAGATTTAAGCATTTTAATGGTGATTCAAGTAAAGGTTTAACAATAATTCCTTGTGAACTCATTAATCATAATTCTGAAACTTTAAAAGAAATTATCTTAAAGTATATAGCAGATTGGAATTTAGGAGAAGGCTTCAAAACTTGGATATTAGAAAGTAACTCGTTCCACAGTACATTAGTCGATAGAATTGTACCAGGATATCCAAAAGATGAAATTGAAGCTTACAACGCACAGTTAGATTATTCAGATAATTTAATTGTTGCAGCTGAAGCCTTTTTATTATGGGTTATTGAAGGTGGAGACGAGTTAAAAGCGAAATTACCATTCGACAAAACAAAGTTGGATGTTAAGATTGTTGATGATATGCAACCTTACAGAACCAGAAAAGTGCGTATTTTAAATGGTGCGCATACAGCTATGGTGCCATTTTCAATTCTTTACGGAAATAAAACTGTAAAAGAATCGGTTGATGATTCATTTACAGGACCATTTATTCAAAAAGCAGTTTTCAACGAGATTATTGATACTCTAGATATGGATAGAGACGAGTTAAACAGTTTTGCTGATGAGGTTTTTGACCGTTTTAGAAATCCATTTATTATTCACAATTTATCAAGTATTGCTTTAAATACAGTATCTAAATTTAAAGTTAGAGTACTTCCTAGTTTATTAGAATATGTAACTATTCATAATAAAGTACCAACTAATTTAACGTTTGCATTTGCTGCTCTAATTCGTTTTTACAAAGGAGGTTCTTGGAATGGTGAAGATTTACCTATTAATGATAGTACAGATATTATCGCTAATTTTGCTAAAATTTGGGAATCTAATGATTATTCAGAAATAGTAAATGCAGTATTAAGCAATGAAGAATATTGGGGTGAAGATTTAACGAAAGTTAAAAATTTATCTGAAGCTGTAACGTTAGCTTTAAAAGAAATTGATACTAACGGAATTGAAGTAGGTTTTGCTAATTATAGTAAAACGTATTAGTTTATAAATTAATTATTAAGATGCAAAACAAGATCATAAAAGTAAATGCAACCGATAATGTTGCTGTTGCTTTAATAAATTTAAAAGCAGGAGATGTTATTCCTTTTGAAGGCGAAGACATAAAAATTCTTTCAGACGTAAAATCAAAGCACAAAATAGCTTTAGAAAAATTTGAATCTGGAGATAGAATTATTATGTATGGTGTTCTTGTAGGATCTGCAAATGGTGTTATTAAAAAGGGCGATGTTTTAACTACAGAAAATGTTAAGCACCAAAGTGAAAAGGTTTTTGGTAGAACAGAAACATTTACTTGGACAGCTCCTAATGTTGAAAAGTGGAAAGGGAGAACTTTTAATGGTTACCATAGAGAAGATGGGCAGGTAGGAACAGAAAATGTGTGGTTGTTTTTTCCTTTAGTATTTTGTGAAAATAGAAATATAGAGATTTTAAAAGATATTTTTGAAAAAGAGCTTTTAAAAGAAAAAGAAACTTCACAACAATTATTACTTCGTTCATTAATAAGTGGTGATACACAGGAAGCTTTAGCCGAAAAAAAACCTGAAAAAGTATTTGATAATATTGATGTAAAATTTATTACACATCCAGGTGGTTGTGGAGCTATCAGACAAGATTCTGAGAGTTTAGCAAAGTTATTAGCTGGCTATGTACATAATCCAAATGTTGCTGGAGTAACAGTGTTGAGTTTAGGTTGTCAAAATCTTCAAATAAGCGTTTTTAAAGATGCGCTTAATGCTATTAATCCAAACTTAAAAAAGCCAGTCCTTATTTATGAGCAACAACAAATGGGTACGGTTGATGAAATGTTAACAGTGGTTGTAAAAGATTCTTTTGCAGCTATTAAAGAAGCTAATAAAGCAGAACGTAAGCCTGCACCTTTGTCTAAACTTAAAGTAGGTTTAGAATGTGGTGGATCTGATGGTTTTTCTGGTATTTCTGCAAATCCTACTTTAGGTGCGGTTTCAGATTTGTTAGTAACTTTAGGTGGTACAGCTGTTTTAGCTGAGTTTCCAGAACTATGTGGCGTTGAGCAAGAATTAGTAAATAGATGTGTTGACGATGCAGATGGTGAGAAGTTTTTAAAATTAATGAAAGTTTACGAAAAGTCTGTTGTTGCTGCTGGTTCAGGATTTGATATGAATCCTTCTCCAGGAAACATTAAAGACGGTTTAATTACCGATGCAATGAAATCGGCTGGTGCAGCTAAAAAAGGAGGAACTTCTCCTGTTAAAGCTGTTTTAGATTATGGTGAATATATTAGTAAGCCAGGTTTAAATTTATTGTGCACACCAGGAAATGATGTAGAAAGCACAACTGGTTTAGTTGGTTCTGGAGCAAATATTGTGTTATTTACAACAGGTTTAGGAACACCAACAGGTAACCCTATTGCACCTATTATTAAAGTGTCTTCAAATACAGAAATGGCAATTAAAATGTCTGATATTATAGATATTGAGACAGGTGCTGTTATTCGTGGAGAGAAAACCATTGATGAAATGGCAGATGAGATGTTAGAATTTATAATTAAAGTTGCAAGTGGCAATATTCAAACTAAAGCAAAATTATTAAATCAAAATGATTTTATTCCTTGGAGACGAGGTGTGTCATTATAATAATATTTATTTTAAAACTATTTAAAAACCAAGCCTTAGTGCTTGGTTTTTTGTTTCTGTCGGTATAAAAATGCGTAAAAAACAAGGGATATTATGCTTGTTTTGTAATATGTTTAGTCGATTATATTTTGTGGTGTTTTTTATTTTATATTAGTTTATTGAATTCGTTTGATCTAAAGACTCTAATTTACTATTTAGGTCTGCAATAAAAGTTTTTTCTGTTTTAATACCATTTTTTTCTTGTTCCCAAGCTCCTAAAAAGTAATATGTTAAGGTCTTATTTGATGGTTTGAAAATAACTAAATGCTCATAATCTCCTTTCTTTTGTTCGGCAACTTCATCTAATTTATAGAAAAGAGCCATTCCTAAATTATCAGGAGGACTAGTTAATGTTTGTTTACCATAAGTAGCTATGTAGGCCCATTTTTCTCCTTCTTTTTTATGAAAAGCAACGTTATGGTCTACTATACCTGTACATAACCCAGTTATTTCTTTTGAAGGTGTTAGTTCTGCTTTGGTAAACCTAACTTCAGGAAAAATAGAAAGTTTTGTTGTTAAATCGATGCTTTCATTACCAGATTTCCATCCTGTGTATTCAATATTTACAGAAGAACTGTTTTCTGAGTTTTCAATGCTAGCAAACGTGTTTTTTACTTTTTGAAAATGTACAACAGTATCGGCAACTATACGACCATAACCTCCAATTCCCATTGATTTTCCTGCTTTCAATATATCTTGTCCCCAAGGAGCAGAGTTATGATAAGAATCGAATCCTTTTTGACCAACATACGGCAACACTAAAGAATCTACTTTTTTTCCAAAGATGTCAATAGCATTTCTCCAGTCTAAATATAAACGATACCCTATCTTGTTACTTTCCCAACCTGGACCTTCATACCGAATGAACCAAGAATGGTCGGTATGTTCTTCAGGAACTTGAACTGATTCTACATTTTTAAATGTACCATCAATATATTCCTTATGTCCTTTAGAGCCATCAATCCATTTTCCTCCTTCTGCAATAGAAATTTCAGCATAACTTTTATTAACGGGTTTTACTTCAGCTGTGTTATTAGTATCTGATTTTTTTTCTTTACAAGAAAATAGGCTTAAAAGGACAATTGATAAAACTGCTATTTTTTTCATAATGTGTTACTAAATTAAGTTGATTTAATATTGTTTTCCGATAATTGTTGAGTTTTAAAACACAATAGGTTCTGAGTTTTCTATTGATGATTCTGTTTTTACAACCTTTAATATTAACATTAGTTAGTGTAATATTTTCAACAACTATATTTTTACTTGGTATGTTAATACGTCTATTTTTCTTATTTTCTTTACATGAATTTAATGTCATTGAAAAAATGGTGAGGTATAATAAGTGGTTTAATGTTTTTTTGAGTTTAGTTTCATTGATTTTTATTTAATTACAATCGATTGTACTAAGGTAAGAAAGTTGAAATACTTGGCACAATTTATTTTATATAATCTGTGAAATACTATATTCGAAATATTTATATTATTTATTATAAATAATATTATTTCTCTTTTTTCAATCCTAATTTATGACCAGCAATAGCGTAATAAAGTATAATAGTGTAACAAGGTAATAAAATCCAATAACCTTTGGTAGACGCGGTAGCTGTAGCTAAAGCATCATTAAGCCCTTCAGCTATGTATGCGGCTTTATTTCCGTCAACAAATCGTCCGTATAAAGGCGGAATAATCGCGCCGCCAGAAATAGCCATAATTAATAATGCTGAAGCTGTTTTTGTAAATTTACCTAAACCTTTTAACGTTAAAGGCCATACGGCAGGCCAAACCAAAGCATTTGCTATTCCTAAAGCAGCTACAAATAAAACAGAAGTAAATCCTGTTGTAAATACAATACAAAAAGATAATATAATACCTAATGAAGCACTTAATTTTAAAGCGGTAGTTTGACTCATGAATTTTGGTATTAAAATAGCTCCCAATGCATAGGTAGCAACCATAGCCATTAATGTAAAGGTGGTGAAAAATTTGGCGTCGGCAGAAGGAATTCCTAATGAAATCCCATAGGCTATAATGGTGTCTCCTGAAATAACTTCTACACCAACATACATGAATAATGTTATTACACCTAACCATAAATGAGGAAACTGAAAAATACTGGTTTTAGTTGTAACTCCGTCTTTTGATTCTTCAATAGGTACTGCTTCTACATGTGGAAGCGGTGCTTTTCTAATTAGTATACCTAATACAAATAAAACAATTGCCATAACGATATAAGGTGTTACAACGCTATCTGCCATCGTATCTAATAATTGCGCTTTTTCGGTAACTGAAACGGTTTTTAGTTTTTCATTAATTTCATCAATACCTGATAATAAAAGTGAAGCAAAAATAAGAGAGCCTAAGGCGCCTGCAACTTTGTTTGCAATACCCATTATAGAAATGCGTTTAGCAGCACTTTCAATAGGACCTAAAATAGTTATGTATGGGTTTGAAGCTGTTTGTAATAATGTCATTCCTGCACCCTGAATAAAAATACCTCCTAAAAACATCCAATATGTTCGGGCTTCTGCAGCTGGAATAAAAACTAAAGCTCCTAATCCCATAATGAATAATCCTAACGACATGCCTTTTCTATATCCAATTTTCTCCAAAACATAAGAAGCTGGTAAAGCCATAACAACAAATGATATATAGGACGCAGACGCGACTAAAAGTGAT
The DNA here is from genome assembly GCA_050294475.1 of Algibacter sp. GTDB lineage: Bacteria > Bacteroidota > Bacteroidia > Flavobacteriales > Flavobacteriaceae > Thalassobellus. The sequence continues at coordinate 64,032 of JBNKOE010000005.1, read as the reverse complement.
TGCGCTGAAGTTAATTCACTTATAGTTTTCATAAATGGAATTAAAGCACCATTAATCCAAGTTACGAATCCGAATATAAAAAATAATCCAGCTATGATTATTATTGGGATTAGTGTGTTGTTTTTTTGTTCTGTGAATCGGTTTGTGTTTGACATATGAATTGGTTTTTATAACAACCTTACTTGTTTTTAAGTATTTTATTTTTCAATTAATTATGAAGCAATTTAAACTATTCTAATTTATCATTAATATTAGAAGCTATAAAAAAACATTCTCATTTTTTATGTCTATTTTCTATTGGAGCAAAAAATTAATGGCTATCGTCTATTAAAGGCGATAACCATCAATAACCAAAAAAATCAACTAAACAAATATTGTGTTATTAATCAAAATTTAAATATTTTTTTAAAAATGATACCTTTTGAAAGCTTCAATGGCTGCATATTCTGCTAACCCTAAATCATTATATTTTTTTGCTGTTAACCTGTTTCTGTCTTCAACACGTACCCAAAATTCTCTGGAATCGTCTCCTTGAAACATAACACCGTCTTTTTGAGATTGGTGATAGAAAATAGCATGACGCTTTTTAAGCACTTGATCGGGACTCATAGGAACTGCCATTTCTATTTGTGATGACTCCCATTCGTGCCATGCACCACGGTATAGCCATACCCAACAATCATTCATATAAGGCTTAGGTTTTAGTATTTTTAATGCTTCAAATAAACTATCTAAACAAACTTTATGCGTACCATGTGGGTCTGCTAAATCTCCTGCAGCATATATTTGATGTGGTTTTATCTCTTCAATAATATCGCACATGATTTTAATGTCGACTTCAGAAAGGTTACTTTTTTTTACGGTTCCTGTTTCGTAAAAAGGAAGATCTAAAAAGTGAACATTTTCATCAGGTAGTCCTAAATATCTAGTTGCAGCTAATGATTCACTTCTTCTAATTAAACCTTTTAGTTTTCTAACTTCAATAGAATCAATATCATTTTCAGATTTATTCTTTAAAAAATTTATAATTTCCTTAGATTTAATTGATTCAGCATTTAATGCTATAGATATTTCTGCAAATTTTAAGGCTTCCTCATTAGAAACGGCTATGTTTCCTGAGGTTTGATAGGCTACATGAACTTCGTGTCCTTGTTCAATAAGTCTGTCAAAAGTGCCACCCATAGAAATAACATCATCATCTGGGTGTGGACTAAAAATAATGACTCTTTTCTTTGCAGGCATACAACGTTCTGGTCTGTATGTGTCGTCGGCATTTGGTTTTCCACCTGGCCAACCAGTAATAGTATGTTGTAGCTTATTAAACATTTTAATGTTTAAATCGTAAGCAGTACCTTCTTCGGTTAAAAGGCTAGCCATTCCGTTGTCATTATAATCTTTATCTGTAAGCTTAAGGAATGGTTTGTTGGTTAATTCACTTAACCAAACAACAGCTTTTAGTTTTAATTCATCTGTCCATACACAAGATTTAACAAGCCAAGGTGTTTTTACTCTAGTAAGTTCTGATGAAGCATCACTATCTAAAACAAAAGTTGTGTTATTATGCTCTTGTAAGTATGTTGCAGGAACTTGAGACGAAACTTCTCCTTCTATAGTTTCCTTTAATATTTGGGCTTTACTAATTCCCCAGCCAAGTAAAACAATTCTTTTGGCTTGTTTTACAGTTCCTATGCCCATAGTTATGGCTTTTCTAGGTACGTTATCTATGCCTAAAAAAGAAGGGGCTGCATCTATACGGGTAATATGATCTAATGTGATGCTTCTGGTTCCAGAATTGACATGAGATCCTGGTTCATTAAATCCGATGTGACCTGTTCTTCCTATACCTAATAGTTGAAAATCTAATCCGCCATAAGATTTAATTTTATTTTCGTAGTTTATACAATACTGTTGTAATTCTTCGGCGCTTACTTTTCCATCAGGAATATTAATGTTTTCGGGTAATATATCTACATGATTAAAAAGGTGGTCATGCATAAAATAAAAGTAACTTTGAATATTATCCTTATCCATTGGGTAGTATTCATCTAAATTAAAGGTCACTACATTATTAAAACTTAAACCATCTTCTTTGTGCATTCTTACAAGCTCTTCATAAACTTTTATTGGAGAAGAACCTGTAGCTAAACCCAAGACACAAATTTCATTTAGTTCTTGTTTTTTTTTAATTAAGTTTGCTATTTCTTGAGCAACTAAAATAGATGCCTCAAGCGATGAGTCAAAAATTACATTATGTATTTTTTCGAATCGAGTTTCTTCAAATTTTCCTGCTTCTTTGTAACTTATACCATCTTTAATCATTTGGTTTTGTGCTTTATTGTTATGATAGTAAATAATGTGCAAGTTAAAATTTATGAGGTCTATCTTAAAGGATTATTTATTCATTTATATGGATATTTTATGTTTTTTAAAGAAAATGTAGTTATTGATAATAGAGCTGTTAATTGAAGAAGTTTAGGGGCTACAGAAATAGTCAAACTTGCAGTAACAGAATTAAAGAATAAAGTTCTAAGCTTATCTGTTATTGATAAAGTAGAAATAGAACCTATTTTCTAGATATTTACGTTAATAAAAATAGTATATCTATCCATTTTTATTCTGAGTTTTATTTTGCTACTTTTGGCTTCGGAATAATTTAAACTAAAGAAATGAAAACAATGAAAATTTTAAGTATCGTACTTGTGGCAATAATTATGTCATCATGCAACAAAGGCATTACAAATAAACCTTTAAAAACTGAAACTGATTCAGTAAGTTATGCTATTGGAATGGATGTTGCAAAAAATATAAGTACAACAGCTACAGAACTTGATAAGGATATTTTAATACAAGGACTTGTAGATGCTTCAGATTCTACAGCTTTAAAAATTGAAAAAGATAAAGTACAGCAAATAATTACTTCATATTTTCAAAAGAAACAACTTGCAGATAGAGAAAAACAACAAGCAGAAGCTATTAAAAGAGCGGAAGAGCAATTTGCGGATGTAAAAGTTGCAGGTGAGAAGTTTTTAGAAGATAATATGACTAAAGAAGGAGTTGAAATTACAGAAAGTGGTTTACAATACATTGTTTTAAAACAAGGAACAGGAGAAAAACCAACAGCAACTTCTACTGTGAAAGTACATTACCATGGCACATTAACAGATGGAACTGTTTTTGATAGCTCTGTAGATAGAGGTACTCCTGCTCAATTTGGTGTAAGCCAAGTTATAAAAGGATGGACAGAAGGTTTACAATTAATGCCAGTTGGTTCTAAATATAAATTTTTTATTCCTCAAGAATTAGCTTATGGAGCAACTCCTAGAGGAGGGAAAATTAAACCTTTTTCTCCATTAGTTTTTGAAGTTGAATTATTAGAAATAGTTAAGTAAGGTTTTTATTTACTTAGGTGAAATATAAAGGCAAGGAATTTTAATTTCTTGCCTTTTCTTTGTTTTATAAAGAAGCCTTTTTGTAATAGAATTATAAATATTAAAAAAAACGGGAGATTAGAGTGATAAATATTACATTCATATAGTTTAGAAGTTTTATTTTTGTACCAGTGAAAATAGTGTCTTCCATATTATCCTTATTTTTAATTGCAATTATTTTGTTTAATAGCATGCGTATTTCTATTACGTATGCTTATTACTATGTAGATACAGCTGGTTTTATTGAAAGACTTTGTGAAAACAAAGACAAACCAGAAATGCAGTGTAATGGTAAATGTCATTTAAAAGAAGTTGCTCAAAACAATAATACCGATAATGATAAAGTACCTTTTAAAGAAATAGATTTTAAGGAAGTCATTTTATATATAGTTAGTCAAACAAAATTCAGTTTTATAAATACTACAGTTAAAAAAAAGGACATAAGCACCTATAATAATTTATATGCTTATTTGTTAATTCCCAAATTAGATCATCCACCACAATTTTTGTTCTCACATAATAAAATTAAAAATACAGAGGCTTAAGTAAGCTTCTGAAAATCTATTTATTTCAATTTTAAACAAAAAAAATGAGAACATTTTACAGTGTGCTTTGTTGCATGCTTATTTATGCTTTGTCTTTTTCTCAAGAAAAAAAAGATAAGGCTACAGATACGATTGCCCCAAAAACGTTACAACTTGATGAAGTTTTAGTAAAAGGAAATTCTAGTACAGACCCAGTTCTTACTAAAGTTTCAAACGATTATCAAAAAAATATTGTTCAACCTAAAAATGTAGCCGATTTATTTGATAATATCAACGGTTTTTCGGTTATAAAACGAGGTAATTATGCTATCGATCCTTCATTTAGAGCATCACAATACGAACAATTAAACATTCAATATGATGGTGGCACAAAGGCAATGCATGCGTGTCCAAATAGGATGGATCCTATTACAACACATATAATTCCAGAAGAAATTTCAAAAATAGAAATTATTAAAGGACCTTATACAGTGCGTCATGGAGCTACATTTGGTGGTATTATTAACATGGTAACCGATAAGCCTAATTCTGAAAATACAGGCTTTCATGGTAAAGTGTCTGGAGGTTATGAGTCTAACGGAAATTCGTATGTAACCATGTTGCAGCTACAACAAGTAACAAAAAGTTATGATATTGTAGGTAATATGGGCTACAGAGACTTTGGTAATTATGAAGATGGCAACCAAGCAGAAATCCCTTCTTCATTCCGAAGTACGGATTACGGAATTAAAATGGGTTATAATTTTGCAGATAATCAACGTTTACAAGCACATTGGAGACAATCTTTTGGTAGAGATGTGTTGCATGCAGGCTTGCCAATGGATACCGACTATGACAATAGCAGTATTTTGTCGTTAGATTATAAATGGGATATGTTGGGAGATGTTTTTAAATCGATAACAGCTAAAGCTTATTATAGTTATGTAGACCATTTAATGACTAATAACAACAGACCTACATTTATGATGGTTGAAGCAGAATCGGCAGTGGAAGCGACAACAATAGGAGGTAAGCTAGAACTAAATTGGAAACCTTTAAAAAAGCTTAACTTATTTTCTGGACTTGATGTATTGCACATTGCTAGAGACGGTGGTAGAGAAAGATTGGTAAAAATTATGAATGGTAATATGTTACCAACACCAAGAGTGTTTAATGATAAAGTGTGGCAAGATTCATACATAGATGATATTGGTGTATTTACTGAAGCTAAATGGTCTGTAAATAAGTCAACTGTTGTAACAGCAGGAATACGTGCCGATATTGTAACGTCTGATATTAAAGATCCTGAAGCAGATTTTGAAGCGATGTACAACTTAAATAAACGTACCGAAGAAAACATAAGCACTACTGTTTCTATTAAAAAAATGGTGTCTGATAATTTTACACTAGAAGCTGCTTATGGTCGAGGTGTGCGTTCTGCAAATATGATTGAACGTTATATTAATCACTTTACTGTTGGGCAAGATTCATACGAATATATTGGGAATCCTAATTTAAAAGCCGAAGTTAATAATCAGTTTGAAATTGGTTTTAAAGGACATAAAGATTTAAATGGAAGTTTCAATACCTTTAAATATGAAACGTCTTTTTACTATTCATTTTTTGATAATTATATAGTTGCAGTTGAAGATGCTAGTTTAAATAGAAAATATATGCCTATGCAACAACCTGTGCATCCAAAAGTGTTTCAAAATATAGATGAAGCATATAAAACAGGTTTTGAAATTATGGCACAATTAGATTTTTTAAAGGATTATTATTTTAAAACAGAAGCGACTTATGTGTATGCTAAAAATAAAGATTTTAATGAATCGTTACCACTAACACCTCCATTAAAAGTAACGCTTTCAGCTGGTTTTGAAAAAACAAAGTTTTGGGCAAATGCACGCTATAATATGGTGAGTAAACAGGATAATATTTCTAAAACTTTTGGAGAAACACAAACAGATGGTTATCAAACTTTAGACCTTCGTTTGGGTGTAAAGCCTTTTTATAATGTGTCTTTAGGAGTGGCGGTTTTAAATGTGTTTGATGAAACGTATCACGATCATTTAAACTTTTCATTTAATAATCAAGCCAATTTTGGTAGAGTACCTATTAATGAAGCAGGAAGAAATATAACTGTATTTTTACAAAAGAAGTTTTAGAATAAAAAAGAGACTGTTTGAGGGGTTAGTTGTTAAGTTGGAATAGCTTATCAGACAGTCTCTTTTGCTTAAAAAAATTAAATTATTCTTCGGGATTTTCTTTTTTCTTGCCACCTAGCATAAATTTAATAAGGAAGCCAATTAGTGTTAGGCAAACAATTCCGAATACAGCAATCATAATTGCTCCATTAGTCCAGCTATAAAGCGATATGTTTTGAGTTAGCATAGTTTTATAATTTAGGTAAAAATAAAAATCAAAAGTGGTAATAAATATGACTTTTGTTAGGTATATATCATTTATAACGTAAAATAAATCAATAAAATGGCTTTTTTTTTTGACTATGTTTTAACATAAAATGAAACAATAGCTATGGTTATTTTTGAATTTTCTGTTTCATCTAAATAAAAAACAACACTATTTTTAATGTGTAATTTCACATCAGAACAGGTGTAATTAAAAGTGATTTTTGTTTAAAACTGTAGCATAGTGTAAATAAGAAACCAAGGTTGTAACTTTGCAGTCTTAATTAATTTAAAAAAATATGAGTCATAAAGCTGGTTTTGTAAATATTATTGGAAATCCTAATGTTGGAAAATCTACTTTGATGAATGCGTTTATTGGAGAAAAATTATCAATTATAACTTCAAAAGCGCAAACAACACGTCATAGAATATTAGGTATTGTAAATGGTGATGATTTTCAGGTGCTTTTTAGTGACACACCAGGTATTATAAAACCTGCATACGAGTTGCAGGAGTCTATGATGGGTTTTGTAAAGTCGGCTTTTGAAGATGCTGATATTTTACTTTACATGGTTGAAATAGGAGAGCAAGCATTAAAAGATGAAGCCTTTTTTAATAAAATAACAAGTTCTAAAATACCTGTTTTATTACTTTTAAATAAAATTGATAAATCAGATCAAGGTCAACTTGAAGAACAAGTACAGCTTTGGGCAGAGAAAGTGCCAAATGCTGAGATTATAGCAATTTCTGCGTTAGAAGGCTTTCAGGTAAAAGAAGTGTTTAATAGAATTATCGAGTTGTTACCAGAATCGCCAGCATTTTATCCGAAAGACCAATTAACAGATAAGCCAGAACGTTTTTTTATAAACGAAACCATTCGTGAAAAAATTCTAATACATTATAAAAAAGAAATTCCTTATGCCGTAGAAATAGAAACCGAGGAGTTTTTTGAAGAAGATACTATTATTAGAATTCGTTCGGTAATTATGGTAGAACGAGAAACTCAAAAAGGTATAATTATTGGGCATAAAGGAAGTGCTTTAAAGCGCGTAGGTGTAGAAGCTAGAAAAGATTTAGAAAAATTCTTCGGAAAACAAATTCACTTAGAGTTATATGTAAAAGTGAATAAAAACTGGAGAAGTAATCAAAACCAATTAAAACGTTTTGGTTATAATAATTAGAACTCATTTTAACAAAAGATAATACTAGTTTAAATATTAGCTAACATCTAGGTAATTATGATGTTGCATTTTTGCTAAGAGAAATATAGTTAGTATTGAGTTAGTTTAGTTTTAGAAGCTTTGATTGGTTTTTTCAATCAGAGCTTTTTTTTAACACTCGAAGCATAAAATTATTTAATTCATGCATTTCTTTCTTGCTAGATGCTTTTCCTATTCTACCTCCAAAATATAATACAAACCAAACGACTACCATTAGTAACATAAGGCTAACTTGTATGGCGTAGCTACTTTTTAAAGACGCATTGGTGTAAGCCCAAATGCCGAATGTAATAAATAAACCTGCTACCATAAAATGAAGAAACATAAAAAGCGTCCAAACGGTTGGGTTAGGTCCAAATAAACCATGCAGTAAGCAAGAGTTTTTATCAACTTCATTAATTTCTAAATGTAATTGAGGCGACCAAAAATGTTGTTTGTGTTTAGGGAATTTAATAAACACATGGTCGTCTATTCTAGTAACTATAAAATCAGATTGTAACGTTTTTTCTAATTCAAAAGATTTTAAGATAATGTCGTTATTCTGGTTTAATTCAAGCTTAAATCGTGGACGTAATACAATATTGTTAGTTGTTGGCATTTAGGTGTTTAATTGGTATTGTAAAGTACTATTTTTTATTTAAAACCAAAAGCACTTCAATCTTTACTAAAAAACAGGTATTCGTCGCTTATATTTTCTATTTTTGCAAAATATTTCAAATAGAAATATAAATTAATCAGTTTTAAGCTGTTAGATAAATTAGAGTATGAGTAATATAGTAGCTATTGTAGGAAGACCAAATGTAGGGAAATCAACGTTTTTTAATCGTTTAATTCAACGAAGAGAAGCCATTGTTGATGCTGTTAGTGGAGTTACTAGAGACCGTCATTATGGTAAAAGTGATTGGAACGGTAAAGAATTTTCACTTATAGATACAGGTGGTTATGTGTTAGGAAGTGATGATGTTTTTGAAGCTGAAATAGATAAGCAAGTAGAATTAGCTATTGATGAAGCCGATGCTATTATTTTTATGGTAGATGTAGAGTCTGGCGTAACAGGTATGGACGAGGATGTTGCTAAATTACTTAGAAAAGTAAGTAAACCTGTATTTCTTGTTGTAAATAAAGTAGATAATGCTAAAAGAGCCGAAGATGCTGTAGAGTTTTACTCTTTAGGATTGGGTGAATATTATACCATTGCAAGTATTAATGGTAGTGGTACAGGAGAATTGTTAGATGCGCTTGTTGAAGCATTACCAGAAAATGAAGAACAGGAAGAAGAAGTTGAAGTTTTACCACGTTTTGCTGTTGTAGGTCGCCCTAATGCAGGTAAATCATCTTTTATAAATGCTTTAATTGGTGAAGATAGATACATTGTTACCAATATAGCAGGAACAACACGTGATTCTATTGATACAAAATATAATCGTTTTGGGTTTGAATTTAATTTAGTTGATACTGCAGGTATTCGTAGAAAATCTAAAGTAAAAGAAGATTTAGAGTTCTATTCGGTTATGCGAAGTGTACGAGCTATTGAACATAGTGATGTTTGTTTGATAGTGTTAGATGCTACTCGTGGTTTTGACGGACAAGTACAAAACATTTTTTGGTTGGCAGAACGTAACAGAAAAGGGATTGTTGTTTTAGTAAATAAATGGGATTTAGTAGAAAAAGACCATAAATCTGTTAAAGAATACGAAAAAGCTATTAAAAAACAAATGGAACCTTTTACAGATGTGCCAGTTGTATTTATTTCGGCATTGTCTAAACAACGAATTTATAAAGCTATTGAAACAGCTGTTGAGGTATACCAAAACCGTTCTAAGAAAATTAAAACGAGTAAGCTTAACGAAATCTTTTTGCCAATAATAGAAAGTTATCCACCGCCTGCATATAAAGCAAAATATGTGAAGATTAAATATATCATGCAGTTGCCAACACCGCAACCACAGTTTGCTTTTTTCTGTAATTTACCACAGTATGTAAAAGAACCATATAAACGTTTCTTAGAAAATAAACTACGTGAGCATTTCAATTTTAAAGGAGTTCCTATTAGTGTTTATATGCGTAAGAAGTAAAATAATTTTAAGTTTTTATAAAACAGACCTTTGTTATTGTAAAATTAGGAAGACCATACGATGAAAACTTTGTTTTAAAATTAGCTTAAAATAGCTTGTTTTTTAATCTTAATCCTTTATTCGGAATTTCATATAGAGTGTCAAAAACATTCTCAACAATTTCAATATTTCTTTCTATTAATGAATTAAATTTATCTCTTAATTCAGGGTAGAAATTTTCGTTGTAAAAATTTGAGTAGTTTTCAAAATCCTTCACAAAGTTGACATACCAATCAGATTTTTTATAATATCTAAAGTATCTTAAAGGAACTCCTCCTTTTGCTAATCGGATTGCAATTTGTTCAGCCCGTTTTGTGTCTTTTCTTTTTTGTGCAACTGAAAAAGCTAAATGCAAATCGGCGTCTAATGGATGGTCAGTTTTTGTGAAAGCAAGTTTTAAATTCTTTTCCACATCTTTACAGAATCAACTTTTGAATTCTCTTTAAAGATTATCTTAAATTGAGATTCTGATTCCTGAGTTTTAAACTTTAATCCAAAATCATTCAGCCTTGTCTTAGCTATTTTAAATGAGTTTTTGTCTTGAAATGATTTTTTCAATGAACCTTGATCAAATCCATTTTGTAGGATTAATATGAAAATTAGTAAAGTATATAATCTAAATTTTATCATAATGTTATATGATTGCAGTGTCGTTTTGATATGAAACATAACGATTATTTATAAATTGACGTTGCGAATTTTGAAGCGTTTCTTTGTTCAGATAAACAAAAGGAACAGTAAATGGACAAAGCCGCCAATTTAAGTATACCCGTAATTAAATTTATAAAGTGTTGTAATCTCGTGCATTATTTTATTATTTCTGCAGGTTGATATAAAATTTCTTCATCGTCTTTGTACACTCTTAAAACTGCAGGAGGAGCCTGACTTTCTCTTAACGGCTGAAATGAACACCGATAAAGATAGTTACCATTACTAAATTCATAACTATAATTACCACCAGTTCCTTCTCTTAAATATTCACCTTTTAACAATACCAAATCTGGTTTCTCTGATACTTTTTGATTTTTCGACCATGAAGCATAACGATAACTTTTATCGTTTAATCTGTCTATCCGTATTAGAAACTTCTCTGTTACTAATATATTTTCTAATTTTTTATACGCCCTAATTGATTCATGAACATTATTGTATGTGTCATCTACTGTTGCATTATCTATTTTGGTTGTTTTTTCAACAGGTAAGGTATCTATTCCTCCATATTCATCTATAACCAAACATATTGTATCGTATTCCGCAGGATAATCTGTATAGCTATCCTTATATAAAAACATTCTATTTTTTTCAATCAATGAATTAGACGAGAACCATCCTTCTGCATAATCTTCATAAGCAATACTTCTATAATCAATAAATTTAAAATCATTTGAATAATTAACAAGTACACTCTCGCCCGAACCACCATCTTCGATAGAAAAAACCAAGGTTTTAAAATTCTTTGACAAATTAAGCTGAAATGACAACCAAAGCCTTCCCCTAAAATCATATTCTCCATTGTGAATTTTTTCAACACTCAGTAAATCCAAAACCTCATCAGATAAAGGCTTTGTTTCTTTTATTGCATTAATATTGAAAGTGTCTTCAAAAGAATAAGTTAAAGGAACTTGCAATAATTCTACTTTATCAAGTAAGTCTTGAATCTTTGTGTTTTTTGTAGAAGAAATTTTTTCTTTATCCAATATTGCAGATGAAATAGTATCTTTTTTTACAGATTTAATTAATTCAATTTCTTTTGTCTTATTATTAATTCGATTTTGAGAACTATTAGAATTACATCCACAAAAAAGGATAAAGACAAGGTATGTGAGTAAATAATTTTGGTAATTCATATATTTTTAATCAATGTGTACGACTCTTAGCATGGAGCCTAACGTTTTGTGCTATGAATAGTTTGGCACTTTACCAAACTTCTATCCAAATTTGAATCAAACATAATCAAAAGAACAGTCCTTCGCAAACCACTGGCTGCCATATTATTTATGAGCACTTAGCGATTTGTTGTTATTCCGATATGTTGAAATGAAAGACTTATATGTTTTCAATATTTCTTAATTGTAAACATCTTACATACAAATTATTCGGGTTTAAATCATTTTCTAAAAGAAAACCTCTTTTTGAATTCTAAAAATATGTTTATTATGTCTATGTTTTTGAGTAATTCAATACTACTATTTTTATTTCTGCTATCTGTTTTTTGTAAACTAATCAAAACCTGTTCTACATTTTTATTTTCAAATTCTGGCAAACAATATGTGCTAAATATTAAACACTCATTAATTTTATTGTTGTCTTGTATCGATAATTTAAAAAATCGCACATTTCTATACCCAATAGAATTAATAGAAACTATCTGATTAAACAAGTAAGCCTTATCAGGCTTGAATTGTTTTTGTATAATTATATTATCTCCTATAATTTTAGCTCCTGATATAGCAAGAAAATTAATAACTAAAAACCGAACGCCAAGTAATATTACAAATGCACCAAGTACTACATATGTCTCATTATTTCTAAGAAGCTTAAACACCCCAATATCCCTTAGATCAAAATTAACGATTAAAGGTTTAATCATAATCCAGACATTTAAAATAAGTATAATGGCAAAAAAGACATTACCTATTTTTTGTGCCGTTTTAATCTTTTTTGTTGTTAATTTAATTTCATTTTGCATTTCTATATAGTCTTAAGGGTTATAGTAAATCTAATTTTTTAGCGAATCAGTTTATATCTACTTTTTTTACGAGCTACAAACGCTCGCAAGCCGCTAGAACCCGAATGCACTACATCTAAGTGTTGGCGTTAGTTTTTATCATTTGTTTTTACTTCTGAAAATTTAATGTCAAGAATCTTCGTTTTATCAGAATTCAGCCATTTTCCAATCAAGTATTTATCATTTCCGTTAGAGTCATATAAAAAGAAACTTTCCGAGTTGTATGTATTGCTAATATTTAGCTCGAAGAATCCAGTTTGTTTATTGTTAATTGTCTCGGTTAATAGCATAGTATTATCTTTTTTTTGTCCTTTCAATACCAGTTTTTGAAGTTTTAAATCATAATAATAGTAACCAGATATTACTCCTTGATTATCTATATTTATTGCCATACTAAAAGGATATTTATCGTCAATCTTCCCAAAGATGAATAAATTGTTTTCTGTTTCTTTCTTCAATTTCTCATTTTCTAAAAACTTTTCAATTGGAGTTTCTGATAAATAATTGCTTTCTAAAAGGATATATTTTCCAAGTTCATTTATGTATTGTTTAAGAGTATCAAGTTCTACAGATATTTCATAATAAGGAGAACATGCCTGAGCTACGTGAGGATAACAGTCATTTGATAGCGAAATCGAGAATTTATTATCTTTTACACTGTAATTATAAATGTCATAGTAACTACAGTAAGGCTCAAATTCCGCACACTCGATAGCAGCTATAAATTTCTTTTTAACTCCTTTAAGCCAATATTTGTTAAGAAAATCTAGATATCCAGATAATGTGAATAACGCTTGAAAAGGAATAATGGATAATTTTAGAGGCTCCCCATTTTTTAAATCAAAATAAAATTCATCTTCAACATAATTTGGATATGCTCCATAGTACTCTCCTGCAAATGATATATAAAGAATATTCTCTTTTATCTCAAATGAACATTCAACTTCGTACCATCTAAATTCTTCTAATTCATTTTGATTAAAGCTATTAATCATAAAACGATCAAGAATCTGAGAATTAATTTTCTCTACAATAGGATTTTTATTATTGGTTAAGTCTTTTACTTTAGGGATTTCAGAAACATAACGATTATCAACTGTTTCAGTTAATTTTATTTTTTCTATGGTTATCTCTTGACTATAGCTCAATATTGTATTAATCAAGATAATTATTAGTAATGAATATTTCATCTTATGTGTTTTCAATTTTGCAGTTTGTTTCCAAAATTAACGCCAATGGTTTGGCTATGAGTAGTTGCGTAGTCTAGCACTTAACTCTGCAAGTACACACCTAAGCTAAAAATCTGCGAGTATTTTTAGAAGTAGGCGAGAACAGGCAATTACTTATAACCATTGCTGCCAGTAGTTTTTATTTGTTTTTAATTTCTTCTCCTTTTATTGGCGAATAGTCTTTTTTCAATTCTCCATTCACAATTATTTCGTCAAAATAACATTTTACTCCAGTCGCTTTGTTTATATCTTCCACATTTTGAATGTGGAAATGTAAATGAGCTTCTGAAGAATTTCCGGAATTTCCACAAAGCCCTAATAATTCTCCTTGTTTTATTTTTTGTCCTTGTTTTACGACAATCGAATTTTGTTTGAAATGAGCAAAGAATAAATATTCGTCATTTTCTGTTTTTAAAATTACAGTATTTCCTGGAATGTAAATAGGATTTAATTCTCCAGGTGTGTTGTCTTTTATTCCGTCAACCGCTAAAACCACTTCTGCATCACAAGGTGCAATAAATTCTTTTCCAAAAGCATAATAATCTTCGTTTGTTTTTCCGTCTGTTTTAAAGGTTTTTCCGTTTTTGTCTGTAATTACAATATCGAATGCGTTTTTTTGAGCTTCGCTTTCTACGTGATAGTTTAATTCTTTAGTGTCTCCGCCCCAAATTACTGTCCACTCACTATTAAACGGCAAAACCAGTTTCGTTTTATTTCTTTCAAGTTTGGGAAGATTATCTTCTTTAAAAGGTTTTACAAAAAGACCATTGATTTCTGCATTATTGTCAAGTGATATATTTACTGCAAAAATAGTTCGTTCAAAGATTGTCTTATAAGAGGCATAAGTCTGCTCATATTTTATAAATTCCCTTTTTTTAATTTTTCCTGTCTGACTTTTCAGTCCTTTTAAAAAGTCAGTCGTTTGTTCAATTGGTAAGGCACTTTTCATTTCAGGCGAAAACAAGTCAAAAATCTTTTGATATTCATCTGAATTGAAGTGTTTTTCAAATTCAGCAGAAATCTTTTTGTTAGTTTCTTTTTCAGTTTGTCCGAAACTTAATATTGGGATTAACACCAATAAAATCAGATTTAATTTTTTCATTTATATTTAATTTGTTCAAATTACATGCAACGTGATTGTATAAGAATAGTGCGGGTTTGTGTGCGAGTATTTTTCGAAGTAAAATCGTAAGCAAGCAAAGCTACTAACATTGGTTTAGGATAAAATTAGCGATTTTTGATACTGTGTTAGCATACGTTATAATTCAATTCCAATTCCTAAATTAATAGTGGTTGGTTCTTTTTCATTCTTAAAATTAACATAATTGCTTAAATCTGAATTAGAGTCATTATTTTTTATAAAGTACTCAATGAAATTGTTAGAGCACTTTGAATAAAAAATTATTACTTAGAGAGCGTTTTGTTACTAGTTAGTATTACCAACCTCCAGAAGCACCGCCACCTCCGAAGCCGCCACCTCCGAAGCCGCCGCCAAAACCGCCACCACCAGATGACCATCCACCACCTGAGTTACTTCCAAAGCCTCCAGAAGAACCTTTGTGGTAATTACCACGTCCCATATTACTTAAAATAATGGCTTCTAAAATATCTATACCGCCAGATCTGTTTCCTCTATTATTACCACCACCTCGTCTATTTTTAGAAATAGAAATGATAATAATGATAAAAATAATAATGACTATAAGTCCAACAGGAACCCCGTTATTAGAAGATGTTTTTCTTGTTCCTTGATATTCACCGTTCAGTACTTCAAAAATAGCATCAGCACCGCGATTTAATCCGCCATAATAATCGTTTTGTTTAAAATAGGGAATAATATCTCGTTCAATAATACGTTTAGATAGGGCATCTGTTAAAAGGTATTCTATACCATATCCAGTGTTTATAGCTATTCTTCTATCGTTTTTAGCAAGTAAAATTAAAATGCCGTTATCCTCCTTTTTTTGTCCAATACCCCATTTTTGCCCCCATTGAGCACCTAAGAAGTTGATGTTTTCACCATTGGTTGAATTGATAATAGCTATAACTATTTGAGTGGAAGTTGTGTCTGAATATTTTATTAACTTTTGTTCAAGGTTATTTTTTTGCGAAGTAGAAAGTAATTTTGAATAATCATAAATACTAGTTTGAAAGTCTGGTTTTTCAGGAATTTCAAATTGTGCATAAGAAAAGCTAAACGATAAAAAAGCAACAAAAAATGAGAATAATATTGTGTTTTTTGTTTTAAAGTAAGACTGAATATTGGATTTGGATACTGAATACTGCATACTTTAAATCTTATCCTTTAGATATTTCGTTAGATAGTTCATTAATATCATCATCTTGCCACGGGAAATATTTTTTCAATTGTTCGCCAGATTTTATAATACCTTCAACCAAGCCTTGTTTAAAATTACCTTGTTTAAAATGCGATTGCATAATATCTTTAGTGCTATCCCAAAATGTGTTTGAAACAACATCGTTTATGCCTTTGTCTCCATAAATAACAAAAGTTTTATCTTCAACAGCAACATAAATTAAAACACCATTTTGAAGTTTGGTGTTATCCATTTTTAAGGTGTAAAATAATTCTAAAGCACGATTTGTGGCATCGCCATTCGATGTTTTTTCGAGATGTACTCGTATTTCACCAGAAGTATTAAGCTCAGCAATTCTTATGGCTTCGATAATTTCTTCTTCTTCAAATGGTGTTAAAAAATCTTCGATTTTAGACATTAGAATTCTACTTTAGGAGCATTTTCACTTCCTGAATCAGATTTGTATAAAGGCATGCCTTCAAACCCTCTCATACTTGCTATAAAGTTGGTTGGTATTTTTTTAATAATGATATTGTATTCTCCTGCAATTTGATTAAAACGATTTCGTTCTACATTAATTCTGTTTTCTGTACCTTCAAGTTGCGATTGGAGTTCTAAAAAACTTTTATCTGCTTTTAAATCAGGGTATCTTTCTACAGTTACTAATAATTTAGATAGAGCACCACTTAAACCTTGTTGAGCTTGTTGAAATTGCGCCATCTTTTCTGGTGTTAAGTCACCAGCATTAATGGTTGTTTTTGTTGCTTCAGAACGTGCTTTAATTACACCTTCTAAGGTTTCTTTTTCGTGTGCAGCATAGCCTTTTACGGTTGCTACTAGGTTAGGTATTAAATCTGCTCTTCTTTGGTAAGAACTTTCAACATTTGCCCATTGTGCTTTTGCTAAACCTTCTTTTTCAACCAGCATATTGTTTGTTCCAATTCCCCATTTAAATATTAAAAGAATTACAGCAATGATAATAATTAATGGTAGCCATTTTTTCATGATAGTGAGTTTTAAAAATCTTTTTAATTGTTAGTAGTGTATGACACAAAACTTGTATAAAAGTTACAAGTTAAATTGTTTTTTTTAAGAGAATGATTAAAGATGTTCTTTAATTTTAATAAGTTGATTTTTTATATCTTCCAATTTACTTATTATTTCAAAATTGTTAAGAGTGTCTTTTTTACCTTCTTTTAAATGTATTTTGGCTCCTTCAAGTGTAAAACCACGTTCTTTAACAAGATGATGGATGAATTTAAGGTTTTTAATATCTTCTGGAGTAAATTTTCGATTTCCTTTAGCGTTTTTCTTTGGTTTTAAAACGTCGAATTCTTTTTCCCAAAAACGAATTAAAGAGGTGTTTACGCCAAAAGCTTTTGCAACTTCTCCTATAGCATAATAACGTTTTTCAGGTAAATCTACATGCATATTAATCTAGAGATTGGTTTTCTAATGAAGCATGCTCCAATAGTTTACTGAATTCTTCAGCAGTTAAACTTCCGTAATAAAAGTTTATAGGGTTAATTCTTTGTCCGTCTTTAAAAACTTCATAGTGGCAATGTGGTGCTTCAGATCGCCCTGTGCTCCCAACAAAACCTATAAGATCGCCACGTTTTACTTTTTGGTTTTTTCTAACATTGTATTTATATAAATGGGCGTAAAGGCTAACATATCCAAAACCATGATCTATTCTAATATGGTTGCCATAACCAGTAGATCTATTGTCTGCTCTAGTAATAATACCATCTCCAGTTGCATAAATAGGCGTGCCTCTTGGAGCAGTAAAGTCCATGCCCCAATGCATTTTTCTGGTTTTGTTAAAAGGGTCTGTTCTCATGCCATAACCAGATGCCATTCTAGTTAAATCTTCATTGCTAACAGGTTGTATGGCTGGAATGGCAGCTAGTAGTTTTTCCTTTTCTTCAGCAAGTTTTGTTATTTCATCTAAAGATTTAGATTGTACTACAATCTCTTTTTGTAAAATATCTAATCGTTTATTGCTTTCTATAATAAGTTTAGAATTGTCAAAGCCTTCAAATTTTTTATATCTATTTACTCCACCAAAACCTGCTTTTCTTTGTGCTTCTGGTATTGGGTTTGCTTCAAAATAAACACGATAAATATTATTATCTCTATCTGCAATATTAGCTAAAACAGATTCAGCTTCATCCATTTTCTTATTTAACAATTCAAATTGCAATTGTGCGTTTTGAAGTTCTCTTTTTAATGCACGTTCTTTAGGAGATTCTACATATTGACTCGCTAAAAAAACAAATAAAAAACCAAATAATGCAGATGCTAATAAAAACATAGTAGCATACTTAAAAGTAGTGCGTTTTTTACGCTCTATTTTTTTATATGAAAGCGATTCGGAATCGTAATAATATTTTACCTTACTCATTACCTAAAATATACTATTTTTGCAATTCATGAAATTCAACCAAAAGATTGTGTTTATATGCAAACGACCAAACCTACAAAAAATTATTACAATACTATATGTGTTGATGTAATTGTAGTTTTGTTCTTTCCACCATTTAAAATGAAAAATGGAGAGTAAAGATAAAAATTGTTTTGCAATTAATATAATTTAATAGAAAAGAGAAGATATAAATGAAATCTCAAGATATTCGATCTAAGTTTTTAAGTTTTTTTAAAGAAAAGCAACACGCAATTGTACCATCTGCACCAATGGTGTTAAAAGATGATCCAACCTTAATGTTTGTAAATTCTGGTATGGCGCCTTTTAAAGAATATTTTTTAGGAAATGCCCAACCTAAAAGTAATCGAATTGCCGATACTCAAAAATGTTTACGTGTGTCTGGTAAGCATAACGATTTAGAAGAAGTTGGTTATGATACCTATCACCATACATTATTTGAAATGTTAGGTAACTGGAGTTTTGGCGATTATTTTAAAAAGGAAGCTATTGCTTGGTCTTGGGAATTACTTACTGAGGTTTTTGGTATAGATAAAGATATATTATATGTTACCGTTTTTGAGGGTAGTGAAGATGATAAACTAGAAATGGATACCGAAGCTTACGATTTATGGAAGCAATTTGTTCCTGAAGATCGTATTTTAAAAGGTAATAAGAAAGATAATTTCTGGGAAATGGGAGATCAAGGTCCTTGTGGGCCTTGTAGTGAGATTCATGTTGATATTCGTTCAGCAGAAGAAAAAGCTAAAATTTCTGGGAAAGATTTGGTGAATATGGATCATCCACAAGTGGTAGAAATATGGAATTTGGTCTTTATGCAATACAACCGTAAAGCTAACGGCTCGTTAGAGTCTTTACCAAATAAACATATTGATACTGGTATGGGGTTTGAACGTTTATGCATGGTGTTACAAGGCGTACAGTCTAATTACGACACCGATGTTTTTACACCAATAATTCGTGAGATAGAAACTATCACTAATAAAAATTATGGTAAAGATGATAAGGTAGATATTGCTATTCGAGTTATTTCAGACCATGTTCGTGCCGTAGCATTTTCAATAGCCGATGGGCAGTTACCAAGTAATACTGGTGCAGGATATGTTATTAGAAGAATTTTGCGTCGTGCAGTACGTTACGGTTTTACATTTTTAGATAAAAAAGAACCATTTATTTATAGATTGGTTGATGTTTTGAGTAAAAAAATGGGGCACGCATTTCCTGAATTAAAAGCTCAAAAACAACTTATAGAAAATGTAATTAAAGAAGAAGAACACTCTTTTTTAAGAACTTTAGATCAAGGTCTTGTATTATTAAACAGAATTGTTGAAGAAACAAAAGACGATACTGTTTCTGGTGAAAAAGCTTTTGAATTATATGATACTTATGGTTTTCCAATAGATTTAACAGCATTGATTCTTTCTGAAAAAAATCTAAAATTAGATGAAGAAGGATTTAATAAAGAACTTGAAAAACAAAAAAGCCGTTCGCGTGCTGCAAGTGAAATAACTACTGATGATTGGACTATTTTAGATGATGATGCTGATGAAGAGTTTGTTGGTTATGACACCTTAGAAGCTCAGGTAAAATTAACTAGGTACAGAAAAGTAACCTCTAAAAAAGATGGTGAAATGTATCAATTAGTCTTTAATTTAACTCCTTTTTATGCTGAAGGTGGAGGACAAGTAGGAGATAAAGGTTATTTAGAAGATACTCATGGTGATGTGGTTTATATTTTAGATACTAAAAAGGAAAGTAATGTTATTATACATTACTCAAAAAACTTACCAAATCGCATAAATGAAACCTTTAAAGCTGTTGTTGATGAAAAACAGCGTTATAGAACAGAATGTAATCATACAGCAACACATTTATTACATCAAGCTTTAAGAGAAATTTTAGGAACACATGTTGAACAAAAAGGATCTGCGGTACATTCAAAGCATTTACGTTTCGATTTTTCGCATTTTTCTAAACTTACTGTTGAAGAATTACGCGATGTAGAAAACTTTGTAAACGCTAGAATTGAAGGTAAATTACCTTTAATAGAAAAACGTAATATACCTAAAGAAGAAGCTATTGCTGAAGGTGCAATGAGTTTGTTTGGTGAAAAGTATGGAGATACTGTTCGTGCAATTCGTTTTGGACAATCTATTGAGCTTTGTGGAGGAACACATGTTAAAAATACTGGTGATATTTGGCATTTTAAAATTGTGTCTGAAGGTGCTGTAGCAGCAGGAATTCGTCGTATAGAAGCTATAACTAATGATGCTGTTAAAGATTTTTATTTTGAAAATAACCGCGCTTATTTTGAAATGAAAGATTTGCTTAATAATGCTCAAGAGCCTGTTAAAGCATTACAGAATTTACAAGAAGAAAATGCAAGTCTTAAAAAGCAAATAGATGTTTTATTAAAAGATAAAGCTAAAAACATAAAAGGTGAGCTTAAATCTGAATTACAAGAAATAAACGGTATTCAGTTTTTAGCAAAGAAATTAGATTTAGATGCTTCAGGAATAAAAGATGTAGCTTTTGAATTAGGAAGTCAGTTTGAAAATTTATTCTTAATATTTGGAACCGAACAAAACGGTAAAGCGTTATTATCTTGTTATATTTCTAAAGAATTGGTAGCAAGTAAAGGGCTTAATGCTGGTTTAGTTGTTCGCGAACTTGGGAAATATATTCAAGGTGGTGGTGGCGGTCAACCATTTTTTGCAACTGCAGGCGGAAAGAATCCAGCTGGAATAGATGAGGCTTTAGAAAAGGCTAAAGATTATATTGTTTAGAGCTTTTCATTTTCTAACTATGTTTGAAATGAGGCACGATTGAGATATCTCATAATATAAGATTTTATAATATTAAAAGTGAATCTTCAAACCAAAATACCATTAAAAAAGAAGTCTGATAATCTTATAGACTATCATTCTAATATACTTTTGTTAGGGTCATGTTTTGTTGAAAATATAGGTGAGAAGTTGGATTATTTCAAAATTCAAAACACTCAAAACCCGTTTGGTGTTTTATTTCATCCTAAAGCTATTGAAACATTAATTGAAAGAGCTATTAATGGAGAAAAGTATTCCGAAGATGATTTGTTTTTTTATAATGAGCAATGGCATTGTTTTGATGCACATTCTAAGTTGAGCAATACGTCTAAGAATGACTTGTTAAAAGACTTGAATTTTATTTTAGAGGTTACAAATAAGCAAATAAAAAAATCTTCACACATTGTTATTACTTTGGGAACATCTTGGGTTTATCGTTCTGTTTCTTCTGGCAATATTGTAGCAAATTGCCATAAAGTGCCTCAAAAGCAATTTACAAAAGAACTGTTGTCTGTTAAAGAAGTGTCAGAATCTTTAAAGAATATACTAAGTTTAATAAGGAGTGTAAATTATAACGTATCAATATTATTTACGGTGTCTCCTATTCGTCATATAAAAGATGGATTTGTAGAAAATATGAGAAGTAAAGCGCATTTAGTTACTGCGATTCATCAAGTAGTAAACAATCTATCTTTTTATTTTTCATCTTATGAAATTATGATGGATGAACTTCGCGATTATCGTTTTTATGCTGATGATATGGTGCATCCAAATCGGTTAGCTATTAACTATATCTGGGACAAATTCAAAGATGTTTGGGTTACTACAGAAGCTATAAATACTATGGAAGAAGTAGATAGTATTCAAAAAGGACTTCAGCATAAAGCATTTAATCCACAATCAGAAGCCCATCAAAAATTTCTTTTAAATATTAAAGAAAAACAAATTCAACTTCAAAAAAAGCATAAGCATATAATGTTTTAGCCTTAAATCAACTTGTTTTTCTATATGTTTACATTGTTATTATTGTAAAAGCTGTTTATAATATTTGCTATTTATATAAAGATTTATTTCTCTATTTTGTATTAGAATTAAATTATTGAGGGTTTTTACAAGAAGTGATTCTAATGCGTTTAAAGTTAAGATTGTCTGTTTATAGACAATCTTTTTTTATTTCCTAAAGTTTAAAAATACGTAATTCTTCGTATTGATTTCATTCTCATAAAGTTACAAATTTGTGATGCTATTAATCATAAAAACAAATTCTAAAATGAGAAAATTAAAACAATGCATGTTATTTCTAACAGTAATTTCAGTAATAACATTTTCGTCATGTTCTACAAGTGATGATGGAGGAAGTGGAGGAAATGCACCTTCAGGAACATTAACAGCAAAAGTTGACGGGACATCATATAAATCTATGGAGATTTCATCTTCGGCTACCGTTGCAACAGCTGGACCAGGTAAAAATTTAATAATTATAGCTTCAAATAGTGATGGTAATGCTTTTGCATTAACTGTATTTGGATATGATGGAGAAGGAACCTATGAGTTTACAGGTGCAAACATAGCGGTTACTAATTCAGCATCTTATACAGAAACAGATGTTAATTTGAGTAACCCTACAGCTTCAACTACCAAGCTTTGGCAAGCTCCTTACGATGATACATTAGTGGGTTCTATTTCAGTTTCAGAAGAAACAGATACTAAGATTGTTGGAACATTTAGCTTTAAATGTAAAAATGTTTTAGGAGATAATTCTATAAAGAATATTACCGATGGATCTTTTAATCTAAACAAGCAAACTATATAAACTATTAAAACAAAATCAACAATGAGAAAACTTAGTCAATTAATGTCATTTTTAATAGCCACGCTATTAATGACAACAGTTAATGCACAAAGAGCAGAAGTTCCAAATTTTAATTATGATTTGGGAGGTAAGGTTGAGAAAATGACTCTTACCAGTTCAGGAGTATTGTTAATAACTCACGGAAAAGGATTGGCAGGTATTAAACCTGGACAAGAAGGCTTACTTTTTAATTTTGACGATTATGGAAAAGTAAAAGAAGAGGAAATAAATATTATACCAAATACGCCTTACGTTATGGTAGGACAAGCAGGATTTGCGGGTATTTCTGCAAAGCAAAGTGTTATTGATGTTGTTTCTGGTAAAAGATTATTTGATACAAAAGCAAATGGATGGAAAGCAGCCGGACAACCAACTTTATTGTTGCCAGAAAATAAACTTATTGTTTCTGGGCAACGTACAGCTAAAGAAAAGTATGCACAGGCTATTGGAATTTATGATATGGGAACAGGAAAGGAAGAAAAACTTTTATACCTAAAAGGAACTGAAATTATGACTGGTACTCCTAAAATAATTCATGGAGGTTTAATTGTTTCTTCTCAAAAGCGATTATATCGAATTGATTTAGCAACAGGTAATGAAACTTGGACAGCCGATTTAAGAAATGTTGCTTTTGTTGAACCTGCTGAAGATGGAAAATCTTTATATGCTTTTGTAAATAAAGGAAAAAATCATGAAGTACATAAAGTAAGTAGCAATGGTTCTGAGTTGTGGTCTGACGGAAAAAAATTAAAAGGTTATGTTTCAAATTTCGAGATTACTCCTAAAGGTTTAGCTATTGTTAGTGATGTAGCAAGTACTGGTAAAGGAGGTTTAGCAAAATTAGCAGCAGCAAAAGCGCAAAGTAATATTTCATTTTTATCGGCAAGTACAGGAGAAGATCTTTGGGAAAAAGCTCCGAAAACTAAAGGTTATGTACAACATTTTTACATTATGGATGACGGAATTTTATTTGGTATAGGAGAAGGTGGAATTAATAAAATATCGTTTGATGGACAACCATTATTTAAAAAACCTCTAAAAACAGGTGAAAATATTCATACCATGGCATTAACTAAACAAGGTATGATTTATATAACCGATAGTGATGCCAATATTATTAATTTAGAAACAGGGGAGTCTATATGGAGTAAGCCTATAAAATATAAGCGAGCTAAAGCAGTTACAAGTGTTTATGATCAGGCACACAGCAGATATTTAATTAGTACTGGAGAAGAAATGATTGCTATAGATGAAAATTCAGGTGATGTAAGCTCCTTGGCAACTTATAGTTTTGATGAAAAGGAAGACCCCACAAGTTTAGAGATTAGAGATAAAGGATTATTGTTGTCTTCAGATCAGAATATGATGATGCTTGGTTTTGATGGTTCAGAAAGTTTTCATAAATATTTTCGTTCTCCAGGTAAAAGTGCTTTTGCTATAGTAGCTTTAAGTGCATTAGCTTTAGCGTCAACTGCAGCTATGTCACAAGCGAGCTTTCAGGCAGGAGCTAATAAAAATGCGATAGGGCAATACAATCAATTTGGTGCCCAAAAACAGCGAGAAGCAGATATGTTTCAAGCCATTGCAACAGCTTCGTTTAACGAAATGGCTAAACGTTTTAGAGCTACAGCTGCAACTAAAGACGCTCAATTTATCTTAACAAAACTTGATGATGGTGTAGGTTTAGTGAAAGTTAATAAAGATTCTGGAATGGTAGAGAAGGAAATTGTTTTAAAAGACAAAAAGCCAACATATGAAGTTGATGAGATTGCGGGGTATTTATATTATTTAGCAAACGGAAGTACCATTTATTCTTACAACCTTAAAGAATAAATCTTGTTGTTGAGATTTGTTTGATTAGGCGTGGTAAATTTCATTATTGCGCTTAATCTTTTTTTATAACACTTAATCGAAAAATTATCTGATGTTCAATATATTAGGTTAAATTTAAAATGCTATTAATCAGTTCATATTAAAAAACATCAGCTATTTAAATCAATAAAAAAGATTTGTAGTTGGTGTTTTTTTTACATCAGCTTAGTTTAAAATATCCTTTTTTTTAAAAACGTAAAAGCCTTGTGTATGAATCTTAATTTGTTTTTTAATATTACAATAACTTCGGTAATATTTATTTTAGTTTTATTTATTATTAAGTTTTTTTTAGCGATTAATCACATTAATAAAAATGGAAAAAAGATTTTAATTAATTTGGAAAATAAATATAAAATTGAAAAGGCTAAGCATATAATAAATCATCAAAAGATTTTATTATTTGATGATTTTCATAGTACACTTCCTAATCGGTTATTTAAGGTAATCCAAGAATTAATTTTAATTCAAAAATTTATATTTGATAAGTATTAATTTTTATGAAGAATAAGTTTGTCTTTATAGTATTCATGTTGTTTTGTTTTTGCTCTTTTTCTCAGGACACAAAAAAAATTATTGATAGTTTAAAGCAAGTAATTTATTCTAACCCAAAAGATTCAATAAAAATTAAGTCTTACAGTGATTTATGTTGGTATTACAGAAATATATCAATCGATTCTGCTTTTGTATATGGAAACCTTGCTTTAAATCTATCTAAAAATACTCATAACAAGGTAGGAGAAGCTCAGGCATTTAATGATATTGGAATCTTGTATTATGGGTTAGCAGCATATTCTAAATCGTTAAATTATTATAGGAAGTCCTTAAAAATTAGAACAAAATTACTTGATACATTAGGCATTGCAGGATTGTATAATAAAATTGGACTTGTTTATCAAAATACATTTGAAATGGATTCGGCCATTTTTTATGCCACTAAAGCTTTAAAAATATATAAAAGTAGAAATCATTTAAGATATACAATAGCTATAGAAAACAATATGGCTAATATCTATAAAGGGCTAAAGCAGTATAAAAAAGCACTTAATATTCATTTAGAAATAGCTAAAACTAATAAAGAAATTAAAGATTATAAGGCTTTAGTACATTCTTATAATAATATTGCTAATGCTTATTATCTTTTAAATGATAACACAAAAAGTTCTTTGTATTATGAAAAAGGTATAAAGTTAGCTAAGAAACATAATTTTGAAAGTGAATTGGCTGCTTTGTATAATAATTATGGAGGTGTTTTATATGAAAAAGGTAGCTCTGATAAAGCTTTTAGTTTAATTTTAAAATCGTTGAATTTAAGAAAAAAATTAAATGATAATTATGGAATTGCTAGTACAGCAATTCACTTAGGAGGAATCAATTTAGATATAGGAAGGTATACCGAAGTAGAGGATTATTTAAGATTAGGTTTGAGTCTTGCTAAAGCATCTAATGCGAATGAACTTAAAATGGATGCTTACGATAAGTTTTCAACATATTTTGCTATCAAGAAAAACCCAGATAGTGTAATTTATTATAAACGTTTGTTTAAAGCAATAAATGATACTATTTTTAGTAGTAGGGTAACCAAAGAAGTTGCAGAAATTCAAGAAAAATATAATACTGTAGAGAGAGAGAAGGAAATTGAGACACAACGGGCAGATTTAGCCGAAAAAGAACTTCATTTAAATCAAAAAAATACTCAAATAATTGGCTTGGGTGTTTTAATAATTGTTTTATCTCTATTAGGTTATCTTATTTATAAGCAACAAAAATTAAAAAATGAGCAACTTAAAAAAGAAAGCGAATTAAAAGAAGCGTTGGTTAAAATTGAAACACAAAATAAACTAAACGAACAACGCTTAAAAATATCACGCGATTTACATGATAATATAGGGGCTCAATTAACCTTCATTATTTCGTCTATAGATAATTTGCAATATGGTTTTAAAATTAAAAATGATAAGCTAAGTAGCAAGTTAAATACGATTAGTTCTTTTACAAAAGATACTATTTATGAATTGCGAGATACGATATGGGCAATGAATAAAAATGCCATTTCTTTAGAGGATTTGCAAGGGCGCATTTCCAATTTTATTGATAATGCAGATCAAGTATCTAATTCAATAGATTTTGAGTTTAATATTGATAAAACTCTTTCAAAGGATTTAGAATTTAAGTCGGTTGTGGGTATGAATATTTATAGAATTATTCAAGAAGCAATAAATAATGCCATAAAATATTCTAAAGCTTCAAATGTTACTGTTGATATAAAAAAAACAAAACAGAGCATAGCGTTTATGGTTGAAGATAACGGAAATGGGTTTGAAGAAAATGAAACAACATTAGGAAACGGGCTTAACAATATGAAAAAGAGAGCTCATGATATAAATGCTAATTTGAAAATTAAAAGTGACTTAAATAAAGGGACATCAATAACATTAGTAATCTAACCAGTTAAGAAATGAATATTAAAATAGTTATAGTAGATGATAATTCTTTTTTAATAAGAATGGTTGCAGAGAAATTATCGTTTTTTGATAGTTTGAAAATTAGCTTTTCGGCATTAAATGGTTCAGATTTATTAGTTAAACTTGAAGAAAATCATAACATCGACTTAATTCTAATGGATATTGAAATGCCAGTATTAAATGGAATTGAAGCAACTGAAATAATCAAACAAAAATATCCACATATTAAAATCGTTATGCTTACTGTTTTTGATAATGATGAAAACATTTTTAATGCTATAAAGGCAGGAGCTGACGGCTATTTGCTTAAAGAAGTTAATGCCAAAGGGTTGTATGACGGTATTAAAGACACTCTAAATGGTGGCGCAGCTATGAATCCGTCTATAGCCATGAAAACTTTAAAACTACTAAGAAATCCTTTAGATATAGAAAATATTCAAGAGCAAGAAGATATTAAATTAACTGTTAGAGAGGTTGAGGTGTTAGAACATTTAAGTAAAGGCTTAAGTTATAATTTAATTGCCGATAATTTAATTTTATCTATAGGTACTGTTAGAAAACATATTGAAAATATTTATAAAAAATTGCAGGTGCATAATAAATTAGAAGCCGTTCAAAAGGCAAAAAGGAATAACTTAATTTAATGTTAGTTTAACCTTCATTTAATTAAGAAACCGATTAGGTATTATATATTTGTAATGCTATTAAATTAGAGTTGATTACATTAGTTAGACTTCATATGTCGAAGATAAACTGATGTTTTTTGCTTTATATGAAGTTTTTAAGTTTAAAAATGTTTTAACTTTCATTCGCTAAAATCATGTTAGTTCTAAAATATTTCTAAATTAGTGCATGAGAAAAATTCTATTCGGGGTTATTGTAACTTTAATAATCCTTTTCACTTTTAAATATTGTGAAGATAAAAAGGAAGATAAAATAATACTTCAGGAAAATTCTGCACTTATACAGGAGCAAATTAAAAATGTTGGAAAGCTAGTTGTTACCGAAGGTCATTTTAGCGAAGTTTTTAGTTATAAAAACTCAAAAGATATTTTTGGCGATTATTACACCTCAGATAAAAAAGCACTCGTGGTTGTTAATGCCGAAGTTTTAATTTCTTACGATTTAAGTAAAATTGAATTTGAAGTTGATGAGGTTGCTAAAACACTTACTATTTTAAGTATTCCTAAAGAAGAAATAAAAATAAATCCAGAGTTGGAATATTATGATATACAGGCAGATTTTTTAAATCCGTTTGAGGCCAAAGATTACAACAATATTAAAAATAGTGTAAAACAATCATTAAATAAAAAACTAGAAGCATCCGATTTAAAGCTGAATGCTAAAAATAGATTAATTAGTGAACTCTCAAAATTTTATATTCTCACAAACTCTTTAGGCTGGACGTTAAAATATAACGAAAACCCAATGCAATCTGTTAATGACTTTGAGAATTTAGAATTATAAATTACTACTTAAACTAGTCCATCCACCGCCATTCATTGCTTCAATACCATTGCTTTTTAAAATGGCTGCAGCATTACCAGAACGCATACCGCTAGCGCAACAAGTAATTACTGGTTTGTTTAGTTTTTTTATTTCTTTAATTTGAGAGTTAATGTTTTGTAACGGTATATTTTTAGACCCAGGAATAGCTCCTTGGCTGTATTCGCCACTAGTGCGCACATCAATTATAACAGCACCTCTTTGTTTAAAATCGTTAATCATATTTTTTTTATTTCCAAATAACATATCTAATAAACCCATAATTATAATTTGTTTTTGCAAATATCCTTAACTTATAATAAAAGAATGTAACATCTGTTACTAATAATTTTATGTATATTTCAACCAGTAAATTTATTAGTAAAATGGAAGCATACGTTACCTTAAATATAGAAAATAATGTAGGATATATAGAGTTTTATCATCCGAATAGAAATTCAATGCCTAGTGATTTACTCTCTAAATTAGAGCAAACAATTATTAGTGCAGGAGGAAATGATGAAATTAAAGTCATTGTTTTAAAAAGTGGAGGCGATAGAACTTTTTGTGCAGGTGCTAGTTTTAATGAGGTTGTGGAAATTGAAGATGCCGAGGCAGGACTCAAGTTTTTTTCTGGCTTTGCAAATGTAATTAATGCCATGCGTAAATGTCCTAAGTTAATTATAGGTCGTGTACAAGGTAAGGCCGTTGGAGGAGGTGTTGGTTTAGCTGCAGCAACCGATTATTGTTTAGCTACAACATACGCTTCCATAAGGCTTAGTGAATTAAGTATTGGTATTGGTCCATTTGTTATAGAACCTGCCGTGTCCAGAAAAATAGGTAAAACAGCAATGGCAGAAATGACTATAGATGCCGAATCTTTTTTTTCTTCAGAATTTGCAAAAAGCAAAGGCTTGTATGCTGAGGTTTTATCAACCACTGAAGAATTAGACATTACTGTTGAAAATTTAGTAAATAAATTAGCTAGTTACAACCCTGAAGCATTAACAAATATGAAGCAGGTACTTTGGGAAGGTACAAGCGACTGGGATGATTTACTTATAGAGCGTGCTAAAATTAGTGGCAAATTAGTATTGAGCGAGTTTACTAAAAATACCCTGAAACGTTTTAGGTAATTTATATAAAGGCAAATAAAAAAAGCAACTCGAAAGGGTTGCTTTTTTTATTTGTCGTTGTCTTTTTATTGTTGTGCTCCCGGAGGGTATTTTTCCATAATTTTAGCAACAAACTCTTTTATGCGTGCTTCTTTTTCCTCCATATTTCTGCTTAAATAGCCAGTACCCATACCTTGCCAAACTAATTCTTTTTTGTTGGCGTCAATAAGGTCTATGTATAAAACACCTTGAGTTGTTACCGATGTGTTAGGTTGGTAACCCCATCCCCAACCAGGTCCGAAGCCACCCCATGGTCCCCATCCACCCCAACCCCAGGCGCCCATGCCCCAAGAATTGTTGTAAACATCAACACGTTGTTGAGATTTTGTAAATAGACTTATTAATAAATCAGGGTTTTCAGATTTTGTAAACCCTTTAGCTAAAAGTTCAGCTTCAATGGCACGAAGTATTCTTCTTTTGTCTAAATCGCTAATTTCAGCTTTATCAATACCTGTTTTAAAGAACGCAAAGGTTTTGTATTCTCCAAATTTTGCGTTTTTATCATAATCGGTTGCTACTTTAATTGAACTGCAAGATGTTGCTACTATTAGCAATGCTAAAAGTGGTAATGTTTTTAATAAATTTTTCATAATGCATTTTTTTTATGGTTATAATCTGTTTACGCACAATGTATTCTAAAGTATTTTATCTGATAAAATTTTAATAAACAAACGTAATTATAAGCATCAATAATCATACCAAGGCTTTAGCTAAATAAAAGTATAAAGCAATAGGTGTTATTTTTTTACAGAATTGGTTTTTTTATCATATCCATAAGGGCAATGCCTACATCCACTTTCACAACAATATCCGCGTTTTAAGTGATATTGTTCTGTAAAACAACGATATCCTTCGGGTGTTAGATAATAATCGCCTTCTTCAACTGGAATTAATTTCTTCATATAATAACAAAGATAATGCATTTTGGATTGATTTTTGAAAGCAATAAAGTATGATTTTTATCTCGAAATATATAGTGCCTAAAGGTTATACAGCACTTGCCGTTTTTCCGTTTGTGTTTTTAAAAACAAAGAGTTTAAAATTGAATAATGTATTATTGAATCATGAAAAAATTCATTTAAAGCAGCAATTAGAAATGCTAATTATTCTTTTTTATTTATTTTATGTTGTTGAATTTTTAGTAAGATTATGGCAATATAAAAATTGGCACAATGCCTACAGTAATATTTCTTTTGAACGCGAAGCATATAGTAATGAATCTAATCTAGATTATTTAAAGCATCGTACATTTTGGCATTTTTTGAAGTATCTTCGCATACATGACTTTTAAGCTTCAAAATAGCATTAATCAGCAAGTAAAACTACCTAAGAAAAAAGGTATTGAATTGTTTGTAAAGCGCGAAGATGAAATACATCCTTTTGTTTCTGGAAATAAGTATAGAAAGCTTAAATATAATATAATAGAAGCACAAAAATTAGGGTTTAAAACCTTGCTTACTTTTGGAGGCGCTTACTCAAATCATATTGCTGCGGTAGCTTCTGCAGGACAAATTTCTGGTTTTAAAACTATTGGAATTATTAGAGGTGATGAATTAGCTAGTAAAATAGAAAGTAACCCAACATTGCGTTTTGCTAAACAATGTGGTATGGAGTTTAAATTTGTTTCTAGAACCCTTTACAGAGAAAAAACATCAGAAAGCTTTTTAAATAATTTGAAAAAGGAATTTGATGATTTTTACCTCGTTCCTGAAGGTGGTACGAATCATTTAGCGGTTAAAGGCTGTGAAGAAATTTTAACTAATGAAGATGCTTTTTTTGATTATATATGTTGTGCCGTTGGAACAGGTGGTACTATTTCTGGACTCATAAATTGTTCAAAACCTAGTCAACAAGTTTTAGGATTTCCTGTCTTAAAAGGTGACTTTTTACAACAAGATATTAGTAAATTTGCAATTAGAGAGCATTGGAAATTAATAACCGATTATCATTTTGGAGGTTATGCTAAAATAAATGAAGATTTAGTAACGTTCATTAATCAATTTAAAAAAGATTATAATATTCCTCTAGATCCTGTTTATACAGGGAAAGTGATATTTGGTATTTTTGATTTGATAGAGAAAAATTATTTCCCAAAGGGTTCAAAAATTTTAGTAATTCATACGGGCGGTTTACAAGGAATTGATGGTATGAATGATGTGCTAAAAAAGAAAAATTTACCAATAATAGAATAGTTTAATGAATAGAGTTTTATTAATAATATGTTTAGTTAGTGTGCTTTTTAGTTGTAAAGCAAAAAAGTCAGTAGTTATAAAGCGACCTAAAGTAGTTTCTAAAGAAATAATTAAAAATAAAGAAGTTGTTACACCTAAAGTGTATGCTAATAAAACCGAAAAATATATAGATACTTATAAAGATATTGCTAAAAATGAAATGAGTCTTTATGGTATTCCTGCCAGTATTACTCTAGCACAAGGCGTTTTAGAGTCGGGTTCTGGTAGCGGAACGCTTTCAGTAAAAGCTAATAACCACTTTGGAATAAAATGTCATGATTGGACGGGGGCAAGAGTGTATCATGACGACGATAAAAAGCAAGAATGTTTTAGAAAATATAAAGATCCTAAGTATTCGTTTAGAGATCACTCATTATTTTTAGCCCAAAGGAAACGTTATGCTAAACTTTTTAAATTGAAAAAAGAAGATTATAAAGGTTGGGCAAAAGGTTTAAAAGCTGCTGGTTATGCTACCGATAGGAAATACCCAAATAAACTAATAACTCTTATAGAACGTTACGGGTTATATGAGCTTGATAGAGAAGTGCTTGGAGATAGATATGTAAAATATGAAGAGCCAGTAGTTGTAAGAAAAGAGGAAAAAAACATTATAAAAAATAATGGCTCTAAACATAAACATATTGTGTCAAAAGGTGATACCATGTATTCTATTGCTAAAGAATATAATCTCACTGTTAATGAACTTAAAGATATAAATGGTTTAAGTGATACAACACTTAGTATTGGGCAGGAATTGCAAACAAAGAAGTCTGTTTTAGATATTGTAGAATCGGTAAGTGAAGATAATAAAATTAAAAAAGAGGTTGCTGAAACAATTAGTCATATTGTTGCAAAAGGAGAGACGTTATATTCTATTTCTAAAAAATATAACATGACTGTAAAAGAACTTCAAAATTTAAATGGTTTAAGTGATTTGGTGCTGAGTATAGGGCAAGAATTACAAGTAAAACCAATATCAAAAAATTAAATAGTAATGAATTATCAAAGAAGTAGTGCTTTATTTTTAGAAGCAGAGAAAGTTATTCCTGGAGGTGTAAATTCGCCAGTTAGAGCCTTTAAAGCAGTAGGTGGAAATCCAATTTTTGTAAAAGAAGCAAAAGGCGCTTATTTATATGATGAAGATGGTAATCGTTTAATAGACTATATCAATTCATGGGGGCCAATGATTTTGGGTCATGCATATAAGCCTGTTGTTGATGCTGTTGTTGAAAAAGCAAAAAAAGGTACATCATTTGGAATGCCAACCGAAATTGAAACAAAAATTGCAGAGTTAGCGGTTTCAATGGTTCCAAATATTGATAAAATACGGTTTGTAAATTCAGGAACCGAGGCATGTATGAGTGCGGTTCGTTTAGCACGTGGTTTTACAGGAAAAGATAAAATTATAAAATTTGCTGGTTGTTATCATGGGCACAGCGATTCATTTTTAATACAAGCGGGTAGTGGTGCTGTTACTTTTGGTACGCCAAATAGTCCAGGTGTTACAGAGGGTACTGCAAAAGATACGTTGTTAGCACGTTATAACGATATTGAGAATGTTAAAACATTAATTAATGCTAATAAAAATGAAATAGCTTGCATTATTATTGAACCCGTTGCAGGTAATATGGGATGTATTCCTCCAAAAGAAGGTTTTTTAGAAGCATTAAGGGATTTATGTAATGCAAATGATATATTATTGATTTTTGATGAAGTAATGACTGGATTTCGTTTAGCGAAAGGTGGTGCCCAAGAATTATATGGTATAACAGCAGATATTGTTTGCTTTGGAAAAGTTATTGGTGGCGGATTACCTGTTGGAGCCTTTGCAGCAAGAAATGAAATTATGAATCATTTAGCACCATTAGGCCCTGTTTATCAAGCTGGAACTTTAAGCGGAAATCCGTTAGCCATGGCAGCAGGTTTAGCTATGTTAACTGAATTAAATGGTGATAATGAAGTTTTTAATAGTTTAGCTGAAAAGACAGCATATTTGCATAAAGGAATTGCAGAAGTATTGAAAGCGAATAATATTTCAAATACTATAAATAGAGTAGGCTCTATGATCTCTGTACATTTTGATGAAGCACCTGTTGTAGATTTTGAAACGGCTGCAAAAGGTAATAATGAAACTTTTAAAGCCTTTTTTCATGGTATGCTAAATGAAGGTGTGTATATCGCTCCAAGTGCTTTTGAAACTTGGTTTATAACTGATGCTTTAACTTACGAAGATTTAGATTTCACTATTAAAGCAGTAAACAAAGTAGCGAAAACATTATAAAGTAAAAAGCGCATTTCTAATTTCAAGAAATGCGCTTTTATCAACAAACTATAATCAATAAACTAACCAAACTAAATCATCTTTGTTTTTTGTTTCCTTTCATGGCAACTTTTTTATTATGAGCCATTCTAGCTTGAGCCTTTTCCCATTTGGCATATTGTTCTGTGTCTAATATTTTTTTCATTTTTGCTTTAACTGCTATTTGGTGGTCAAGTCTTGAATTCATAAACTTTAAACGCTCATCTTTTGAAGGTTTTTGAGCTGTACCTGCTTCTCTTCTAGCTTTACGCTTTTCCATTTGTGTTTTTCGTAGTGTAGCGTTTTCTAAATTTATTTTATAAATGGCATCTTGTTGCGACTTATTTAAGTCTAAATGTAAAGTCATTTTTTTTGTTTGTAGTGTAGCTATTTCTTCAGCAGAAAGATTCATCATTTTTTGACGATTTTCCTCTCTGTTAGGGAAATCTTTTCTTTGTCCTTGGGCAAAACTTTGAATAGAGATAAAAGTAATTGCGATTAATATAAATTTCTTCATAATGTAAATGAGTTTAAATGTTTTATTTGTTGCTTTGACCCATCAACTTTAAAAAGGTTTAAACAAGGTTTGAATTTTAACGTGTTGTTAACGTTTTGATTGTTTAGTTATTAGGTAATGTTTACGTGTTTGAACTCTTGCTAGAAACTTTTTGTTGTAGAAAAAGTGAGTAGTGAAATAGTTTTATTTATGAGTTCGTTAATTTAAAATGTGAAGTAATGAATAAAGCCAAACCTACCGATAGCTATTAGGATAGAAACGCCTAATAAATTATTTAAAAATGGGAACTTGTAAACTTAATCCTGTTTGAAAATCGGGTGCGTTATTTACTATAAAATCCTCTTTAAAGTATGCTGAAATTTTAAATTTTGGTTGCCCATAAGTATAAATTAAAGACCAAATAGATAGGTTTTTGTATAAAGAGCTAAATCCGTATTGCCAACCTCCCTTAATACTACTCCAGTTACCTCTTAGTGTATAATAATTGGATTCGTTTACCTTATTATATCGCGATTGAATTTGGTAGTTTATACCTAAAGCGTGATAATTGTTTTTTTTAGTGTATTTAGTATATTCAATATTGCCCTCTGCCGTTGCTAAAAATGGATTGTTTCCTAAATCTATTACCGAATTAAAATTAACAACGTTTTTGCGTAAAAGATTTATTCCTAAACCTAGATTAAGTTCTTTTTTTGTTTTTAGTTTAAATGTTTTTATAGCATTGGCGGAAATACCAAGATCTATAGATGGGTTAAATTTTGTTGTGTTAATTCCTAAATGACTTCCAAAGTTTATGAAAATATGTTTTGTTTTATTTATAGAAAGTTCTGGATAATAAAAATGATTAAATTCTAAGCCTCCGATAAAAAAATCATTATTTTTTAATTCAAGTGTGTTATTGTTTCTATCGGTATATTTTAAGTTTACTTGATTTAAACCATAATAGCGACGACCATAAGGGTCTTCACCTCCATTTACATTACTGTGAAACCATTCAATAGTTTCATCGCTTGTAAAAAACGAAAAAGGGAATTTCCCTTTGGTTATTAAATAGGAGCGTATTGAGATATTTAGTTCATGTTTTTTTGATAATGGAATAGAAGTAGTTAACCTAAATTCTTTAATAACAGCATCAATTACAACGTTCATATAATCTGCAGGAGTGGTTTCTTGATCTATAAAATAAAAATCCCTTTCATACTGACTAAGTTCACTTTGTTCTTTTCTAACTATTGGGTCTTTTGGTAAATAGGCTTCTACAAATGGTTGAAAGTTATTACCACTCACTGAGCTTATATTAAATGTTGCAGTTTTAGGAGGGGCAAATTTAAAATTTGTATTAATTCTGGCGCTAAAAATTCCAAAATGGTGTGTTGATAAAAGTGTTGGGTTGTCTGTACCATTTTTAAACGATAAGCTATCTTGTTGTGCTATTAAAATAGAACAAAAGCAATAAAAACTTAATAGCGTAATTTTTTTTAGCATCGAAAGTAAAAATAAGTAAAAATTTAAATTCTCTCTATACTAATAAAATGAAGTACCTATTTTCTTAAAAAATTAACATATTGATTTTTTTATCTTAAAGAAAATATAAAAGTTTGATTTCTGGTGTTAAACCTTTCTAAATTGTTTTAACAACTAAATGTAAATGTGTCTCTTTGTATAAGTTTAGTTTAAATCATATAATATTCAATATAAAAATTCATTCTTTTTAAGATTGAAAATTATTGGTTAGTTAGTTTAGTTGGTTAGTTTGTAAAAATCAGTAATTGAAAAATTACTGATTTTTTTATTTAATAGTTCTGTATAATTAATTATTACTAAAATGGAAATGTAAAAGCTTATAAATATGTTCCTTTTTAAAAGGCTTAGAGAGGTAGTTATTCATGCCATTTTCAAGAGCTTTATCAATAGCTTCAGTCGTTACATTTGCAGATAATCCAAAAATAATCACATCCATATTGATTTTTCTAATTTCTTTTGTGGCTTCCCAACCATCCATTTCTGGCATATGAATATCCATAAAAATAAGTTGATATGGTTTTTTTATAAATTTTTCTAAAGCAATTTTTCCGTTTTTTGCTGTGTCAGGTTTAATTCCAAAGTCTTCAAGAAATTTTTTAAGAACAATAATATTTAGGTGATTGTCATCAACAATTAAAATATTTAAATCCGATAGGTTGATATTTTTTTTGTTTACAATATTTATTTCTTTTTTCCGATTATCGGAAATTGGGAAAAATACATCAAATGAAAATTCAGTACCAACATTAGGCAAACTTTTAACTGAAATTTCTCCTCCCATCATTTTAATGAAAATTTGGCATATAGATAACCCAAGACCACTACCTTCGTAGTGTTTTTTAACGCTATTTTCAATTTGTGTAAATCTTTCAAAGATTGCATTTAAACTATCTTGATGAATACCAATTCCTGTGTCTTTAATTGAAATTGTTATTCTTAATTGATTTTTTTGTACAATAGTTTCATTATAGGTTAATGTTACGCCTCCTGATTCTGTGAATTTTAATCCGTTTTTAATAATATTATGAACTATTTGGATTAATTTGTTTTCATCACCAATAACATTCATGGAATGAGTATTCATGAAATTGGCTTTTAAATAAAGATTTTTTTGTAAAAATATAAATTGATTAACATCAATTAATTCTTGTATTTTTTTAGATGGATTAAAATTTACTTCTGTTAATTCTATTTTTCCAGATTCAATTTTTTCAATATCTAAAATATCATTAACAATATTTAATAAATTATTTGATGCTTTTTCCATTAATGATAAATACTCTTTGTCGGTTTTATTAAGCGTACTACTTTTTAAAAGTTCAATAAATCCTATTATAGCATGGAGCGGAGTTCTTATTTCATGACTCATGTTTGATAAAAACTCTGTTTTGGCAAGTGATGCTTTTTCAGCTCTATTGCGTGCGTTGTTTAACTTTTTATTTGTTTTTAAAAGTTTGATATTTGATGCTAATGCTTGTTTTGCATTTTCTTTTGTTCTTATATAAAAGTATATTAAGAAGCTTATTAAAAGACATAAAATCAATGCTGCAATTAATGCGATATGAGTAATGATTTGAGCTTGATAAATAAGTAAATCGTTACTTGGAGTAACTTTTAATAGCCATTTGTGATTATCTAAACTATCTATTAAAAAATAATCTTCAAAAACAAAATTTTTTCCAGTTTTAAGTTTGTTATTTTGGTTTAAATTATAAAAAAGAGTTTTTTTATGATCCCATAATTCTATTGAATATTGGTTTTCTAAACTTGTTGTTAGTTTATTAAAGTTTTTTTTAAAGTCCATACCACCTGTAATTGTGCCTTGGAAATTATTTTGGAAATAAACAGGTATATCTACTAAAAAAGCGTGTCCTCCTTGTGTTAATTTTGCCCATGGAGTAATATTAACTAAATTGTTTTTACTATGCTTTATCCATTCATCTCTTCGGTATTCTATTTTAGAGATATCTAAATTTAAAGCATTTTCATTTCCAATTAAAGGAGTGATTTTTCTTACTATCATTGTGCTGTCAATCCATTCTAAAAATTGGAATGATGAATTTTGTTCTAACAGCATACTAGCGTCTTTTTCCCAGTGCTCAAAATACATACCATTAGTAAACTCAATTCTGTTTTTGAGATTTTGTAGTCGAGCGATATCCGATTTTATGATGTTTTTAAACTCTTTTGAAATAAGGTGTCCTGTTTGAAGAACATTTTCTTCAATTAATTGATTGTTGGTATACAAAGCTTCGTTCCATACGGAAATAGCTAATAAAGAAGTGATTATAAATGAAGCCAAAGGTAGTAAGACTACCTTTTTGTAAATTTTATTAAACATTTCTGTTTTAGTTTGAGGCTAATGCGAGAGAAGTTTTACCAAATTAAATAATAAACCAATATTATTTATTTCGATAATATTGGTTTTTACTAAAATATTAATATAATTTAATATTTCCTATTAAAGGTAAAAAAAAATAATGTGCTTATTTTTTTAAAAAAGGTTAACAAACAATCCTTCATCTGTTTTTTCAACTTTAGCAAGATTGTTTTTAGTTAATTCTTTAATAGATTTATCCCATTTTTTATTGGATAAACCAGACTGAGCTTTTAAATCGTTTAGTGTTAATTTTTCAGCTTTCTTTAATATTTCAAAAATAGCTTTGGCGTCTTCACTAACTGCAACAGCTTTTTTCTCTGGGCGCATTTGAGGGAAGAATAAAACTTCTTGTATAGATTGATTGTTGGTTAAAAACATAATAAGTCTGTCCATACCAATTCCCATACCTGATGTTGGAGGCATACCGTATTCTAAAGCACGTAAAAAATCGTGATCGATAAACTCGGTAGCTTCATCATCACCTTTAGCAGCCAATTTTAATTGATGTTCAAAACGCTCACGTTGGTCAATGGGGTCATTAAGTTCAGAATAAGCATTTGCTATTTCTTTACCACAAACCATTAATTCAAAACGTTCTGTTAATTCCGGGTTTTCTCTATGTTCTTTACATAACGGACTCATTTCTTTTGGATAGTCTGTAATGTATGTAGGTTGTATGTAGTTGCCCTCACATTTTTCACCAAAAATTTCATCAATAAGTTTGCCTTTCCCCATGGTTTCGTCTACTTCAATATTCATGCTTTTGGCAGCTTCTCTAATTTCGTCTTCAGTTTTTCCAGTAATGTCAAATCCTGTAAAATGTTTTATAGAATCAGCCATGGTTACTCTAGCGTAAGGAGCTTTAAAATCTATTTCATGTTCACCAAATT
Source organism: Algibacter sp. (assembly GCA_050294475.1). Taxonomy (GTDB): domain Bacteria; phylum Bacteroidota; class Bacteroidia; order Flavobacteriales; family Flavobacteriaceae; genus Thalassobellus. The sequence continues at coordinate 24,105 of JBNKOE010000005.1, read as the reverse complement.
TAGCTTTAGTACTTCCGTTAACGGCAATAGCACAATGCTCTAGTAAACGCTCGCAGAAATCCATCATCCAGTTGTAGTCTTTATAGGCTACGTAAATTTCCATAGCTGTAAACTCTGGGTTATGAGTTCTGTCCATACCCTCGTTTCTAAAATTTTTAGAAAACTCATAAACACCATCAAAACCACCAACAATTAGTCTTTTTAAATATAACTCATTGGCAATTCTCATGTATAGAGGAATGTCTAAAGCATTGTGATGTGTTATAAACGGACGAGCCGCTGCACCACCAGGAATAGGTTGTAAAACAGGAGTTTCTACCTCAAAATATCCAGCGTTATTAAAAAACGAACGCATGGCATTAAATAGTTTGGTGCGTTTTACAAATACTTCTTTAATATGTGGATTTACCACTAAGTCGGCATAACGTTGTCTGTAACGTTGTTCAGGATCTGTAAAAGCATCATGAACAACACCATCAGCATCTGTTCTTGGTAATGGTAAGGGTTTTAAAGCTTTACTTAGTAGGCTAAAATTATCAACTCTCACCGTTTTTTCACCCACTTTGGTAGTGAAAAGTTCGCCTTCAATTCCAACAACATCTCCAATGTCTAAAAGTTTTTTATAAACATTGTTATACTTGCTCTTATCATCGCCTTTACAAATTTCATCTCTATTAAAATAGAGTTGAATTCTGCCTTCTCCATCTTGTAATTCTGCAAAACTTGCATTTCCTTGAATTCTACGAGACATTAATCGTCCTGCAATGACTACTTTTTTACCTTCTTCATAAGTATCTTTTATCTGTTTGGAAGTATGGTTTACAGGATATAAATCTGCGGGATAAGGATTAATTCCTAATTCGCGTAATTTTACTAACTTTTCTCTTCTTACTAATTCTTGTTCTGAAAGTTGCATGCTAATTAATTTTGAATATTGTCTTTTGCGACAGATGGCTGCAAAATTACATTATTTTCAAAAAAATAGCATACAACTTATTGGTAGATTTTAATTTTAGTATAAAAACAAGTGAAAACTTAGCTTTTTGCTTGTTTTGGTTTTAGAACTTCGCCTTTAATACGCAATATTTTATTGCTTTCTGAAGCATTTGATATGACTGTGATAGTTTTTGAAAAAGTACCAATTCTGTTTGTTGCGTATTTAACTTTAATCTCACTTTTTTCATCTGGCATAATTGGAGTTTTAGAATATGAAGGTACTGTACATCCACAAGAGGTTTTTACACTAGTAATAACAATAGGGCTTTTGCCAGTATTGGTGAAAGTAAAAATACGCTCGCCGTTGGCATTTTGTTCAATAGTGCCGTAATCTATAATTTCTGTTTTAAAGGATAATACACCAGCGTTTGTATTAGCTGTTGTTTCTTGAGCAAAATTTGCAGCATAAATAAATAAGCAGATTACTAATAATAATTTTGTTTTTACTGTTTGTAATTTGGTAATTGATAAAATCATAATGTTTGTTTTTTGATTAATAATGATGCAAACATGATGAAAATAGTAAATAACAGGTTGTTATTTAGGGTTGAAATAAGTACTAGTACTAGGTTGATTTTTTGTAACTACCTGTTAAATAGTGATTTAATTTCGTCTCTAGATTGAGCATTCAGTTTTTTGTAAATATTGTTAAGATGTGTTTTTACAGTACTTACACTAACAAAAACAGCTTCGGCTATTTCTTTATTAGATTTATCTTCAAGTAAAAGATTAAGAATATTTTGTTCCTGTTTGGTAAGTTGCTCTTTAGCTTTGCTAATTGTTTTATTCTTTTTTTGGGTATACCAAAACCAAAAATTAATAATTAACGAAACTGCTAATAGAAAGAAAGTTAAATAATTCCAGTTGAAAGAAGAAGTAGATGTATTGTTATTGATTATAAATTCATCAGAGCTTAACTCTTCTCGATATTGTTTTGTGTAAGGTGAATTTGGGTAGCGTTCGATTAAACGATTTAATAAATTATGATAATACGGATTGTTTTTTAAGTCTTCAAGGTAATGTTTGTGAAAATCGTTTCTTCTATCTGATAAAAATGAATAAGTATAAAGTTCGGCAATGGGTTCGTTTTGTGTTTCACCAAAATCTTGTAATGTTTTAAACCATTTTTTATTATTAAGTTTTCGGTTGGCTTCACTTCTAAATTCGCTGTATGCAAATTTCATTTCATCTTTTAAAGAATCAATTTTAATAAAGGCAGTTGCTTTTTTGTTGGTAGATTCAATTTGGCAAAACATTTCTTTTCCAAACGAAAAAGGGAACGCAATGGTATCATTGTTTTTCGCAATGAAAATAACTTCTTTACTATCATTGCAATGTCCATTAAAATGATTGCTGTTTTGTTCGTTATCAAAACAATTGTCAACATGAATTCTGTAAATTCTGTTATCATCTTCTAATTGATTTCCTGAAAACTCAAAATAACCTAAGCTATCGGTATTTACCTTAGCTATAATTTGTTCAAAATAAACCCCAGAAATTTTTCGATAATCTTCAATTAAGGAAAGGTAAACATTGTTTTGCCATTGTTTATTATCTATACGTCCTGTAAAATGATACTGTGCTTTTACAGAAAGAGACATTATTAAAAATAACAACAAAATCAGGTTTCTTAACATGCTACTAATCTACTATAATTTATTTTAAAATGAATATGATAAATTGTAACATTAGTAGTGTTAATACGTCAAGTAAGTATCATTAATCAAATAAAATAAATCAAATCATGAGTTTCTGGAGAGTTTTACTGTCTATTATTTGTCCGCCTTTAGCTGTTTTAGATAAAGGATGTGGCTCTATTATTATTGTCTTTATTTTGTCAATTTGTGGCTGGGTTCCTGGTGTTATTGCGGCTTTAGTTATTCTTAATAATCCGAAGAATTAAAACATAAAAATATTGTAATTTTGCAGCCTATGAATAAGCAAATTAAACTGCAAGATTTAGGTTTTAATGATTACAAACAAACTTGGGAATACCAAGAGCAGTTGTTTAAAGGTATTGTTGATGCCAAAATTAAAAACAGAAAAGACAATACTAATTTAAAGACTAATAATTATTTTTTATTTGTAGAGCATCCTCATGTTTACACTTTGGGTAAAAGTGGCGATTTATCTAATTTGCTTTTAAACGAGCAACAACTTGTCGAAAAAGGAGCTACTTTTTACAAAATTAATAGGGGAGGCGATATAACCTATCATGGTCCTGGGCAAATTGTAGGATATCCAATTTTAGATTTAGAAAACTTTTTTACCGATATACATAAATACTTACGCTTACTTGAAGAAATGATTATTCTTACGCTTGCCGAATATGGTTTAAAAGCTGAAAGAAGCTCAGGTGAAACAGGTGTTTGGTTAGATGTTGGTACACCATTTGCTCGTAAAATTTGTGCTATGGGTGTACGAGCTAGCCGTTGGGTAACTATGCATGGTTTTGCGCTTAACGTAAATGCCGATTTAGGTTATTTTGATAATATTATACCTTGTGGTATTCGTGGTAAAGCCGTTACTTCTTTAAATGTAGAGTTAGGGCAACAAAGGGTTGATGAAGCTGAGGTTAAAGAAAAGTTATTGAAACATTTTAGTGTGCTTTTTGAGGCTGAATTTTATTAGGTTCGTTTAACGGTCTCGTATAAGAATAGTTGCGGGTTTGCGTGCGAGGAATTTCCGAAGGAAATTCAGACGTATCAAACACGTAACTACCTTTGATTAAGAACTAAACCGCAATTATTTTTATACATTGTTGTAACACGTTTTTATTCCGCTTTTGCATCTACAATATTCCAGCTAAATTCAGCCACATCTTGAGAGACATTTACTTTCTTCTCAAAAGATTGCGACTTTCCAGGTTCAATATATTCGTAAATAGTAAATTCCGCTTTTCCAATTTCCGATTTTGTTTTGGATAAAAATGTCACAATTACTTTCACATCTTTTGCTTTCGCAACTAAAGCGTTGTTTAGAATTTTACCAGTCAGATATTTCGATTTTTTACTGCTAAAAAGTCCGCCTTCATTTCGCGTTTCAATTCGTGCAGTTCCGTTTAATAGAGTCGAAATCATTTTAGTTTCACGTTGTTTTAAGTCCGATTTAATAGATTCGACACTTCGATAACTTTGCATTCTTTCAGCTTCGTCATATCCAACTGTTTTTCCAGCAAAAAATCCGATTGCTCCAGTTATAATTCCGACAATAATGATTGGTAAAATTTTCTTCATAAATATTAAGTTTCTTGGTTTGGTTAAATGTGTTACAACAACTTGATATGAAATTGTTTTAATGTTTTATATCTGATGTTAAACGAAGGTAGTAGAAAATTTTTACAAAATCAAGTTTATTCAATATTTCTCAGGAACAAACGTTTGATAATTTATAGGTGGTCGCACATAACTTTTATAGTCTGGTAAATCAGGAAGTTCAACAGGTTTTAAATCCATTTTTTCATGAGGAATCTGATTTAAAACATGGCTAATACAATTTAAACGCGCCTTTTTCTTGTTATCGGCATTCACAACAAACCAAGGTACTTGTTTGGTATCAGTATGTGCAAACATATTGTCTTTTGCTTTAGAGTATTCTAACCAACGGGAACGCGATTTTAAATCCATTTCTGTAAAGCCGAATACCTCCAAATTCTTCTGAAATACTTTCAGAGCAAAATTAGTCTCCTTTGTTTGTGTTATTATCGTCAGTTTATTACCCGATCTTTGTGTTTAAAATCGTTCAATTCCTTTTTACTGGCTCTTTTTCTTTTAAAAATGGGCGATTCGGGTTCATGAATTTTTGAAGTAGAAGAAATTTTCATGAAACCATTAACTAATTGGTCTCTGGTTATTCCATTCCCGTTATCTTCTATTATTAAAGTTCCTCCAATATTATCTACATTTAAAAAATTAATTGGTGCCGATTTTGCATCAGCATCATAGTAATTTTTAATTAATTTAGAAACAGCAGTTTCGTGTCTCGCAACCAATTCTGTTCCTAAATCTATCAATAACACTTACATCTACACTAAATCGGACACTGTCGTTATCAAGAGCAGCAAGTTTATGTGATAGTTTTAGAATTTCATCAATGTTTTGAGAATCTTCGGCTATAACTCTGGTGAGTTCTTCTCTTATTTCGTTTTCATTCATAATGAAATTGTTTTAATTCTAGTATTCAACTCTGCAATGCGTTCCATTAGTTTATCAAAACTAATGGTACCTCCATAAAACATACTTTCTTGCATGGTCTTATAATCTTTTCTCCATTCTTTAATTGTTGCTTCTAGTGGTGAAATATTAATTAATTGAGGGCTATGGTTTGCGTAGTCAATTCCTCTTACGGCATTAAAGTTCTTTCTGTGTGTTACAATTGTATTGTATAATTTAACATCTTTCAAAGCTTCTGTACCGTGAATTGTATCCATAAGTTTTTCTAAATCATACAAGTGTCGGCTCATTCTTTCTACTCGTATAAATTTTGTGTCTTTTTGGAACTCTTCATGTAATAGAAATATCTTCTCCAAAAAGGTTCGCTTAGGAGAAACAACAGGTATTGTTACTTCTGTTTCTGCAAAGGGAAGTTCTTTAAATTCCTCAGAAACCATAGAAATAACGGCTTTGTTTTCTACAGGCTCCATTAAGGAACGTGCACTAACTTCTATTAGTACTCTAGGTCTTAAATAGTCGGATGTTTCTGTTAAAGATTTATATCGTAATTCAATAACTAAGGGATCAGTATCTGTATCTTTTGTTTCTTGAACAACTAATTCATAATCTGGAACACCTAGTTTAATTAAAGCATCATTGATATCTTTATAAAATTCACTTCCAATAAAGGAACAAGATGCTTTACGTAATTTTTTAACTTGATTTTTACTTAATTCGCCTTCAAAACCTAAATGTTTTCTATCAATTACCAAGTCGATATCTTCTGAAAAACGTTCAATTAAATTCCATGCTTTACTCAAAGATGTTCCTCCTTTAAAAACAATATGGTTTGAATAAGACAATGAAAAAATAATATTTAATGCTAAAGTTACCCACCAATCTTTTTCAACAGCAGAAGATGGAAATCCAGTTCTTTCACTGACTTGATTGAATATGTTCAGTTTATCTTTTTTGCTAAGATTTATAAACGCTTTCATATTTAATTATTCTTCATAATTTTTGATATCCAAACAGGAGCTAGTTTAGCATCATGCTCTATTATTTCTTGTTTTTCTTTTTCAAGATGTATTTTAATTTTTTCTAATTGCTCTGCTGTTACATTGTCCTTTCCTATATCCTTAAGAGCTTGAATAATTAAACTTGTAATTTCTCCTTTTACAGCTAAGTTTTTTGGAGATGTACGCTTAAATTTTATTGTTCTTTTACCAACCACAATATTTCTTGGAGCTCCGTCAGTTAAGAAAACAATATTCATTGGAATTTGAGTTGATAATCCTAATTTATTAAGAGCTGTTGTTCCAGTTGGGATAATTCGTGCTTTATCTCGTTCAGCAATTGCAATTGCAATTTCTTCTATTGTCGGATATAAAACCCCTAAAAGCTTGTCTTGTTTTGGGTATAAATAGATTCCATGAGCTAGTCTTACTAAGAATTTTTTGTTTTCAAGTCGTAATAATGATTTCTTTACAACTTCAACATTTCCCATATCATCAAAGTTCGAAGGGAATAGAATACTCCCTTTTTTCATTGACTTTATTTCGTTTTCAATTCTAGTTTGAACTGATTTAGTCATTGTTTGATAATTTATGTCCCAAATTTAGCAATTATTTGGGACAATAATTTCATTTTTCGTAAATATTATTCTTGGAGTGGGTGGGAAGTGAAAGTTCTTTTTTTTAGAGCTAATGTTAAACGAAGGTAGCTGAAAATTTTTACAAAATCAAGTTTATTCAATATTTCTCAGGAACAAACGTTTGATAATTTATTGGTGGTCGCACATAACTTTTATAGTCTGGTAAATCAGGAAGTTCAACAGGTTTTAAATCCATTTTTTCATGAGGAATCTGACTTAAAACATGGCTAATACAATTTAAACGCGCCTTTTTCTTGTTATCGGCATTCACAACAAACCAAGGTACTTGTTTGGTATCAGTATGTGCAAACATATTATCTTTTGCTTTAGAGTATTCTAACCAACGGGAACGCGATTCTAAATCCATTGGACTAAATTTCCAGCGTTTTAATGGATTGCTTATACGGTTTTTAAAACGCCGTTCCTGCTCTTCATCACTTACCGAAAACCAGTATTTTAAAACAATAATTCCAGACCGCACTAACATACGCTCAAACTCAGGGCAAGAGCGTAAAAACTCATTATACTCTTCATCAGTACAAAAACCCATAACTTTTTCAACACCTGCTCTATTGTACCAGCTTCTATCAAAAAGCACCATTTCGCCTGCTGCTGGTAAATACTGTACATAACGTTGAAAATACCATTGTGTTTTTTCCTTTTCGGTAGGAATGCCTAAAGCTACTACTTTACAAACTCTAGGGTTTAAAGGTTCGGTAAATCGTTTAATTGTGCCTCCTTTGCCAGAGGCATCTCTACCTTCAAAAATGATAACCACTTTTAAACCTTGTTTCTTTATCCATTCTTGAAGATGAACTAAATCTTCATGTAATATGGCTAGTTCTTTATCGTAGTTAAATTTTTTCTTTTTAGTTGTATCCTTGTTAGGTGTATTCATGTCAACAAGTTATGAAAAAAAACGAAAAAGCAAGCCTGTAGATGTCGTATTTTTTTGACTACTTTTTTATAAAAATCACTATTTTTTAGTATTTAATTTTCGGCATTAAAAAACACTTTGTAATAATGCATTTTCTTTTCATCATCATATCCACGCTCTAAATATTCGGAAGAAGCATCAGGTGCATCAATATCTAGTTTAATTTGTATGTTGGTGTCTAGCTTAATATCGGTTTTAAATTTTTTCTTTTCTTTATTTACAACTGCTTCGGCAACATCAAATTGGTTTCTTAAAACGATGTTTTGTTCTCCTTCAAATTCTTTTTTATAATTTTCAAACTCCCTAATTTGTTTTTCGTCTTCAAAAAGTTCTTCTTTAAAACGTTCTACATTTACTATTTCATTTTCTTTAAAAAAATCGATAGTTTTTGCTAAAAAGGTGTTTTGTTCTTGAGCACCATAGCTGGTTTTTAAAATTTCTGTTGAGAAATCTTTGCACAATTCTATATATTGTTGTGTGTGGTTATTGGCATCATCGGCGTATTTAATATTTAAAAAATGATTTATCCAATATTGTGCATCATAACTATTGTTATCGACACTTAAAATAATATTGCCTTCCGTATCACTTTGGTTTAAAATTAAGCAGCCTTTATCTACTTTTTTAGAACTGATTCCTTTTTGTACTAAAACATCATAGCTGTTGTTTTCTAAATAGGTTTGAAAGAAGTTTACTTTACTTTCAATTTTAAAAATACCAATAGCGTTGGTAGTCATGTCTTTAAATTCAATGCCTTCAAACATAACTACTAATACATCGCCTGTTTTTATGTTTGCCGATGTAGATTGCTCGTATAAATGTGTAACAATATGTTTTGAAACATCTATAAAAGCATCGTCATCATTAAAAATTTGACTGCTATAGCTATTAATTTCGTTTAACGTAATATTTGCGTGGTGGTTAAAGCGATAGCTTTGTACTACGCTACCAAAAGGGCGTAAAAGAAACGGGAGCATTAAATCGTAACTAGCTTCATCAAAATCTACTAGCTTGTCTGAAAAAGCATTTTTTGTATCGTTAAACTTGTTACCAACTTTATGAATAATAAATTTTGAAATAGAGGCGTTTTTTCTTGAAATCATGTTTTGTTTGTTAGGAGTACAATAGTATTAAAATAACTTTAAATTATAGCAAAAAAGAACGCCAAAGCAACCACGCTTTGGCGTTCAAGATTTGAGGACTTGCGATTTGGTTATCGTAATGTTTTTATAAGACAGAGTTATGCCTATTGAAAAATAGTGTAAAATTTAATGTTTTTGTAAATAATTGATTAATAGCTGGGTTAAAGATAAAGATTAGTTTTTTACCTACAAAAGGGATAAAGAACAAATTAATTAAAACATTAATTCATTTGGTAAAGTAAAATAGAGTTAGCTTCTCCTTTGGTAATAAATTCTAAATTTTTGTCTTTGTCAATATCATCTAAATCAATCATGGAGTTTCCATAAACAGGGAAATTAGTTATTAGTTTAGCTTGACTATCATAGAGATATACTTTTTGAGTTTGTAAATCGGTAATTGCTATATATATTTTGTCTTTTAAATAGAATATTTTTGGTTTGCTATAATTACCATAATCTAATTCTAAGCTTTTGTTTTTTATGGTTAGTTTATTTTCAGATAAAGTTACAAGTGTTTTACTGGTGGTTTCAATATTGTGGTTTTCAGAAAGGTTTAAATTTTGAATAGTTGTATTTCCTTTGGAGTCAATAGTAATTAAATTACCATCATTAGTGGTTGTGGTAAATTTATCTTTATATAAAAATATAGGTTCTTCTGAATAGGTATTTGATGTTTTTGGAGTTACTCTTGTTTTTCCTGTTCGGTTTAGTATATAAAGTTTATCCTTTGTTTTAAAAGCAATATAGTCTTTACTTCCAATTCTAAAATGCTTTGGTTGAGAAATAATAGTATTGTTTGCAGTATTAAATGTAAATCCTTTTACTATTTTGGCATTCACATCATACATTAAAGTGCGTTTGCCTTGAGTAACTAATAACCTGTAATTCTTGTTTTTTTCATAATCAAAAACCGATAAGGGTTGTGTAATATTATCGGTAAATTTAGCAGGAAAAGGGGATACATCATTTCCATTTCTATCTAAAACATAAACTTTGTTTGGTGTAGCAAATGCTAATTGTAGTCTTCCGTTTTTGTAAATATCAATTTGATTAATACTACCTAAAACAGGACCTTGCAGTTGTTTTTTCCAAAGAATTTTCCCTTTATTGGATATTAAATACAAATTATTGGCAACATCTTGAACCACTATTTCTTTTTGTTTTGTAATATGGTTGGTGACAAATTGAGGTGTGTTGAGTATGTTATTTTCTAATTTAATATTAAGTTCTTCTGAAACTGAATTTAAAATCGCTTTAGTTTTACTCTTTTTTATAATACCATTTACATGCGCAAAATTAGTGTCGTAAATAAATTGTAATGCAGTAGTGTTGTATTTGTCTAATTTACCAATAGTATTTAATTCGTTTGTTTTAAGAATCTTTTTTAAGATTGATGGATTGGCAACAAAAATTAAAGATGATGCATCTGTTAATTGTTCTTTAATGTCTTTAAAGTAGCTTAGTTCGTTTATTGTGGTTTTATTTTGGTAATTAGCAATAATGTTTTGAAGCATTTCAAAGTTTTCGGCAAACACAAAAAAGTTGTCAAGCACACAGTATTTAGTTGCATTTTGAAATGTTATTAAAGGAGAAAAAGCATTTGAAAATAAATTTGGTTTACTAAATGAGTAAATATCAACTTGTCTGAATGTCCCAATATTATTTTGTTCGCTTAGTAAAGCATCTTTTGTATCAATAATATCTATGGAGTTTAAAACAATTGCTTTGCTTTTATCTTTATAAATAACACCAATTTCTATAATGTTATCAAAAAGAGAGTTCGTGTTTATTAGGGAATCTGTTTGGTTGAATTTGGATAAATTAGTTTCAAAAGTTTTATAATTATCAAACGTAAAACTCATAAAACCATCACTGTTTGAAGGGGTGATATTTTCAATTAAATTTTCTTGTGGAATAGTGCCTTTAAAAATGTTTATTAAACTTTTAGTAGAATCTAACGCTTTTGTAATACCGTTAATTATAATGTCGTTCTGGTTGATATCTGCATCAACAGCTATATAATTTGTAAATGTGTTTAAGTTTAGAGAATCGTTTATAAAAAAAGTTTTTATAAAAGGATTGTTAGGCTTGATTATAATAGAAGTTAAATTGTTGTTGCTAGTGGTGGTATATATTTTTTCTAAATTAGAATCTGTGTTTTTTTTATTGAAAACATTATCTGTTATAGTTTTAGATGATGATGCAAAAAAGGTGCTGTCTATAAGTGTACTATAAAATGTGTTATTATTAAAGGTTGATTTTGTTATTGTTTTATTTTTGTAAATAAGCGATTCTTCTGTAAAGTTTTTAAGTGAATCTGTCTTAAATAAAAGGGGATGATTTTTTGTTATTACCGTATATTGTAAACTATCATTATTATCTTTAGAGAAACAAATTAAAACCTCATTCTTAGGCTTTAAAAGCGATAATCCTTCTAGTTTTTTTTCTAAATTTTTGTAAGATGTTGTTTTTGATAGTTTTTGTAAAAAATCACTATTGTTTAAACTGTTATTTAAACTTTCTAAATTAGATGTTTTTATAATTAAATATGTTTCTTCTGGAACGAAATCAATAAGTTTAGATTTTTCGGTAGAGGTATTTGTACAGTTAAAAAAAGTAAAAAGTAGTAGGGTAAAATAAAAAAATCTCATGAAACGAATTAATTTATTACAAATCTACATATTTATCGTTTTATAGCATATATAAAATGAGCTAATCTAAATATCTAGTTTTAATTGCTCTGGCAATAACCTAAACGATTTTCTATGGTATTTTGTTATACCATGTTTTCTTATGGCTTCTCGGTGTTCTTTAGTTGGATAACCTTTGTTTTGTTTCCAATTATACATTGGGTATTCTTCATGAATTATATTCATGTAAATATCTCGGTATGTTTTAGCCAACACCGATGCAGCAGCAATGCTTAAATACTTACCATCACCTTTAATAATAGTTTCAAATTCAATATCATTATAAGGTTTAAATTTATTACCATCAACAATTATAAATTTTGGTTGTGGTGTTAATTGTTCAATAGATTTATGCATTGCTAAAATAGACGCATTTAATATGTTAATGCTGTCAATTTCTTCTTGAAACACATGCGACACACCAAAAGTTAGAGCTTCGTTTTCAATAATAGGTTTTAATATATCTCTTTTCTTTTCGCTAAGTTGTTTAGAGTCATTTAATATAGAATTATTAAAATGCTCGGGAAGAATAACAGCAGCTGCAGTTACAGGACCAGCAAGACAGCCTCGACCTGCTTCGTCTGTACCACATTCTAAAAGGCAGCTGGAATGGTTTTTTAATAACATTAATTTGTTAAAATTAAAAATGCTAATTCAGGAGTAAATTTAGACAGTTTTAGGATAAAATGGGGCCTTTTTTTGAGTTAATATTATTTCGGATAATAGAAAATGCTTTGGTTATATGAGATTCTACCGTTTTTATAGAAATGCCTAAGTATTCAGAAATTTCATTATTACTAAGCCCTTCTTTTTTACTTAAAAGAAAAGTGTGCTTATATTTAGGAGGAAGTTGTTTAATTTCTAGCTTCACATTTTTAATTAGATCTTCGGTTGTATCATTGGTGTTATCATCTAACATATGTGTTAATAAATTGATATGTTTTTGTTCAATAGAGATTATAACATGTTTGTGTTTTCTGTAATAATCAATAAATTCATTATAAACAGATTTATATAGGAACTTTTTAATAGAGTATTCTTCTTTTAAGTTTTTTCGTTTTTCCCAAACCTTAATAAACACGTTTTGAACAATGTCTTCAGCTAAGGAAGTGTCATTGAGTAAAGAGTTTGCATAAACACAAAGATTACGATGAAATAAATCAATTAAAGAAGTAAAAGCCTGTTCTTCACCATTTTTTAATTGAATTATTAATAATCGATTTTCTTTTGATTTATAATGCATAAAAACAACCTATATAACAGCTAGTTAATAGGCGCCAAAAGTACTATTTTTTTTAATTAAATTCATGAAACTAATTTAAAACGTAAAAAAATCGTGATAGCATAGGGTTATTGGTTTTTTGTACGTATTAGTATAGGTATATAATGTCTATGATTAATTAAAACTTCAATAGTATCGAAAATTTAATAGTAAAGTATTTCACAAATTCAATTTCTATAGAAGAATTAGATGAGTTAATTCAATTACTTGAGAACTCTGATAATGAAGATGTTTTTAAGACTTATGTTGAAGTTAATTATGCCTTAAATCATATTATGACAAATTACAATCCAGATAAAGTTAAAGCAGAACTCCTTTCTAAAATTAGAAAAGAGAAAGTGAAGAGTAGGCTTAACAAACGAAAAAAATATTTTAGTTATGCCGCAATGCTAATATTAATATGTGCATTTTCTGTTTCTTATTTTATGTTGGATAATCAACAGGATATAGAAAAAAGTATTAGCGATGTTGATTACAGTAAAGAAATTAAGTCAGATGAGATCATTTTAAAATTTGAAGATGGAAAAGAAAGAATTATAAAAACGAATGAAGCTAACAAATTAAAAAACGGATCAGGTAAAGTATATGGGAAACAAATAAAAGATACACTTTATTATAATAAGGTAAATGATTCTGAAAAACTTGTTTTTAATGAATTAAGTGTCCCGTTTGGAAAACGGTTTAACCTTGTTTTGTCTGATGGAACTATAGTACAATTAAATTCAGGAACTTATATTAAATATCCAGTACAGTTTATTGAAGGGCATAATCGTGAAATAGTTTTAAAAGGAGAGGCTTATTTTGATGTAGCACATAGTGATACCGATAAGTTTATTGTAAAAGCTAACAATTTAGACGTTATGGTTTTAGGTACGGAATTTAATGTGTCCTTTTTTCCTGAAGATGATGAGATTGAGGTCGTTTTAGTTAAAGGATCCGTTAAAATTAAAAATAAGTCTATTAGAAATGTACGTAATGAATGGTTTCTAAAATCAGGTTGCCTTGCTTCATATAATAAAGAATATGAGGAAATGGCTATAAATAAAACAGATGTAAGTCTGCATACCGCATGGAGAAAAGGAGATATTAGATTTAAGTCTACGGCATTTAAAAATATAATAAAAAAACTGGAGCGTCATTTTAATCAAAAAATTCAAAATGAGTATAAGTATCTAGATGAGCAAATTTATACCGCATCATTTTATGATGGAGAAACTATAGAAGAGATTTTAAGTTATTTTAAGGAAGACATTCAATTTAGCTTTTCAAAAAAAAATAATAAAATTATTATAAAAAACCCATTAACAGACTAACTCAAAATAATAATATGCCTATGATATAAAAATCCATTATGAAAAACCGAAAGATGTTGCTACATCTTTTGGCAAAATTTAGAAGTCCCAAAAGAAATTCAAATCACAAAAAAGTTATTCAAAAAAAAATATGAAAAAAACTAATTTTGGTCATCTTTTTTTATTAAAAAGATGGCATCTAAAACTTAACCTAAAAATGAAGCTAGCATCATTATTTATTATAGCTTCAATGTTTAGTATTCAAGCAAAGACCTTTACCCAAGGCGCAAAAATCACTTTAAATGTTAGTAATGTTTCAATACAAGAGGTTCTTACTCAAATTGAATCTATAAGCGATGTTAGGTTCTTGTATAATAATAATTTAGATGTTAAGAAGAAGGTATCTGTACATGTTACTAAGGAATCTGTTTCAAATGTTTTAAAGTCAATTTTTTCGCATACAGATATTCAATTTGTAATTAAGAAGGAATATGTTATTTTAAAAGCATCAGAAAGTAAATCTGAAGTTCAAAGAATGGTTACAGGAAGAGTAATATCTGCTTTAGATAGTATACCATTGCCAGGTACAACCGTTTTGGTAAAAGGAACAAGTACAGGGGTCTCTACAGATTATGAGGGAAGTTATTCTATTAATGCATCGGCTGGAGATGTATTGGTTTTTTCTTTTGTAGGGTTTAAGGATCTTGAAATAATGGTTGGAGATAGTAATACTATAAATGTTGTTATGGAAGAAGATGTCGAAGGACTAGATGAAGTTGTAATAACAGGGTATCAAAATGTAACAAGAGAGTTGTTTACAGGTGCTTCTCAAACTATAAAAGCAAAGGATATTAAGCAGGATGGTGTTGCCGATATATCTAGATCTTTAGAAGGTAGAGCCGCTGGGGTAAGTGTTCAAAATGTAACAGGAACTTTTGGTGCTTCGCCTAGAATTACTATTCGTGGATCATCCTCTATTTTAGGAGATACTAAACCAATTTGGATAATAGATGGTGTTATACAAGAGGAAATTGTTAATCTGTCAGTATCCGATTTAGTTTCAGGAGATGCAAGTACATTATTAAGTTCTGCAGTAGCAGGTTTGAATGCATCAGATGTTCAAAGTTTTGAAATTCTTAAAGATGCTTCTGCAACAGCTTTATATGGAGCTAGAGCATTAAATGGTGTTGTTGTAATAACAACAAAGTCTGGAAAGAAAAATCAAAAACCTACATTTAATTATTCAGCGGAATATGCTATAAGAGATCTTCCTAGATATGCTAATTATGATTTACTAAACTCGCAAGAAACGGTTGCTGTTTATAGAGAGATGGAATCAAAAGGCTTTTTAGATTTACCATCATCTTTTCAGGGAAGATATGGAGGTATCTATAATATCATGTATAGAGCTATTGACAATTATGATGAGAATACAGGACAATTTCAACTTGAAAATACACCAGAAGCAAGAGCTGGTTTTTTACAACAATATGAATTAGCTAATACAGATTGGTTTAAAACATTGTTTAATGCAACTCCAACACAAACATATAATTTAAGCTTTTCTAGTGGTGGTGATAACAATACATCTTATGCGTCATTAGGATATTATACAGACGGAGGTTGGACTATTGCAGATCGAGTAAGAAGGATAACAGGAAATTTAAGAAACACATATTATTTAAAAGGTGATAAATTAAAATTAACGACTCAATTACAAGGGGCTATTAGAAATCAATTAGCTCCAGGAACATTTAGTAGAGAAGAAGATTTAGTTTATGGTGCATATACTAGAGATTTTGATATCAATCCATTTAGTTATGCTATTAATACTAGTAGAGCGTTAAGACCAAGAGATAATAATGGTAATTTAGAATATTCACGTTATAATTGGGCACCATTTAATATTATTAATGAATTAGATAATAATGGTATAGAAATTAATGTCTCTGATATTAAGTTTCAAGGTCAAGCAGAGTATAATATTAATGATAATTTGACTTATACTTTTTTAGGGTCTGCACGTTATGCGGTATCTAATAATGAACATTCAATTACAGAAAATTCTAATGTTGCAGGTGCCTACAGATCAAATGAAACGTCTGTAGTTAGAAATGCAAATACATTTTTATTTAAAGATCCTGATAACCCTAATGGAGTGCCAAGAGTTGTTTTACCTGTTGGAGGAATTTTAACAACATCAAAAAATACACTTGTAACTTATACTTTTAGAAATACTGTAGATTGGACAAAACGTTTTAAAGATGAGCTTCATGGTTTAAGAATATATGGAGGACAAGAATTTCGTTATGCAGATAGGGCTCAAAGTTCAAATACAGGATATGGTTATCAATTTGATAGAGGAGGTACGGTATTTACAGACCCAGATATTTTAAAGAAGACTATTTTAGAAGGTAATCCATATTTTTATTCTTCAGAAACAAGACAAAGAGAAGTCTCATTTTTCACTAACATAACTTATGATTTTGCTAAGAAATATGTTTTAAATGTTACCGGAAATTATGAAGGATCAAATAGAGCAGGGAAGTCATCAGATACTAGATGGTTACCAACTTATACTATAGGTGGTAAATGGAATGTAGATAAAGAAGACTTTATTCGAAATTCTAATATCATTTCAAGTTTAGCTTTTAGACCTAGTTATGGTCTTGTAGGTTTGTTAGCAGATAATGCTACCAATAATTTGGCTGTATTTAGAAATCAGATAACAAACAGGTTAATTAATGATGATCGTGAAAATTTTATAGAGATTGAAGATTTGCAAAACAGCGAGTTAACCTGGGAGAAAACTTTAGAACTTAACTTAGGATTAGATGTTGGCTTTTTAAAGAATAGAATCATGTTGAATTTTGATGCCTATTTTAGAAAAGGAAAAGACTTAATTGACTTAATTAGAACCACTGGAATTGGAGGAGAAACAATTAAATTAGGTAATAATTCAGAAATGACTACCAATGGGATTGAACTTCAGTTAAATACGGTAAATATCGATAACAATAATTTTAGATGGAAAACAGTATTTAATATTTCTCATTTTAATCAAGAAATAACATCACTTAAACAAGAGTCTAATGTGTTTGATTTAGTAACGGGTACAGGAAGAGGTAATGCCATAGGGTATCCTAAGGGAGCTTTGTTCTCGTTTCAATATGAAGGACTTAATGAGTGGGGGTTACCACAGTTTTTAACACAGAATCCAAATTATAATCCTTCTAAACCTTATGATTTAATAGATTTTCAAGACACAGATAATGTGACAGATTATTTAAAATATGAAGGTGCTACAGAACCTAATTTATCTGGTGGTATAGCAAATAGCTTTACTTATAAAAATTGGGATTTTAGCTTCTTTATTTCTTTTTCAGCAGGTAATAAAATTAGACTAGCACCGGCTTATAGTTCAACTTATTCAGATTTAGATGTATTTCCTAGGGAGTTTGTAAATCGTTGGATTGCTTCAGGAGATGAAGCTATAACAAATGTTCCAACCATTGCTTCTCAAAGTTTAATACAATCTTATGGAGCAAATGAATTAAAAAGAGCTTATAACGCATATAACTATTCTAGTGAGCGTGTTGCTGATGGTGATTTTATAAGAATGAAAAATATTTCTCTTGGCTATAATTTAGATAAAAGTGTAATAAATATGTTAGGGCTTTCTAATGTTAGAATGAGTTTGCAAAGTACAAACCCTTTCTTGATTTATTCAGATTCTAAACTTGGAGGTCAAGACCCAGAATTTTTCAGATCTGGTGGGGTAGCATATCCTATTTCAAGATTGTTTACTTTCTCACTAAATGTTGGATTTTAAAATACGATACTATGAAAAATATAAAATATAATGTTATAAAGGTTGTTGTTTTGTTTTTAATACTATCGTCATGTAACGATATTTTGGATGAAACTCCAGATAATAGAACAACAATAGATTCTGCTCAAAAAATATCAGAATTATTAGTTGGAGCATATCCAGATGCTGCCTATGTTCCTTTTTTAGAGCCTATGTCAGACAATGCTGGTGATAAAGGGCCAAGTGCAGAAACAGGTATAGATATTGCTACAACAATTAATGAACGTATGTTCTTTTGGCAAGATATTAATAATATAGATCTAGATACACCAACAAATTATTGGAATAGAGCCTATAAGGCTATTGCTCAAGCAAATCAAGCTTTAGCATCTATAGAAGAATTAGGAGGTGGAACTCAGTATGATTATTTAAAAGGAGAAGCTTTAGTTTGTCGTGCTTATGCACATTTTATGTTGGTAAATATATTTTCAAAGGCTTATAATCCTTCTACTGCAGGAACAGATATAGGAATACCTTATGTTACAGAGCCTGAGACTGTTCTTTTAGCAGATTATGATAGAGGAACTGTTGAAGATGTTTATTTGAAGATAAAAGAAGATTTAGAACTTGGGTTACCATTAATTAAAGACGACTATAATAAGCCAGCATTTCATTTTACTAAAAAAGCAGCTAATACTTTTGCTTCACGCTTTTATTTGTTTACAGGAGAGTGGCAAAAAGTAGTAGATCACAGTACCTTGGCTTTAGGCAATGGAATATCAGAAGTTCTAAGAGATTGGGAAAATGAATACCGACCAAGAACATATTCAGAGCAAAGACGTAGATACACTTCGTCAACAGAGCCTGCAAATTTATTGTTAGTCTCAACAGAATCTCTTTATGATAGGTTTCAGTATACAGCTAGATACCAATTAAATAATAGAAAAAGAGATGAAATTTTCCCAATTACTAATGGTACTGGTCAACCTTGGTCGTATTTAGTTTTTGGAACTACAGATTTGTTTTATAACATTCCTAAATATGAAGAATATTTTAAAGTAACTAATCAAGCTGCAGGAGTAGGAAATCCTTTTGTAACTATTGTTTTGTTGTCTACAGATGAAGCTTTATTAAATAGAGCAGAAGCTTATGCTATGATGGGGCAATTAGATAATGCAGTAGCAGATATAAATCTGTCTTATTCTGTTAAAACTCGTTTGTATGATCCATCCCAAGATGAGTTATCAGTTTCAGATGTTCAAACACGTTTTGCTGTTACAGATAATAGTTTATATACACCTTTTTATGAAATTCCAAGTGAATCTTTAGCCTTTGTAAATGCCGTTTTAACTATTAAAAGAACTGTTTTTTATAATGATGGTTTAAGATGGTTTGATAATAAAAGGCATAATATGATTATTAATCATAGAGATGTTTTTGGTAATAACTTTGTGTTACCAAAAGATGATAATAGAAGATTATTGCAAATACCAGAAGCAGCCCAGTCTTTAGGAATAGAACAAAATCCTAGATAATAATAATTTAAAATTTATCAAAAAATGAAGAAATATATATATATAACATTTGTCATAATGACATTTATAATGTCATGCGATGGTGGGTCAGATAGTGTTGGGGAAACACAGATAGATACTGAAGCTCCTTTATTAAACGATTTAGACGTTTGGTTAAGAAATAGTTTTGTAACTCCTTATAATATTGAAGTGCTTTATAAGTGGGATATTAATGATACAGATATTGATAGGTTTTTACATCCGCCATATGAGTCTAGTGTAAAACCTGTTGCAGAAACATTACTAAAAGCTTGGATAGAACCATATAACCAAGTAGGAGGGGATGATTTTATAAAAAAGATAGCTCCACGTCAATTTACTTTCGTTGGAAGTTACAATTATAACCCTAATAGTCCAACAATTACATTAGGTCTTGCAGAAGCTGGTGTAAAAATTACTTTGTTTAATATTGACTATTTAGACTTTACAAATATTAATAGTATTAAACAGCCCTTAAAAACAGTTCAACATGAATATGCACATATTTTAAATCAAAATATTCCTTTTGATGTCAAGTACGGGCAAATTAATCCAGCTGATTATACAGCAGAATGGTTTAATAGATCAGATGAAGATGCTAGAGAACTTGGTTATATAACGGCTTATGCTTCAAGTCAAGAGGATGAGGATTTTGTAGAAATGGTTTCGGAAATGTTAACAAATTCAAAAGAAGATTTTGATGCTTTAGTTAATGGAATTTCTAGTGATATAGCAAAAGATATAATTAGACAAAAGGAAGCTATGGTTGTTGATTATTATAAAACAAATTTTGATATTGATATATATGAACTTCAGGCCATAATTGATGAAGCAACTCAAGAACTCGTAAATTAAAAAAACATGAAAAAGATATATAAAAATTATTGGTTTATTTGTTTAGTGCTTTTATCATTTTTATCATGTAATAAAGATGGTGTTGAAGAGCTTTTTTCAGAATTGCCAGCAGAAAGAATTGCGAAAAATAATAGTGAATTATTAAATTTATTATTAGCAGAGCCTAATGGTTATAAAGGAGTTTACTTTACCAAAAATGATGAGTTTGGTGGATTTACTTTTTTTATGAAATTTAACGAAGATGGAACCGTAAGTATGACATCTGATTTTGATTCTGATACCGATATTCAGACATCTTCATATGATGTTAGGCAAGGAACTGCTACTGAGTTAGTTTTTACAACTAGAAATCATATACAAAAAGTTAGTAACCCAGAACAAGAAGGACTTATTGGAACAGGGTTTAAAGGGAATTCTGTTTTTCAATATTTTGGAAGTGAAAATGGAGAAATTATTTTTAGAGATGTTAGAAATAGAGATACTGGATTTTTTGTTTTAAAACCTACAGGTTTTTCAGATTTCAGTACTGAAAGTATAGCAAGTGTTGAAAAATTATTAGAAAGTAGAGATAATTTTGAAAATTCACCAATAGCTACTGCTTTTCCTCTCCTGAGAATTAATGATGGAACTAATTTGCAAGAATATGCGTTGAATTATGATAGAGTAAGGTTGTTTTCAAATCCAACAATAGTAAATACTGATGGGTCGATTACAAGTAAGAAGTTTGGAATTGTTTTTACAGAAGATGGTCTAATAATAAGTCCAGCATTAGATGTTAATGGTGTTTTAATTGATGAATTTACTTTTGATGATACTTTGAATGAGTATGTTGCTTCTGTAGATGGTGTTTCAGTAGAAATAGGTTATAGTAATACACCTATAGGTCCATTAGATATTTATGGGTTTGGCATTGAAGATCCAGGAGCAGCATTTAATATGCGTGAGCTTTATAAACATAGTGGAGCTTTCATCAATTTTTATGAGAACTTTTCAAATGATATTGCAAATTCGTCGTTCTCTGATCTGGAAATAACAGATATAGTAATGTGGGATTTAAATAATGGTAAAATTCCTTTTATAGAGTTTACAACTAATCATGGTTATTTTTGGTATGATATTGATTTTGTTTTTAATGAAGAAACAGGTATTGTTAATATGAGTTTTACAGGCGCTACAAATGCTCCTAATTCTTTAACAGAAATTATGCAACCACTTTTAGATCTTTTAGCTCCTCCTTCAGGTTCATATGTTGTTAATACAGGTAGTTATTTAACATATATCAATAAAACGTATGGGCTTATTAATGTTGATGATCCAACAATTCAAATAAGTTTCTATGGATTTAATTATTAAATACTGAATTAGAATAAAAAAATCCATTTCAAATCACATTGATTTGAAATGGATTTTGATTTATATAAGTTGAAATAATAGTTATTCCTTTTTCGTTTTATTAAAAGTATATTATCAGGCTTGTGTAAGGTTAATTTAGAATAAATATTTCAATTTGTATTTTAAAGTACGTTGATTAATATTTAAAAAGAAAGCCAGCTTAATAAAGTTGGCTTTCTTTATTTAAAATATTTATGTTCAGTTTACGTTCAAATAATTACTTTTGTTGCGGAAAAATATATCTATGAAGAAATTAGTTTTAATCTTTTTTTTAACGGGAATTGCTTTGTCAAGTATGGCACAAGTTAAAAAGCAAAAAAAAACTAGCCGATTGGGTAAAGAGTTAGGATTTACCGAAGTTAAAGATTCAGTTAACGGAGCAGATAAAAAACTAGCTAAAATAGAAGATTATCTAATCATTTCTCATCTAAATGATACAACTTACGTAGATACTACTTTAAGTATTCAGAAAGAATATAAGTTTAATTACTTACGCAAAGACAATTTTGGTTTAATATCTTTTTCAAATTTAGGTCAAACCTATAATAGTTTAACCTATAATTTTCAAAACATAGGTTTAATGCCAAGTTTTGGAGCTAGAGCTAGGCATTTTAATTATATGGAAATAGAAGATGTTAATTATTATAGAGTGCCAACACCTTTAACTGAACTATTTTTTAAAACAGCTTTTGAGCAAGGGCAATTAGCAGATTCTTTTTTTACGGTAAATACGTCTCCACAATTTAATTTTTCAATAGCTTACAAAGGCTTACGTTCTTTAGGTAAATATCAACATATTTTAACTAGTACGGGTAATTTTAGGTTTACTTTTAACTATCAAACAAAAAACAAGCGTTATAATGTTAGAGGGCATATTGTTACTCAAGATTTAATGAATCAAGAAAACGGTGGATTAAGAGACGATAATATAGAATATTTTGAAATTGGTGACCCCGAATTTCTAGATAGATCTATTTTAGAAGTAAATTTTGAAGATGCCGAAAGTATGTTAAGAGGTAAGCGTTTTCATTTAGACCATAATTACAAAATAATAAAGAAGAAAGATTCACTATCTAAAAACAAATTAAGTGTTGGTCATATTATTTCTTTTGAAGATAAGTATTATCAATATGATCAATCATCTGCACAAACTGATTATTTTGGAAGTGCATTCAAGTCATCTAAATTACAAGAACGAGTAACATTAGAGAATTTTTATAATCAAGTACAGTTAAATTACAGTAATAATATAGTTGGCGACTTGCAATTTAATGCAAGTGCTAATAATTATAATTATGGATATAATAAATTAGTTGGTTTAAATGGTTCTATTATAACAAATAGATTAAAAGGAAACGTAATTTCTGCAGGAGGTAAATATCATAAACAATATAAAGGGTTTGATTTAAAAGCTGAAGCTGGATTGAATATTTCTGGAGATTTTGATGGTAACTTCTTTAATGCTGATGCTACTTTTAAGCTAAACAAATATATTACAGCTATAGCCTCAATAAATCACAGTTCAAAAGCGCCAAATTATAATTTCTTATTGTATCAAAGTAATTACATTAATTACAATTGGCAAACTAATTTTAGCAATACTGAGACTGAGCAAATAGCATTTCAGCTAAAATCAAAAAAGATAGCTGATATATCTGTAGATTATACTACAATAAATGACTATACATATTTAAAAAAGGATGAAGTTACAAGTTTAGTAAAACCATTTCAAAATGCAGGCACAATAAACTACTTAAGAGTAAAATTAGAAAAAGAGATTCGTGTTGGTAAATTTGCATTGAATAATACCATTTTATATCAAAACGTAAAAGATACAGATAGTACATTAAATGTACCCGAAATAACTACACGTAATACTTTATATTTTGCAAGTCATTTATTTAAAAAAGCCATGTATTTACAAACAGGAGTTACTTTAAATTACTTTACAAAGTATAATATGAATGGTTACGATCCTGTTTTAGCAGAATTTTATGTTCAGAATAAACGAGAATTTGGAGATTTTCCGCGTTTAGATTTTTTCGTAAATGCAAAAATTCGTCAAACGAGAATCTTTTTTAAAGCCGAACATTTCAATTCAGCCTTTACAGGTTACAATTATTATTCTGCGCCCAATAATCCTTATAGAGATTTTACAATACGTTTCGGTATAGTTTGGAATTTCTTTTTGTAACAACTAGAAGCAATATTTGGGTTGAGTTTTCACTATTTGTTAGCTTTTAAGTTGGAGAGCTGAAACAACCCGTTCAATTCTTAACGCGGTTTTAGTTCCAATGATTCATAAATAAAATCAAGCAACATTTACATTCAATGTAAAATTAAAGTCAAC
>JBNKOE010000004.1:0-1677 GCA_050294475.1 Algibacter sp. | reverse complement strand
AAGGGTATCTCTAGAAACTATTTGTTGATATAATGTGTTGTTTGTTAATAACTTGATGGTTGTTTACACTGTAAAAATGGTATTTTTACACTATAAATTTATCAATGATGAAAAACATTAACCCACTTGGACTATTTGACGATCATTTTTTGATGGAAAAGTTAACAAAATTAGGTGACCCACTTCAAAAATTGAACGAATTTATTGATTGGAATATCTTCAAAGCCCCATTATTACAGGCACTAGAAACTTGTACCGATCAATCAAAAGGAGGACGCCCCCCTTTTGACAGGCTCATGATGTTTAAAGCACTAATACTTCAGGGACTATATAACTTATCTGATGATCAGCTTGAATATCAAATTGTTGACAGGGCAAGTTTCAAACGCTTTTTAGAAATAAAAAAGAGTGACAAAGTACCTGACAGCAAGACCTTTTGGGCATTTAGGGAGCAACTTATTGAAAAAGATGTCATTGAGGGTATGTTTCTAACATTCAACAAATTACTTGACAAGGCTGGTGTTTTTGCCAACGAAGGAAAGATGGTTGATGCCAGTTTCGTAGAAGCACCTCGTCAACGTAACAACAGGGAAGAAAACAAACACATCAAAGAAACCGGTACAGCACCTGAGGAATGGAAAGAACAACCAAACAAACTTCGCCAGAAAGATATTGATGCACGTTGGACTAAAAAGAACTTCGTCACCTTCTATGGATATAAGAACCATATCAAAGCAGATACAAAAACTAAATTGATTGAAAAATACGTTGTTACGGATGCCTCGGTTCATGATTCACAGGTGGTAGAAAAATTATTAACCGAAAAAGACAAAGGACAACCTCTTTATGCTGATAGTGCTTATGGTGGTGAAGAGCAAGAAAAAGTATATACTAAAAAGGAAGTAATTAATAGAGTACATGAAAAAGGCCGCAGAAACAATCCCCTAACTGAAAAGCAAAAAGAAGACAACAGAGAAAAATCTAAAACACGGGCCAGGGTAGAACATATTTTTGGATTTGTAGAAAATAGCATGAATGGTTCAATCGTAAGAACAATAGGTATGGCAAGAGCAAAAGCTAAAATTGGAATGATGAACTTAACTTATAATATTAACAGATGCGTACAGTTAAAAATCAAGGTTTCAATGGGATAGATTTATCCTTACATCAATAAGTGTAAGTGCTAAATAACTTATAGACAATTCATTACAAAATAGGAGCAATTTTACGATTTTTTGCAATTGAAAAAATCCGCTAATTTAGAAAGTTAAAAACAGGTTTTTAGACGTCCCCATAAATAGAGTTTATCTTTTGTATAAGTATAACCTCGTATAGTATCAATGCTTTCAGGTGGTGTACACTTGTTAATGGATTAACCTTAAAAGCATCCCTTATATTATAAATGCTCTTAGGAATAATTAATATTCGTTAATTTTCGTCTTAAATACAAGATGCAAATATATATACCTAAAACACTAAGACTTATAATAAACGCAACAAAAAATATAACATTCCCAACATGGAAAATAAGAAAATTACCCATTAAATGAATAGTTGCTTTTTTTATGGGAATACTTATCTCCAAACGCTAGATATAATCAATTACCAGGCTGGTTTTATGCACAAAATACTGATGATGCTTAAAAAGCACTTTACTCCCTCTATACAAAACATAAC
>JBNKOE010000003.1:0-242656 GCA_050294475.1 Algibacter sp. | reverse complement strand
TGATAGTAATTACCATCTGAATCTGTTACATCAAATACTAAATGACTGATGTCTATTCCAAAATATTTAATATCTTTATTCATAAGAAAATGTTTTTTGAAAGGACAAGCTACGCGAGTTTCAACGACTTAAAATCGAGGTCTTAAAGCCTCATAGAACTGTACGAAATCTGTGTAGTAAAGAGAGGGGATTTTCAATGTTGTCGAAGTCTAAAGCTTCACCGTATAAATTAACCTTAATCCTCTCTTTTGTGCTTTCTAATTTATTTATCTAATTTAATGAATAACAAACTTAAGCCGTATAAAAATAATGCTTAGTTTAGTGCTTAATCAAAGTTAGTGCAGTTTTGCTAGCTTCTAGATTTTTCTTCGGAAAATCCTCGCACGCAAACCCGCACTATTCTTATACGTACCCGTTGTATACAATACCAACAAAAGGAATAATTTTAAGTATAATAATGAATAATTCTAAACTAACTAATGAAATTGAAAAACATATTTACAAAAAAGGTGAAACTATTGTTGAAGAAATAATTGACCAATCATATCGAATTTTTTGTAATAAGCTTTCAAATGGAGGATTGAAAGTGAAAAATGAAACAGCTTTCCAATGTGAACTTGGAATAATTCTTAAAACTCTTGGCTCGCTATATGAGTTCAGACCTGATGACAAATTTCAAATTAGTTTTGAAAACCATATTGATTTAAATACTGAATCAATTAAAAGTAAATCCAAAAGGGCTAGAATTGATATTCAAATCAACTATTCATTAAATGGAAAAACTACAAAAGCTGCAATAGAATTAAAATTCTACAAAAAGAAAAATCAAAGAGAACCAAACAATAGATATGATGTATTTAAGGATATTTCAAATCTCGAAAAGTATAAGGATAATGGAATAGATTTATGTTTTTTTATTCTAGCAACGGATCATACTCATTATGTAAACAAACAAAAGTATTCAGCCAATACTTCTGATTTTGACTTTAGACATGGAGCGGAATACCAAGCTGGTAAAATGCTTTCTTACAAGACGGAAAAACCATATGGAGAAGATATAACTTTAGAACAAAACTATAATTTTCATTGGGGAAATGTTGAAGATTTGTACTTCCTTAAAGTAGAGGTTTAAAAATAACTGTACACAACACCGTGTCCTATGAAAAGCACTAGCTAAGTTATTCAAAATTAATATTTCATTTTTAATTAAACAGCTTCTGGTGGCATACTAAAAGACTTACCACAAAACAAATCTGTTGAGCAATGAACTTTCCAACTTCTATTATGTATATCAACTCTTACATATAACTTGGACGGCATAGTAATTTGAGTTTCCATATCTTTATTGTTTTGGATTTCTTTAAAATTAGCTCTGTTAATTCCTTACCTAATTAAACTGAATAAAATTCAGGCTGAATGGGAATCAACAATCTGAAAAAGTACTACAAACTGTACCGTATAAAATTAATTATAAATTTGTCTAGTCTTTTGGGTGTACTTCATTTTTTCTATCTGGTTTGTATTTGCTAATTTAGTTGCTGAAACAGGCAACGAAACCATTATACACAAGCTGAGTAAACAAAATAGTTACTATTTTAATGACAGATAACAAAAAACTTTATAGAATAGCATTTGGACTTGCAGTCTTTACAATAATCTACAATATTGTTGAAGGACTAATTTCAACATACCTTGGATTTGAAGATGAAAGTCTCGCTCTTTTTGGATTTGGATTAGACAGTTTTATCGAGGTTATTTCTGGACTTGGGATTGCACATATGATTTTAAGAATACAAAATAATCCTAATAGTAAACGTGATGATTTTGAGCGAACTGCATTAAGAATTACCGGAGTTTCTTTTTATATATTGGTTTTCGGACTTGTAATAACAAGTATTTATAATATTTGGACTGGACATAAACCGCTAACGACTTTTTGGGGAGTCGTAATTTCTATAATTTCAATTCTAATAATGTGGATTTTGGTCGTTTGGAAAAGAAAGGTTGGAAATCAGCTAAACTCTTCACCAATTTTAGCAGATGCAAATTGTACAATGGTTTGCATTTATATGTCTATAATTTTACTTGTAAGTTGTGGAATTTACGAATTGTTCGGAATTCCGTACATAGATAGTATTGGAACGCTCGGACTTTCATACTTTGCTTTTAAAGAAGGAAAGGAATGTTTTGAAAAAGCAAAAAGCGACAAAAATTGCTGTTGTGATTAAATAAAAATCTAGCATTTAACAAAAGCACATGATTTTAACCCAATCTCCATTCAAATCTTCGAAAACTAAGTTCTGAATATTACAGATAAGAAAATGTCTTAAAATTGAGAACTTTATATACAAACAGATGCGTTAGGGATTGAAGTGGAAAGCCCACAGCGAGGTACGAGCGAGGACTTGTAACGTAAAGCCCGACCCTTGGGTAACGCCATAAAAAAAGCAAACTCAATTAAGAATTTGCTTTTAGTATATGTAACGATTTAACTTTTTACTTTGCTTCTGCGTAACGTTTTTCTACTTCGTTCCAGTTAATTACATTAAAAAATGCACTAATATAATCTGGACGACGGTTTTGGTAGTTTAAATAATAAGCGTGCTCCCAAACATCAATTCCTAATATTGGAGTTCCTCCACAAGTTACTCCTGGCATTAAAGGATTGTCTTGATTTGGTGTAGAACATATTTCTACTTTTCCACCTTTATGCACACATAACCATGCCCATCCAGATCCAAAACGCGTTGCTGCTGCTTTAGAAAAAGCTTCAATAAATCCTTCTTTAGAACCAAATTCTGCTTCAATAGCATCTTTTAATTCTCCAGATAAATAACCTCTTCCTTCTGGATTCATAACACTCCAAAATAATGAGTGGTTGTAAAAACCGCCACCATTATTTCTAACAGCACCGTTATTCATATCTAAATTTGCAAGTATATCTTCAATAGACTTTCCTTCTAAATCTGTTCCTGCAATAGCATTATTTAAATTGTTAGTATACCCTTGGTGATGTTTTGAGTGATGTATCTCCATAGTACGCGCATCCATATGTGGTTCTAAAGCATCATATGCATATCCCAATTCTGGTAATTCAAAAGCCATAATTTTTTATTTTAAAATATTAATATTTAATTTATTTCAAATTTACATATAAAACAGGTCAATTAAAAATAATAAATTGTTATCGAACCATTGATAGTTTTTATCTTGTATGCAAATTTATTTTATGCAACCAAACCAACCTTTTACTATTTATAACGCATCTGCTGGTAGCGGAAAAACCTTTACGCTAGTAAAAGCCTATTTAAAAATTCTATTTAGCTCTAGTAATCTTTATCTTTTTAAAAATATTTTAGCTATTACTTTTACCAATAAAGCGGTTGCCGAAATGAAAGACCGTATTATTGAGACTTTAAAACAATTTTCTGATACCTCCATTTTAGAATCTCCTGATGATATGTTTGAAAGTATTTGTGAAGAGTTAGAATTAGATCGCAAAACACTTCATGAAAAAGCAAAAAAACTACTAAACACCATTATACATAATTATGCTGCTTTTGATATATCGACTATTGATGGGTTTACTCATAAATTAATTAGAACGTTTGCACACGATTTAAAATTGCCTTTAAATTTTGAAGTAGAATTAGATCAAGATGCACTTTTAAACGAAGCTGTTGATAGCCTAATTGCTAAAGCTGGAACTAACGACGCACTTACAAAAATTTTAATTGATTTTGCTATTGAAAAAGCCGATGACGATAAAAGTTGGGATGTGGCTTTTGATTTTAATAAGATTGCAAAACTACTAGTTAATGAAAACGACATTCCATTTATTAACACTTTAAAAGACAAGACCTTAGATAATTTTAAGGTTCTTAAAAATCAATTAAAAAATGATATTTCAACTTTAGAAACAACCATAGTTGAAAAAGCAAAAACGCTATTAACTTTAATTGAAGAAGCGGGTTTAGAATTCAATGATTTTTCTGGCGGCTACTTACCTAAACATTTTAAAAAATTAGCCGATAGCATTTTTGAAGTAAATTTTGATGCTAAATGGCAAGAAGATCTCGAAACAAAAACACTGTATCCAAAACGTGTTACCAATGAAATTGCTTCAATAATAGAACAAATTCAACCTAAAATAGCCACTGCTTTTAACGAAACTAAAAAGGCTATTTTTCATCTTAAATTCTTAAAAAGCTTTTATAAAAACATTACGCCGCTATCTGTTTTAAACGCTATTAATAATGAATTAAAAATGCTGAAAGAAGACCAAAACAAAATGCTTATTTCAGAATTTAATACCATTATTAGTAATGAAATTAAAAACCAACCTACACCATTTATTTATGAGCGCATTGGCGAAAAATTTAATCATTATTTTATTGATGAATTTCAAGATACATCGGTCATGCAATGGGAAAATTTAATTCCGCTTTTAGGAAATTCTTTAGCAACCGAAACAGGAAGCACCATGTTAGTTGGCGATGCTAAACAAGCTATTTACCGCTGGCGTGGTGGAAAAGCAGAACAATTTATAGGATTATTTAATAATGATAATCCGTTTTACATTAAAAAAAGCGTAGAAAATCTACCAACAAATTATAGAAGCTTTAAAGAAGTTGTTAATTTTAATAATAACTTTTTCAAGTTTCTTTCATCTCTTGTTTTTAGTAAAAAAGATTACGAAACACTTTATGAACATGCAAACCAAAATTGCTCAAAAGATGAAAGTGGTTATGTAGAATTATCGTTTTTAGATATTGATAAAGACGATGATAGAAATCTTGCTTTTTCAGAAAGTGTTTTTAAAACCATAAATAGTTGTTTAGAAAATGGTTATACGCTACAAGATATTTGTGTTTTAGTAAGAAAGAAAAAAGAAGGTGTTGCTGTGGCTAATTATTTAAGTCAGCAGGAAATTCCAATTGTATCATCAGAAACTTTACTTATTTCAAATTCTACTGAAGTAAATTTTATAAATGATATACTAACGCTTTTAATTCAGCCAAAAAACAACGAAATAAAAATTTCTGCTTTAAATTATTTAACAGCCTTGTTTAATATTGAAAACAAGCACGAATTCTTTATCAATCATATCAATTTATCAATTTCCGATTTATTTAAAAGTTTTGAGACTTTCAATGTTTTTATAAATAGAAATACGTTGCTTCAGTTACCTCTTTATGATTTAGCCGAAACCATTGTACGGGAATTTCATCTAGTTAAAACATCAAACGCCTATATCCAGTTTTATTTAGATATTGTATTAGATTTTACACAAAAAAAAGGATCTGATATCTCTGGCTTTTTAAGTTACTTTGAAAAGAAAAGAGAAAGCTTAAGTATTATATCTCCCAAAGGACAAAATGCTATTCAAATCATGACAATCCACAAGTCTAAAGGTTTAGAATTCCCCGTAGTTATTTTCCCTTTTGCCGATCTAGATATTTATAAAGAGTTAGAACCTAAAGAATGGTTTCCTTTAAATAAAGAAGCATATAACGGGTTTTCACATACGCTATTAAACTACAATAAAGATTTTGAATACTATGGTGAAGCAGGATTAGAAATATATACTAATCACAAATCGGAACAGGAATTAGATAATATTAATTTACTTTATGTTAGCTTAACTCGTGCCGCCGAACAATTGTATATTATTAGTAAAAATGATAGTAATTTAAAAGACGATGCAAAATCAAAAAAATATTCAGGGTTGTTTATAAATTATTTACAACATATTAATGTTTGGAACGATTCGCAATTGACTTATACGTTTGGAAATCAAAAAAGAATCACTCAAAATACAATAAAACAAAAAGAAACATCTATACAGCAAGAATTTATATCAACATCCAAAGAAAATCATAATATAAAAGTAGTTACAAAATCTGGATTTCTTTGGGATACCAACCAAGAAGAAGCTATTGAAAAAGGAAACCTTATTCATAACATCATGGCCAATATTAACACAAAAGCAGATATTGATTCTGTAATAGCTAATTTTACAAATGCCGGAACAATAAACACCATACAAGCCACTTCTTTAAAAAACACCATATTACAAATTGTAAACCATCCTTTAATAGAAAAATATTACACTTCAAATTATACCATATATAACGAGCGAGATATAATAACAAAAGAAGGCATGGTTTTAAGACCTGATAGAATTGTAATAAATTCTAAAAACGAGGCTATAATTATTGATTATAAAACAGGCGTTGAAGACAAAAAACACGAACAACAATTACAATCATATCAAGATGTATTAGAAGATATGAAACTCACCGTTAAAAACAAAATACTCATATACACAAATAGCCATATTAAAGTACAAGAAGTGTAATTTTTTACTTAAAAATTTATAAAGTCAATTCTGTAATTAAAAAAACTATCTTAATTTGATATCAAAAGCGCTCTAAATATTAGAAAAATGCTTTTAAACGAATAAAATCAGATTGTTACCTTTTATTTTTTTAAAATTTTAAGAAAAAAAAGAGGAATCCACTCACAGGAGGTTATTTATTATTAAAAAAGCATCCACTAGCGAATTTTAAAGGGTTTATTGAAGATTTGAAAAATAAAAAAATTATCTAAAATCGTTCTGAACTATTGATGAATAGTAGTTTTCTAGATTTTTTTTATATATTTATCTTTGTTAATAAAATTTAACAACTTACTTTTGTTCACGATTAACACTTAAAAATTAAACTTTTGAATATGAAAAATCTTAGCAGATTATTGTTCGCTATGTTGCTTGTACTTGGTTATAGCAACGCTAATGCGCAAGACAAAAACAACCCATGGCAAATTAGCATTGGG
This sequence comes from Algibacter sp., assembly GCA_050294475.1. Taxonomy (GTDB): domain Bacteria; phylum Bacteroidota; class Bacteroidia; order Flavobacteriales; family Flavobacteriaceae; genus Thalassobellus. The sequence goes on along the minus strand of JBNKOE010000003.1, from coordinate 235,819 downwards.
ACAAACGCTGTAGACGCTTATCCTAATGGAGATGGTGGTCTCTTTAGTGAAACTATTTTTGATGAATACTTTAACGTTAGTGATCACTGGAACATCTTACCTTCATTATCAACTATTTCTGTTTCTAAATATGTTAGTGATGGTTTCTCTTTTGGAGTTACTGGTTCATTAAATAAAATAGACAAATGGGGAGATATTAGCAGTAACCCAGATACTACAAACGAAGTAGGTGATTGGTCTTACTACGGAGTAGATGGTACTATTAAATACAACTTCTTACAAGGAACTACTATTGACCCTTACTTAGGTATTGGTGGTGGTTACACTTGGGTTAATGAAATTGGTGCTGGTACTTTAAATGGAACTCTTGGTTTAAATGTATGGTTTAGCGACAATGTTGGTTTAACTATTCAAACTTCATACAAACATGCATTTGAAGATTATTTAACAACTCATTTCCAACATAGTGCTGGTATCTCTATCAAATTTGGTGGAACTGATACTGATGGTGATGGTATATATGACAGAGATGATGCTTGTCCAGATGTTGCTGGTTTAAAAGAATTCTATGGTTGTCCTGATACTGATGGTGACGGTATTGAAGATAGCAAAGATGACTGTATCAACGAACCTGGTTTAGCAGAACTTAATGGTTGTCCTGATACTGACGGTGACGGTGTTGCTGATAAAGATGATAAATGTCCTACTGTTGCTGGATTAAAAGCTTTAGCTGGATGTCCTGATGCTGATGGTGATGGTGTAACAGATGATGATGATAATTGTCCAGATGTTTCTGGTCCTGCTGCAAACAAAGGTTGTCCTTGGCCAGATACTGATGGTGATGGTGTTTTAGATAAAGATGATAAATGTCCTTCTGTTAAAGGTACTGTTGCTAACAATGGTTGTCCTGAAGTAAGTGCAGAAGTTCAAAAAACTCTTAATGAGTATGCTAAAACTATCTTATTTGATACAGGAAAATCTAGCATCAAATCTCAATCTAAGGCTGTATTAGCAGATATCATTGCAATACTTAAAGAATACCCAACAGCTAAATTTACTGTTGAAGGTCATACTGATAGTGTTGGTAGTGATGTACTAAACCAAAGATTATCTGATTCTAGAGCTAACTCTGTTAAAGAATACTTAGTTGAAAATGGTATTGATGCTTTTAGACTTTCTGCATTAGGATATGGAGAATCTAAACCTATCGATACTAACAAAACTAAAGCTGGTAGAGCTAACAACAGACGTGTTGAAATTAACTTAGTAAAATAAAAACTAGTAATAGTTTTAATAAAATAAGTTTTACAAAAAACGCTTCGGATATCCGAAGCGTTTTTTATTTTTATAGTATGACAACTTTCATTTTTGATGTTTTAAAAGATTTACAAAACAACCATGTAAACCTTTCACAATTAACTTTTATTTTACCAAGTAAAAGAGCTGGGGTCTTTTTAAAACATCAGCTTACTGAAGTAACAAATGAAACTTTTTTTGCTCCTGAAATTATTAGTGTAGAAGAATTTGTTGAAGATCTCTCTGAACTAAAAACAGTTTCAAACACTGAGCTTCTTTTTGAATTTTACAACAGTTATACTGAATTAACAAAAAAAGAAAATCTAGACTCTTTTGAGTCTTTTTCAAAATGGGCTCAAATTCTACTTCAAGATTTTAATGAAATAGACCGATACTTAATCCCTCAAAATAAAATATTCAATTATTTAAGTGCAATTCAAGATTTAAAACACTGGTCGTTAGAAAAAGAAAAAACAGACTTTGTAAAAAACTATTTATCCTTTTGGAATAAACTCTACAAATACTATAACCACTTTTCAGAAACTCTTTTAAAGAAAAAAATAGGTTACCAAGGCTTAATCTATAGGCAAGCAGTAAAAAATTTAAAAGCATATATTGACAATAATACTAAAAAGCAACATGTTTTTTTAGGCTTTAACGCTTTAAATACTGCAGAAGAAACCATTATACAAACTCTCCTTGAAAACAACTTAGCAAAAACCTATTGGGATATTGATGCTGTTTTTATAAACAATCCTAAACATGATGCCGCTTTATTTACAAGACAGCACAAAACAAATTGGAAATACTTTCAAAACAATCCTTTTAATTGGATAACAACTAATTACTCGAAAGAAAAAAATATTTCTGTTTTCGGAATTCCCAAAAATATAGGACAAGCAAAATATATTGGAACCTTATTAAAATCAATAGAAAAGGAAAATCGGTCACTCCAAAATACTGCAATTGTTTTAGGCGATGAAAACTTATTAATTCCTGTATTAAATTCTATTCCTACAAACATAGAAAGCCTAAATATAACGATGGGCTTTCCTTTAAAAAGTATTCCTTTATCATCCCTTTTTGATGCTTTATTTAATATTCATAAAAACCAATCAAATACTTTTTATTATAAAGATGTTATTAATATTCTATCGCATCAATTTATTAGACCTTTATTTTTAATTGATAACATAGATTATGCGTCTAAAATAATTGAAACAATAGATGCTAATAATATAGTTTATCTAACAACTGTACGTTTAAAACAAATAGCAAACAAATCGATTTACATTATTGATTTGTTATTTTCTAATTGGGAAACATCTATTGATTTAGCTTTAAAAAACTGCTTACAATTAATCTTAAATATAAAAGAGTATTTAGATACCGATAAAGACGCAAACATACTTTCTCTAGAATATTTATTTCGCTTCAACGAATTATTTAATGAACTTATAAAATTAAATACAGACTATAATCATATAAAAGATGTATCAACTTTATTTAGTATTTACAAAGAACTTCTAAGCTCTGAAACTTTAGATTTTCAAGGAGAACCTCTACAAGGTTTACAAATAATGGGGATGCTAGAATCTCGTGTTCTAGATTTCGAAACTGTTATAATATCATCTGTCAACGAAGGTGTTCTTCCGTCAGGAAAAAGCAATAATTCTTTTATTCCTTTTGATGTTAAAATAGAAAACAACCTGCCTACTTATAAAGAAAAAGATGCCGTTTATACCTATCACTTTTATCGTCTTTTACAGCGCGCAAAAAACATTTATATTCTATACAATACCGAAGCCGATATTTTAACTGGAGGTGAAAAAAGCCGATTTATTACACAATTAGAATTAGAAAACATACACCATATAAACCATCAAATAATTGCGCCACAAGTACCCGTAATTACACCTTCACTAAATGTTATTAACAAAACAGCAGACTTACAATTAAAGCTTAAAGAGCTTGCTGAAAAAGGGTTTTCTCCATCATCGCTCACAAATTATATTCGAAATCCTATTGATTTTTATTATCAGAAAATTTTAAAAATTAAAGAACATAATGATGTTGAAGAAACCGTTGCTGCCAATACATTAGGAACTGTTGTACACAATACTTTAGAAGATTTCTATAAACCACTCATTGGTGATTTTTTAACTGTTGATATCATCAAAAAACTTAAAAAAGATATTAATAAAACCGTTACGCATCATTTTACTGATGTTTATAAGGAAGGTGATATTACCAAAGGAAAGAATCTAATTATTTATGAAATTGCCAAACGCTATGTTTCTAATTTTTTAGACATGGAAATTAAAGAACTAAAAGCTGGTAATGAGATAAAAATATTAGCCATTGAGCTAGAAAACAGAGTGAAAATGGATATTCCAGAATTAGATTACCCAGTAATACTTACTGGAAAAGTTGATAGAGTAGATACATATAATGGCATTACTAGAATTATAGATTATAAAACAGGACGTGTTGAACAAAACAAGGTTGAAGTTGTAAACTGGGAAGATATAAGTACAGATTACACAAAATACAGTAAAAGTTTTCAAATACTTACGTATGCTTACATGATGCAGCTTTATAAAGACATTAAACTCCCTATTGAAGCCGGCATTATTTCCTTTAAAAATTTAAACGCAGGCTTTTTAAAGTTTGCCAAAAAGGACAAACCTGGTAATTATGCTAAAAAAGAGTCACTAATCACGAATGAAACCCTTGATAATTTTAGTAAAGAACTAAAACATATTATTTTAGAGATTTGTAATATTAATATTCCATTTACCGAAAAAGAAGTATAATGACTTTAAAACAAGATTTTATTATTGAAGGCAAACATCAAAAACCTATTTTGATAGATGTTACTTACCTTGAAAACAAAATCAATTTACCCATTATCATATTTTGTCACGGCTATAAAGGCTTTAAAGATTGGGGCGCTTGGAATTTAATGGCAAATGCTTTTGCAAATGCTGGCTTCTGCTTTATAAAATTCAACTTTTCTCATAATGGAGGCACCATAGAACAACCCATCGATTTTCCAGATCTTGAAGCTTTTGGAAATAACAATTACACGAAAGAATTAGACGATTTAGAATCGGTTATTAATTGGATTTCTGAAACCGATACCATAAAAAACATTTCTAACACAACAAATATCAATTTAATAGGCCATAGTAAAGCAGGTGGTATTGTAACTATAAAAGCAGAAGAAAACCCTCAAATTAGAAAAGTTGTTAGTTTAGCTGGTGTTAGTAGTTTTGGAAAAAGAACTTCTACAACAGGTGATTTAGAACAGTGGAAAAAAGACGGTGTTAAATACGTTTTAAACGGACGTACAAAACAACAAATGCCTCATTATTATCAGTTTTATGAAGATTTTATAAAAAATGAAGAGCGCCTAACTATTAAACGAGCGGTAACCAATTTAACCATTCCGTATTTAATAATTCATGGAAATAATGATACAAGCGTATTAGTTGACGAAGCTAAAAACCTCCATAATTGGAATTCTAACAGCATATTAAAGCTCATAGATGGTGCTAATCATGTTTTTGGAGCATCACATCCTTGGAAAAAAGATTTGTTACCAGACCATCTAAATCAAGCTATAGAAATAATAACCGCCTTTTTAAAGCTTTAAATAATGGAACCACAACAACTAACAAAAATAAATTGGTATGAAAATGCAGAAAAAATATTTATTGCTACAGATTGTATTATTTTTGGATTTGATGAGGGCATATTAAAATTACTTGTTTTTGAACGCCTTGTAAATCCTTTAAAAGGTGAATTATCGCTTATTGGAAGTTTTGTAAAACCCAATGAAACGGCAGCCCAAGCAGCACACAGAGTTTTAAAAGAAATTACTGGACTAGATAATATTTTTATGGAAGAACTAAAAACCTATACTGAGGTTGATAGAGATTCTGGAGCTCGTTGTATATCAATAGGACAATATGCTTTAATAAGAATTGATGAATATGATAAAGAACTTGTTAAAAAACATGGTGCGCTTTGGTATGAAGTAGACAACCTTCCTAAGCTTGTTTTAGACCATAATAAAATGGTTGAAGATGCATTAAATAGACTGCGTAGAAAATCTAAATTTTACCCTATTGGAATTGAATTACTACCTAAAAATTTTACTATCCCACAATTACAAAATCTTTATGAAGTAATACATCAAAAGAAATTAGATTCTAGAAATTTTAGAAAAAAACTACTCTCATTAAAACTACTTATTCCTTTAAACAAAAAAGACATGACAGGTTCTAAAAAAGGCGCTTTCTTATATAAATTTAATTATAAAAAATATAAGAAACTTGAAGAAAATGGTTTTAACTTTTCTCTTTTTAAATAAAATAAACGCCCGCAATATTAACATTACAGGCGTTTAATATACTTGTTAAACTTTCTTATAATTTATTATTTCGCAGAAAATTTAAATGATGTTTTAGAAATATATTTCTCTCCTGGGTTTAATACCGTTGTTGGAAAATTTTCTTGATTTGGAGAATCTGGATAATGTTGTGTTTCTAAACAAAATCCTGTTCTATGCGCGTAAGTTCCACCTTGTTTATTAGGCAACGTACCATCTAAAAAGTTTCCTGTATATAATTGTATCCCTGGTTCATCTGAATAAACATCTAATTGTCTTCCGCTTTCTTTTTCGTAAGCAGATGCAACTAATCTTACGCCTTTATTTTGATTATTTAACACCCAACAATGATCGTAACCTAAACCTCTTTCTAATTGCTCGTTTTCTGTATTAATATCTTGTCCTATGGTTTTAGCTTTTCTAAAATCAAAAGGTGTGTTTGTAACATCTGTCAATTCTCCTGTTGGAATTAATGTAGCATCAACTGGCACTAATTTATCTGCATCAATAGTAATTTCATGATCTAAAATTGTTTTAGAAAAATTACCCGTTAAATTAAAGTAAGAATGCTGCGTTAAGTTTACAATGGTTTTCTTATCGGTAGTTGCTTCATAAACTATTTGCAGTTCATTATCATTTGTAAGTGTATAAGTTACCTTGGTTTCTAAATTACCTGGATACCCTTCTTCCATGTCTTTACTTAAGTATGTAAGTACTAATGAAGCTGTACTATCTGTCTTTGTTTCAGAAGCATTCCAAACCACTTTATCGAACCCTTTATCTCCACCATGTAAATGGTTAGTATCATTATTAGTTGCTAATGTATATTCTGTTCCGTCTAATGAAAACTTTCCTTTTGCAATTCGGTTACCATATCTTCCAATTAATGCGCCAAAAAATGGCGTTTCTTTTTCATATTCTTCTAAAGTATTATACCCTAAAACGATATCTTTATAATTATTGTTTCTATCTGGAGCTGTCCAAGAGGTAATAATGCCACCGTAAGTAATAACACTAATTTCCATACCTTTTTCATTCTTCATTATATACTTATCTACGGCTATGCTATCTGATGTTACACCATAAGCTTCCTTTGAAATTGTTACCATGTTTACTGTTTTATTTTGAGGTGTTGCTTCTGTATCTTTCTTCTTATCACTTTTACATTGAACGCTTAAAAATGCTATTCCCATTAATGAAAAAGCATAGATACCTTTTTTAAATTTATTCATAATGTCCTTTTTTTATTTAGTTGATTTATTTCATAATACTCCATTATTTTTTTCCTTCTAAAACAATAACCGAAAAGGGAGGAACTGTAACATTGAGCTTTCCATTTTTAATTTTAAACTTTTTATAATTGGTTGGTTGTATATTTTTAGGATTATCAAAAGAATTATAATCTTGTAATTTTTTTGAAGTAATAATAGACGCTGAAACGTTTTTAACACCAAGCTCCTTTAAATCAATTTCAATTATATTTTCTTTATTAGCATCTATATTTACTAAAGAAACATGTACTAACTCATTAACATCTTTTGACGCTGAAACCGATATTGCTGGAAGTGTTTTTCCGTTATAATTATACATTGGAGATTCAAAAGTTAGCGGTAATAACTTAGCATCTTGATGAACCGCATACATTTGCATTACATAATATGTTGGCGTTAAAATCATTTTAGCTTTATCTGTAAGAATAACTGCTTGTAACACATTTACACATTGTGCTAAATTTGCCATACGCACTCTATCGGCGTGATTATTAAAAATATTAAGCGTTACACCTGCCAAAACCGCATCTCTCATGGTGTTTTGTTGATATAAAAACCCTGGGTTTGTTCCTGTTTCAACATCATACCAACCTCCCCATTCATCAACTACCAAATCAATTTTTTTCTTAGGGTCATATTTATCCATAATGGCTGCATGCTTAGTAACTAGCTCTTCCATTTTTAAAGCTTCAGACATCGTTGAAAAATATTGATCTTCAGTAAAACTTACCGCATCTCCTTTATTTTGCCAACTTATAACCGAATAATGATGCAATGCTAAACCACCAAGCATATTATTTGGAATATTTTTCATCAAAGTTTCAGTCCATTCATAATCATCACTACTTGCTCCTGATGCAATACGCTTTAACCCTCCACTATTACTCCAATCTGATATAAAAGTGGCATATTTTCTATATTCGTTTGCATAATAACTTGCTGTCATGTTGCCTCCACAACCCCATGCTTCATTTCCAATACCCCAATATTTTACTTTCCAAGGTTCGCTTCTTCCATTTTCTTTACGCAAATCACTCATTGGGCTTTTACCAGAAAAATTAGTGTATTGCACCCAATCTGCTAATTCTTGTACAGTCCCACTACCTACATTTCCAGATAAATAAGGCTCTGTTTCTAACAACTCACACATATTTAAAAAATCATGTGTACCAAAACTATTGTCTTCGGTTACACCACCCCACCACTGGTTTACTATAGTTGGTCTGTCCTCTAACGGTCCAATACCATCTTTCCAGTGGTATGTATCTGCAAAACATCCACCAGGCCAACGTAAATTAGGAATTTTTAAAGCTTTTAAAGCTTCAATAATATCATTGCGAACACCGTTAGTATTTGCTATTTTAGAAGTGTCTCCAACAAAAAAACCATCATAAATACATCGTCCCAAATGCTCTGCAAAATGCCCATAAATATGTTTGCTTATAACTGGGGAATCCTCAGTATTATTTATTGTTATTTTGGTAATTCCTTCTTGAGAATAGACTGTCAATGTTGTTACAAAAAAGATTGTAAAAAACTTCAAAAAAACTGTTTTATAATTATTCATGGTATTAGTTTTAAGTTTTTAATTCATGATTTTATTTAAAAAAAATTATAAGTGTCAAATAAACAATTATAAATAACTTAAAAATAAATAACATATCCAAAAATATATTAATAGAACTGAACAAATTATTATGTAAAAATGATTATTTGCTAGGTTTTAAAGTAAAAAGCTTCAAAAGAATAAACTTTTGAAGCTTTTATAACGTGGAGAAGATCGGATTCGAACCGACGACCTCTTGACTGCCAGTCAAGCGCTCTAGCCAACTGAGCTACATCCCCATAATTATTTTAACCCACTTAAAACTAAAACAGGTCTTTTACTATGGAAATCCTTTTTAAGAATCGTGTTTTTTTCCCATTTTTTGGCAAAGAAACCTCGCTTGCGTCTTACAACACATAAAAGGTCTGGATTGTGTGTTTGAAAATGCTCTAAAGCACCTTGGAACATTGTGGCATTTTCACTTTCTGTTATAGAAGAAACTATACTCTTTAAATTCTCATCAACATTAAAATCACCATCATTATAATAAAGTGTCTTAACTAATAATAAATTAACAACAGCATCAAAATTATTTTTAATATCTACTAATTGATTTAAAGCATCTTCCTTTTTTATTATGGCAGATTTTAATGCCAATAAAATACTTTTCATAGGCTTAAAAGTATATCCTTCAGGAACTATAAGCGCAGGTATTTGTGTTTGTTTTATAATTTTACCCGATGTTTTACCTAAAAACACCTCATCTTTAATAGAGTTTGTTCTCGGCTCAACCAAAATTAAATCAACATTGGCAACTTTACATGCTAATTCTAAAGTATCAATTAATTTTCCTTTTAAAACCTTAACCGTTACATCAACATTTTTTGTATTAATTTTAGAAACCAAATTATTCAAAAACGCTTTGCCTTCTCGTTCAATAACGTGATCAACATTAATCATGGTTCCTGCTTTCGTATATACATTATATACTTGTACTATAAATAGTTTTGCACCAAAAGATTCGGCAAAATCTACAGCATATTGTAAATGACTTAATGCATTTTTTGATGACCCAACAGGAACTAAAATATTCTTCATATATAAGTTTGATAGCTAAATTTACAATAAATTTGACGTAAAAGTAAAACTTTTAAATGATTCGTAAAGCAACCTTGTTAAATATTGAAAATCTGATACTAATTACTAAAGCTTGTACAAATAATTTAATTGATAAAAACATTTATCAATGGAATGCTTTTTATCCTAATAAAGAAGCTTTTATTAAAGATCTTGAGCGTAATGAATTATATGTTTTAGAAATAGAAAACACCATTATTGGTTGTATTACTATTTCAACTTTTATGGATGAAGTCTACAAGCCAGTATCTTGGCTAACCAAAAATGATAACAACATTTACATACACCGTTTAGCTATTCATCCAAAACATCAAAGACAAGGTTATGCGCAAAAACTCATGCAATTTGCGGAAGATTCTGCTTTAAAAAACAATTTTACATCCATACGGTTAGATACTTTTTCACAAAACAAACGGAATTTACAATTTTACAAACACCGTGGCTATAAACAACTAGAGGCTATATATTTTCCAAATCAAAGTAAACATCCATTTTACTGTTACGAACTTGTTTTATGAGTACAGACATTAGTTTAAAACATATAAATAAATTAGCCATTCCTGCTTTAATTTCAGGTATTTCTGAACCTATTCTATCTATTACAGATACCGCTATTGTTGGAAACATTGATATAAATGCCACCGAATCGTTAGCCGCTGTAGGTATTGTTGGAGCTTTTATTTCTATGTTAATTTGGGTATTAGGACAAACTAGAAGTGCTATTTCATCAATAGTATCTCAATATGTTGGCGCCAATAAACTAGAAAAAATAAAAAATTTACCAGCTCAAGCTATTTTTATAATTACCTCATTAAGTGTTTTAATTATTCTATCTACCTATCCATTCGCTAAAAGTATTTTTAAACTTTATAATGCCTCTAATCTAATTTTAGAATATAGTGTAGACTATTATAAAATTCGTGTTTTTGGCTTTCCTTTTACCTTATTTACCATAGCTGTTTTTGGTACTTTTAGAGGTTTACAAAACACATATTACCCTATGGTTATTGCCATAATTGGTGCCATTACAAACATTGTTTTAGATTATATTTTTGTATTTGGTATTCAAAATTATATACCCGCAATGAATATAAAAGGTGCTGCTTATGCAAGTCTTGTTGCTCAATGTTTAATGGGGTTATTATCGGCTTATTATTTACTTAAAAAAACAAACATTCCATTAAAATTAAGCTTTCCCCTAAATAAAGAAATAACCAGATTCATAATTATGATTCTCAACCTATTTGTTAGAACCATAGCATTAAACACAACCTTATATTTTGCAACGCGTTTCGCAACAGGTTACGGAGCAGCATATATTGCAGCTTATACTATATCTATAAACTTATGGTTTTTTGGTGCTTTTTTTATTGATGGTTATGCTAGTGCTGGTAATATTTTATCTGGAAAATTATTGGGTGCTAAAGCATATGGTACTCTTCTTAAATTAAGCAATAAATTAATTAAGTACGGTATTCTTATTGGTATTGCAATGGCTATAATTGGAACTATTTTTTATTATCCATTAGGACGTCTTTTTTCAAAAGACCCAGAGGTTTTAAACCTGTTTTATAATTCCTTTTGGATAATCCTCATCATGCAACCGCTTTGCGCCATAGCCTTTATTTTTGATGGTATTTTTAAAGGTTTAGGTAAAATGAAGCATTTAAGAAATGTACTATTATTTTCAACATTTATAGTTTTTATACCCATCCTCTTTTGGTTAGATAGCATTGGTTATAAACTACATGGTATTTTTATAGCACTTACTTTCTGGATTATTGCAAGGGGCATACCATTAATTATAAAATTTAGAAAAACATTTACAAAGCTTTCACAAAACAATTAACTTTGTAATTAACAAACAAACTAATAATTATGTATCTATTCATTTCTTTAATACAAGACATCAACATTGAAGAAAAAATTCAAAATGCACCCGATAAAAATTATGAAATTGGTGTTTTTATTGGCTCTATGCTACCTTTTGTTCTTCTTGTATTGTTAGCTTATGTTATTTACAGATATAATAAAAACAGAATTAATAAAGAATAATATGGATTTTTTGTCATTTTTAAGCGGAAACGGATTGTTTCTAGTACTAGCCATAATTTTAATAATTGTTTATGTAGTTAACAGAAGAAAACGCAGATAGTTATCTCGTTTTTAACCAACCTGTAATACTCATTCTTTTAGTGTTTACTGGTTTTACTTCATGTTCAATTATCTGGCTTTCAAATATTACCATCCTTCCAGGAAATGGATAAATAACCTTTTCTGTTTCCTCTCCGTTTTTATTTAAATACAACACTAACTCGCCACCGTTTTCTGGCAACCAACCTTCTTCATTTAAATAACAAACGAAAGATAATTTCCGTCTATCATCATTCTGAAAAGTATCAATATGTTTTTTATAATAAGTACCTTTTGGGTATAAAGCATAATGAAACTCTTTGTGTAAAATTCCAAGAAAACAGGTTTTATTTAAGTAAGTAACCAAATCATTTATCTTATTAAAAAACAAGGATTCTTTAAGGTTTGCTTTAGTTTCATCCATCCACAAAATCAAATCACCTCGTATCGATCTTTCAATAGTTTCATTCAATTTATTGCCAATGGCCGCTTTTTTAAAAGCATCTTCTTCATACTTTTCTAAAAGTGATTCTCTTAATAAAGATACTTCTTCTAAAGTAAAAAACTGCTCAACAATACTATATTGCTGTTTAGCAAGATCTGAAATTATTTGTTCATAAAGTGGATTCTCAATAAAATCCAAAGATTCAAATAAATGACTCATAAGCGTAAATAAAAATCATCTATCCTTTTTTAGATAAAAGCGAGCAAATGTAATCTAAAAACCATTTGCTTTTACAAAATGAATATCTTTGTATTTTTAAATCATACTTTATAATGAGTGGTATTCGCATAACTAAACAATTCTCTTTTGAAACAGGTCATGCCCTTTATGGCTATGACGGTAAATGTAAAAATGTACATGGCCATAGCTACAAGCTTTCGGTTACTGTTTTTGGCAAACCTATTAACGATAAAAACCATGTAAAATATGGCATGGTTATAGATTTTGGTGATTTAAAAAAAATTGTAAAAGAAGAAATAGTAGATATTTTCGACCACGCTACCGTTTTCAATAAAAATACACCACATATAGAACTTGCAAAAGAGCTACAAGATCGCGGACACAATGTTTTACTAGTAGATTACCAACCAACTAGCGAAATGATGGTTATCGATTTTTCAAAAAAAATAAAGAAACGCCTACCATCACACATTGCTTTACATTCTTTAAAACTACAAGAAACCGACAGCTCCTTTGCCGAATGGTTTGCTTTTGATAATGTTTAGAATGTTACCCAAAAGGGTCGGACTTTCATAAGTCACTCTCTGCGAGGAGCTCCAACTATTGCTCAAATGAATATTCACAATTTCTGATTTAATAAAATAAGAATGAATGAGTAATCCCTAACGCAAAAAGAAACAGTTTTACCAATAATGAAATTCCTGCATTACTCATTAATTTATGTGATATAATAATGTATTTGTGAATATGCGATTTAACAGGAATTAGTATATTTACAACATGCAAATTCCAAAAGGAAAAAAAATATATTTCGCTTCAGATAACCATTTAGGAGCTCCAACTCAAGAAGCTTCTCGTCCGCGCGAAAAAAAATTCGTAGCATGGTTAGACGAAGTAAAACATGATGCCGCTGCTATTTTCCTTCTTGGTGATTTATTCGATTTTTGGTTCGAATATAAAACCGTTGTACCAAAAGGCTTTACAAGAACCTTAGGCAAACTTGCCGAAATATCAGATTCTGGAATTCCTATTTACTACTTTGTAGGCAATCATGATTTATGGATGAATGGCTATTTTGAAGAAGAACTCAACATTCCTGTTTATCATAAACCTAAAGAGTTTACCTTTAATAATAAAACCTTTTTTATTGGTCATGGCGATGGCTTAGGCCCTGGAGACAAAGGTTATAAACGCATGAAAAAAGTATTTACAAATCCGTTTTTTAAATGGCTTTTCAGATGGGCACATCCCGATATTGGTATGCGAATTGCGCAATACTTATCTGTAAAAAACAAACTTATTTCTGGCGACGATGATGCTACTTTTTTAGGTGAAGAAAACGAATGGCTCGTTCAATATAGTAAACGCAAACTAGAAGACAAACACCGCGATTTCTTTGTATTTGGACACAGACACTTGCCGCTAGAAATAGCTTTAAATGACACTTCAAAATACATTAACCTAGGCGATTGGATTCAATATTACACTTATGGTGTTTTTGATGGAGACAATTTTGAATTGATTACATATTAAGCCTCTTCATTTTCATGTGCTTCAATATCCTTAGTTAAGTCTAAGTTTCTAAGCGTTTTATTCTTGGCGCCAATAGTTAAAACAGTAATTAGAGTCATCGTGCCGCCAAAAACCACAGCAGCAACAGGCCCTAATATTTTGGCAGTAACACCACTTTCAAAAGCCCCAAGTTCATTAGAAGAACCCACAAACATCGAATTTACTGCAGACACTCTACCTCTCATATCATCAGGCGTTTTTAATTGTAAAATGGTTTGTCTTATTACCATAGAAACACCATCAGTCGCTCCGCTTAAAAATAAAGCAAGTACACTTAGCCAAAACACATCAGAAAATCCAAAAGCAATAATGCATAATCCAAACCCGAAAATAGAAGCCAATAATTTTTTACCTGCATTTTTACTTATTGGCAAATAGGTAGTCATAAACATACTAAAAATACTTCCTAAAGACACTGAAGCATTTAAAATACCGAATCCTTGCGAACCAACCTCCAAAATATCTTGAGCAAAAACAGATAATAAAGCCACAGCACCACCAAACAAAACAGCAATCATATCTAAGGTTAATGCACCTAAAATAGCTTTATTATTAAAAACAAAACGCACACCTACTTTTAAACTTTCCTTAATAGGTTCACCTATTTTAGGGTTTAAAATAGGTTTCTTTTTAATTAAAAACACAAGGAATAATGAGGTTAAAACTAATAGAAATATAATACAAAGAGTTTTATCTACTCCAAGCCAATGAATAAAAAACCCACCAAAAAGTGCTCCTAAAACAGTCGCCGCTTTCCATGTACTAGTACTCCATGTTGCAGCATTAGGATATACTTTTTTTGGTACAATTAGAGCCACTAACGAAAATATTGTAGGTCCGAAAAAAGAACGTAAAAATCCTCCAAAAAACACAAAAGCATAAATAGCATATAATATTGCTTTTGTACTCCAACCTGATACTATCTCATCCCAGGTTAAAAAAAACAAACCCAAACTAATTAATGAAAAAGCTGCAATACATAAAGCAAAAAGGTTACGCTTTTCTTTTTGGTCTACAATATGTCCCGCAAATAATGCCATTGTAAATGCTGGAATAATTTCCATTAAACCAATAATACCAAGATATAAAGGATCTTTAGTAATACTGTACACTTGCCATTCTATAACAATAAATTGCATAGACCAACCAAATACCAGTACAAAACGGACTAAAAGAAATATATTGAATTCTTTAAATCGCAATGCTGCGTAAGGATCATTTTTTGCCATAGCTTACTCCTTAATATCTCTTAATTTTAATTGAAGTGATACATTACCTTGCCATTCGTTTTCATCAATAGAATATACCGCTTTAAAAGGTTTCTTACTAGAAATAATATCAAGTTTATCTCCCATTCCAAAACCAATAGCGACAAACCTATTAGATTGTGGTTGTGTTACAGTCATCCTTAAATGTGTTTTATCTTCGCCTACACATTTTCCATAACCTGTATCTAATAAGTGACTCGTCATAAAAACGGGTGTCATATTATTGGGTCCAAAAGGAGCAAATTGTTTTAAAATTCTATAAAACTTAGGCGTAATGTCATCCAACTCTATTTGAGTATCTATTTTAATCTCTGGTATTAATAAATTCCTATCAATAGTTTTAGAAACTTCATCTTCAAAAGCTTGTTTAAAAGCTTCGTAATTTTCTTCATTAAGAGTTAAACCCGCAGCATATTTATGACCTCCAAATTGTTCAATATGTTCGCTACACGCTTCCAAAGCATTGTAAACATCAAACCCTTTAACTGAGCGAGCTGAAGCTGACAACTTATCGCCACTTCTTGTAAAAACCAAAGTAGGTCTGTAATAAGTTTCTGTTAATCTAGAAGCCACAATACCAATAACACCTTTATGCCAATCTTCATGATAAACAACTGTGGTTAGATTGTTTTGTTCTTTATTCTCTTCTATTTGTTTAAGAGCTTCTTCAGTAATTTCTTTATCTATTTCGCGCCTATCAAGATTATACTCATTAATCTCACTGGCATATTTAGTCGCTAAATCGTCGTCGTCTTCAACTAACAAAGTCACCGCATAATTACCATGTTTCATTCGTCCCGCCGCATTAATTCGCGGAGCCACAACAAAAACAACATCGGTAATGGTAAGCTCCGTTTTTTTAACTTGAGCTAAAATAGCTTTAATACCTGGTCTAGGATTGGTATTTATAACCATTAAACCAAAATAAGCTAACACTCTATTTTCTCCATCAATAGGAACAATATCGGCACCTATTGCAGTGGCAACTAAATCTAAATATTCACTTAAATCTTCAGCTGTTTTCCCTTCTTTTGAAGCTAAAGCTTGAATTAATTTAAAACCAACACCGCAACCACATAACTCTTTATAAGGGTAATTACAATCGTCTTGTTTAGGATCTAATACAGCAACGGCATCAGGAACTTCTACTCCTGGTCTATGATGATCGCAAATAATAAAATCGATGCCTAATGTTTTGGCATGCGCTACTTTTTCAACAGCTTTTATACCACAATCTAACGTAATAATTAACGAAAAGTCGTTTTCTTGAGCAAAATTGATTCCCTTATATGAAACCCCATAACCCTCATCATATCTATTAGGAATATACGTGTAAACTAAATTGTGTTTTGTTTTTAAATACGACGACATTAAAGCTACCGATGTAGTGCCATCAACATCATAATCACCATAAACCAAAATGTTTTCTTTACTGGCAATTGCTTTTTCAATACGTGCAACTGCCTTATCCATATCTTTCATTAAGAACGGATCGTGCAAATCTTCAAAACTAGGTCTAAAAAAACGTTTAGCATCTTCATAGTTTTCTATACCTCGCTGCAATAATAAGGTTGCAGTAACGTCGTCTACTTGAAGTGCTTCTTTTAAAGCCTTTAGTTTTTCAAGTTGTGGTTTTGGTTTAAGCGTCCAACGCATTTCTAAGAATTATGAAAATGAGTTTCTACAGTTAATTCTGAAAATTGACGAAACATTTCCATAACGCCACAATATTTTTCAACAGATAAATCAACTGCTTTTTGAAGTTTTTTTTCATCTAAATCATTTCCGTAAAAATGAAAACTCATAACAACTTTATCGTAAAATTTAGGATGCTCCTCAGTTAAATTAGCATCAATATCAATTTTAAAATCTTCAACATCTAACTTCATTTTTTTTATTAATGATGCTACATCTAAGCCCGAACAACCCGCCAAACCAGAAAGCATTAATGCTTTTGGGCGATAGCCTTCGCCTTTCCCTCCATTTTCTTCGCCTGCATCTATAAATAAATTATGTCCTGATGGATTTGTACTTTCAAACTTCATGGCTCCTAACCACTTAGTACTAATTTGAACTGCCATTTTTAAAAATATTTTGTTACTTGTAGCTTCAAAAATACTACTAAAAAATAAAATATGCCTTTAGTAACACCTTTATCTGCCGATTATGATTTGGAAACCAAAAACCTTGCCCAGTTTTTTAATGAGACCTTAGGATTTTGCCCAAATTCGGTACTTACTATGCAAAGGCGTCCGGCAATAAGTAAAGCTTTTATTAATTTAAACAAAGCTGTTATGGCTAATGAAGGAAATGTAACTTCGGCTTTAAAACGATTAATTGCTTGGGTAAGTAGTAACGCTACTGGTTGCAGATATTGTCAAGCCCATGCCATTAGAGCTGCCGAACGTTATGGCGCAGAACAAAAACAACTAGATAATATTTGGGAGTACCGAACGCATCCTGCATTTAACGAAGCCGAACGGGCTGCTTTAGATTTTAGTTTAGCAGCTAGCCAAGTACCTAATGCAGTTGATGAAACTATTAAAAAGCGCTTATATAAATATTGGAATGAAGGTGAAATTGTAGAAATGTTAGGCGTTATTTCTTTATTTGGCTACCTAAATAGATGGAATGATTCTATGGGAACTTCTATTGAAAACGGCGCTGTAGAAAGCGGCGAACAGTATTTAGGAAAACATGGTTGGGAGAAAGGAAAACACGAATAGATTTTTAGACGCTAGATTTTAAACAAACTTAAAAACAATATGAAACTTATTAAAATACAATTATTAACAATTTGCTCTATTATATTTATTCTATTTTTTAGCTGTAAAGACAAATTTAAAGAAAACTTATTGAATTTCAAATTAATAGAAAAAAACTCATATTTTATAGATTCTTATAATGGAATAGGTGTTTATAGAGATAATACAACCCGAAAACCATTAAATGGATATTACGTAGTAGGTGACAAATTTAAAAAGTGGGAAGAATTTAAAGTTAAAAATGGCATTTTAAATGGTACAGGTATTGTTTTTCATAATAATGGATTGATCTTTTCTGAATCCAATTATATAAATGGGAAAAGAAACGGTGAAGAAAAAATTTATTATTTAAATGGAAAATTAAACAAAATTAATACTTACAAAAATGGCGTTAAATATGGTAAAAGTGTTAGTTATTTTGAAAATGGAAAAATAAAATCTGAATCTAAAATTAAAGACGAAAAAGTAATAGAATCGGTTACTTATGATTTATTAGGGAATATAGAATCTCAAATGTTTATTAAAAATGGTAAAAATATTACTCAAACTATACGGGGAGGAAAAGTTTTTTCTGAGCAAATTTCTTCTAATTATGACGATTTTGAAGCTATGAAATTTTATAATGAAGATGGAACAATTAAAATGTACCTAAGAATGTTAGATGATGGCGATCAAAGTTTTTTAATTGAACTTAATGAAAATAATGAAGAAATAAAACGCATTGATATAAAAGCCAATCCTCAAAAAATATTTGAGTACCAACAATATTTAGGAGCTTTTTAAATGAAAAAGCTTAGACCAAATCTTAAAAAGTAACCAAATACTATTTCAAAGGCTCACCCTCAAAACTCAGCCCATCAAATCCAGTATTCATAAAATTTCTAATGTTTTGATGCCCTGTGCCGTTTGGTACATTTAAAACCTCATCAAAATAATATTGACCAAAACATGCTAAGGTTTCTTCTTTAGTAAAACCTTGCCATTTTGCAAAAGCAAACAACTTACATGAGCCTGAGTTTTGCCCAGCTTCATTTTGTAAAGCGCCATTTTTAAAAGCTGTTGGTGTAAACTTATAGTTGGCTTCAATAACAGCCATAGTTTCTGAAAAGTCAATGCTTTCTGGTGTGTTTCTTAATTTATTTATAAATGTTTCTAATGTCATTTTTGTTTTTTTAAATGCCCATTATGGGCTTTTCCATCAACTACAATTACTATTTCTCCTTTTGGTGGCTTGTTTGTATAATGTTCAAGCACTTCTTTAACAGTTCCTCTAATAGTTTCTTCGTATAGTTTTGTTAACTCTCTTGATACTGATACTTGTCTGTCTTCTCCAAAATACTCACAAAAATGCCCCAATGTTTTTATAAGTTTATGCGGACTTTCATAAAAAATAATAGTTCTAGTTTCTTGGGCAAGTAATAATAATCGTGTTTGTCGTCCTTTTTTAACGGGCAAAAAACCTTCAAACACAAACTTATCGTTTGGTAATCCTGAATTTACTAATGCAGGTACAAAGGCTGTTGCTCCAGGAAGACAATCCACTTCTATATTATTTTCTATACAGGCTCTAGTTAACAAGAAACCAGGATCGGAAATAGCTGGAGTTCCTGCATCACTAATAAGCGCGACTGTTGTTCCTGCGTTTATTTTCTGTATAATGTTTTCAACTGTTTTATGCTCATTATGCATATGGTGCGATTGCATGTGCGTTGAAATCTCATAATGCTTTAATAATTTCCCAGAGGTTCGTGTGTCTTCTGCAAGTATTAAATCGACTTCTTTTAAAATTTCAACAGCTCTAAAGGTGATATCTTTTAAATTTCCTATGGGTGTTGGTACAATATAAAGTTTACTCATTATTCAAACTTAGCTTCTATAATAGTCATAAAACGTGCTTCAAACTCTTCTTTACCTTCCCAATTATTATAATCTAATTTCACAATATTTTGAATAAAATGTGTGGCTTCATCTAACGAATTAAACGTATTTAATTGCGATAAAACACGCTCATAGTCTTCACTTTTACCATCAAATAGATGTTTAATAAATGCTATTTTATCGTTAAGCCCAATATGTAATCCGCCTCTATTAAGTTTATCGTTAAGAGATTTTTTTTCTTTAGAAAAACCATTTGTAGATTTTAAAACAGGTTCAAAAACAGGCATCTCTTTAAACCCTTCTGTAATATCTTCTAAATCTGTTTTTTTAATTTCTGGTTTTGGAATAGCTTCTTCAAAAACGGTATCGATAGCTTCTGTATCTTCTGGCATATGTGCTACCATATCTTTAATGGTTTTTATCCCATGTTCCATAATATCGTCATGTTCAGAATCATCTAAGTTTATATAAACTTTATCATCAACTTCAATATTGTCACTCACTTTATTATTAAAAGCTTGATCTAACATACCAAAAAACGAAGAATCACTACCTATTGTTGGAATATCTCCTTCAAAATTTTCATGTGCAAACTTTAAAACCGATAACTTTTCAAAAAGCTCAGTAACTTCAGCATGCATCTTAATAACATCTTCCTTTCCTTTTAATTTAAGAATTCTGTGGGCTATACTAACTAATTCAGACTCTAGCTTCTTTTTCATGAGTTTTTATTATTTATTTTTTTGATCACCATGTAACATCCATATTTTTTTTTCATCTATATAACTAGATATTTCATTTTGGATATTTCATTATTTATAAAATTTAAAATTAATGCTAATTAGGCTTTTGATTTTTAATAAATTTGCGCCACCTTTATACAAACGGAATAATGACTTCGTTTTAGTGCTAAAATTACAAAATGTTTCTTGAAAATACCGTAAATCATAAAGAACAATTTGGATGGATTGAAGTTATCTGTGGTTCCATGTTTTCTGGAAAAACAGAAGAATTAATTCGCAGGCTTAAACGTGCCCAATTTGCAAGGCAAAAAGTAGAAATTTTTAAGCCTTCTATTGACATACGTTATAATGAAGATATGGTAGTGTCTCACGACGCTAACGAAATACGTTCAACACCAGTTCCTGCAGCTGCCAATATTCCTATTCTAGCCGATGGATGTGATGTAGTTGGTATTGATGAAGCTCAGTTTTTTGATGACGAGATTGTTCGTGTTTGTAATGATTTAGCTAATAAAGGCATTCGTGTTATTGTAGCTGGTTTAGATATGGATTTTAAAGGCAATCCGTTTGGCCCTATGCCCAACCTTATGGCAACTGCCGAATATGTAACTAAAGTTCATGCTGTTTGCACGCGTACTGGAAATTTAGCGCAATATAGTTACCGAAAATCTAAAGATGAAAACCTTGTCCTTTTAGGTGAAGTTGATGAATACGAACCTTTAAGTAGAGCTGCCTATTATAAAGCAACTATGAGAGATAAAGTACGCAACATGAAAGTGAATGATGCCGAAGAAATACATTCTAAAAAGAAAGACAAGAATGAGTAAAGCTCAAGAAACTGTGCTTGAAATTGACTTAAAAGCACTTCAGCATAATTATGAATATCTTAAATCTAAACTACAAGAAAACACCAAATTTTTAGCAGTAGTTAAAGCATATGCTTACGGCAGCGATGCTAACGAAATAGCTAAATATTTACAAAAATTAGATGTCGATTATTTTGCAGTTGCTTATGTAAATGAAGGTGTGGCATTACGTAATGCTGGTATAACAAAACCTATTTTAGTTCTTCATCCGCTATCAGTAAATTTTAAAACTATAATTGAATACTGCTTAGAACCTAGTATTTATAATGCTAAAATTTTAAATGAATTTATTAATGTTGCTTTAAATGAAAACCTAGATGAATATCCTATTCACATCAAGTTTAATACGGGTTTAAACCGGTTAGGATTTTGGCAAAAGGACATAGAATCTATCATAAATACATTAGAAGAAACCAAAACTATAAAAGTTAAATCGATATTTTCACATCTAGCAGCTAGCGAAGATTTAAATGAAAGAGAATTCACTTTAAATCAAATTGAAATCTTTAAAAATATAGCCGAAAATTTCACAAAAGCAATTGGCTATAAACCTATGCTTCATATTTGTAATACTTCTGGAATTCTAAACTATCCAGAAGCTCATTTAAATATGGTAAGAAGCGGTATTGGTTTATACGGTTTTGGTAATTCAGAAAAAGAAAATAAAAATCTAAAACCTATAGCTTCTCTAAAAACAATTATTTCTCAAATTCACATTATTGAAAAAGGAGAATCTGTTGGATACAACAGAGCTTTCAAAAGTAAAACTGTTCTAAAAACAGCAACACTTCCTATTGGTCATGCCGATGGTATTGGTAGAATATATGGAAAAGAAAAAGGATTTGTTACTATCAATGGACAACGAGCTCCTATAATTGGAAATGTTTGTATGGACATGATTATGGTTAACATTACAAACATTAATTGCAAAGAAGGTGATGAGGTTATTATTTTTGATGCAAACTCAACAGCTGAAACTTTAGCAGAAGCAGCAAACACAATTTCTTACGAGCTAATAACCTCCATTTCTCAGCGTGTAAAACGTATTTACTTAAAATAAGCATTTTAACAAATGTTAATTCTTTTAACTATTTTAGTTGCTCACTAACTAGAAATTTAAAATTATGCTTAAAGAATTTAAAGAGTTTGCAATGAAAGGCAACCTTATAGACATTGCTGTAGGTTTTGTAATGGGTGCTGCTTTTAAAGAAGTAGTAACTTCTTTTACCGGAGGAATTGTGTCTCCACTAATCGGGTTAATATTTAATGCCGATTTCAAAGATTTAAAATTTGTAATTAAAGAAGGTGTTGCAAATGCAGAAGGAGTATTAGAAGGTGAAGTTTCTGTACTTTGGGGTGCTTTCTTAACTAATGTTATAGACTTTATTATTGTTGCCTTTGTTATGTTCTTAATTGTAAAAGGTGTTAATAAAATGAAGAAAAAAGAAGAACCGGCACCAGCTGCTCCTGCAGGACCATCTCAAGAAGATTTACTTGCAGAAATAAGAGACTTGCTTAAAAAGTAACAACTTGTTAAATAAATAACATTGTGTTATTTGTTGTTAAAAAGCCCTTGTTTTAAAAAAACAAGGGCTTTATTTTCATCCTAAAATAGAATTAATGGTTAATTTTGCGAACTCTATTTTATTAAAACTTAAAATTATAAAAAATGAAAGTAGCAGTTGTAGGAGCAACAGGAATGGTTGGCGAAGTAATGCTAAAAGTACTAGAAGAACGTAATTTTCCTGTTACAGAATTATTAGTAGTAGCTTCAGAACGTTCTGTTGGAAAAAAGTTAACCTATAAAAATAAAGAATATACCGTAATTGGATTAGCAGATGCTGTTGCTGCAAAACCTCAAATTGCTATATTTTCTGCAGGTGGTGATACGTCTTTAGAATGGGCTCCAAAATTTGCTGAAGTAGGTACGACTGTAGTTGATAATTCTTCGGCATGGAGAATGGATCCTACTAAAAAACTAGTAGTTCCAGAAATTAATGCTAACGAATTAACTAAAGACGATAAAATTATTGCAAATCCAAACTGTTCTACTATTCAAATGGTTTTGGCGTTGTCGCAACTTCATAAAAAATATAAAATGAAACGTGTTGTTGTTTCAACATATCAATCGGTTTCTGGTACTGGTGTTAAAGCAGTAAAACAGTTAGAAAACGAAATTGCTGGTATAGAAGGTGAAATGGCATATCCTTACCCAATTGGTAGAAATGCATTACCACATTGTGATGTGTTTTTAGAAAACGGATATACTAAAGAAGAAATGAAATTGGCTAAAGAGCCACAAAAAATATTTAACGACAAAACTTTTTCTGTAACTGCTACTGCCGTTCGTATTCCTACTGCTGGTGGACACTCAGAATCTGTGAATGTACAATTTGAAAATGATTTTGATTTAGCTGAAGTTAGACAAATTATTAGCGACACACCTGGTGTTATTTTACAAGATAATACCGCTACAAACACCTATCCAATGCCAATTTTTGCACACGATAAAGATGAGGTTTTTGTTGGAAGATTACGTAGAGATGAAACTCAACCTAACACATTAAATATGTGGATTGTTGCCGATAACTTACGCAAAGGTGCTGCAACTAACACCATTCAAATTGCTGAATATTTAATTAAAAATAATTTAGTGTAATAAACAATATTTTATAAACTAAACAAACTCTAAAGCTTCTGTATTTTATAACAGGAGCTTTTTTGTTTATTTTTGGTGAATTATAAATTCATAAATCATGCAAAAATTAGCCCTTAGTTTTTTAGTCATAGTAATTTTAATGAGCTGTAAAAAAGAAAATAAAGAACAAAAAAATACAGACAAGAGTTATCCCATAACAAAAGTCGTTGATACTGTTAATACTTATTTTAACACAGTAATAAAAGACCCTTATCGTTGGTTAGAAGATGATAAAAGTATAGAAACCAAAGCTTGGGTAAAAGCTCAAAACACAACCACTTATAAGTATTTAAATCAAATTCCATACAGAAACAAACTAAAAGAACGTTTAGCAAGTTTATGGGATTACGAAAAAATTGGAGCACCTTTTATAGAAGGAGATTATACTTATTTTTCAAAAAATGATGGCTTACAAAATCAAGATATTATTTATAGAAAAAAAGAAAATGGTAAAGAAACCGTTTTTTTAGACCCAAATACGTTTTCTAAAGACGGAACCATTTCTTTAGACGACTTAAGCTTTTCAAAAAATGGTAACATATTAGCTTACTCTATTTCTGAAGGTGGTAGCGATTGGAGAAAAATCATCATTATAAATACTATTACAAAAGAAAAAATTGAACCCCCTTTAATCAATGTAAAATTTAGTAATATTTCTTGGTATAAAAATGAAGGGTTTTATTATTCAAGCTACGATAAACCTAAGGGAAGTGAATTATCTGCAAAAACAGATCAGCACAAAATATATTATCATAAAATTGGAACACCTCAAAAAGAAGATACCTTAATTTTTGGTGGAATACCTGAAGAAAAACATCGTTACATATATGCAACTGTAACCGAAGACAACAAATATTTAATTTTAACTCCTAAAACGTCTACATCGGGCAATAAACTATATATTAAAGACTTGTCGGTTCCTAATAGTAAACTCATTACTATTTTAAATCATACAAATAGTGATAGCTACATCATAGACAATAAAGGCAGTAAATTATATCTTGTAACAAACCTTAATGCTCCTAACAAAAAAATAGTTACAGTTGATGCCACTAATCCAACGCCTGAAAATTGGGTAGACCTTATTCCTGAAACAGAACATGTTTTAAACGCAACAAAGGGCAGTGGTTTTTTCTTTACAAATTACATGGTTGACGCTATTTCTAAAATAAAACAATATGATTACAACGGTAACTTAATTAGAGATATTGAATTACCAGGATTAGGTACAGTTACTGGCTTTTCAGGTAAAAAGAATACTGAAATACTATACTATAGGTTTACAAATTACAATACGCCATCAAGTATTTATGCCTTAAATCCTAAAACAGGTGAAACAACCTTACATTGGAAACCTGAAATAGATTTTAATAGTGACTATTATGAAAGTCATCAAGTTTTTTACAAATCTAAAGATGGTACAAAAATCCCGATGATTATTACCCATAAAAAAGGTTTAGAATTAAATGGAAAAAACCCAACAATACTTTATGGTTATGGCGGATTCAACATTAGCTTAACACCTACATTTAGTATTACCAATACTATTTGGATAGAACAAGGAGGTATTTTAGCAGTTCCTAACTTACGCGGTGGCGGCGAGTATGGTAAAGCATGGCATGAGGCAGGAATACAACTAAAAAAACAAAATGTTTTTGATGATTTTATCGCTGCTGCGGAATACTTGATAGAAAATAATTATACATCTTCTAAATATTTAGCATTACGAGGTGGTTCTAACGGTGGTTTATTAGTTGGTGCTGTTATGACACAACGCCCTCAATTAGCAAAAGTAGCTTTACCTGCTGTAGGTGTTTTAGATATGCTTAGATACCATACCTTTACTGCTGGCGCAGGTTGGGCTTACGATTATGGAACAGCAGAGCAAAGTAAAGAAATGTTTGAATACCTAAAAGGATATTCCCCCGTTCACAATGTAAAAGAAGGCGTTGAGTACCCTGCAACTTTAATTACAACAGGCGATCATGACGATAGAGTTGTACCTGCGCATAGTTTTAAATTTGCTGCCCAGTTACAAAGCAAACAGACTGGAACAAACCCCACACTAATTAGAATTGAAACCGATGCAGGTCATGGTGCAGGTACTCCTGTAAACAAAATTATAGATCAATATGCCGATATTTTTGGATTTACACTTTATAATATGAGATTTCAAGAATTGCCAAATAAATAAACCGAAATTATAATAATTTCTTTTATGCTATTTTTGCGTTTAGAAAGGCCTTATGCTACATGTAAAAAATCTGTCATTTAATTATAAAAATCAGTCTGTTTTAAATAACATTAGTTTTTCTGTTAAAGCAGGAGAGCACTTTTCTATTATAGGAGAAAGTGGTTCTGGAAAAAGTACACTTTTAAAACTACTTTATGGTACTTACAATTTAAATAAAGGCCATATCTTCTGGAAGGATTCTGAAATTTTAGGTCCGAAACATAATTTAATTATTGGACCTGAATACATGAAATATGTGGCTCAAGAATTCGATTTGATGCCATTTATTACGGTTTCAGAAAATATTGGTGCGTTCCTTTCTAATTTTTATCCTGAAGAAAAACAAGTACGTATTAACGAACTGCTAGAAGTTGTAGAACTTCATGACGTTGCAAACACTAAAGTTAAATTTTTAAGTGGCGGACAAAAACAACGTGTTGCCATTGCCAGAGCTATTGCTAAACAACCCGAAATTCTTTTACTAGATGAACCTTTTAGTCATATCGATAATTTTAAAAAACAATCCTTACGCAGAAGTTTATTTAAATTTTTAAAAGAAAAAAAGATTACATGTATTGTCGCTACGCATGACAAAGATGATGTATTATCGTTTTCAGACCACATGATTGTTTTACATGAAGCTAAAATTATAGCAAAAGACACGCCTAAAAATTTATATAACAATCCAAAAAACAAATTAATAGCTTCTTTCTTTGGAGAATTTAATGAAATTAACGGCCATCTTTTTTACGCAAATCAAATAAAAATTGCTAAAAAATCTAACTTGAAAGCAACCGTTAAGCAATCTTATTTTAAAGGACATTATTATTTAATTGAGTCCGAAATAAATGGTGATATTGTATTTTTTGAACATGATGAAAACCTAGCAAATGGATTAGAAGTGTATCTTTCTATTAGAGAAAAACTATAAAATAGTTTCAATTTTAAACTGTTCATCTCTAAACTTTACAACATCGCCAATCGTTTTACCAATTAATAATTGCCCAATTGGTGTATTTAATGAAATAGCGTAAAAAGCATCTTTTTCAACTTTTAATACACCAGCACTTATTGCAATAAAATAATTAGCTTTTGAAGTATAAACAACACTTCCTAAACCAATTTTTTTAGCTGTTTTAGAAATATCTACTTTAGAAAGCATTTCTTTTATTTTCTGAATTTCGGCAAGTTGATTTCCTGCTTTTTCACGTTCTAATTGTAACATAGCTCTGCCCGTTTCATGCTTATCGCCAGCACTACTTTTAGTTTCTGATGTGAGTGATTCTTGAATTTCGTTTATCGTTTTTTGAATAGCATGAAAACGGTTTTCAATAAATTGAAGACATTGGTTATATAACTCTTGCTTTACGTTCATGTTTACATTTAAAGATTCCTACCTATTCAGTAATTAGTTCTGCCAATTCTTTTCCTATTAAACTCCCAATAGCCACACCCATACCACTAAGTCTTACCCCACAAAACACATGATTAGATACTTGTTTTACAATAGCCTTTTTTTGATTTCCAACTCCCATAATACCACTCCATCTATAATCAATCTCGAAATTTGTTTTGGGTAAAATGGTTGTTTTTAAAAGGGATTCTAATTTGTTTTGAATCAATGCTGTTTGGCTTAAATCAGTCGTTTCTTCTCCTTTAAAATCTAAATTTCTACCACCACCTAAAAGAATTCTATTATCAATATTTCTAAAATAATAATAGCCTTTATCTAAATGAAACGTTCCTTTTATCTGTAAACCTTTAATGGGTTTCGTAATAAGAACTTGTGCTCGAGCAGGTTTTACGTTTTCTTTTAAAAGCTGAGATGCAAATCCGTTTGTAGCAATAAATAACTTTGAAGTTGAAAACTCAAATAGATTGGTTTTTATTTTTACTGAATTTACATCTTCTAAAAAATGTTCAACTTCAATATTATTTAAAATTTTAATACCAGTTGCTTGAGTTTTTTGAAGCAATGCTTCCATCATTTTTCCAGTATCTAATTGTCCTTCAAACTGATTAAAAATATACTTTTCATTTATATTTTTAAACTGAAAACTATTGTCTTTTAAACTAAAAACAGCATTATTAAAAATAGGAGTTAACAATTTGTTTATCCTTTCCTTTTGAGATAAACAGGCTTCAAAAAGTGTATTATCTGAATTTTGAAACAATTCATAACCGCCATTATTTTGATAACTAATATTTGTATCACCTAAGGTTTCTCTTAACAATTTTAAACCATTGACGCGTTTTTCTACTAACTGAATGACTTCTTGTTCAGAATGCGATTTTAAATCGTCTAATATTTCACTAAGACTTCCAAAACAAGCAAATCCTGCATTTTTTGTGCTGGCACCTTGTGGCAATATGCCTTTTTCTAATATGATAATTTTAGCTTTCGGAAAACGCACTTTAAGTTGTAACGCACAGCTAAGTCCTACAATACCACTACCTACAATAGTATAATCTATATGTGTTAGCCAACTTTTTATTTCCCAATAAGAAAGATTCATTTAGCTAATTTACAGTTTTCTTTTAAATGAAGTTGCTCGTGTTAAGGATTGAGCAATTGTTGGAGCTCCTCGCAGAGAGCGACTTGCGAAAGCCTGACTTTTGTTTTTTTTTAACAAAAGTAACACCCTTTAAATCAAAAAAAAATCCCAAAATAAATTCGGGATTAGTTCAATATTTTAAAAAAGTATTTCACAAAAAAACTCCGAAATTGCTTTCGGAGTCTTGATTATTTATTCTTCAATAATTTCTTTTTCTATCACAAAGTCTTCCATGAATTTAGTGGTATAATTACCTGCCAAATAATCTGGATTATCCATAAGTTGTCTGTGAAACGGAATCGTTGTTTTTATCCCTTCTATTACAAACTCGTCTAAAGCACGTTTCATTTTATTAATTGCTTCTTCTCTTGTTTGTGCAGTTGTAATTAACTTAGCAATCATAGAATCGTAATTTGGCGGAATAGAATATCCTGCATATACATGTGTATCTAAACGTACTCCGTGACCACCTGGAGCGTGTAAAACAGTTATTTTTCCTGGCGAAGGTCTAAACCCATTAAAAGGATCTTCTGCATTAATACGACACTCTATTGAGTGTAATTTTGGAATATAATTTTTACCCGAAATTGGCACACCTGCAGCTACTAGAATTTGCTCGCGAATTAAATCGAAATCAATTACTTGTTCTGTAATAGGGTGCTCTACTTGAATACGAGTATTCATTTCCATGAAGTAGAAATTACGGTGCTTATCAACTAAAAACTCAATAGTTCCGGCTCCTTCGTATTTAATATATTCGGCAGCTTTTACTGCAGCATTACCCATTTTTTGTCTAAGTTCGTCAGTCATAAAAGGAGAAGGTACTTCCTCTGTTAACTTTTGATGACGACGTTGAATAGAACAATCTCTTTCTGATAAATGACAGGCTTTTCCAGTAGAATCACCAACTATTTGAATTTCGATATGTCTAGGCTCTTCAATAAGCTTTTCCATATACATATCGTCATTTCCAAAGGCTGCTTTACTTTCTTGTCTTGCAGAATCCCAAGCGTCTTTTAAATCTTCTGGTTTAAAAACACCACGCATCCCTTTTCCTCCACCTCCAGCAGAAGCCTTAAGCATTACAGGATATCCTGTTTCTTTTGCTAATTTTTCACATTCAGCAAAATCTTTTATAACGCCTTCACTACCTGGTACACAAGGTACGCCTGCAGCTTTCATGGTTTCTTTAGCATTTGCTTTATCGCCCATGCGATCTATCATGTCTGGAGAAGCACCAATGAATTTTATTCCATGTTCTTCACAAATCTTTGAAAACTTAGCGTTTTCTGATAAAAATCCGTATCCAGGATGAACAGCATCTGCATTGGTAATTTCGGCAGCAGCAATAATATTAGACATTTTTAAATAAGACTCACTACTTGCTGCGGGTCCTATACAAACTGCTTCATCTGCAAACTTTACGTGTAAACTATCTGCATCTGCTGTAGAATATACAGCAACTGTTTTAATGCCCATTTCTTTACAGGTTCTAATAACACGAAGTGCTATTTCTCCTCTATTGGCTATTAATATTTTTTTAAACATAACTTTTTGAATTAAAAATTACAAATTCCAATCGCCAAATTCCAAATATTGGATTTAGGGATTTGTATATTGGAATTTTTAATAGGTTATGATGGATCTACTAAAAATAATGGTTGATCGAATTCTACTGGAGATGAATCGTCAACTAATACTTTAACTATTTTTCCTGAAACTTCAGATTCAATTTCATTGAAAAGTTTCATAGCTTCTATAATACAAAGAACATCGCCTTCTGCAATAGTTTGTCCTACCTCAACAAATAAAGGTTTATCTGGTGATGGTTTTCTATAGAAAGTACCAATAATTGGTGATTTTATAGTAATATATTTTGAATCTTCTTTAGCAGGAACTGCTGATTCACTTGCTGAAGAAGCTACTTCAGTAGCAACTGGCTGCACAGGAACTTGTTGTGCTAGCTGTGGCATTTGGGTTGCAGGAGCTTGATGTATGATAGTTGTATCTGATTCTGATCCTGTTTTTATGGTGATTTTGATATCATCCATCTCTAATTTAACTTCACTTGCACCAGACTTGGCAACAAATTTAATTAAGTTTTGAATCTCTTTAATATCCATAATTTTGCTAATTAATTACTTTAGTTAGTTTTTTGAATTATATGCCCATTTTAAATAAATAGACCCCCAATTAAATCCGCCTCCAAAAGCTGCGAATATTATATTATCTCCTTTTTTAAGTTGCGATTCGTAATCGTTTATTAATAGTGGTAAAGTAGCAGAAGTTGTGTTTCCGTACTTTTCTATATTCATCATTACTTTATCGTCTTCTAATTCTATACGTTGAGCAGTAGCATCTATAATACGCTTATTAGCTTGATGTGCTGCCAACCAATCTACCGTATCTTTAGTTAAGTTATTACGCTCTAAAATTTTAACGGCAGCATCGGCCATATTAAACACAGCATTTTTAAATACCGTTCGTCCTTCTTGAAAAGCATATTGCCCGCCTGCTTCTAAAATTTCAGCGGTTAATTTATGTAAAGACCCTCCATAGGTAGCTTGTAAAAACTCTCTACCTGTTCCATCACTTCTTAAATATTCATCTTGAAGACCTAAACCTTCATCATTTGCTTCAAATAAAACAGCTCCTGCACCGTCTCCAAAGATAATACAAGTTGCTCTATCTTTATAATTAATTATTGATGACATTTTATCGGCACCAATTAATAATACATTTTTATAACGACCAGATTCTATGTAACTAGAGGCTACCGACATCCCAAACAAAAAGCTAGAACATGCAGCATCCATATCAAAAGAAAATGCATTAGTAGCACCAATTTCTGAAGCAGTGTAAGCTGCTGTTGAAGCTGCTTTCATATCTGGAGTTGCTGTTGCAACAATAACAAGTTCTATCTCTTTAGGATCAATGCCTTTTTTATTAATAAGGTCTTGAGCAGCTTTAATAGCTAGGAAAGAAGTTCCTTTTCCATCGTCTTTAAGAATTCGACGTTCTTTAATTCCTGTTCTAGTGGTAATCCATTCATCATTTGTATCAACCATCGTCTCAAGGATTTGGTTGGTTAATACGTATTCTGGCACATAAGCGCCTACAGCTGTAATAGCCGCTGAGATTTTACTCATAACTTTATAGTTAATTCTAACAAAAAATTACTAAAATTGAACAAAAACGTTTAAAATTTCGTGAAAACTACTAAATTTTACTTTAATAACACATAAATTATACGTTTTTGTCTTTAGAAAAATCATATCATAAAAAAAACGCTCATAAATGAGCGTTTTATAATATGCGTGCATACTATTTATGCTACGTTCTCTACTTCTTCTGAGTTGTCAATTAACACTTGACCTCTGTAATATAATTTTCCTTCATGCCAGTGTGCTCTATGGTATAAATGAGCTTCACCTGTTGTTGGGCATGTAGCAATCTGTGGCGCAGTTGCTTTATAATGTGTTCTTCTTTTATCTCTTCTTGTTTTCGAGATTTTTCTTTTAGGATGTGCCATTTTTTATAGTTATTTATCCGTTAATAGTTTCTTTAATGTATTCCAACGAGGATCAATATCCTCTTCTTTTTGTTTTTCTTCTTTAAGCCTAGGGCTTAATTCTTCTAATTTTTCGAGTATTTCTGAATTTAAGGTGCCATCTTCAATTCCAGGATGAATACGCTTAATAGGCACTGCTAGCACTATTAATTCATAAACGTATTGTTGAATATTAATTTCATAAGTCCCATGAGGGATAATAAGAATATCAATATTTTCATCGTTATATTCATCACCAAATTTAACAACTAAATCAAATTCATTTTCTATGGTTTGATTATATGGTTCGTTAGTTATATCGCAATTAATATTAACAAATCCTGAAATTTTAAAATGTAATTCTAGTAAAGTTGTCTTTTTTTCTAAAACAAGATTTACTTTAACATCTACATTGTTAAAATCTTCATACTCAAAATATTCAAAGAACGTTTCTTTAATTTCATACTCAAATTGATGTTTTCCTACCTTTAACCCTACAAATGGAATTGTAAACTCTTTTAATGGCTTCATTATCACATCTATTTTGAGCCTGCAAATATATAAATTTTTATTTACGCGACATTACTTATAAACATTTTTTTGTTTATATCTTTAATGTACCTAATTTAACACCTAATCATGTCTATGTTTACGCGCAGGTCTTGGTGCTTTTTTTAATGGATTTGAAGTAATATCTTCATAATCAGATCTATTTTTGAAAATTTGAATAGCAGTATATAGCGCTTCTTTAAATGAATTTTCATCAGCTTCCCCTTTTCCTGCAATTTCATAAGCTGTTCCATGGTCTGGAGATGTTCTTACTTTATTTAATCCTGCAGTATAATTTACACCTTGCCCAAATGATAATGTCTTAAAAGGAATTAAACCTTGGTCATGATATGAAGCAATAATAGCATCAAAATTTTTGTAATTATTAGAACCAAAAAAACTATCAGCCGCATAAGGGCCATAAACCAATTTACCTGTGTCTTTAATTTTTTTAAGTGTTGGTCTTAATACATCATCATCTTCTGTTCCTATAACACCATTATCTCCTGTATGAGGGTTGATTCCTAAAACAGCAATTTTAGGTCTTCCTATTTTAAAATCTTTTAAAAGCGACTCATAAACCGTATTTATTTTCTTTTCGATTAATTCTGAAGTAATATGGTTTGCTATGTCTTTTACTGGTACATGATCCGTTAACAAGCCTACTCTTAAAGTGTCGGTAACCATAAACATTAAACTTTCACCTTCTAATTCTTGTGCTAAATAATCGGTATGACCCGGGAAATTAAATGCTTCCGATTGAATATTATGCTTATTAATAGGTGCCGTAACTAAAACATCTACATCTCCGTTTTTTAAAGCTTTTGTTGCTGATGCTAAAGATTTTATAGCAAATTCACCAATTTTAGGGTCTTCTTTTCCAAAATTGATATTTACAGGTTCTTTCCAAGAGTTAAAAACATTTACTTTTCCAGAAACAATTTGATTTATGTTATTTATACTATGAAAATTAATTGCCGACTTAAAATGTGTTTTTAAAAAACTCATAGATTTAATAGATGCAAAAATTACTGGTGTACAGAAATCTAGAATTCTTTCATCTTGAAACGTTTTTAAAACAATTTCTCCTCCAATGCCATTTAAGTCACCTATTGATATTCCTACTATTATATTTTCTGCTTTATTCATTAAAAATGATAAGTTTTGTTCGTAATTTTGAAACTTGTTTGGTATGGCAAATTTAACTAAATAAACACATAATAAAATGTTTACAGGAATTATTGAAAATATTGGTGTAGTTTCCAACTTAAAAAAAGAATTGAATAATCTTCATATCACCATTAAAAGCCCTATAACAAGCGAATTAAAAGTAGATCAGAGTGTCGCACATAATGGCGTTTGTTTAACTGTTGTAAAAATAGTTGATGACACATACACCGTTACAGCTATTAAAGAAACACTAGACAAAACAAGCTTAGGAACCATAGAAATTAATGATAAAGTAAACTTAGAGCGCGCCATGATGCTTGGAGACAGACTTGATGGACATATAGTACAAGGTCATGTAGACCAAACAGCTATTTGTACAAATATTGAAGAAGCAAATGGTAGTTGGGTATTTACCTTTAATTACGATTCCAGCCTAAATAATATAACTATTGAAAAAGGCTCTATAACAATAAACGGTACGAGTTTAACTGTTGTTAACTCAAAAAAAGATAGTTTTAGTGTGGCTATAATTCCTTATACATATGAACATACAAACTTTCATACTTTTAAAAAGGGAACTGTTGTTAATTTAGAATTTGATGTTTTAGGAAAATATGTAGCTAAGCTTTTAGAAATAAATAAACTATCCTAGCCCTCCCTTTTTGGAAATAATTTTCTAGCACCATAAAATAATGCGAAAGCTGCACCAATTAGTACGCCTCCATCAATAGGAAAACCAGTAGGTGGTGGTGGTCCAGGTGGTGGTAATTCTTGAGAAAGAGACACAAAACTTATTAATACAAATAAGATTGAGGCAAATATTCTTTTATTTTGTATTATCATTTGTAGGCAAATGTATAAAAAAAAGCGTATCAAAAAAATAATTTGATAGATTTCCCATCAAAAAACATCCATGAAACGTTTCAAATTATCGATAAAAAGCAGTTTTATAACCTACTTTTATGATTAAACATATTTAATACTATAAAAATATAATAGAAATAACAATTAATCCCTCAATTTTTACTTCAATTACAAATATATATAAATTTAAGTGAAAAATAAATTAAACTTTATAATTGAATTTCAAGTTGTCATAAAAAAAACAAAAATTTTTGTAATCTAATTATATATAGCGAATAAACCCTACAAAAAAGCCTTTCAAAGAATGAAAGGCTTTACAATCTGTAAAAGTGGTCCCACTTGGGCTCGAACCAAGGACCACCTGATTATGAGTCAGGTGCTCTAACCAACTGAGCTATGGGACCCAAATTGGAGTGCAAATCTAATATTAATTTTAAAACTCTACAAGAAATTTATTCGTTTAAAATAATTTATTGACAAAGCTCTATAAGTACGCCATTTGTTGCCTTAGGATGTAAAAATACAACTAACTTATTATCAGCACCTTTTTTGGTATATCATTTAAAACAATAAAGCCTTCTTTCTTTAATCTTTTTACTTCTGCTTTAGCATTATCTACATCAAAAGCAATGTGGTGAATACCTTCACCTTTATTATTTATAAACTTAGCAATAGGGCTATCTTCATTTGTAGCTTCTAATAATTCAATTTTATCCATGTGTTTATAATTATTGTTTTTTTATCTACAGAATTTGGACACTCCTAATAACATTCTTCATCAAAACACGAAAAACACATTCAAAAGCAAGATAATCTTTAAATATCCGTTATTTTTGCATTCTAAACCTGTAAATGGGTAGAAACAAATGAGTAACACAGAAGAAAGTCAAAGACAAAAAAAAATAGCATCGGTTTTACAACGCGATTTAGTAGAAGTACTTCAAGGTGCAGCTACACAAGGTGGCATGCATGGTATTTTAATATCAGTATCAAAAGTAAAAGTAACTGTCGATTTATCGGTAGCCAAGGTATACTTGAGTATTTTTCCTAACAATAAAGGTGCAGAACTAATAGAAGGTATAAAATCTAATGCGCCATTAATTAAGCACGAAATTGCACAACGAACTAAAAATCAGCTAAGACGCATGCCAAGGTTAGAATTTTTTATTGACGATTCTTTAGAATATATTGATCAAATAGACAAATCGTTAAAAGGAAAAGAAAATCCACTAGTAGATCCTAATTTACTTGATAAAAGAAAAAAATCATAATTGAATATATCACTATATATAGCAAAACGTTATTTACGCTCTAAAAGCAGTAATAATGCTATTAATTTTATAACTATTATTGCTGTTATCGGTATTATTTTAGGCTCTGCTTCTTTATTTATTGTGCTCTCTGGTTTTGCTGGTTTAAAAGATTTTACCCTACAATTTTCTAGTATTGTAGATCCCGATTTAAAAGCTGAAACTACGGT
The DNA here is from genome assembly GCA_050294475.1 of Algibacter sp. Lineage (GTDB taxonomy): Bacteria > Bacteroidota > Bacteroidia > Flavobacteriales > Flavobacteriaceae > Thalassobellus. Next base: position 199,164 of record JBNKOE010000003.1, on the reverse strand, counting down.
TGGAAAATCATTTATATTAACAAAAAATGATGCTTCTAAACTTAATAATATAGACGACATTGTTTTATATTCTAAGGTAATAGAAGAACGTGCCATTGTTGCTTTTGATGGCAAAAACTATCCAGCTATTGTAAAGGGCGTAGATGAACATTTTCGAAAAGTAGTAACTATTGATTCTGTTATAGAATACGGAAGTTGGATTGATAAAAAATCAAATCAAATAATGGTGGGTTATGGCATTGCACATAATCTATCTATGGGTGTTTTAGACTATGCTAAGCATGTTACCATTTATGTTCCGAAACCTGGAAAAGGTCAAATAACTTCTATTAAAAATGCGGTTAGCACTGTTAACACCCTTAATGTTGGTATTTTTTCTGTTAACGAAAAATTAGACGATTCTTATGTTTTTGCACCAATAGAATTAACACAAGGTTTACTAAACTACGAACCAAACCAAATTAGTGCTATAGAATTTAAACTAAAAGAAGGAGCAGATGTAGCTATTGTAAAAGAGAAAATTAAAACTATTTTAGGTAAAAATTTTATAATAAAAAATAAAGCTCAGTTAAATGATGCGCTTTACAAAATGTTAAACACCGAAAATTTAGCTGTATATTTAATATTTACACTGGTATTAATTATTGCTTTTTTTAACGTAATTGGTTCTTTAATAATGATGATGCTAGATAAAAAGAAAAGCCTTAATACGCTTTTTAATATTGGTGCCACATTAGAAGATATTCGTAAAATTTTCTTTTTCCAAGGAAGTTTAATGAGTATTATTGGAGGATTTATAGGTTTAGGTGTTGCTTTAATAATTACTCTACTTCAAAAAGGATTTGCCTTGGTTATGATAACGCCATCTCTAGCTTACCCAGTTACCATTAAAATTGAGAATTTTGTTATTGTATTTTTAACTATCGCTGTTTTAGGAATAATTGCTTCAAAAATAGCATCGGTACGTATTACAAAAACGCTAGTTCAGAATTATTAGGGCGAGTTGCCATGAAAAATGGCAAACAGGCTTTACGCTATATCTTTTTGCAAAAAAAGCAAAAAGGATGCCGCTGCAATCCTTCTCGCGGAAAACCACCTCATCTTTCATTTTTATTTTATTTAGCAACTCATGTGGTTTCTCCTAAAGCAGAAATGACAATATGCTTTATTTATTTTTCTAATAAATTAAAAAGAGCTTTTGAAGACAATAAACTACTCTGTAAACTGAAAATCGCCAAACTTTTCTAGTACCTCATCAAAGGCTTCAAATACATCAGCTGATGCATCACTAGTAACCATTTTCATTCGGAACTCTTTAAAATGCGGAATGCCTTTAAAATAATTGGTATAATGACGACGAGTTTCAAAAACACCTAAAATTTCACCTTTCCAATCTATTGCCATTTGTAAATGACGGCGAGCTGCCTCAACACGTTCTTGCATAGTAATAGGACGGTAATGCTCACCTGTTTCAAAAAAATGTTTTACTTGCTTAAAAAACCACGGATTACCAATACTAGCACGCCCAATCATACAGCCATCTAATCCAAATTGGTCGCGCATTAACATGGCTTTTTCTGGGGTATCTACATCGCCATTTCCAAATACAGGAATATGCATACGCGGATTATTTTTTACTTCGGCTATGGGTCTCCAATCAGCTTCGCCTTTATACATTTGTGCTCTGGTACGCCCATGAATAGCAATGGCTTTGCAGCCTACATCTTGCAAACGCTCAGCAACTTCAACAATTCTAATAGAATCATGATCCCAACCCAAACGGGTTTTTACTGTAATTGGAATATTGGTGCGTTTTACCATTTCGGCAGTAAGTTGTTCCATAAGGCATACATCTTTTAAAATGCCAGCGCCTGCACCTTTACTTACTACTTTTTTTACAGGACAACCAAAATTTATATCGATAATATCGGGTTTTGAAGCCGCTACAATATCAATAGTTTGCAACATACTATCCAAATTAGCTCCAAAAATTTGAATACCTACCGGTCGTTCTTTTTCGTAAATATCTAATTTCATAACGCTTTTTTCAGCATTACGTATTAGTCCTTCGCTAGATACAAATTCGGTATACACAACATCGGCACCTTGCTCTTTGCACAAAGCACGAAAAGGTGGGTCGCTTACATCTTCCATAGGTGCTAAAAGCAATGGAAAATCTGGAAGTTCTATGTTGTCTATTTTTACCAAAAATATCTTATTTGGCGCAAAACTACATCTTTTATCTATATTTATAAAAAATTCAAGCATTGCAAATACCTTTTGAACCCCAATTATTTGGCTATAATGTAAACATTCATCTTATTTTAGAATATCTCGCCTTTTTTATAGGATATAGGTATTACATTTTTTTAAGACGAAAGCGTACAGATGTTATTTCATCTAACAATAGATTATCCATTATTCTAGGAGCTGCACTTGGCGCTTTAATAGGTTCTAGATTAATGGGCTTATTAGAAAATCCACTCATTGAATTTTCACAGACCAACATCATTCAGCTATTAAATACAAAAACCATTATGGGTGGTTTATTTGGTGGTTTATTAGGAGTAGAACTTGCAAAAAAGTGTATTGGTGAAACTCAGTCATCTGGCGATTTATTTGTGTTTCCTATTATATTAGGTGTTTTTATAGGTAGAATTGGTTGCTTTTTATCTGGCATAAACGAGTTTACTTATGGCAACGAAACAACATCGTTTTTAGGAATGGATTTAGGAGATGGCTTGCTTAGACACCCAACATCTTTATACGAATTAATTTTTTTAGCAATCTTATTTTTAGGCTTAAAACAAATTCAAAAACAGACCGTTTTAAAATCAGGAGAACTGTTTAAATGGTTTATGATTTTATATTTCGGCTTTCGCTTTTTTATAGAGTTTTTAAAACCAAATATTTTTTATGTCTTTGGCTTAAGTAGTATTCAAATTTTATGTCTAATTTGTTTGCTTTATTATTATAAATTCATCATTCAAAAATTAAAAAATGCCCGTTAGAAAATATACTTATTACGATTTCACGTTAAGCCTCTGTCCAGAATGTTTAAAGCGTGTAGATGCTAAAATAGTTTTTGAAAATGGCAACGTTTATATGCTTAAACGCTGTAACGAACACGGTAATAGCAAAGTACTTATTGCCGATGATATTGAATATTACAAAAATATAAGAAACTACAATAAACCAAGTGACACACCATACAAGTTTAACACCAAAACCCATTATGGTTGTCCTTACGATTGTGGTTTGTGTCCAGACCACGAACAACACAGTTGTTTAACAGTTATTGAAGTTACAGACCGTTGTAATTTAACATGCCCAACTTGTTATGCAGGCTCCTCGCCAACTTATGGCAGACACCGAACTTTAGATGAAGTAAAGCAAATGCTTGATATCATTGTTGCTAATGAAAAAGAACCTGATGTGGTTCAAATTTCTGGTGGTGAACCAACCATACATCCACAATTTTGGGAGATTTTAGATTATGCAAAATCGCTTCCCATCAGGCATTTAATGCTGAATACAAACGGTATAAAAATTGCAAAAGATCTCGCTTTCGCGGAACGATTAAAAACATACGCGCCTGATTTTGAGATTTATTTACAATTTGATTCGTTTGAAAATAGTGTGTTACGTGAGCTTCGTGGTGCCGATTTAAATCATATTAGAAAGCAAGCTATTGAGAATTTGAATGCGGTAAACCTATCAACAACTTTAGTGGTTACACTTCAAAAAGGACTTAACGACCACGAAATAGGTAAAATTATAGATTATGCATTAAAACAAAAATGTGTTCGAGGGGTTACTTTACAGCCTACTCAAATTGCTGGTAGATTAGATAATTTTAATCTGGAAACGGATAGAATGACACTTACTGAAGTACGTAGAAAAATAATGGAGCAAACCACTATTTTTAATCCTGATGATTTATTACCAGTTCCATGCAATCCAGATGCTTTAGTAATGGGTTATGCATTAAAATTAGGAGGCGAAGTATTTCCATTAACCCGCTATATTAATCCTAACGATTTGTTAGATAATAGTAAAAACACCATTATTTACGAGCAAGATGAAAATTTGAAAGGTAAAATGATTGAACTTTTTAGTACAGGAAACTCGGTAGAAGTTGCCAAAGAAAACTTAAAATCTATTATGTGTTGCTTACCCAATATAGACGCTCCAAATTTGGAATATGATAATTTATTTAGAGTTATTATTATGCAATTTATAGATGCTTATAATTTTGATGTGCGAGCCATTAAAAAATCGTGTGTTCATATTGTAGATAAAAACAATAAAATTATACCTTTTGAAACTATGAATTTGTTTTATAGAGATGATAAAAAAGCACGATTGGAAGAACTTAGAAACGAGATATCATGATTAATTTAATAGTTGAAGGTACTGGTTTAATTTGGGGTATATTACTTCTAATTTTTTTAGCTTTTGGTGTGCCACTAATACTTTTTATTTTAGGAATCGCATTAAGAAATAAAAATAAAAAAGCTTCTAAAATACTGTTAATCATAGCAGTAGTTTATAGTTTAATAGGCATTGGAATTTGTGGTGGCGGATTATTTTAAAATATAAAGTATGATACATTTTTTAGAAGTAGGAAACCTTGATGGATTAATAATTTTAATTGCAGCTATTATGTTTGGATCTACAATTTTATTAACTATAATTGGTTTTGCCGTATTAAAAAAGAATAAAAAAGCAGCTAAAGTTTTATTTATTCTAGCAGCCCTTTATGTTATTGTAAGTTTAGGTGTTTGTGGAAGTATGATAATGTAAAATTAATAGTGGTATTACAACATATACTAGCTATAATACCGCTATTTTATAATTAACATAAAGACTATTTACTAAACAGCATTATTATTTTTATAAATAACTATTTAAAAGTAATTTTACACTATCAGGACTTCGCAAATCGCTAGTGTTTCGTTTTACAATCTCTCCTTTTTTATCAACAAGCAAGTAATGAGGTATGCCTGAAATATTAAATTTATCTGTTAAATAATTCCACTCGTCTTTTGATACTCTATAATGCTCTCCTTTAATATCAGGAATCATATTATTATAAGTCGTTTCTGGAGATGATGGACTTGTTATATACACAAACGCAACGTCTTTATCTTTATAATCTTCTTTAAGTGGTTTCATTCTTTTAATTCCAGATCGACAAGGACCACACCAAGTTGCCCAAAAATCGACAAATATTACCTTACCTTTATACTTAGAGGTGATAGCTTCAAAAATTTTATTGGCTTCTGTGTTTGACGTTGTATTAACTACATACCCTGTTTTGGAATTATTCGCCTCTATTTTGACTTTTAATTTATCATTTTCAATGGTTAACACATTGACAATAAAACTATTTTTAATTTCTTTTTTAGAAGCTTGTATTTCTGAGTCTGAAAGTGGCGTGTAATTACGACTCAGCGTCCCTAAAATTTCTTGAGCTATAATAACATCTGTACTAAAAGTGTCTTCTAGGTTTTCGCGAATCTTTTCAATGCCTTTTCTCTCAAGCTCGTTTGAAATAAATTTATCTATATAACTTTTATACTTTTCTAAAAATGCACGATTTTGCTTATTAGTTTCTTCAGAATAAAATAATATTTGACGTTCTTGTTCTTGCTTAGTTAATACGTTTTCTGATTTTTTTTGGTATTCTTTTTCTGCTTCTGTAAAAACAACGTCTAAATTATTTGACTTTATATACTTTATGAGATTGTTTAACGACAAATTTTCACCAAAATATTTTTTACGTTCTTCTTTAGTCATTTTTTGATATAATGCAGTATATTTTTTACCTATACTACCCGAAATATCTTTATTGTTTTCGTAAAACTCTTTTTGTTTTTTAATGGCTTGGGCATTTTCTTTATTATAATTATTATGTTTTTCAATTAAGGCAAGTTCATCATTAGTTAATTCAACGCCTTCATCTTTTAAAATTTTTGCCAATTCAACGACATTAGGATGTATTACACTTATACCTTCTCGAAACGGTTTTAAAAATTTTAAACGATTTATAAAAGAATTGTAACTACTTGTTTCTATAGCTTTTTTGTTATTTAAAATATCTGGCGTTATAAATTTTATATACTCTGCATCTATATTATCCACATCTTTAGATGATCTTCTTTTATTCATATCATAACTAAGGACATTTTCATAACCTCTATAGATTAATTCGTTGTGCATGGTTTGATATGCTTTTTTACTTAAAAAACGTGTTTTTGCAACACTGTCTAATGTTTCAATATTTTTATTTTGTATTTCGAAACAAGCAGCTTTATAATCTTGGGGTGAAAGCTCATTTATATTTTTTGTAAGACTGTAATACGCTTCATGATCAAATAGCATAAAATTTAAACTAACAACATCGGTATTAAACTGTTTTAAATCTCCTGCAAAAAAGCCTTCGCTTCTATTCGAACTATTAATAAACTGCCATGTTTCTTTTTCTGGAGCAACATATATAGCCGAATAACTTCCTGGCAATTGAACATATACACGTTCTAAATGATAACATGGAAAACTTACAGAAAAACTACCATCGTCTTGTATTTCAATTAAATAAGAATCTTGACCTCCAGTAAAAATATTATTTACTGCAACGGTACCTGTTCTTTCTGTATTATCTTTTTTAAAGTTTTTTATAATACCCGTGTAAGTTGCTGTACCTACTTTAAGAATGGTAGTATCTAAAACAGCACTTATATCTTCTTTTAACTTATAATTCGGGTTATTGTTTTTTTCGAGGCTATAAGGTTGAAGTTGTTTTTTATTAAAACCAAAACTAACTGTATTATTTGTATTTGGTTGTACATACATTACTTTTTCTTTGCCAATTTTTTGTAAAGTAACAATGTATTTATTGCCTTTCTTTTTAATAGATTTATAGTTCCATTTAACTTGATCTAGTACAGCAAAATTATAATACAAAGTGTGAGACCATAAGTTACTTCCATCTGTTTTTAACCAATTTCCTTGTATTTCTTTTGGCACAATAGATGCCAAGTATGCTTCTACATTTTCTGTTCTAGAATTAGGATAAGCTTCATTAGATTTATACAAATCGCCATAATTACCGTTATAACCTATTTTCAAATAACCATCTGTATACCAGTCTTTAAAATAGAACATTTTATAACCAACTTCATCTTTTACTAAAAACCTGTATTGTTTGGAGCCTGCATAATTTATTACTTTTTCAACTTCATATTTTTTCCCGTTATAAATAAATTGATTGTCTGTTAAAGAAAACTCAAGCTTATCATTTCCTTCGGTTGTATACCATGTTTTTTTTAGAAAAGAAGGACAGTCTGTTAAAGTTGTATAACTAGCTTGTCTAGGCGTTTCTTGTCTAAAATAAGTTTCAAAGCCTTTTCCGTTATCCAAAGAAATAGTGTCTTTATCAATAACTTTTATTTGGTAATTAATTGTTTGATTAAGATCGTTTTTACCTGTAAAAGAATATAGATTGTCTTCTATTTTTTGCACACTTTCATTATTGTACATGTAAGGTTGCCAATTGGTTTCAATAAAGTTATTATGAAGCGTAAATTCATTGAACTGATTTTCACTATATGTAATAATCCATTCTCCCAAAACCGAACTAGGTAAAGCTGTTTTTAAATTGTTTGTATTTTGGGAAAACATTTGATTTGCCAAAAGCAAAAAAAGTAAGTAAAAAGATTTCGTATGTTTTTGATTCATGGTAATTGTTTATTTGATTGAATAATTGATTTAAATACAGGCAATCTATCTTGTAAGTATATTCTTTTAAGTTTATGTTACAAACCCATCCAAATTTTTATGTGCGCGTTATAACTTCTACCCGAAGTTAAACTTGTTAATTTTTTATCATTTAACGTAATAATATACCGACTGTTAAAATATTTTTGAACATCGTTAACAAAATCTGTATTAATAATTATAGCACGATGAACACGCAAAAAGTTATCTGGTAATTTTTGTTCTAATTGGGTTAAAGATTGTTCGCTTAAATGGATTTCATTATTGGTATGTACATTAACATACTTATCCTCTGCCTCAAAATGCGAGACATCTTCTAATTTCACAAAAACAAGTTTCTCACCTTTTTTTACGGTAATAGAAGTCATTTTTTTGGCTTCTTTTTGAAGTGATACTTCTTTTAAAAAACTAGAAAAGTTTTGAGTTGAAAAATGCCTGTCGAGTAATTTTAACTTTCCAATTGTTTTTTCTAAACGCTCTAAGCGTACAGGTTTTACCAAATAATCGATGCTATTGGTTTCAAACGCCTTTAAAGAATATTGATCGTAAGCTGTACAAAATATTACAATAGGAATGGTTTCTAAAGCTTCTAACAACTCAAAGCCTGTAAGCCCAGGCATTTCAATATCTAAAAAAATAAGATCGGGTTTTAATGCTTCAATTTTTTGTTTGGCTTCACGTCCGTTTTTAGCTTCAGCAATCACATGAAAGATTTCAGGAAAATTTCCCAGCAATTTGAGCAAACGATCTCTTGCAGGTGGCTCATCGTCTATAACAATGGTGGTGTATTTTGTATTCATTTTAGGCTGTTTTATCAATTAAAATACAAATACTTTTTTGTGGTGTGTTTTGCCATTTTAAAGCTGCTTTGTCTCCATAACTCAAGCGCAATAAATCGTATACTGTTTGCAAACCATGACCACTCACCAAACCTTCAGGAAAATCGGGACCATTATCTTTCACTTCAATTTCTAAACCTTTATCCGTTTTTATAATATTAAGTTTTATTACGCCTTTTTCTTCAATTTTAGAAACACCATGTTTTACGGCGTTTTCAACCAATGGTTGTAATAAAAACATCGGGATTTCTTCTTTTAACACATCATCTTCTGCATGAATTGTAAACTCCAAACGATCTCCAAAACGAGTTTGCTCTATTTCTAAATAACTACGCACCATTTCTAATTCGTCATTTACAATACTTGTTTTTTTTCCTTTTCTGTTAATGGTATATTTAAACAAATCTGATAAAGACAGTGCCATTTTTTCAGTTTTTTCGGCATTGGTATGTGTTAAACTAGCAATAGAATTTAAAGCATTGTATAAAAAATGTGGATTTATTTGAGATTGTAAAGACTTTAATTCAGCTTTGGTTTTTAACTCTCTTAAGTTGGATAGCTTTATTTCGTTTTCAATAATTAAATTTCGTTCTTTAAAAATGAAAAAACTTATTAATGCGCGTATAGAAGCGATTGCCATTAAAAATAAAAATATTTTAGATAGTGTTAAATAATCACCTTGAATATTAACAGAACTTCCTTTATGACTTATTACTATAACAAATAGCAACACTGTGCATATAAAAGGTAAAAAACCTGTTGATAAAAAAATTAAGGCTGTTTTTGTAAATATACTTTTTAATGTTTTTTGAATTTTTAGTTCTATAAAACGAAACAAATAAAGAAGAGGAAATAAAACTAAATATAATGATACTGTTGTTGATATAATTGTATCTAACCTTATTATTGATGCTTTGTCATAATCATCAGGTATTGTTAAGAAATCATAAAAAGACACACAAAGTATAATAACAATGCTCATAAAAAATAAACTTACAAGAGCAACTACTCCAAAACTTAGCGAATCACTTTTAATTTTTACATCTATTGATTTTTTAATTTTACTAATAAGAAATACAAAGAATAATGATAAAATTAAGGCTGGTAAAAAGATAAGTGCTACTGGGTTTTTAACCCACCACAAATTACGGTCTCGTGCTTTTACTTTTACTTTATAAATATCATCTAATACATATTCAAATTGTTTTTCAGCAATTCTAAGTCGGTCTTCAAAATCTGGTCTATATATTTCTTTTATAAAAATTTCTAAAGTGTCTAATGGTTTCTCGTTAATATTAACAATAAAAGTAATATCATGCCATTTTTTATGAGCTATTTTATATTTAAAACTGATTAAAGCCTTTGCTATTCTTGATTCTAAGGAGTTATTAAATTTCAAATTCTCAATATTATAGATATACAGCTCTGCATTTGTATATCCTTTTGAATCAAATGAAAACTTATCACCAATGCGGTCATCATTTATCACTTTATCTAAAAAAATAAGTTTAAAGTTAGGCGTTTCTTTTTTTGAAAACCCAATTTTGATGGTCTCGGTTATAGCATCTAGTTTAGCTAAAACTTTTGCGACATTTAAAGAATCTGTTGATGTATAGTTTCCCTCTAATTTAACCTTTATATCAGAATTCCATTTTTTAAGATTTGAATTTCTTTGATTATTTATTCCAACAATATCCTCCCAAGGTATTTTAGGAAGTGTTTCAGCTTCTTGAGAAAACGATTTAAACACAATTAATAAGAACAATAAAAAGTAGCATAATTTTTTCATCACAGTAAATTTAAATATTTATACTACAAATAAACTTTATAACCCCATGAGGAAAAATACTTTTCTGATGAACTGCATTATTTGAAATTAAATTGCTCTCTATTCTTCAACACTATAATAAGCATGCTTAACAACAGGAATCCCTGTTGCTGTAATACCTTCTAAAGTTACTTTTATTTTGGTTTGAACTTCACTATTATAATAAGTAACCTTTGTGGTTCCTGCTTCACCTGGATGCATATAAGGGTTCCAATACAAGGTATTACGGATGGTTAAACTAGAATCTATTTCTTCAGATGGGTTTTCTAAGTCTGGCGAATAAAAAATACGAGCATTATAAAATCCTTCTACTTTTTGTTTTATAGAATGAAATAGCGGCATAGACTTCCTACTAATTTTTCCTTCTTTTGTGTAAATTATAATAACACCGTTTCCGCCTCTTAAACCAAATACAGCAGCACTTGGCCCCTTAAAGGCTTCAATTTTTGCAACGTCATCAGTATTAATACCTCTTAAATCTGCTTGACTCCATTCAGCACCATCAATTAATATATATGCTGGTTTACCACCAAACCTAGCAAACCCAATATTACCTCCTCTTACCATTATACCTGGTATAGTAAATTGTATCAACTGAAATAAATCATTAAAATGCATGGTTTTTTCATCTATAACATACGTATTATCGGCATTTCCATATATACTCTGTGGACTGTCGTCTTTCTTTTTTGCAATAATTTCAACTTCATCTAATATATTCTCAACAGGAACACCAAACATAACATGCTTTTTATATACTTCTTCTTTTATAGTGTTACTTTCTGGCGTATAAACAATTCCTGTATCTTTAAAATTAACATCCATTGGTGGTAATTGTATAGAATCTAAAACAAACATTCCTTTATTCTTTCCATTTTTATCTTTTGCATTTAATAACATATTGGTTTGTCCTTTAAAAACTAAATTTTCAAATTTAAACTGCCCCAAACTATCTGTTAAACTATTAGCAAAAATAGCATCCATCAATCCATTTTTATTAATTAAAGTTAGAGAAATCTTACTATTAACTTTAGGTTTATTGCCAAAAAGTTGTTTTACTTTACCAGATATGGTAATTCCTTTTTCTTTATGATAGGTAATACTATCTTTAACTTTTGGTATAGTTTTCCATAAAAAATCTCGCCACCCTTGTGTTAAAAGTAATAAATCTAAATCCTGTAATCTATTTAAATTTGAATCATCAAAATAATAACCTGGGTTATGTACTTTACCTTTAATGTCTGACTGCATTAAGAAATAAGAACAGATATTCATGCCGTAATCTTTCGTTTCAACACCATTAGTATCTGTACTACTTAATGAAAAACTAGCAGGTACAACTTCACCTGTTCTAGATTTAGATGACACTGTTACTGTTACTTTTTCTTCTGGTTTATAAATTTCCTTATTCGTAGTAAGGTTTACTTTAAAATCATGCTCTTTTTCAACATAAATTAAACGTTCACTTTGTGGTTTTAAATTTGAGTCGTATAATGTTATTTGACTAATGCCTTCTGGAAAATTTGCTTTAGGTAACTCAAAAGAAAATGTTGTATTGGGTAGTGGTTGTGTACCCTGAAAATAGGTAACACCTCTTGTTGTACATATTATTGTTACTGGCTTATTTTGGTGTTTTAATAAAGTTTCCTTATTGGTTTTAACGGTTATAATATCTTTTCCCTTTAACTTTTTATGACTTAGTAAATACCCTTGCTTGTTTGCTTTTGGTAATAGTACTTCAATATCGTCAGTATTTGTTGTGGTTATTAGAGCATGATACTGTTCTCCTTTTACGGGTTTTAAAGCAAACTTACCCATACCATCATGGGTACTGGCAAATAATGAAATTAATTCGTTATTTGTATTAAAAACTTTTCCTTTTATTTTTAAAGGGAACCCATTAATATCAATAGCTTTAAAAGCAACAATACTTGAAACATTTTCTATAAGTGAGCCACCTTCAGGGAAAAATTGAACCTTGATATTGTTTTTAGAAACTTCTTCAATGTCATTATCTAATTTTTTATTAACTTTTTCTTTTGCAGAAACTTCACTTTTTTCTGAAATCTGATTAAAAACATCCAAAATTTGAATCTCTTTTTTAAAAACAAAATGATCTCCAAAATTTCGACTCCAGTTGGTATAGGCTTTTAATTGATACGTACCTGCTTTTTTTACTCCTACAGAATCTGTTAATTTAAAATCGCCATTACCCAAACCTGCTTCTAGCATTGTTTTATGTCGGGCTATTATTTTAGAATCAGGATCAATTAACTCAACATACAACACTTTACTGTTGTCAAAAAGTATATTATTATAAGCATATACAGAATACACTTTATACCATAAAGACTCACCCATTGTATAGTAATTACGATCTGTATGTACGTATATTTTTTCAATATCAGGTAGCAAAACTTCCTCTTTTGTATCAGAAGTTGTTGCTTGTGAATACAGTTTGGTATTTATTAAAATGAATACTAATAAACACCCTAATAACTGCTTTACTCCTAAATTTAATCCTGTTTTTTGCATTTGCTACTTTGATTGATTTTGATTGATTTCTTTTAAAACTACATATTATATGACGTTTAAAAGTGTAAATGTTACACCTTTTTTAAAAAAGTCAAAATGCTTCGTCAATAATTAAGGTAAAGAACCAAATAATATATTGTAAAAAAACATGTAATGGGCGAACTGCATATAGCATGTATAAATAACATATACTCAATCTTTCACGCTCACTTAAAAAAAATCTATATTTGCAAAATCTTTTTTATGAAGATTATTGACTATGAAGAACATTAGAAACTTTTGCATCATTGCACATATAGATCACGGTAAAAGCACACTTGCCGACCGCTTGTTAGATTTTACAGGATCGGTAACCGCTAGAGAACAACAAGCGCAATTACTAGATAATATGGATTTAGAGCGCGAACGTGGTATTACCATTAAATCGCACGCCATACAAATGGATTATGAATATAAAGGCGAAAAATATGTTCTAAACTTAATAGACACACCTGGTCACGTAGATTTCTCATACGAAGTTTCCCGTTCTATTGCTGCTTGTGAAGGTGCTTTACTTATTGTAGATGCAGCACAAAGTATACAAGCACAAACCATTTCTAATTTATATTTAGCATTAGAAAACGACTTAGAAATTATTCCAGTTCTTAATAAAGTCGATTTACCTAGTGCTAACCCAGAAGAAGTAACCGACGATATTGTAGACCTTTTAGGTTGCGATCCTAAAGAAGTTATTCATGCCAGTGGAAAAACAGGTTTTGGAGTTGAAAATATTTTAGCTGCTATTATTGAACGTGTTCCTGCTCCAAAAGGCGATCCAAACGCTCCATTACAAGCCTTAATTTTCGATTCTGTTTACAATACATTTAGAGGTATTGAAACCTATTTTAGAGTTTTTAATGGCGAAATTAAAAAAGGACAAAAAATTAAATTTGTTGCTACCGATAAAGAATATTATGCTGATGAAGTTGGCACATTAAAACTAACACAAATTGCTAAACAAAGTGTTAAAACAGGTGATGTTGGCTACTTAATTACTGGTATTAAAACTGCCAAAGAAGTAAAAGTTGGAGATACTATTACCGATTTTGCAAATCCAACCACAAATATTGTTGAAGGTTTTGAAGATGTAAAACCCATGGTATTTGCAGGTATTTATCCTGTTGACACAGAAGATTATGAAGAACTTCGTAACTCGATGGAAAAACTACAGCTTAACGATGCATCATTAGTTTTTGCACCTGAAAGTTCGGCGGCATTAGGTTTTGGTTTCCGTTGCGGATTCCTAGGCATGCTTCATATGGAAATAATTCAAGAACGTTTAGAACGTGAGTTTGATATGACGGTAATTACTACCGTTCCCAATGTATCGTACCATGCCTTTACTAATAAAAACCCTGATGAAGCTTTTATAGTAAATAACCCATCAGATTTACCAGATCCTTCAACAGTAAATAGAGTTGAAGAACCTTATATTAAAGCCACCATTATAACAAAATCAGATTTTGTTGGTAATGTGATGTCGCTTTGTATTGAAAAAAGAGGACTTGTATTAAATCAAACCTATTTAACACCCGAACGTGTAGAATTGACTTTTGAAATGCCTTTAGCAGAAATTGTATTTGATTTTTATGATCGTTTAAAAACAGTTTCTAAAGGTTACGCCTCTTTTGATTATCATCCAATTGGTATGAAAGTATCAAAACTTGTACGTTTAGATATTTTATTAAACGCTTTACCTGTTGATGCGCTATCGGCACTAATTCATGCTGATAATGCTCAAAGTATTGGTAAAAAAATGTGTGAAAAATTAAAAGAACTTATTCCGCGTCAGCAATTCGATATTCCTGTTCAAGCAGCTATTGGTGCTAAAATTATTTCGAGAGAAACTATTAAAGCCTTACGTAAAGATGTTACAGCAAAATGTTATGGAGGTGATATTTCTCGTAAACGTAAATTACTTGAAAAACAGAAAAAAGGTAAAAAACGTATGCGTCAAGTGGGTAATGTAGAAATACCTCAACAAGCATTTATGGCGGTTTTAAAATTAAATGATTAGTTTATTGAAAATAAAAACAGCATGATATTTTTATCATGCCGTTTCTTAAGATTACCCTTAAGAAATAAACTCTTGTTGATAATTTACTAATAGCAATCCAAATATAGAGAAGCTAAGAGTATAAACAAAAAGGTTTCTCCTTAAAATAAATAAGGTTTTTGTGTAATTGTTTACTCATTTAAAAACTAAATAAACCCTTTTTCCTCAGCTATTTTTATCAGCTCTCTATCATCTTTTTTATCTAAATTAAAAAGCTCTTTTAGTATGCGTTTTCTTTTTTCTATGGCAGAAATTGAAAGCGAAACTATCTGAGGCAATTCATTCATTTTTGTTCCTCTAGATAATTCATAAAGTATTTTTCTGTCCACTTCATCTATTACTATGTTGTTAGATACTTGCTTTCTCATTAATTGTACTACAGACTTGCTATAATAAGGTGTGTTTTCTATAACACTTTCTATAGCTACAACAAGCTCTTTAGGACTTAAATCATTTTTAATTAATAATCCATCAGGGTTAATACTTTTAAAAATTGAATTAATTCTATAATTATCATTATATGTAGTGGCCACTATTATTTTAGCTTTTGGTAAAAATTTTTTTATTTTAATACCTAAATCTTCACCTGAAATTATTTTTCCTTTTTTAGATACTGGCAGCTTAATATCAAGAAAAATAAAATCTGTTTTTTTAGTATTTGATGCTTCCTTAATTTTTTTATAAGCAATGTCACAATTTATTGCAACATCAATATCAAATTCTAATCTATTATTATTTTCACTTATAAGTTTAAGTGCATTTTCATAAGCACTAACAATTAACGGATGGTCTTCTATAATTAAAACATTTAATAATTCTGTCATACTTAAAAACCTTTTTTAATAGGTATTTTTATATCAAACTCTGTTCCTTTATTATTATCTGGAAATGATTTTATTTTAAGTTCGCCTTCTAATTTTAAAACTCTTGATGCTATATTTTTTAAGCCTATCCCTTTATGCTTTTTTTCTGTATTAAACCCAATGCCATCATCTACTATTTTAATTTTTAAAACATCATCTTTCAAAGTGAAAGAAACTGAAACACTTATAGCTTTTGCATGCTTTACTATGTTTTGTATAGCCTCTTGAATGATTCGATAAATTTCAACCCGTAAGGTCTCATTAAATAACTCGAATTTTATTTCACCTTCATTTATAATTTTATATTTAAAATTTCCTACCAAGCTTTGAGCCTTTATATACGCTTTTATAATAGACTCAAAATTAGTTTCTAAACCAATATTATCGCTTTTTAACTCATGAGACACATCTCTTACTTCCTTTTCTATTTTTTGCACCTCATCTATAAACTTATTATATTGTTTTAAGGTACTTTCATCTCCTTTTATATCTAAAAAACCCATGCCCATTCTAGTACCAAATAACCTTGGTAATATACCATCATGTAAATCTTCCGATATTCTATGACGTTCTTGTAATCTGGCTTCTTCTAATTTGGCTTGTTGCTTAAGCATTAAACCGTAAATTTCTTGATTGGCTTGTTGTTGTTCCTTATCAAAAAGAAGACTCTTATTTTTATCGCTTTGTAGCCTAATAAAATATAGTAAACATAAACTTAGTATAACAATACCTGCAATAACCAATATTAATATGTTTTGAGTACTTAAACGCTTTGTTTCTTTTATATATTGGTCGGTTTCAAATTGTATTCTAGCGTATTTATTTCTATTGGCACGTTCTGCATCAATTAAACTATCGTTAAGTTTAATGTATTCGTATAAATAGGTTTTACCCTCATTACCTTCATGAAGCTTTGAAAGCATTTTTAATGCTCTTAATACTTCAAAATTACAATTCGCTTTTTTCCCATATTCATAGGCCTTTCTAGAATAAAATAATGCTTTTTCTTTTTTGTTAGTTCCATAATAAAACTCTGCCATGTCATTGCTTCCTGAAGAAATTTCATAAAACAAATCTAAATCAGAAAAAATATTTTGTGCCTTAGTAAATAAAGAGTCTATTTTCTTATAATCTTTATTTTTATCTATAAACAAATTATAAGCAATATTATTTAATATGGTACCATAAGAAGCGGGGACTTTTTCTTCTAAAGTTTTATCTTCTAGCAGTTTATTATATATTTTAAAGGCATCTTCATATTTCTCAGTTTCTCTATATAATTCGGCTATATTTATATTTGTAAATAATAAAGATTCATAACTCCTTTCCGTTTTAGCACTAACTACTAGCGCCTTTTCATAATACATTAAGGCCTTTTCATACTCTTTTAGCTCATGTAAATTTAAAGCTAAATTGTTATACAAACCCCATAAAATTTGTAGACTCTTTTCTGTTTTAGGGGTTTTCAGCAATAAGTTTATTGCTTTTATGATATTAACTTGACCTCCTATATAATCACGCTCACTTATCTGTAAATAAGCAATGTTCAAAAGTATTAAAGATTGATTTATGTAATTCTCATTACTATTCAACGATTTAAAATATCTAAATATTTTTAATGAATTATAATAATAATAATAAGCACTATCATTTTTTTCTAAATTATGATACGCAAACCCGATATCCAAGTTTATATATGCTATATTAAAAGTATCTTTAAGCTTATATGCTAATTCTAAATTTTTAAAACTTATATTTATTGACTCTCTAGAATGCTTTTTACTAAGATTATAAATATAAACATATGAAAGGTTTCTATTAGATTTTAAAATAACAGAATCCACTTGTGTTTTATAAGATAACTCACAAGCTTTTTTAGCATATTCTATTCTAATTTCTAAATCAAAATCTTTATTTTTAGATAATTGTCTTAAAGATTGAATACTATCTAACTGCTTTTTAAAGGTTTTGGTTTGCCCACTTATTTGTAAGCACAAAAGCAGAAATAATATTATAAAGAAGTAATTTTTAAACATAAAATAAATACTGTGAAAGACAAAGATATATTCATTTTACTTTTATCTTGAAAGAAAATAATATAAAAGCACCTAATAAAGTTTTAAAGTTGAATGATTATAAATTCAGTTCATTCACTTAACAATAAGGCCAAAGCTTAAAAATTAAGTTTTTCTTTTTTGTCAGAATTTTTAATTGAATGATTAGCATTATTTTTACGCTTTTTTTAATTTTCGTTATTGATAATTTTGATAAATTCCAATTCTACAATTTTTTCTTTAAAAATATACTTCTATAAAAAAGGTTCCTATTTATTTTGTAAGTTTATGAAATTCATAAATAACACAAATGAATATTATACATATAAGCGCAGAATGCTATCCGGTTGCTAAAGTTGGAGGACTTGCAGATGTTGTTGGAGCATTACCTAAATATCAAAAAGGCTCGAATACATCTTCTCAAGTTATTATGCCTTTTTACGACAACAAGTTTACCAAAGAACATAGTTTTCATACCATATATAATGGTGTTATAAATTTAGGCGCAGAACCTTATGATTTTCGTGTTTTAACATTAACTGAAAACACCTTAGATTTTGATGTGTTTTTTATTGATGTTCCAGAGCTTCTGTTTAAAGATTATGTTTATTCAATGAATGACACCGAACGATTTTTATCGTTCCAAATTGCGGCTTTAGACTGGTTACTAACTTGGGATAACTATCCAAATATTATTCATTGTCACGATCATCATACAGGCTTAATTCCGTTTATGCTTCAAGAAAGTTATAAATATGAAGCTTTCAGAAAGATTCCCAATATATTAACCATTCATAATGCACAATATCAAGGATGGTTTTCACATGAAAAAGTAGGTTTAATTCCTCCTTTTAATTTTGAAAAAGTAGGTTTATTAGACTGGGGAGGCTCCATAAACCCTTTAGCATCAGCAATTAAATGTGCTTGGAGTGTTACTACAGTTTCTCCTAGCTATATGGAAGAATTAAAAGAAGCAGCAAACGGTTTAGAAAGTTTACTTAGTGCCGAAAGTAAAAAATGCACAGGTATATTAAATGGTATTGATTGGAAAGTTTGGAACCCAGAAACAGATCATTACATAATTAAAAATTACAATTCTAAAACTGTTAAAGCTGGAGCCAAAGCAAACAAAAAATATTTGTGCGATACTTTTAATTTAGATTTTGAAAAACCACTTTTTGCTTTCATTGGTCGTTTAGTAGACGAAAAAGGTTCTGATTTATTTCCCGAAGCTTTCAAAATTGCTTTAGAAAAAAATAACGCCACCATATTATTATTAGGTTCTGGAAATGATTTAGTTGAAAACCAATTAAAATTATTAAAAAAAGATTATATTGGTACATACAATGCCTTTATAGGATATGACGAAAAACTTTCTCATATCATATACGCCGGGGCAGATTTTTTACTAATGCCTTCTCGAGTAGAACCTTGTGGATTAAACCAAATGTATGCTTTAAGATACGGAACCATTCCTATTGTTAGAAGCATTGGTGGTTTAAAAGACACCGTTATTGATATTACTGAAGAAAATGGTTTTGGTATTTGTCATGAAAACGTAACTGTTTCAGAAATTACAGAAGCTATTGATAGAGGCGTTACGCTTTATAATGATCAAACAAAATATAAAACAATAAGAAACAACATCATGAAATTAGATCACTCATGGGATGTTTCTGCTAAAGAATACATAAATTTATATAACACTATAAAAACGGACTGAATATGATTAATAACAAGGTTTTATCCATCATTTTAGGTGGAGGACAAGGTTCTAGACTACATCCATTAACAGAACAAAGATCTAAACCAGCAGTACCCATTGCAGGTAAATATAGATTAGTTGATATTCCTATATCAAATTGTATTAATGCTGACATTAAACGTATGTTTGTTTTAACACAATTTAATTCTGCTTCTTTAAACCGACATATTAAAGACACCTATCATTTTAGCTTTTTTAGTAGTGCTTTTGTTGATGTACTTGCAGCAGAACAAACACCTGGTAACAAAGGGTGGTTTCAAGGAACTGCTGATGCTGTTAGACAAAGTATGCATCATTTTTTAAGACACGATTTTGAATATGCATTAATACTTTCTGGAGATCAACTTTATCAAATGGATTATGATAAAATGATTGCTGCTCATGAAAAAAGCAATGCTGAAATTTCAATTGCCACTATTCCTGTTAATGCAAAAGATGCCACTTCTTTTGGTATTTTAAAAGCAAACGACGAAAGTGTTGTTACCTCTTTTATTGAAAAACCAGATGCTAGTTTATTACCTGATTGGACCTCTGAAGTTAGTGATGAAATGAAAGATCAAGGTAGAAATTACCTAGCATCTATGGGTATTTATATCTTTAATAGAGATCTTTTAATCGAATTAATGAATGATGAATCTACCATCGATTTTGGTAAAGAAATTATTCCGCAATCTATTGATAAACACAAAACATTAAGCTTTCAATATGAAGGCTATTGGACAGATATTGGTAATATAGACTCCTTTTTTGAAGCTAATATTGGATTAACAGACGATATTCCCCAGTTTGATTTATATGATAAAAACAAACGTATTTACACACACGCAAGAATGCTACCTACAACAAAAGTAGCAGGAACAACTTTAAATAAAACCGTTATTGCCGAAGGGTGTATTATTAGCGCTGCTAAAATTGAACAATCTGTTATAGGTATTCGTTCTAGAATAGGGAAAGAATCTACCGTAATAAAAACCTATATGATGGGTAGCGATTATTACGAAACACTCCTAGAAATAGAAGATAAAAAAATAAAAGTATTAATGGGAATAGGTGAACGTTGCTTTATTAAAAATGCTATTCTCGATAAAAACTGCCGCATTGGTGATGATGTAAGAATAAATGGAGGTTCTCATTTAGAAGATACCGAAACAGACACTTACGCTATTAAAGAGGGCATTGTAGTAATTAAAAATGGCGCAGTTATACCTAACGGATTTGTAATATAATATATGGCACAAGTAAAAGTTTATAGTCTATTTACAGACTTCGATATCAACCTTTTTAAAGCAGGAAAACACTATAGGCTTTACGAAAAATTTGGATCTCATATTACAACTGTAGATGGTATAGAAGGTACCTATTTTGCAGTTTGGGCACCTAGTGCCAAACAAGTTTCGGTTATTGGAGACTTTAACTTCTGGTCCGAAGGCGAACACCAATTAAATGTACGTTGGGATAGCAGTGGTATTTGGGAAGGCTTTATTCCTTTAGTAGGAAAAGGCAATATTTACAAATACAAAATTGAAAGTCATAACAACGGCATAAAAACTGAAAAAGCAGATCCTTACGCAAGACGATCTGAACATCCTCCAAAAACAGCATCTATAATTTGGGACGATAGTTACAAGTGGAAAGATACTAATTGGATGAAAAAACGTAAAAGCCATAATGCGTTAGATGCACCTTACTCAGTATACGAAGTCCATTTAGGCTCTTGGAAAAAACAAGTAGAAGAAAATCGCTTTTTATCCTATTTTGAATTAGCTGATGAGTTGGTTAACTACGTAAAAGACATGAATTTTACACATGTAGAACTTATGCCTATTATGGAGTTTCCTTACGATCCGTCTTGGGGATATCAAGTTACAGGATATTTTGCACCATCATCACGTTTTGGATACCCAGAAGAATTTAAATATTTAGTAGATAAACTCCATCAAAATGATATTGGTATTATTTTAGATTGGGTACCTTCTCATTTTCCAGAAGACACTCACGGTTTGGGCTTTTTTGATGGCTCTTGTTTATACGAACATCCAGACAAAAGAAAAGGCTATCACCAAGATTGGAAAAGCTTAATTTTTAATTATGAAAGAAACGAAGTAAAATCGTTTTTAATAAGTAATGCTGCTTTCTGGATGGAACAATATCATGCAGATGCATTACGTGTTGATGCTGTTGCTTCAATGTTGTTTTTAGATTATTCTAGAGAAGACGGTGAATGGGAACCAAATATTTATGGAGGAAGAGAAAACCTTGCCGCTATTGAATTTCTTAAAGAATTAAATCAAGAAATTTATGCCTCATTTCCAGATACACAAACCATTGCCGAAGAATCTACAGCATTCCCAGGCGTTTCTAAACCCGTATTTTTAGGCGGTTTAGGTTTTGGTATGAAATGGATGATGGGCTGGATGCACGATACCTTAGAGTATTTTGCAAAAGATCCTATTTATAGAAAATACCATCAAAACGATATAACATTCAGTTTAGCATACGCTTTTACAGAAAATTTTATGCTACCTCTTTCACATGATGAAGTAGTTTATGGTAAAAATTCAATATTAGGTAGAATGCCTGGTGACGAATGGCAACGTTTTGCTAACCTTCGTTTATTATATGGTTATATGTTTACGCATCCTGGAACAAAACTATTATTTATGGGTGGTGAATTCGGACAGTATAACGAATGGGATTTTCAAGGAAGTTTAGACTGGAATCTATTAGAATTTGAACCTCATAAGAACTTTCAAAACTACTTTAAAGCATTAAACTTACTTTATAAAACAACACCTGCCTTATATGAAAAAGCATTTTCTGGAGAAGGTTTTGAATGGATAAGTTACGACGATCATGAAAACTGTGTCATTTCTTACATAAGAAAAGGTAAAATTGCTAAAAATGATGTAGTAGTCGTATGTAATTTAACACCTGCTGTTAGAAAAAAATATAAAATAGGAGTTCCTATTAATGGCAAGCTTTCAGAACTATTTAATAGTGATTCTAAAGAGTTTGGAGGTAGTGGTGTTTCTAACAAAAAAGCAATTACCATAAAAAAAGCACCTTGGAATGGTAAAGATTATTCAGCTGAAATTACATTAGCACCATTAGCCGTTACTGTGTTTCAATTCAAATCTTAATGTATTTATAATTATCCTCTTGATAATTTGTGTATTAGTAAATAAATTCATGTTTTTTTAGCAAAAAAACGCTTTTAAAACTTATAATATTTAGTAATTTGGACAATTAAATAATTGTTCAAATTATGATTTTAAATACCGAGCTAGAATATAAAGGAAACCAGTTTCCTTCTACTATAACAAGCTATTCAAAAGATGTAGACGTACTACAATTTGCAACTGCTAATAACGTTATCCTTCAACTTACAGTTTTAAGAGATAGTGTTCTTAGATTTAGATATACTACTGTAGGAAAATTTGATAATGATTTCTCTTATGCCATTGATGAAGATGCCAGTAGGGGTTACAATCATTTAGAAATTTCTGATGATGACGAGAAATATATCATTACCACTTCAAAACTAATTTGTCATATATATAAAACCGATTTAAGAAAATCTATTTATGATGCTAAAAACAATTCGGTTATTTGTGAAGACGAATTAGGTTTTCACTGGGAAGAAAGTTACGAATTGGGTGGCGATATTGTTAAAATGAGTAAAGCTGCCCAAAGTGGTGAAAGCTATTATGGTTTAGGAGACAAACCACAACATTTAAACCTAAAAGGGCGTCGTTTCGAAAACTGGGTAACAGACTCTTATGCCTTTGGAAAAGACACCGATCCTATTTATAAAGCCATTCCTTTTTATACAGGATTACACAATGGGAAATCTTATGGTATTTTCTTTGATAATACCTTTAGAACTTATTTTGACTTTTGTCAAGAAAGAAGAAACGTTACAAGCTTTTGGGCACAAGGAGGAGAAATGAATTATTATTTCATTTACGGCCCTAAAATGCTAGATGTTGTAACAAGTTATACAGATTTAACAGGAACTCCAGAATTACCACCTTTATGGGCTCTAGGTTACCACCAATGTAAATGGAGTTACTATCCAGAATCTAATGTAAAAGAAATTACAGCCAAATTTAGAGAATTACAAATTCCATGTGATGCTATTTATTTAGATATCGATTATATGGAAGGTTTCCGTTGTTTTACTTGGAGTAAAGATTATTTTCCAGACCCTAAAAGGATGGTAAAAGAATTAGCAGATGATGGTTTTAAAACCGTTGTAATTATTGATCCTGGTATTAAAATAGATAACGAATACAGCGTATTTAAAGACGCTTTAGATAAAGATTATTTCTGTAAACGTGCCGATGGTCCTTATATGAAAGGTAAAGTTTGGCCAGGGGAATGTTATTTCCCAGATTTTACAAGACCAGAAGTAAGAAAATGGTGGGCAAGTTTATTTAAAGAACTTATAGAAGATATAGGAGTAAAAGGTGTTTGGAATGATATGAACGAGCCAGCAGTAATGGATGTTCCAGGAAAAACATTCCCATCTGATGTGCGTCATGACTACGATGGAAATCCTTGTAGCCACAATAAAGCACACAACATTTATGGTATGCAAATGGCAAGAGCTACTTACCATGGTTTAAAGAAATTTAACTATCCTAAGCGTCCGTTTGTAATAACACGTTCTGCATATTCTGGAACACAACGTTATACATCTACATGGATGGGAGACAATGTTGCTACATGGGAACATTTACAAATAGCAAACATACAAGCACAACGCTTAGCATTGTCTGGATTCTCCTTTGCTGGATCTGATATTGGTGGTTTTGCCGAACAACCTAATGGCGAATTATACGCTCGTTGGATTCAATTAGGATCTTTCCACCCATTTTGCAGAACGCATTCTTCAGGAGATCATGGTGATCAAGAACCTTGGGCTTTTGATGAAGAAATTACAGATATTGTTAGAAAGTTTATTGAAATTAGATATGAATTATTACCATATTTATACACGTCATTCTATCAATATTCACACGACAATGTACCAATGCTAAAATCGTTAGTATTATTTGATCAAGAAGATACACAAACACATTATAGAACAGACGAGTTTATTTGTGGTAATCAAATATTAATATGTCCAATAAACGAACCAAACGCCAAAGGAAGACGTATGTACATTCCTAGAGGCGAATGGTATAACTATTGGACTAAAGAATTAATTTCTGGAGGAAAAGAAACCTGGGTTGAGGCTGATATTGATTCAATGCCAATCTTTATTAAATCGGGAGCTATTATTCCTAAATACCCAATACAACAATATGTTGGTGAAAAAGTAATTGAAGAATTAAATTTAGATGTTTATTATAAAAATGGTAAAGAAGATTCTGAGTTATATGAAGATGCTGATGATGGTTACGATTATACTAAAGGACGCTATAGTTTAAAGAAATTTAACCTTGCTGGTACAGAAGATAAATTAATTATAAGAATTCATAAAAGAGGTCAATATATAACTAGCTACAATACCTTTAAAATTAACTTATTTGGATTGCCTTTTGAAGTAAAATCTATCAAAGTAGATAACGAATATGTTGATTTAGGAGATGTTAAATTTAAAGATAATACACTTGTAGTAACAAAAGAGTTTACAAACCTTCAAATAAAAGGCTAGTTTTTAAAAACTAAATTTTATAAAGGCTTCTAGATTAAAATTCTAGAAGCTTTTTTTATTTAATAGGTTTTCCTAAATAAACTAATTTATAACCCTTCTCAATTTTTTCAATAGCCTTACTGTGAGACGATATAATTTCAAAAACACCTCGTTTATCTTTTACTAATAAAGGAATGATATCTTTTTCTTCATTCGTTATTTCAATAAGTTCTTCAAAATGCGAGCGGTCTTTAATTTCTATTTCATTAATTTTAGGATAATTTCTAGCTACTTTAAAAAGTGTTTCATAATCATCTGTTTGAGAAAATAATCCCTCCTTTGGAATACTCTCAGGGTTAGCCATCTCATCTACACTTATTAATCTAAATGCACCATTTTCTCCAAATTGTTTACTAAATTTATCAATGGCATATTGGTTAATATCCTTACTTCCTGTTAAAGCCATTAAAAATCCAACATCATTTAACTCTACATTATCATCTAAAGTTTCCGAATAAATATTTGTATTTATAGCTTCTAAGCCTAATTTTTGAGCCAATTTAATATTGGTTTGATTACTATCAATTAAAACAACATGTCTACCATTATCTTCTAAATATTTCCCTATTAATCTTGAAATTTTAGACGCTCCAACAATCAAAATACCTTCAGATTTTTTAAGAAAAACACCTACCATTTTTGCAAATAAGCGTGCTGTAGTAGCATTTAATAACACTGTGCCTAAAACAATCATGAATACTAAAGGCGTAATATATTCGGCACCTACAATACCCTGTTTAAGAAGTTTGCTTCCAAATAGAGATGCAATACCTGCTGCAACAATACCGCGAGGCCCTACCCAACTTATAAAAAGCTTTTCGTTGGTGTTTAAATTAGAACCTGATGTACTTAAAAAAACTGCTAGTGGCCTTATAACAAACACAACAATAGCAAAAAGCACTACTGTTTTCCATGTATAAAGCAGAAATAAATCTTCAATATTAATATTAGCAGCTAGTAAAATAAATAGAATAGAAATTAGTAAAACACTTAAGGATTCTTTAAAATAAAGTAACTCTTTAATATTCTCTAATTTTCCATTACCTAAAACCATGCCCATAACCACAACTGCTAAAAGTCCAGATTCATGAGCAAAAATTTCAGACTCAACAAACACTAACAATACGGTTGATAAAGATGCTACATTTAATAAATAATGTGGAATCAATTTTTTATTAATAGCAAAGGCTAAAGCATGTGCAAAAGTAAAACCAAAGGTTGTTCCGAATAAAATAATTTTACCAAACTCAATTAAAGCTGTTTTTGTAAAGCCACTATCGCCTTCAACACTAATAAATTCAAAAACTAATACCGCAACCAAAGCGCCAATAGGATCTATTAAAATACCTTCCCATTTTAATACAGTTGATATGTCTTTTTTAAGAGGAATATTTCTTAAAATAGGTGTAATTACTGTTGGACCAGTAACAATGATTAATCCAGAAAATAAAAATGAAAGATCCCAACTCAACCCAAAAATAAAGTGAGCAACAATTCCTGCTCCAAAAAACGTAATGGCAGAACCCAACGTTATTAATTTTGTAATAACTGGGCCAACGTTTTTAATTTCAGAACGCTTTAAGGTTAAACCACCTTCAAAAAGAATGATACTAATAGCTAATGACACAAAGTAATATAAACCTTCTCCAGGAAACAAACCTTTTTCTCCATTCCATATAGGTTCAATCCATTTACTACCATCTTCTGATAAAAATTCGGATGCTATAGGACCTACTAATAAACCGATAAGAATTAAAGGTAAAATAGCTGGAATTTTAAATTTCCAAGCAAACCATTGAGCCAATATCCCTAAAATAATTATCCCCGCTAACTCTAACATATTTTTATATTCTTTTTAAATTACTAATTTAAGTAAAAACAGATGATTTCTTTTTTTTTAAAAAATACTATCTTACGAACTTACGGAATAATTAATAGCAAACACAGTGTCTTTAAAACCTTTTAAAAGTATTGGAATTGGGGTAGCATATTCACCCAACTTAAAAGCAAACCTTTTTGAAGCTGCTAGACTATCGGTGTTTTTTAATTCGAAATTATTTTTAATACATGTTGGTGATGCTTCAGAAAATAAAATAAACAGGCTAAAGGTTATTCTTAAATCCTTTGAAAAAGATAAGCTAGATTACGAAGTTGTTTTTAAAAAAGGAAATCCTGTTGATGTTATTTTATCGGTTTCAAAAGAAAAAAAAATAGATTTATTAGTACTTGGGGCCGTTCAAAGAGAGCGATTTGTAAAATATTATGTGGGGTCTATTGCTAGGAAAATTACACGACAAGCAAAATGTTCTATTCTATTACTAATTAAACCTTCGGTTGAGCGCGTTCCTTGTGAACATATTGTTGTAAATGGTTTAAAAGACCCTAAAACGGAGCAAACTATAACAACTTCTTTTTATGTTGCAAAACAACTTAAAGCCAAAAAAATTACAATTGTAGAAGAAATAAATCAAAACCAAGTTGCTATTAAAGTTGATGACGATAAATCACTTAGAAGAGCATCCATTATAAAAGAACGCATTAAACTAAGAGAAAATTCTAGAATTAAAGAAATAATAGAACATATTCCTGAAGAATATACTAACAATATTATAATAAAATCGCAACCCATTTTTGGTAAAAAAGGATATTCTATTGGCCATTATGCACAAATTTCGCGCGCCGATTTATTAGTTATGAATGCGCCTTCAAAGATGACTTTTTGGGATCGCTTATTTCCGCATGATATAGAACATATTTTAACCGAATTACCAACCGATGTATTAATCTTGCAATGAGCCCCAGAAAGAATAACATAAAAGAATTTTTTAATGCCTTACCCAAAAATATATTTTCTGGGTTTGTGGTAAGTCTTATTTCATTGCCTCTGGGTTTAGGCTTAGCAATGGCAAGTGATGCACCTCCTATAGCAGGAATTATAACAGCCGTTATTGGTGGTATTGTTGTTTCTATACTTGGTGGCAGCCATGTTACTATTGTTGGTCCAGGTAATGGTTTAGTTGGTGTACTTTTAGTTGCTATTACAACGCTGGGAATAGAAAGTGCCTATATTGCTATTATGTGCTCGGGCATATTATTACTACTTTTAGGTTTTTTTAGAATGGGAACTCTTGCCGATTTTTTTCCATCATCTGCCATTCAAGGCATGCTAGCTGCTATCGGACTTATTATTTTAGGGAAACAATTTCATATCATGTTTGCCCACAAAATAAAACGAAATGATACTATAGATTATCTTTTTGAAATTCCTTATACTATTAATGATGCCATTCATTACGAGAACAAAGGTTTAATTTATGCAGCATTAGCGGGTGTTTTAAGTTTAGCCATTATGCTATTTTATTCTAAAATTAGAAATAAATATTTACAACTTATTCCGGCACCTATGTGGATAGTTATATTATCCATCAGCTTTAGTTACTATTTTGAAATAGGTTTACATGAACCTAATCCTATTGCTAAAGAATATATGATTTCTGGTATTCCAAGCATTCATACAATTATTGCCGATATTCCACGTCCAAATTTTAATGGTATTTGGAATCTATTATTTTGGGATAGCGTTTTATCGCTTACACTTATCTCAAGTATAGAATCTCTATTAAGCATAAAAGCTGTTGATAAATTAGACCCTGAAAAAAGACGTTCTAACGTGAATAAAGATTTAAAAGCTTTAGGTTTAGCTACTATTGGTAGTGGACTTTTAGGAGGTTTAAATGTTGTAACCGTAATTGCTCGTAGCTCGGTAAATGTAAACAATGGCGCTAGTAATAAGTCTTCAAACTTTTTTCATGCTTTGTTTTTAATATTGTTTATTGTGCTATTTAGCACACAATTAACTAGAATTCCTCTGCCTGCTTTAATGGCAATATTAGTTTATACAGGTTACAAATTAGCATCACCAAATATCATCACAAAAATATTTTCTATAGGTAAAGAACAGCTTATTATTTTCTTTGTTACTCTAATTATGACTTTAAAAATAGGCTTAATTACAGGTATTATTGCAGGAGTTTTTACAACACTTATTATACATTTTATTATTAATAAAAGCGTTGGTTTATTTGTTAGAAACCTACTTAAACCTAATGTTTTAATGTACAAAGAAGAAGAAAATGAAAATAATTATTATGTAAGCGTAAAACACTTTTGTAGCTTTTTAAATTATTATAAGCTTAAAAAACAATTAGATGATGTTCCTGAAGATCAAGACGTTATTGTAGATTTTTCGCTGTGTGAATTTGTAGATCATACAGTTATGGAAAACATGCACAGTTATCAAGAATTATTTAAAAAACGTGGTGGTCATTTTGATGTTATTGGTTTAGACATGCATGATACCGATTCTAAACACCCTTTTGCATTAAGACGTTTACTTCCTGTTCCTAAAATCATTAAAAATAATTTAACAAGACGCCAAACTAGTATGGAAAGTTTAGCAGAAAGTTACCATTACAACTACTCTTCAAAAAAAATAAAAGAAGCTTCTTTTTTAAATAACTTTTTGTTTTTTGAAACTAAACATATCAATCATATTTACAATAAATTATCACATGAAGATAAAGACATTAAACTATTTGATATAGAATTTTCAGAAGGAGAATTTATTGCTAAAGAAGTGATTAGAACTACTATGCTTCATATTAATTTAAATTTTAACATTCCTGAATTCACCTTAGATAGAGAAGGCTTTTTAGAAAAAGTTTCGGCTCTTGCAGGTTTTAAAGATATTAATATTCAAAATCATGACGATTTCTCTGGTCGTTTTCATTTATTAGGTGATAATGAAACTGCTATTGCTAAATTTTTTAATGATGATATTACACACTTTTTTGAAAGTAACCCGTATTATCATGTAGAATCTAACGGAACATCTCTATTAGTATTTGGTAAAGAGCGTTTAGCAAGTATTAAAGAAATTAAAGTTTTATTCGACTTTGGTAAACGTTTAAAAAATGTACTAACTTAAATCTTAAAAACACTTTCAATTTATAACTTAAATAGAAAAACATCACACAAATAATACGGGTTACCCGTAATAATCAATAAATTTGATATTTTCTTCTTAATATATTCTTAACATTTATAAGCATTATTAATAGTTTTCTTAATTTTACATTCCTTTGAAATGAGTCACCTATAATTTTAATTCAAACTTTAATGTTTCATTACAAATTACATCTGACATATAAAAATAATGATTAAAACCAGATGAATTTATACCCAATAAATGCCGGTAATTTTAAGCTTGATGGTGGTGCTATGTTTGGTGTTGTTCCAAAATCCTTATGGCAACGTACCAACCCCGCAGATGCTAATAATATGATTGATTTAACATCTAGATGCTTACTTATCGAAGATGGTAATAAACTTATATTAATAGACAATGGTATGGGTAATAAACAATCTGATAAATTTTTTGGATATTACTTTCCTTGGGGTGATTTTAGTTTAGATAGTTCCTTAAAAAAGCAAGGATTTCATCGTGATGATATTACAGATGTGTTTCTAACACATTTACATTTTGATCATTGTGGAGGAAGCATTCAATGGAATAAAGATAAAACAGGTTATGAATCTGCTTTTAAAAATGCTACTTTTTGGAGCAATAAAGACCATTGGCAATGGGCAACACAACCTAACAGAAGAGAAAAAGCTTCTTTTTTAAAAGAAAATATTTTACCTATAGAAGAAAGCGGTCAATTAAAATTTACATCGCTTCCAGAAAAAGACACACTTAAAAATTCTGAACTCGATTTCGATATCTTTTTTGCCAACGGACACACCGATAAACAAATGATTCCTATAATACAGTATAAAGGAAAAACCATTTGTTTTATGGCAGATTTACTACCAACAGTTGGACACTTACCACTTCCATTCGTTATGGGATATGATACTAGACCATTATTAACATTAAGTGAAAAAGAAAAGTTTCTAAATATGGCAGCCGATAATAACTACTATTTGTTTTTAGAACACGATGCACATAACGAAATTATTACTGTGACTAAAACTGATAAAGGGGTCAGATTAAAAGACACCTTTTCAACTCAAGACATATTTAATTAAAAATAATAGACTAACTCAAATATTAATAAATGAAAACAATTAAAATTTTATCAATCTCAGTATTTGCTACTGCATTATTTTATGGCTGTGGAGGTACTGCAGATATTCTATCAACTCCCGTTGAAAACATAGATACTTCACCATTAAAAGTATCCAATTTAACCGAAAATGAAAAACATACTTGGGGACACTTAGATTTGGTAAAAGATACCATTCCTGGAATGAGTGTTGATAAGGCTTATACTGAAATCATTAAAAACAGAAAAGGAAAAAAAGTTATTGTTGCAGTTATCGATACTGGAATTGATATAGACCATGAAGATTTAAATGATGTTATCTGGACCAATAAAAAAGAAATTCCAAACAACGGAATAGATGATGATAAAAATGGCTATGTTGATGATATTCATGGCTGGAATTTTTTAGGTGATGGTTATAATGAACAATTAGAATTTGTACGTATTCTAGCATCTGGAGATACCAGTAACCCTGAATATTCTAGAGCTCAAGCAGAGTATGATAAAGAATACCAAAAGTACACTGGGTATAAAACCAACTACGAACAAATTTTTGAACAAATTAAAAGTGCCGATGATGCGCTTACAAAACATTTTAGCAAATCTGATTATACTAAAGCAGAAGTAAATGCTATTAAAACAGAAGACGATGCATTAAAACAAGCTGTTCAAATTGCTAAATACATGTACAGTAATGGTATGGACTCTTTAAATGATGCTAAAAAAGAAATAGAAAATGGTTTAGAAAATATAAACGACCACTTAAACTATAACCTAAACAAAGAATTTAAAGGACGTATTAACGGAGATAACCCAGATGATATGTCTACTAAATTCTATGGAAATGGAAACGTAAAACCAGTTAAAAAAACCGAAAGTCATGGTACACACGTTGCTGGTATTATAGCTGCCGAGCGTAATAACGGAAAAGGCGTAAATGGTGTAGCTAACAATGTTGAAATTATGAGTATAAGAACTGTTCCTAATGGCGATGAATACGATAAAGATATTGCGCTTGCTATTAGATATGCTGTTGATAATGGAGCCAAAGTTATTAACGGAAGTTTTGGTAAATACTACTCACCTCATAGCGATTGGGTTCGTGATGCTATTGCTTATGCAGGACAAAATGATGTGATTTTTGTTAATGCAGCAGGAAATGAAGGTGAAAATATAGATACAGTAAATGTTTACCCTAATGATTCTGTTGGTGTTGGACCAGAAGTTTCAAATACATTTATAACAGTAGGAGCTCTAGAGCCTAAATATGGTTCTAGTATGATAGCTGGTTTTTCAAATTATGGTAAAGTAAATGTTGATGTTTTTGCTCCTGGAGCAAAAATATATTCTACAACACCAGAAAATGAATACGACACAAAAGGAGGTACTTCTATGGCTGCACCAGCTGTAGCAGGAGTTGCTGCTTTAATTCGTTCATATTTTCCAAAATTAAGTGCCTCACAAGTAAAACAAATTATACTAGATTCTGGTTTGGCTATTAATACAAAAGTTATTGTTGGTGGCAATTCCAATAATGTAAAACCTTTTGCCGATTTAGTAAAATCATCTAAAATGGTTAATGCATACAATGCTTTAATAATGGCTGCTAAAACAGCTAATTAAAAAAACTTATTTTTATAATAAAAAAAGAGGCTTAATCGCCTCTTTTTTAAATTCTAATACTATGAAACGTTTATTTTTTTCAGCTTTAGGTATTCTTCTTTTAATTTCTTGTAACACTTCAAAAAATATAACACCTTCAGCTACTATTCCATCAATACCTGTTACTCCAATGGCTTCAAATGCCAAGGCTACATCTACTTATTGGCAACAACATGTAGACTATAAAATGGAAATTGATATGGATGTAAATACCTATCAATATAAAGGAAAACAAACGTTAGTATATACAAATAATTCACCCGATGTATTAAACCGTGTTTATTATCATTTGTACTTTAATGCATTTCAACCTGGTAGCGAAATGGATGTGCAATCGCTTACTATTGCTGACCCAGACCCACGAGTTGGCGACCGTATTAGTAAACTTAAACCAAATGAAATTGGCTATATAAAAGTAAACACATTAAATCAAGATGGTACAAATTTAAAATATGAAACAGTAGGAACTGTTTTAGAAGTAGATTTAGCTAAACCTATACAACCAGGTGAAAGTGTCACTTTCAACATGGATTTTGATGCACAAGTACCTTTACAAATACGTCGTTCTGGAAGAAACAATAAAGAAGGTGTAGCCCTTTCAATGACACAATGGTACCCAAAATTAGCAGAATACGATTTTGAAGGTTGGCATGCCGACCCATATATAAGTCGCGAATTTCATGGTGTTTGGGGTAATTTTGATATCACTCTAAATATAGATAAAAACTATGTAGTTGGTGGTACTGGCTACTTAAAAGAAGAACCAAAAATAATCGGACAGAAAAAAACATTACATTATGTAGCACCCAATGTGCATGATTTTACTTGGGCTGCCGATCCAGATTATATTCATGATACACTACAAGTACCAAACGGTCCGCTTTTAAACTTCTATTATAAAAGTACTTTAAACACCGATAAATTAAAAAACTGGAAAAAATTACAACCTAAAACAGCTGAACTTATGCAATATTACAGCAAAAATATAGGTAAGTATCCATATAAACAATACTCGGTAATTCAAGGTGGAGATGGCGGTATGGAATATGCCATGTGTACATTAATTACTGGTAATAGAAGTTATGGAAGTTTAGTTGGTGTTACAGCACATGAAATGGCTCATACATGGTTTCAGTTTTTATTAGCTTCAAACGAATTAAAACACGAATGGATGGATGAAGGCTTTACTAGTTATATAAGCGATTTAGCCATGAATGAAATCGTAAATCAAGGTAGCAAAAACCCAACAGAAAGTGCCTATAAAGGGTATTTTTACTTAGCTAAATCTGGTAAAGAGCAACCATTAACAACACATGCCGATCGTTATAAATACAACCAAGCTTATAGTATTTCGGCTTATAATAAAGGCGAAGTGTTTTTAGCACAATTAGGTTATATTATTGGTGATGATAATTTAAAAGTAACTATTAAAAAATATTTTACCGATTTTGCTTTTAAGCACCCAAAACCTCTGGATATTATTAGAACTGCCGAAAAAGTATCTGGGTTAGAACTCGATTGGTATTTAATAGATTTTGCTCAAACAACCAACACTATTGATTATGGTGTAAAAACTGTTGAGGGTAACACCGTAACACTTGAACGCATTGGTATTATGCCAATGCCTATAGATTTAAATGTTACATATACTGATGATACAACTGAAGATTTTTATATACCACTACAAATGATGCGTGGTGAAAAACCAACACAAGCAACTATTTTAAAAGACTGGGCTTGGGCATATCCAACTTACACATTTGAAACTTCAAAAGCTGTAAAATCTGTGCAAATTGATCCAAAAGAAATGATGGCAGATATTAATAAAGAAAATAATAAGAAATAAATAAAACTTAAAAAAAAACTAAAAGCCCTTTGTAATTTATACAAAGGGCTTTTTTATTAATTATCTAACAGCAGTTTGACTTTGTCAAAAAAAATATAACTTCGTTTAACTAATTGTGCCCAATTAGAGTAAATAACTAACAAATATGAAACAAACTACACTCATTCTAGTTCTGATTTTAATTAATGTATTAAGCTCATTTGGCCAATCACCCAACTTTGCATTTCCAAATCATACGCTTTATACGGCAAATCACATTAAACCAAATAATTATTCTCAAGCAGAATTAGACAATCATACCTGTTCATTTTATAATGAATGGAAACAAGAATACCTAAAAAACAACTGTGGAAACACCAATGAATATTATATTCTTAGTGGAAAGGGAGCAAAAACTGTCTCAGAAGCTCACGGTTATGGCATGATGATTATAACCTATTTTGCAGGCTACGATGCAAATGCTCAAACTTATTTCGATGGTTTGTACAATTTTTACAAAACACACCCCAGCAATATCAATAATACCTTAATGGATTGGCAACAAATTACTTGTAATGATGCCCCAAGTTCAGATGATGATGCTGCCAGTGATGGCGATATTGATATAGCCTTCAGTTTATTATTGGCTCATGCTCAATGGGGAAGTAACGGAACAATCAATTATTTAGGTGAAGCAACAAACATTATCAACGCTATAATGCAAGATGAAATAAACCAGACTACCTGGACTGTTAAACTTGGCGACTGGTGTGATGCAAGCGACCCTAGCTATTTTTATGGAACCAGACCTTCTGATTTTATTACAGATCATTTTAGATCCTTTTTAATTACCACGAATAATGCCAATTGGAATAATGTAATTGACACTTGCTATTCATTAATCGAAAATATGCAAACCAACTATAGTACCACAACAGGTTTAATTCCTGATTTCATTGTTAATATAAATACAACTCCAAGTCCGGCAAGAGCAAACTATTTAGAAAATACTTATGATGGTGATTATTATTATAATGCTTGTCGTGTCCCCTGGCGCTTAGGAACCGATTATTTATTAAGTGGTGATTTAAGAGCGAAAACCGCAATTAATAAAATAAATACATGGCTAATATCAGCAAGCAGTTCTAATGTCAACAACATATCAAACGGGTATTATCTAAATGGAACACCCATTTATAACTGGAATGATACAACATTTGTTGGACCTTTAACGGTTGGAGCCATGTTAAACACTTCAAATCAGGCATGGTTAAATAGTCTTTACGAAAATTTGTTATCGAATAATGATTTAATTGATGGAGATTATTATTCTAATACAATAAAACTTTTAACAATGATTGTAATTTCAGGAAATTATTGGTCTCCGGAAACGATATTTTAACTTCAAAGCAATCTTTTAAGAATACATTTAACGTTATCTTTTACCTAACAATTGCTAATGAATCGAGAATTATCAAAAAAAAAAAGAAGTATTAACGCCTTACATAATGTGCTTATAAAAACTTAGAAATAATTAAATAATACCTAAAAAATCACTTATATATTAAGTGATTTTTTTATTTCATTACCTTTGGAAAATAAAAGAAACTACTTGAAATTTACATTCAATAAAAAAGAAAAACTAAAAAGTAAAAAACTTATTGATCTCTTGTTTACAAAAGGTCAATCGGTTTCAGCATATCCGTTGCGTTTAGTTTACATGCCTACTACTTTTGATGAAGATATTATTGCTAAAACAAGCGTTTCAGTAAGCAAACGAAATTTTAAAACAGCTATAGACCGAAATCGTATAAAACGTTTACTAAGAGAATCTTACCGTTTAAATAAAGCCACTTATTTTAACAATTTAACAACACAACATGCGTTTATGATTTTGTACATTGGCAAAGACAAACCTACTTTAACCCAAATTGAAAACAGAATGAAGCTTTTATTTCAAAAATTTGAAACCAAGGTTTCGGAAAAATAATTACAATGAAATACTTACTTAAAAAGAAAATTATAATTCCTGTATTAGCCTGCGTTATATTTTTAACAGGAACCGCTTTTAAAAACGATTTTTTTGAAATAGCAAAACAAATAGAAATATTTACAACCTTGTTTAAGGAAATTAACATGAATTATGTTGATGAAACTAACCCTGGCGATTTAATGGATACTGCTATAAAAAGTATGTTAGCAGATTTAGATCCGTATACAAATTTTTATAATGAACAAGATGTAGAAGCCGCCAGAATTAATAATACAGGAGATTATACTGGTATTGGTGCTAAAGTAAAAACATTAAAAGATAAACTAATTATTATAGAACCTTACAAAGATTATCCTGCAGATAAAGCAGGTTTAAAAGCTGGAGATGAAATTATTAAAGTAGGAAACACATTAATTGAAAACTATAAAGAACATGCTGGCGATTTATTAAAAGGTACTCCAGATTCTTCGGTAGAAGTTACTTATAAACGCCAAGGAAAAACACAAACAGCTACTATAAAAAGAGCTGAAATTGAAATTAGTGCAGTGCCTCACTTTTCTATGATAAACAAAAAAACAGGCTATATAGTTTTAAGCAAGTTTAATAAAAAAGCTGCTGCCGAAACCAATTATGCCTTACGCGATTTAAAAGCTCAAGGTGCCGAACGTATTATTCTAGATTTACGTGGTAACCCTGGAGGGCTTTTAAACGAAGCTATAAAAATTGTAAATCTGTTTGTGCCTAAAGGACAATTAATAGTAACTACAAAATCTAAAGTAAAAAAATATAATAAAACCTATTACACACAAAACGATCCCATAGATACCGAAATACCTTTAGCAGTTTTAATTGATGGCGGTAGTGCATCGGCTAGCGAAATTGTTTCTGGTGCTTTGCAAGATTTAGATCGCGCCGTTATTGTTGGTTCTAGAAGCTTTGGAAAAGGTTTAGTACAACGCCCAAAACAACTTACTTATGGTACACAAATTAAAATTACAATTTCTAGATACTATACGCCTTCAGGAAGATGTATTCAAGCTTTAGATTATTGGCATAGAAACGAAAAAGGTGAAGCCGTTCGTGTTAAACAAGAAAATTATAACGAATTTAAAACCAAAAGCGGACGTAAAGTTTTTGATGGTGGTGGCATATTTCCAGATGTTGTTTTTAATGCTTCAAAAAATGCTGCTATTACCAACGCTATTGTAAATAGCGATCTTATTTTTAATTATGCTACTAATTATTATTACAAACATAATTTAACAGATGTTACTACATTAAAATTAACAGATGCCGATTTTAAAGACTTTAAGAACTATTTAAAAGTAAATAATTTTTCTTTTGAAACAGAGACTGAAAAAGCACTTTTTAAAGCTTTTGAAGCCTCTCAAAAAGAAGAATTAAATGATAACATAGAAAAAGATTTTAATACCTTAATTTCTAATTTAAATAATTCTAAATCTAGTGTTATAGATGAAAATAAAGATTATTTGTTAGAATTATTAACCGAAGAAATAGTAAAACGATATGCTTATAGAGAAGGCTTATATGAATACTATAAAATTCATGATTCTAAAATTAAAAAGGCTTCAGAAATACTAAATAGTATTACTACTTATATGGATTATTTAAGATAAAACGTGTTCGTTTATTTTTCGAAAATTAAAATAGTATATTTATAGTCTTATTCTATATTTCTACTATGAATAAACTATTTGTTTCAATATTAATTACTTGCTGTTTCAAATTTGGGTTTTCTCAAGATAAATTAACCCACGAAGTTTATTTTGATACCGATAAATATGTTGTTCCTTCTACCGAAGAAAACCGATTACTTCTCTTTATATCTACACTAAATAATGTTGATATTGAATCTATTGCTATATATGGTTTTTGTGACGATATTGGTGCAAATACCTATAATTTAAAACTATCTCAACAACGAGCTGATGCTATAAAAACCATCTTTTCTAATAATGAAATTAGTGAAGATTTAATAACAAGTGTTGATGGTAAAGGTGAAGTTTTATTAAAAATAGTAAACGAAAAAAACCTTTTGAAAATTAGAGGTTTAAACAGAAAAGTTGAAATAATTGTAAAGGCTAAAACACCTAAACCAAAAGTAGAAAAAAAAGAACCTGAAGTTAAAGAAAAAAATATTGTAGACTTAATAAAAGAAAGTTCTAAAGGAGATAAAATAATTTTTAAAAATATTTTATTTAAAACAGGTTATAGTACAGTAACACCCGATTCTAAAAAAATATTAAACGAAATTGCAGAAATACTAGCAGAAAGAAAAGATATTTATTTTACCATTCAAGGACATGTATGTTGTACGCAAAATAGTAGAGATGCTGTTGATAGAAAAACAAAACAACGAAACTTATCTGAAGCTAGAGCAAAATATGTTTATGATTATTTTGCAAAAAAAGGAGTCGATAAAAAACGCATGCGCCATTTAGGAATGCGAAGAAAATTTCCACTCGGTGGCGATCCAAAATTTGATAGACGTGTTGAAATTTTAATTACCTATGTTGGAGGCAATTAAAAAGATATATTTTTCTATTTTTTTTATACTAATAAGCTTTATTAGTGCGGCACAAACCACAGCTATTCCTGATGTAAACTTTGAACAAAAGTTAATAGATTTAGGAATAGATTCTGGAGTTATTGATGGTTCTGTATTAACATCTAATATAAGTGGTATAACCAATTTAGATGTTTCAAATTCTAATATTTCAAACCTTACTGGTATTGAAAATTTTATAGCCTTAGAAATTTTAAATTGTAATAATAACCTATTAGCTAATTTAGATATTACAAACAATACACAACTATTACAATTGTTTTGTAACGATAATCTATTAACAAATTTAAATGTTACTTTACATCCTAACTTAGAAGTTTTATGGTGTTTTAATAATCAAATATCATCATTAAATATCTCACAAAATACTAACTTAAGAGCCTTACGTTGTGAAAATAACAATTTAACAAGCTTAGATGTTTCAAACAATAATGGCTTGGTTGATTTTGTTTGTGAAAACAATCAAATAATATCTCTAAATGTTTCTAATATTAGCTCATTAAACGAATTTCGCTGTGGTAATAATTTATTATCAAATTTAGATATTACTAATAATACAAGTTTAACAAATTTATCTTGTGAACAAAACTCTTTAAATAATTTAAACCTTACTAACAACAACCGTTTAATTACGCTATCATGTTTTGGTAATCAATTAACAGAATTAGACCTTAGCCAAAACCCAAGTTTAACAAATTTAAATTGTGCTGATAATAATTTATGCATATTAAATATTAAAAACGGAAATAATAGTAATACAATAGATATTTATTTTTCTAATAATGATAATCTAAACTGTGTTGTTGTAGATAATCCTAATGCTAATCATACCAGGTGGTTTCCTACTTCATTTTCTAATTATGTAAACACACCTGATGCTTGTAGTAATTTTGTATTGGTTGATGTTTTAGATAATTTTATTGGACCTAGTTATACCTTACCAATACTTAATAACGGAAATTATTTTACAGAATCTGGAGGTAATGGTATTCAACTTAATACAGGTGATATTATTTCAAACTCTCAAACTATTTATATTTATAACGAAACGGTTTGTAGTAATAATGAGTCTAATTTTAATATATTAATTAGTGATGCCGATTATTATATTCCTAAATATTTTACACCTAATAATGATGGAAATCACGACTTATGGAAAGTCATTGATAATAAAAACACTATTAATAATATTACTATTTATGATAGATACGGGAAACTTTTAAAGTTTTTATTACCTAATAGTCCTGGTTGGGATGGTACTTATAATGGATCTTTACTATCTAGCGACAGTTATTGGTATATTGTTGTATTAAATACCGGTGAAGCTGTAAAAGGACACTTTGCTTTAAAACGCTAAATCTATTCTTTTATCATAGCTATATGAGGAATATTATCTTCAAGATATTCTTCTCCAATTTCTTTAAAACCACAGTTATTATAAAATGATTTTAAATACGCTTGCGCGGAAATTTTTATTTTTTTCTCTTTAAAATTATTTTCAATAGCCTTTACCGAAGCTTCCATAATATCGTAACCATATTTAAAAGCACGTTCATTTTTGGCAACTACTACCCTACCAATACTAGCTTCTTCAAAATAATCATCTGGTTTAAAAATTCGAGTATAAGCAATTATTTTTTCGTTTTTAAAACCTAAAATATGTAATGCTTTTTCATCTTTTCCATCAATATCTTGATATACACAATCTTGTTCTACAACAAATACTTCACTACGTAATTGTAATAAACTATATAATTCTAGTTTTGTTAACTCTGAAAAAGTTTTTACTTCTGTTTTTAGCATATTAATAGATTTCTGCTTTCATAAAAACTAATCTTGTACAATAATATCTTTAGCATCAGGTTTTCTATATTCTGGTTGAATATTTACATGATTTATATTGTATTTATGTAACACCAGATCTTCTATTTCATGTAAAATACGATCAAATTCTGATAGTGTAATATCTTCATTAAAATCTATATGAGCTTCTAAATGTACTTCGTCTTCATTTAACTGCCACACATGTACATGATGAAAGTTTTTAATAGATTCAAAAGCATTTATTTCATCAACTATTTGTTTTATAGGAACATTATCTGGTGTAAATAACATAAGTACTTTGGTTGATGTTTTTAATAAATCGAAACCCATCCAAATTAAATAAATAGCAATTGCTAAAGTTAAAGCACTATCTACCCAATAAATTTGATAAAATTTCATTAATAAACCACCAATAAGCACCGCAACACTTGCCATCATATCGGTAAGCAAATGCAAATAAGCACTTCGCATATTCATATTTGCCTTAGAATCTTTTTTAAGTAAAAGCACACTAATACCATTAGCAATAATACCTAAAAGAGACATCCAAATAACTAAATTAGATTTTATTTCTTCAGGATTTTGAAAACGTTTAATAGCTTCAATAATTAATAAAACGGCTACGATAATTAATGTAGACGCATTTATAAAAGCTGCTAAAATTTCGGCACGTTTATATCCAAAAGTTCTATGAATTGAAGCTTGTTTTTTTACTAATTTATTAGCTATATAACTAACAACTAAAGAAAGTACATCACTAAAATTATGTAATGCATCACTTAAAAGTGCTAAACTACCAGATATGATGCCACCTATTACTTGAGAAGCTGTAATAAGTATATTTAATAATATTGATAATAAAAGATTTCGTCCTTTTAAATCGGAATGAGAATGATTATGGTGATTACCCATTTATAACGTTATTAACAAGATAAAGGAATTTTATCTATTCTGGTTTGGTGGCGTCCACCTTCAAATTCTGTATTTAAAAATACATCAACCATTTCTAAAGCTTGTGGTATAGCTGTAAACCTTGCAGGAATACATAATATATTAGCATTATTATGACTACGTATTAAATGTACAATTTCTTTATTCCAACATAAACCAGCACGAATACCTTGATGTTTATTAGCTGTCATAGCCACACCATTTGCACTACCACAAATTAAAATACCAAAATTAGCTTTTTTAGTTTCAACTTCTTTTGCAACAGGATGTACAAAATCGGCATAATCTACACTATCATTTGCATCGGTACCATAGTTATTAACTGTATAACCTTTTGCTTCTAAATGCTTCATAATAGCAAATTTATAATCGGTTCCTGCGTGATCATTTCCTATTGAAATTGTCATAATAAAAATAATATATAGTTTAAGCCTCAAAGTTAATGAAACTCTACTTATTTTAACTTAATAAGAAATTAATTATATATGTTAATAACTACCATTATAAAATAGTAATAATTAATAATCAATAGGTTACTTAATTATTTTTAAAAATTTTAATTTTATTTCTAATTATAAAAGAACCTTATGTTCATTACTTATTGTTTTAATACTCATTACTTGTTAATAACTGTTTATTACTTTTTAAAATAAAAATATTGAATATCCATTTATTTTTCCAATCAAAAACCAGTATCAAATAACCAAAATTTTAACTCACTTTTTTTAGCAATGTTATGAGACCAAAAATTGATACATATAAACACGAAGCAATGAATATTTTTTAAAAAATAACAGTATTTTTTAGTTGTTAACAAGTGTTGATATAAAAATTAAAATCATTAGAAATGAACCTATTAATATAAATTACATTGTTAATTAACTTTTAATAGAATGTAAATTTATTGTAATCAAAATAAAATTTAAAAAAGTTATACCAGATATTAACAAGCTATAATAACCACCATTTATTTTTTTAAATTTTAAAAGAAAATTATTTATATAATATATAATGTGGATAACTATTATTTAATACTAAAAAAACACGGTTAAATTATTTAATTGTAACTTTGTACAAAATAAATAGCTTATCTTCTCCTAAAAAAGTGCTATTTAATAACACAATTTCCTATATCTTAGGAAATGAATATGATTACAAAAATTAAATGACAAGAAAGAAAAAAAGGAAATCCAAAAAAGGTATTTCCAACCTTACAAATACAATCTTAAGTATATTAAAAAAAGAAAGAAATCAATCTTACAACTACAAACAAATTGCTGCTAAATTAGGTGTAAATGATGCTAGTAGTCGCAATCAAATTATAAAAACCTTAGCAAAATTAGCTGCTAAACAAGAAATAGAACAAGTAGAACGTGGTAAATTTAAAGCCATTGTTACTGCCGAATATTATACTGGAAAATTAGATTTAGCTGCAAAAGGTAACGGTTATGTTATTTGCGATGAATTTGATGATGATGTATTTATAGC
Organism: Algibacter sp.; assembly: GCA_050294475.1. Lineage (GTDB taxonomy): Bacteria > Bacteroidota > Bacteroidia > Flavobacteriales > Flavobacteriaceae > Thalassobellus. Next base: position 155,265 of record JBNKOE010000003.1, on the reverse strand, counting down.
TTCAAACAATATAAATAAAGCTTTAAATGGTGATGAAGTAGAATTTTATGTTTATAAACGTCGTCATAGAGGAAAATTAGAAGGTGAAATAACTCAAGTTATAAAACGTGAAAAAAGCGAATATGTTGGAGTTATTCAAATTCATGAAAAAAAGAATTTTGCATTTGTAGTAGCAGATAGCAATAAAATGTATAAAGACATTTTTGTTCCTATTAATAAAATTAACAAAGCAGAAGATGGTGATAAAGTATTAGTAAAACTTGAAGATTGGCCTGAAAAAGCCGATTCTCCTTATGGTAAAGTTGTAAAAGTTTTAGGAAAACCAGGCGATCATAACACTGAGATTCATGCTATTTTAGCTGAGTACGGATTACCAATGGAATTTCCTTATGAAGTAGAAGAATTTGCTAATAAGTTAGATACGTCTATTACTGAAGAAGAAATAAAGAAGCGTCGCGATATGCGTAAAGATTTAACTTTTACCATAGATCCTAAAGATGCTAAAGATTTTGATGATGCTTTATCTTTTACAATTCTAGAAAATGGATTATATGAAATAGGTATTCATATTGCCGATGTATCACATTATTTACAAGAAGGCACGATATTAGACGATGAAGCTTACGAACGTGCTACCTCGGTATATTTAGTAGATCGTGTAGTGCCTATGTTACCAGAAGTATTATCAAACAATGCTTGTTCATTACGACCACATGAAGAAAAATTAACCTTTTCTGCTGTGTTTCAAATGAATGATAAATGCGAAATAAAAAACGAATGGTTTGGAAGAACAGTAACCTATAGCGATGCACGTTTTGCTTATGAAGAAGCGCAATCGGTTATAGAATCTAAAACAAATACAATTCCTAAAGAAGTTTCACTAACAGGTGAAACTTATAATACTTCTCAAGATATAGCAGATGCTATTATAAAAATGGATGAATTAGCAAAAAAAATGCGTGCTAAACGTATGCGTGCAGGTGCTATTTCGTTTGATAAAGTTGAAGTAAAGTTTGATTTAGACGAACAAGCAAATCCTGTTGGTGTATTTTTTAAAACCAGTAAAGATGCTAATAAATTAATTGAAGAATTTATGTTATTAGCTAACCGAAAAGTATCAGAATTTGTTGGTAAAAAAGATCCTAAAAAAACTTTTGTATATCGTGTTCATGACGAGCCAGATGATAGTAAATTAGCTAGTTTACAAAACGTTGTTGGTAAATTTGGTTATAAACTAAATTTTAAAGACCGTAAAACAGTAGCTGCTTCACTTAACAATTTACTAAAAGAAGTAAACGGAAAAAAAGAGCAAAATTTAGTCGATACTTTAACTATTAGGAGTATGAGTAAAGCTGAATATACAACTCATAATATTGGGCATTACGGTTTAGCATTCGATTATTATAGTCATTTTACGTCGCCCATTCGTAGGTATCCAGATGTGATGGCACATCGTTTATTACAATTGTATTTAGATGGTGGAAAATCGGCTAATGAAGACATTTATGAAGAAAAATGTAATCATTCTAGTAACATGGAAAATTTGGCAACTAAAGCCGAACGCGATTCTATAAAATACATGCAAATTAAATTTATGCAAGATCATAAAGATGAAGCATTTGTAGGTGTTATTTCTGGTGTAACCGATTGGGGAATTTATGTTGAAATTATTTCTAATAAATGTGAAGGTATGGTAAGTGTACGCGATATGAAAGACGATCATTATGCTTTCGATCAAGATTTATATGCTATGGTTGGTAAAAACACTAAAACTATGTATCAACTTGGAGATGAAGTTATTGTAAAAGTTAAAAATACCGATTTAGTTAAAAAACATCTCGATTTTAATTTAATTGGGAAGCCAGAAGATTAAAGTAAAATAAAAAATAACAATGATATTAACAACTACAAATTCTATAGAAAACCACGTTATACAAGATTATTTAGGTATTGTAACTGGTGTAGATGTAGACATGCCTAAAGCTACACTAACCTTTAACATGAAAAAATACTATGATTCTTTTGAAAAAAAGATTAATGAAGTAAAAGAAACTGCTTTTCAAAATTTAAAAGACAATGCTATTAAATTAAATGCCAACGCCGTTGTTGGTATTAATTTAGATATTGAAACATCATCATCTAATGGTTTAATTATGGTTTCAATAACAGGTACTGCGGTAAAGGTTTTATAATATTTTTAGTTTTTTATAAAGTTTTCATAAAGTAAATTAACAACGGAATAATTATTGATAATTTAGCGTTATATCAAAAATATACATATAGAACTTTCATTGTTATATTTTTCTATCTAAGAAAATGATTAAATGAATGTTACATGTAACCGATAAAAAATAATAATTAATAAACATATGAAAACACTAGTAAAAGCATTTGTGCTATTAATAACAACAGTAACTTTTTCACAAAACCCAATAGAGAAAAATGTTGGAGATTTTACCGAACTTAAAGTTTATGATTTAATTGAAGTTGAATTAGTTAAATCTAACGAAAATAAAGCTATTATTACCGGAGAGAATAAAGACGATGTTATAATTAATAACAAAAACGGACTTTTAAAAATTAAAATGAATCTTGGAGAAGTTTTTGATGGTAACAAAACAAAAGTTGTTTTACATTATACAACTTTAGATATTATAGATGTTAATGAAGGCGCTAAAGTGCTTTCTGATGATACCATAAAACAATTTGAAATAGATTTAAAAGCTCAAGAAGGTGGTAAAATAAATGTTCCTATTAATGTTACTTATACAAATATAAAAGCTGATACAGGAGGTGATATTACAGTTACTGGTAATTCTAAAAGTCAAAATATTTCAATTACTACTGGTGGCATTTATAATGCAAGTGAACTTAAAACAGATAAAACAGAAGTAAATATTAAAGCAGCTGGTGAAGCTTATGTAAACGCATCAAAATTAGTTGATGTAAAAATTAGAGCTGGTGGCGATGTATTTATTTACGGCGATCCTGAAACTGTAAATGAAAGTAAAGTTTTAGGCGGTAGAATTAAGCGCATGAACTAATAAAGTATTAAGATTATTAAGTAATAACATATTAATTTTCATCAAAATATTTCTTTACTTTGTGTAAAGTTTCGCATAAATTATGTTTGATGATATTTTAGCAGCCATTCCATTTGGTATTATACTTGCCTTTACAATTGGTCCGGTTTTTTTTGTACTTCTAGAAACAAGTGCCACAAAAGGTTTTAAAAGCGCTTTAATTTTTGATTTTGGCGTTATGTTAGCTGATATCATTTTTATTTTAGTCGCTTTTTTTAGTACCAGTAAACTTTTAGAAAAAATTAAAGACGATCCTAATTTTTTAATTTTTGGTGGTGTATTATTGGTGGTTTACGGTGTTATTTCATTTTTAAAAACGTCTAAATCTTTTAGAGAAATTGTAAGAGAGTATCATAAAGTTGAAATAAAAAAAGGCTATGGAAAATTGTTTTTAAAAGGCTTTCTATTAAACTTTATAAATATTGGTGTGCTATTAGGTTGGGTTGCTTTTATTGTACTTGGCAATTCTTTAACAAATTCAGAAAATGGTATTGTAATATTTTTAAGCACTATTTTAGTTGTTTATTTTTTAATAGACCTTGTTAAAATAGTTATTGCAAAAAAATTAAAAAACAAGCTTACACCTCGATTAATATTTAAAACTAAAAAAATTATAGCACTTGTAATTTTAGGATTTGGTGTATTACTTTTAGTTCAAGGATTTTTTCCAAAAGAAAAGGAGCTTCTAAAAGAAAAATTAGAACAAATAAACCCTATAAAATAAAAGCTTCCAGAATAACTGAAAGCTTTTTTGAGGCGTCGAGCGGATTCGAACCGCTGTAGAAGGTTTTGCAGACCTCTGCCTAGCCACTCGGCCACGACGCCATAATTATGCTGCAAAAGTAAAAAAAATTGTGACTTTTCAATACATAAAATCACTTTTTACGCTTATCTGTCATTTTTATTGTCACTTTTGCAACATCTCCACCAATTGGAGGGTTTAGTTTACTAATCCAAACAGTAGCTTTTTTTACTAATGTATCTTCGTTAAAAATTCTATTTAATATACGTTTTGCAACCGTTTCTAGTAGCTGAGAAGCTATTTCCATTTCTTCTTTTATAATACGGTTTAAAAAAACATAATCTACAGTATCACTTAAATCATCAGTTTTTGCCGAGGTTTGTAAATCGGCTTCAACTTCTAAATCTACACGATAATCACTACCTATTTTTGTTTCTTCTTTTAAACATCCATGGTATGCAAATACCCTAATGTTTTCAACTTTTATTTTTCCCATTAGCTTCTTAAACTTATTAAGCTAAAATAGTTTGAATTTCCGTAATTTTGAAGTTTATTTAGTTGAAATAAATAACAAGCATGTCTGAAGAAAGAAAATCACTCAATTTTATTGAGCAAATTATAGAAGAAGATTTAGCAAACGGAATGTCTAAAAACGATTTACGTTTTCGTTTTCCTCCAGAACCTAATGGTTATTTACACATTGGCCATACAAAAGCTATTGGTATTAGTTTTGGTTTAGGAGAAAAATATAATGCACCTGTAAATCTTCGTTTTGATGATACTAATCCTGCTAAAGAAGAGCAAGAATATGTAGATGCGATTAAGGAAGATATTTCTTGGTTGGGTTATAAATGGGATAAAGAATTATTCTCATCAGATTACTTTCAACAATTGTATGATTGGGCAATTCATTTTATAAAAGAAGGAAAAGCTTATGTAGATTCGCAATCTAGCGAAGCTATGGCAGAACAAAAAGGCACACCAACACAACCAGGAGTTGATGGTCCTTATAGAAATAGAAGTGTTGCTGAAAATCTTGATTTATTTGAACGTATGAAAGCGGGCGAATTTGAAGAAGGTGCGCATATTTTAAGAGCTAAAATTGATATGCAACATACCAATATGTTGATGCGCGACCCAATTATGTATCGTATTTTAAAGAAAGAGCATCATAGAACCGCAAACGATTGGTGTATTTATCCTATGTATGATTGGACGCATGGTGAAAGCGATTATATCGAGCAAATTTCTCATTCGTTATGTTCTTTAGAATTTAAACCACATAGAGAGCTTTACGATTGGTTTTTAGATCAAGTTGTAGACCAAAATTTATTGAGACCAAAACAACGCGAATTTGCACGTTTAAATTTAAGTTATACCATTATGAGTAAGCGTAAGCTTCTTAAATTGGTTGAAGATAACATTGTAGCAGGTTGGGATGACCCAAGAATGCCAACTATTTCGGGTTTACGTCGCCGGGGTTATACACCAAATTCACTAAGAAAATTTGTAGAAACCGTTGGTGTTGCAAAGCGTGATAATGTTATTGATGTTTCGCTTTTAGAGTTTTGTATTCGAGAAGATTTAAACAAAACCGCACCACGAGTTATGGCGGTTTTAGATCCTGTTAAATTAATAATTACTAACTACCCTGAAGGAAAAGAAGAATGGTTAGAAGCTGAAAATAATCAAGAAGATGAAAGTGCAGGCTATAGAAAAGTTCCGTTTTCTAGAGAACTTTATATTGAAAAAGAAGATTTTAAAGAAGTAGCTGGTAATAAGTTTTTTAGATTAAAATTAGGTGGTGAAGTAAGACTTAAAAACGCTTATATTATTAAAGCTGAATCTGTTGAAAAAGATGCTAATGGAAACATTACAGAAATTCATTGTACTTATTCTGAAGATACTTCTAAAAGAGTAAAAGGAACATTGCATTGGGTATCTATAAAACATGCTGTAAAAGCTGAAGTTAGAGAGTATGATCGTTTGTTTATTGATGAAGCTCCAGATAGTTATCAAGACAAAGATTTTATGGAATTTTTAAATCCGAATTCTTTAAGAATTATTGAAGCCTTTGTAGAACCAAGCTTGTTAGAAACTAAAGTAGGAGAGCGGTTTCAGTTTCAACGTTTAGGGTATTTTAATGTTGATAACGATTCGTCTTCAAATAAATTAGTGTTTAATAAAACGGTTGGTTTAAGAGATTCTTGGGCAAAACAAAAGCCTAAAACACAACAAAAGCAGCCTCAAAATAATAATCAACAAAATCAGCAAAAATCGCAACGAAAAGCTATTGATGTTATTCAGCAATTAGGTAAAAAGTATACCAATTTACCAGAAGCTAAACAGCAAAAAGTTAAAGCAGAAATTCAAGAATTGGCTAAAAATGTTAGTTATGAAGCGTTAGAACCTTTATTTGGAACAGCCGTTAAAAAAGTAGGAACACGTATTGCTGTGGCTATTACTTTAGGTGTTTTATTAAAAAACGGACTAGAAAAGAATAATGCTATTAATGAATTTATAACTAAAGCTCTTGAAGATAAAAATGATCTTTTAGTGTTGGAAGCTCAGGCTATTTAGTTGGTTTTGAGCGTTTAAAATAGTTGGTGTTATAATTTTATTTATATTTAACTTCTAACTAAAAAGATGTTAAAATGGAATTATTAAACCCAATTGCAATGTTAGTTGCAGCTATTTCGGCATTAGTTGTCGGATTTATTTGGTATAACCCGAAAGTATTTGGTAATGCTTGGATGCAAGCATCAGGTATGACTGAAGAGCAAATTAAAGGTGGAAATATGGCTAAAATTTTTGGTTTAGCATTAGTTTTTGCTTTTTTATTAGCAACTGCTTTACCAGGAATTGTGATTCATCAAATGGGAGTTTTTAGTCTTATTGGTGGAGACCCTTCTGCAGCTTTACCTTCTTATGATGCCTTTATTTCAGATTATTCAGATGCTTTTAGAACCTTTAAACATGGTGCTTTTCATGGTGTTTTAACTGGTGTTTTTATTGCGCTTCCAGTTATTGGAACTAATGCGTTATTCGAGCGAAAAAGTGCTAAATATATTTTTATTAATGCTGGTTATTGGATAGTGACTCTTGGAGTAATGGGTGCAATTATTTGTGGCTGGAAATAATATTATTTGTAATTTTATAACATAAACAAAGACTGAGGTTTTTAACTTCGGTCTTTTTATTTTCTATTGAAAACCTATCGTATATATAATTCATTTAATGAATTTCCAGATTCTTGGAAGCATATTACCGAACACGATATTTTTTTACAACCTAATTATTTTGCTGCTTTAGAAGTAGCGTCTCCTAAAAATATTCAATTTTATTATGTAGGTGTTTTTAATAATGATGCATTAGTAGGAGTTGCTGTTGTACAACGTGTGCAATTGTATTTAGATGATATGTTTAGAAAAACAGAAGTTTCTTGTTTAAAAGAAGCTTTTAAAAGTATCATTTCTAAAATAGTAAAAGGAAATATTTTAGTAGTTGGTAATTTAATGCATACAGGGCAACATGGCGTGTTTTATCAAACAAATAGTATTTCGCAGACAGATTATCTAAATCTTGTTTTTGAAGCTTTAGAAGACCTTAAAAACAGGATTAAGGTAACTCAAAAGAAAACCATTAGAGCTATTATGTTGAAAGATTTTTTTGAAACAGATGTTATTCATAAAAACAAAGCTTTTTTTCTGTCTCAAAAATTCCATCATGTTTATGTACAACCCAATATGATGATGTTAGTTAATCCCGATTGGTTAAAGATGGAAGATTATGTAGCTAATCTAAATAAAAAGTACAAAAACAGATATAAGCGAGCTAAAAAGAAATTAGGCAAAATAACGAGTTCAGAATTAGATTTAAAAGCTATTGAAATGCATTCTGAAGCACTGTATCAATTGTATTTAAATGTTTCTAACAATGCGAAGTTTAATACGTTTGTTTTGCCTCAAAATCATTTTTATTATTTAAAACTTAAATTAAAAGAATCGTTTAGAGTTTTTGGTTATTATTTAGATGATGAATTAATAGGATTTTATACATTGATTTTAAATGGCAATGATTTAGAAACCTATTTTTTAGGTTATGATACGATACATCAATACCCTAATCAGTTGTATTTAAATATGCTGTATGATATGGCTCAATTTGCTATTGAAAACAAGTTTTCTAATATTGTATATGCTAGAACTGCTATGGAAATTAAAAGTTCGGTAGGAGCAAAGCCAGAACGGATGAGTGTTTATATAAAGCACACTAATGGGTTTATAAATGCTATTTTGAAACAAATTTTTAAGTTGATGAATCCTACTCAAAATTGGGAGGAACGACATCCTTTTAAAATATAAAAAAGCCTTAAAATTTAATCTTAAGGCTTTTTTTATTCAGTTATAAAAGAAGTTTACTCTTCTTTTTTCTTTTTAGCTTCTTTCATAGCCTCACCAATTTGGTTACTAGCGGTAAAACTAGCTACCATATCATTCAGCATATTACTTCCTGCTTGTGGCGAGTTTGGTAATAATATTAAGTTGCTATTTGTTTCTTGTCCTATAGATTGTAAGGTATCATAATGTTGTGTTACTACAATAAGCGCAGAAGCTTCTTGAGAGTTAATACCAACTCTGTTTAACACATCAACCGATTCTTCTAAACCACGTGCAATTTCACGACGTTGGTCTGCAATACCTTGACCTTGTAAACGTTTGCTTTCGGCTTCTGCTTTAGCTTTTTCAACTATTAAAATTCTAGCAGCATCACCTTCATATTGTGCAGCAGTTTTTTCTCTATCGGCAGCATTAATGCGGTTCATGGCTGCTTTTACTTGTGCATCAGGATCAATATCGGTTACTAACGTTTTTATAATATCGTAACCATATTCCATCATGGCATCATTTAATTCTGTTTTTACAGCAATAGCGATATCATCTTTTTTCACAAAAACATCATCTAATTTCATTTTTGGTACTTCGGCACGCACTACATCAAATACATAACTAGTAATTTGTTCATGTGGATAATCTAATTTATAAAACGCATCGTACACTTTTTCGCGAATCACTTTATATTGTACAGATACTTTTAGTTTTACAAATACATCATCTAAAGTTTTGGTTTCGATGATTACATCTAGTTGCTGAATTTTTAAACTAAGTCTGCCAGAAACTTTATCAATTAATGGAATTTTTAAATGTAATCCAGATTGACGAATACTATGAAAACGACCAAAACGTTCAATAATAGCGGCTGTTTGTTGTTTAACAATAAAGAAAGAGGATATTAGGACAATTAATCCTAAGAAAATAATTACTGGAAAAAAGAAATTCATAATGTCTTATTTAAAAAATGGTTATAAAATAATGCTACTAAATTTACATTATATTTGTTGATTTATAACATTAATAATGAATTTTAAGCAGTCTTTTCTATTAGTAGCTATTTGTATATGTTTTGTTACAAAAAGTTTTTCACAAAAAGGAAATTATAGAATTACTAACGGTATTGGCATTTTTGGTGGCATTACAAAATTAGATATTACCACTAATAATTTTACAACAAAACAAGGTGATGGTTTTATGGGCGGATTATTGGCAATTGTTGATATTCCTCATCGTTGGTATAATATGAGTTTTGGTATGCAGCTATCAGAAAGTACGATAGGAATTTTAGGCAGACCAAATATTTCTACTACTACAGATGAATTTATAGATTATAAAATGTTTGCTGCGCAAGTAGCATTGTTAGGGCATATAAAGGTGATTCCAAACCATTTTACTATTGATGTTGGTCCCATGCTACAATACAATAGTAAGTTAGAATTTAAAGAGAAAGGACAAGAAGACTATTATATAAATAATTATAATAATTTAACTGCTGAAGATATTGCCGATATTTCTCAATTTAACTTAAATGGAGCCATTGGCGCATCAGTAGGGATTAAGAATTTTAAACTGAAAGCCCAATACATTTATGGGTTTACTAATATTTTGAAGAAGCTTGAAAACCAAGATTTAGATACTGTAGGAGGTAATGCCCGATTTAAAGGAAACCAAACCATGTTGGTTTTGGGTGCTATGGTTTCGTTTTAATATTTTTTATTTTAGAAGAATGTTGTTTAACGGTTTTGGCCATAAGTAGTTGCGTGATTTAGCACTAAACTTTGTAAGTACACACTAAGCTGAAAATCCTCACGGATTTTCAAAAGTAGGCGAAAACAAGCAATTACTTATAGCCATTGTCAGCAAACCGTTTATTGTTTTATCAAACGAATTACAGCCCTTTGTTCTTCTGATTCTATTGTCATTATATAAAATCCAGCAGGTGCTTCTATTTTCATATTCAAGATTTTAGAATTGTTAAATTCTGAAGATTGAATTATCCTTCCGTTGATATCAATAATCGTAGTTTTTATTGTTTTATACATCTCTCCTAAATCAATTGAAAAATCTCCATTGGTAGGATTTGGGTAAGCATTAAACTCATCGCCAAAATTATTAGAAATAACTCCAAGAGCAGAATCGCCTACTATTTTTTGAATAAACGAATCAGCACCGCCATTCGAATTAAGATTGGTTATTCCTGTACTTGGATCAAAATCTACAGTACTACTTTCAAAACCTCCTGTAGTGTACGCATTTCCAGAACCATCAGTTATTATTGAAAATCCATAATCACCATTTGTTCCGCCAAAAGATTTAGCCCAGATAAAATTACCTGAAGCATCCATTTTCTGAATAAAAGCATCACTGCTTCCATTCGAGCTAAGGTTGGTTGTTCCTGTACTTGGATCAAAATCTACGGTACTTTGAAAAGTTCCTGTCGTATAGACATTTCCCAAACCATCTAAAGTTATGGAATTCCCATAATCATTATTTGTTCCACCGAAAGACTTCGCCCAGATAAAATTGCCCGAAGCATCCATTTTCTGTACAAAAACATCTAAATTTCCATTCGAGCTAAGGTTGGTTGTACCTGTACCAGGGTCAAAATCTACGGTGTTACTGAAATATCCCGCAGAATAAATATTTCCTGAAGCATCTGTTGTTATTGAACCCCCCCTATCATCACTAGTACCACCAAAAGACTTCGCCCAGATAAAATTACCCGAAGCATCCATTTTCTGTACAAAAGCATCAATACCTCCATTTGAGCTGAGGTTGGTTGTTCCTGTACCAGGGTCAAAATCTACGGTATGACTAAATAATCCTATGGTATATATATTCCCCGAAGCATCTATAGTTAATGATTTGGATTCATCATAACCAGTACCACCAAAAGACTTAACCCAGATTAAATTTCCTGAAGCATCCATTTTTTGAATAAATACATCTCTACCACCATTTGAGCTAAGGTTTGTTGTACCCACACCGGGGTCAAAATCTACTGTACCACTAAAAGTTCCTGTGATATATACATTCCCCGAAGTATCTACGGTTAATGATAGTCCTTGATCATCATTAGTACTACCAAAAGACTTCGCCCAAAGGAAATTGCCCGAAGCATCCATTTTCTGTACAAAAGCATCAATACCTCCATTCGAGCTGAGATTGGTTGTTCCTGCACTGGGGTCAAAATCTACCGTATCCTGAAAATACCCCGTAGTGTAAATATTCCCCGAAGCATCTATAGCTAATGAGTAGGGTTCTTCATAACCAGTGCCACCAAAAGACTTAACCCAGATTAAATTTCCTGAAGCATCCATTTTTTGAATAAATGCATCACTACCGCCATTTGAGCTAAGGTTTGTTGTACCTACACCGGGGTCAAAATCTACTGTAGCTTCAAAAACTCCTGCGGTATATACATTTCCTAAATCATCTACGGCTATGGAATTACCATAATCCCAACCTGTACTTCCAAAAGACTTCGCCCATAAAAAGTCTTGGGCATTTACTCCTAAACTAAGTTGTAAGGCACATAATGTAATAAGTAATCTTTTTCTCATGTATTATTAATTTTAAATGTTTGCTAACATCAAAGTATATGTGCTGTTGCGTATAAAATAACCCAAAATTTAGGTTAATAACCTGACAAGTAAAAGCATATATGTAATGTTAGGTATAGTTATTTTTTTAATTCTAATTCTAAATATTTATCACTACCAATAGTTATATAATATAAAGGGTACAATAATATAATTCCTGAAATTATTAAAAAAGCAATACTTTTAGTAAACATAAAAAGCATTACAAAAAGCATCATTATTGCTTTTGTTAAGTCTTCATATTTAAAACTATGCAATGTAAAAGTTATTTTTTCATTTTCTTCAAGAATTATTTTTACTTTTTGACTTCTACACCACGCAGACTTTGCATAAATTTCGTGGTCTCCTTTTTCTAGTTCATATTCTTTAATTTCTTTTTTTATTACTCCAAATTCTTTTCCGTCAATATAAACTTTTGCTGGTTTATTACTAATTATTTCTATTTTTCCCACTTGTATTTTTTAGAAAATTAATTTTGTTCTTCTTTTTTTTTCCATATTACATAACATATGATTGCCCATAATATATTCACTATTATAATTCCATAAAAGAATATATCTCTTCCTGTTTTTAATGTGTAACCTGCAATTCCTAATACATAATAAGCAACTAATCCAAACGATATTATTAATCCTATGAAATATGCTATTTTTCCTTTCTTTGTTAAATGTTTTAATAATAATTTTTCTAACATAATTTTTATTTATTTAGGGTATTGTACCTAACGACTTGATATGAAATCGTTTTAATGTTTTATATCTAATGCTAAACGAAGGCAGCTAAAATTTCTGATAAAATAAATTGTCATAGATAAAATAAAGCTTCTTCATATTTCTATGAAGAGGCTTTGTAATTTATACTCTAATTAAGGGTATAGTTATATTGTTTTCACTATATTTTCAATACGTTTAACGGTTTCATTTTTTCCAATCATATGCATAATATCAAAAACATCAGGGCCTTGTAAAGCACCAACCAAAGCTAAACGCAACGGCATCATAACTTTACCAAAACCTATTTCATTAGAGGTTATCCAACCTTTAATGTTGGTTTGAAGGTTTTCTACAGTAAAATCTTCAATAGTATTTATAATAGATATTACTTGTGTCATAATATCTTTAGTATCTTCTTTAAGGGCTTTTTTAGAGGCTTTTTCATCATACGATGTTGGAGCAACAAAAAAGAAATGACTTAAGTCCCAAAAATCAGACACAAACGTAGCACGTTCTTTTATTAAGCCAACTACTAAGGCTATGTATTCAGAATCAATATTAGCTAGTTCAGCTTGTTCCTTTTTAAAAGCTTCGGCTAAATCTTCATTATATTGCTCTTGCATATAATGGTGGTTAAACCATTTAATTTTATCAGGATCGAAACGGGCACCCGATTTATTTACTTTCTTTAAATCGAATGCTTCAATTAACTCTTCTAGATTAAAAATCTCTTGTTCCGTTCCTGGATTCCATCCTAAAAACGCTAAGAAATTAATCATAGCATTGGCAAAATAGCCATCTTCTTTATAACCTCTAGAAACTTCGTTGGTTTTAGGGTCTGTCCATTGTAAAGGAAACACTGGGAAACCTAATTTATCGCCATCGCGTTTGCTTAATTTTCCTTTTCCTGTTGGTTTTAAAATTAAAGGTAAATGCGCAAATTCTGGTGTTTCCCAACCAAATGCTTTGTATAATTGATAGTGTAATGCTAAAGAAGGCAACCATTCTTCACCACGGATAACATGCGAGATTTCCATTAAATGGTCATCAACAATATTGGCTAAATGATAGGTTGGCATACCATCACTTTTAAACAACACTTTATCATCTAAAATGTTGGTATCAATTTTAATATCGCCACGAATAATATCTGTTAAATGCAAGGTTTGATCTTGCGGACTTTTAAAACGAATCACATAATCATCGCCAGCATCTAATTTAGCTTGTACTTCTTCCGCGCTAAGCGATAAAGAATTGTTCAATTTTAAACGGTTATGCCAATTGTAGATAAATGTTTTTCCTTTGGCTTCGTGGTCTTTTCTATGAAAATCTAAAGTTTCAGCCGTATCAAAAGCATAATAAGCATTGCCAGAAGCAATTAATTCATCAGCGTAAGCTTTATATAAATCTTTACGTTCGCTTTGTCTGTATGGTCCAAATTTTTCGTTTTTGGATTCTGTGCTGAGCGCAGTCGAAGTAGGGCCTTCATCAAAAGGCATGTTACACCAATTTAAAGCATCAATAATATATTGTTCGGCACCTTCTACATAACGATTTTGATCGGTATCTTCTATTCTTAAAATAAAAGTACCGTTATGTTTTTTAGCAAATAAATAATTGAATAACGCTGTACGAACGCCTCCTATATGAAGAGGTCCTGTTGGGCTTGGTGCAAAACGCACACGAACATTTTTGGTCATGTTTTTTGTAAATTTGTTGCAAAGATACAATTAACAGGTAATTTTAAACTCTGTACTAAATAAAATTGTAGTTTAGTCTTATAAATCATTTTTGTTATATCACTTAAGGCGAAAATGTATCCAAATCATGAATAATTTCAACAACATACAACGTAAATTAGAAGCATTTATTAGGAGATATTATACTAATGAGTTGCTTAAAGGTGCTATTTTATTTTTTGCCATTGGCTTATTGTATTTTCTTTTTACTTTATTTATTGAGCATGTTTTATGGCTTAGTACTACTGCTAGAACTATTCTGTTTTGGCTTTTTATAATTGTTGAATTTGGCTTACTTGTAAACTTTATATGCTTTCCGTTGGCTAAATTGTTTAAGCTTCAAAAGGGCATAAACTATAAAGATGCTTCAAAAATTATTGGACAGCATTTTTCTGAAGTAAACGATAAATTATTGAATGTACTTCAATTAAGTGAAAATGAATCGAAGTCGGAATTATTATTAGCAAGTATCGAGCAGAAATCTATTGAACTTAATCCAATTCCATTTAAACTGGCTATTAATTTTAAGAAAAACATTAGCTATTTTAAATATGCTATTATTCCTGTTTTAATTTTATTAATTACGTTTTTAACAGGGAATTCTAATTGGTTTAGTAATAGTTATGAACGTGTGGTGCATTACAAAACAGCTTATGAACCGCCAGCTCCGTTTCAGTTTTTTGTAGTGAATAATGATTTAAATGCCATTGAGAATAAAGATTTTAAATTAATTGTAAAAGTAGTAGGTGAGGTAATGCCAGAATCTGCTCAAATTGTTTATAATAATGAAACCTATTTTTTACAACAGAAAAGCATTGGTGAATTTGAATATGTGTTTTCGCAACCTAAAACGGATATTGAATTTGAATTAACAGCTAATAACATTACTTCTAAACCATATACTTTAAGTGTTGTTGAAGTGCCTTCGTTGTTAAGTTTCGAAATGGTTTTAGATTATCCTAACTACACAAAAAAGAAAAGTACCGTTTTAAAAAGCACAGGTAATGCTGTGGTGCCTGAGGGTACAAAAATAACTTGGCAGCTCAAAACAAAATCAACCAACGCTGTTAATTTATACGCTAAAGACACTATTGGTTTTCTTTCTGATAAATATGGTATTTACGAAGCTAAAAAACAAGTTTTTAATAATTACGATTATACATTAAGCACAAGCAATAAAAATTTAAAGGATTACGAAAATCTAGATTTTAGAATTGATGTTATAAAAGATGAATACCCAGAGATAAAAATTAAGGTAGAGAAAGATACTTTAGATTTGCAAACCTTATATTTTTACGGACAAATAAGTGACGATTATGGGTTTAGTAAATTACAATTGGTTTATTACCCGTCTGATAATGAGTATAATAAATCTTTTGTAGACTTAAATTTTTCTAATTCAAACATTTCAGATTTTATTACAGCGTTTCCTAATAATTTAGATATTAAAGCTGGAATTCCTTATAGTTTATATTTTCAAGTTTCTGATAATGACTTAGTTAACAAGATAAAGACTGTAAAAAGTAATGTTTTTAATTACCGAAAACGTACTAAAGACGAAGAGGTTGAAAAGAATTTAAAACAGCAAAGTGAATCTATAAAAGACTTAAACAAGTCTTTAGAAAAATTTGAAGAACAAGATAAAAAGCTAGAAGAGTTAACAAAAACGAGTAAGGAGAAATCTTCTTTAAATTTCAATGATAAAAAGAAACTTGAATCTTTTTTTAAGCGTCAGAAAGAGCAAGATGACATGATGAAAAGTTTTAATAAGAAGCTTAAAAATAATTTAGAAGAATTTCAAAAGGAGAATCCTAAAGAAGATCAGTTTACAGAAGATTTAAAGCAACGTTTAAAAGAGAACGAAGAGAAGCTTGAAAAAGATGAAAAGCTTTTAAAAGAAATTGAAAAGCTTCATGAAAAAATAGGAAAAGAAGATTTGGTTACTAAGCTTGATGAACTTGCTAAACAAAATAAAAATAAGAAGAGAAGTTTAGAACAGTTATTAGAATTAACGAAACGTTTTTATGTTGAAAAAAAATTAGAAAAATTAAAAGGTGATTTAGAAAAATTAGCTGAGGAACAAGAGAAACTTTCAAATAAAAATGAAGAAGAAAATACAAAAGAAAAGCAAGATGAATTAAATAATGCTTTCGACGATTTTAAAAAACAGATTGAAGATTTAGAAAAGGATAGTAAAGAATTAAAAAAGCCGATAGATATTCCTAGAGATAAATTAGATGAAAAGGACATTGATAAAGAACAAAAAAATGCTTCTGAAGAATTAGAAAAGAATGAGGAGGGAAAACAACCTCAAGATTCAAATAAAAATCGGCCAAATGAGAATTTAAATAATGCTAAGAAAAGCCAAAAGAAAGCAGCTCAAAAAATGAAAAAAATGAGTGCTAAAATGTCTAGCTCAATGCAAGCAGGAGGCGGTGAGCAAATGCAAGAAGACACGGAAATGTTGCGTCAGATTTTAGATAATTTAGTTCTTTTTTCTTTTGATCAAGAAGCTTTGATGAATCAGTTTAAATTGGTTGATGCCAATCACAATAAATTTTCATCTTATTTAATTAAACAAAATGAGTTAAAAGAACATTTTGAACATGTTGATGATAGCTTATTTGCGTTGTCTTTAAGACAGCCTAAAATTTCTGAAAAAGTTAATAATGAAATTACTGAAGTTTTTTATAACATAGACAAATCGTTAGATCTTTTAGCCGAAAATCAATTATATCAAGGTGTCTCAAGTCAACAATTTGTAATTACAGCTGCCAACAATTTAGCAGATTATTTAAGCGATGTTCTAGATAATATGCAAGAAAGTATGAGTATGTCTGCAGGAAATGGTGGTGAAGGTGATATGCAACTACCCGATATTATTATGAGTCAAGAGCAACTTAATCAAATGATGAAAGAAGGCATGAAAAAGGGTAAAGAGGGAAAGCCAAAAGAGGGTGAGGGTAAAAAACCAGGTGAAGGCGAAAAAGAAGGACAGCAAGGAAAAGATGGTAAAGAAGGAAATAAGAATGGGGAAAACGGAAAAAATTCTGGAGGAGAAGGAGAAGGTGATGTTGAAGATATTAATGGCGAATTGTTTAAAATTTATCAGCAACAACAAGAATTAAGAAAAGCATTAGAAGAAAGATTAGCTAAAGAAGGTAAAGGTAATTCTGGAAATGGAAAATCTTTATTAAGAAAAATGGAAGAGATTGAACTCGATTTATTAAACAAGGGTTTTACTAATCAAACGCTACAAAAAATGATGGAATTAAAGCATCAATTATTAAAAATGGAGAATGCTGCTTTTGAACAAGGCGAAGATAATAAGCGAGAATCTGAAACTAATAAAACGGAATTTGATAATAACTTAAATAATCAAATTCCAACAGCAAAACAATATTTTCAAACTACTGAAATATTGAATAGACAAACATTACCTTTGCAGCAAGTTTACAAAAAGAAAGTGCAAGAATATTTTAAGCAAGCAAATGATTAGTTTTAATTACGAAACAGATTTTAAATTAGAAAATGAATCTGTTATTTCTTCATGGATTTCTAACACAATTTTAGCAGAATCATATAAGCTTGAAGAAATCAATTATGTTTTTTGTGATGATGAGTATTTACATAAATTGAATGTAGAATTCTTAAATCATGATACATTAACGGACATCATTAGTTTTGATTACTGCATAGGAAAATTAATACAGGGAGATATTTTTATTTCTGTAGAAAGGGTAGAAGATAATGCTAAGGATTTTGGAGTTTCTTTTACTGAAGAATTAAACCGTGTTATTATTCACGGTGTACTTCATTATTGTGGTTATAAAGATAAGACGGATGCAGATGCTAAATTGATGCGTGAAAAGGAAAACCACTATTTAGCTCAATTAGGCTAATATTTAATAAACAACGTATATTTGCAAACTCAAATTATGAATATGTTCCACGTGGAACATGTTTTGAAAATTAAGAATTATGTTTAACGAGGTTTATGATGTTATAGTTGTTGGAGCAGGACACGCAGGAAGTGAAGCTGCTGCTGCTGCTGCTAATATGGGTAGTAAAACATTACTTGTTACTATGAGTTTACAAAACATTGCACAGATGTCTTGTAATCCAGCTATGGGCGGAATAGCCAAAGGGCAAATTGTAAGAGAGATTGATGCGCTTGGAGGTTACAGCGGTATTGTTTCTGATACATCTGCTATTCAATTTAAAATGCTAAACAAATCTAAAGGACCTGCCATGTGGAGTCCGAGAGTGCAGAGTGATAGAATGCGTTTTGCTGAAGATTGGAGAATGCTTTTAGAAGGAACTCCTAATCTTGATTTCTATCAAGAAATGGTGTCTGGATTGTTAGTTGAAAATCATAAAGTAGTTGGTATAAAAACATCTTTAGGAGTTGAGATTAAATCGAAATCTGTTATACTTACAAACGGTACTTTTTTAAACGGATTGATTCATATTGGTGATAAGAATTTTGGTGGTGGTAGAGCAGGAGAAAAAGCGGCAACAGGAATTACGGAACAACTTGTTGATTTAGGTTTTGATTCTGGTAGAATGAAAACAGGAACACCTCCAAGAGTTGATGGAAGATCTTTAGATTATTCTAAAATGGTTGAACAGCCAGGTGATGAAAATCCTGAAAAATTCTCATATTTAGATATTACAAAGCCATTAAAAAAACAGCGTTCTTGTCACATGACTTATACAAGTATTCAAGTTCATGATTTGCTTCGAGAAGGTTTTGATAGATCACCTATGTTTAATGGTAGAATAAAAAGTTTAGGGCCGCGTTATTGTCCTTCTATTGAAGATAAAATTAATAGGTTTGCTGATAAGGATAGACATCAATTATTTATTGAACCTGAAGGATGGAATACCTGTGAAGTTTATGTAAATGGTTTTTCTACTTCTTTACCAGAAGATGTTCAATTTAAAGCTTTGCGTTCTGTAGTTGGTTTTGAAAAAGTGAAATTTTTTAGACCAGGTTATGCAATAGAATATGATTATTTTCCGCCAACACAATTAAAACATACTTTAGAAACTAAGTTAGTTGATGGCTTATATTTCGCTGGTCAAATTAATGGTACAACTGGGTATGAAGAAGCAGCTTCTCAAGGATTAATGGCAGGAATAAATGCTAGTTTAAAAACTCAAGAAAAAGATCCTTTTACCTTAAGAAGAGACGAAGCTTATATTGGTGTTTTAATTGATGATTTAATTACAAAAGGCACAGAAGAGCCTTATAGAATGTTTACATCAAGAGCAGAATATAGAACTTTATTACGTCAGGATAATGCCGATTTACGATTAACACCTAAAGGTTTTGATATTGGTTTAGCAAGTGAAAAACGGTTAAGACGTATGGAGCAAAAACATAACGAAGCGGAAAAGTTTGTTAAGTTTTTTACAGATACAAGTGTTAAGCCAGAAGAGGCAAATCCAGTTTTAGAATCTAAAGGATCGGCTTTGGTTAAACAATCAGATAAGATGTTTAAAATATTTTCTAGACCAAATATTACTATTGATGATGTTAGAAAATTTGAAGCTGTTGAGCAATATATAAAAGACAATAATTTAGATAATGAAGTTATTGAGCAAGCAGAAATTCAAGTTAAATATTCTGGATATATAGCTAAAGAAAAAAACAATGCTGATAAATTAAGCAGATTAGAATACGTAAAAATCCCTGAGAATTTTGATTATTCTCAAATTAAATCTATGAGTTTTGAAGCACGAGAAAAGCTTAAAAAAATACAACCAACAACAGTATCTCAAGCATCAAGAATTAGTGGAGTATCTCCTAATGATATTTCTGTGTTGTTAGTTTATATGGGTAGATAATTTTGTAGATTTGGTTTTTATTTTTAAGCGTTCCACGTGGAACATAATAGTAAATTAATTGAAATTTTGTTAATCCTGCTTATGCAGGATTTCATCTTAAAAAGATGTTTTTATAAATAATATTTTTGCATTCGTGGCTAATAAAAAAGAAACTAAAGCATATTTAAAAGTAAAAGATTATTCTGTTTCTGGTGAAGAATTTGAATTAATTCAGAATACAGAATATGGTTTTTTAGAAACTATTCCGCAACCTGCTTTAGAAAAACTTTCTGAATATTATGAAAGCGAAGATTATATTTCGCATACAGATTCGCAACGTAATCTTTTTGAAAAAGTATATCATTTAGTTAGAAGCATTTCCTTAAAAAAGAAATTAAAGCTAATTAATTCTTTTGCTACAGAAACTAAAAACTTGTTAGATATTGGATGCGGTACAGGTGATTTTTTAAAAACGGCAAAAGATAATAATTGGAGTGTTACAGGAATTGAACCAAACGAACAAGCAAGAGAAATAGCAAATAAAAAAACAAACAATTCGGTTTTTGATACAGATCAACTTTCAACTTTTAAACCAGAAAGTTTTGATGTTATTACACTTTGGCATGTGCTAGAACATTTACCAAATTTAGAAGATCAAATTACTGCCTTTAAAAAATTATTGAAACCTAAAGGCATTTTAATAATTGCAGTTCCTAATTATAAAAGTTACGATGCTTTGTATTATAAAAATTATTGGGCTGCTTTTGATGTTCCAAGACACCTTTGGCATTTTAATAAAGCATCTATTTCTAAATTAGTTTCAAAAGTATCTATGGAAGTAAAAAAAGTAAAACCTATGCTGTTTGATGCTTTTTATGTGAGCTTACTTTCAGAAAAATATAAATCAGGAAAAATGAATCCTATTAAAGGATTTTGGATTGGATTACTTTCAAATTTAAAATCTTTAAAGACAAAAGAGGCTTCTTCATTAATTTATATCATAAAAAACAAGTAAAACGCTTTTATCTCGTATTCATTAGCGATTAATGAGTCGGTATAACCAAATATAAGCCGATTTTTTAAAAGCGTCTTAAATCGCCTTATATGAATTCGTTTTTAATAAGGTTTTCTTATTCTTTTATGTTTTTAGTATAAGAATTCATTATATACGTTATTTTTAAGACTATTTTAATTGCTTTTCCTTCTTAGAAGCTTAAAGTTAAAAATCTTCTAAAAATCTTTTTTAAGTAGAACTTAACATTAATTTATTTTAAGAATTATATATTTCGAAAAAATTCCGTTCAACATTATAGTTTACTTTATTACATTTGTTCGGAATTAAAAAACAAAATCAATAAAAGAATAAATTAATACACAGATGAAAAAAATTATTTATGTTGCCATAGCTATGTTAGTATTAGCTTCTTGTGAAAAACCAAACAAAATTGGTTTTGTAGACAATGGAAAAGTTATTAACGATTTTCAAGAAAAGATAGATTTAGAGGCTAAGTTTCAAAAAAAACAAGAAGCTTTCACAAAGAAATTTGATAGCATAGATCAAGCATTTCAATTAGAAGTACAAAAATTTCAAATTGGTGCTAAAAAAATGTCACAAGCTAAAGTACAACAAGCATATCAAGAGCTTGGTCAAAAAAAGCAAATGCAAGATCAACAAAAACAAATAGAAGCGCAACAATTTCAACAAGCTTTTCAAGTAGAATTAGATTCTGTAATAGTTAAAATAAAAGACTTTGTTAAAGATTATGGTAAAACAAATGGTTATACATATATTTTAGGTACAACCGATGCAACATCATCTGTTATGTATGGTGCTGAAGCAAACGATTTATCAAAAACAATTTTAGATGCTTTAAATGCTGAATATAAAAAGGAAAAATAAATTAACAATCTGATTTTCAAAATATTAAACTCTGTTAAAGGTAATTTTAACAGAGTTTTTTATTTTGTT
Organism: Algibacter sp.; assembly: GCA_050294475.1. Lineage (GTDB taxonomy): Bacteria > Bacteroidota > Bacteroidia > Flavobacteriales > Flavobacteriaceae > Thalassobellus. The sequence goes on along the minus strand of JBNKOE010000003.1, from coordinate 133,191 downwards.
TAATCGGCTTTTTTATGAAGTAAACGCGTTAATTTAATAGACAAGTCTGTTAATATTATTTTAGAATTCCCATTACGTTCAATATGGTAAATGGCATCTTGTAATTCATTAGAAATATCCATGATATTATTTCCATGTACAAAAGGGGCGAAGTTTTCAAGTTTAAATTTTTCTGTTTTAGGTTCTAAATAAACTAAATCTTTTGCGTTATAATTTAGTAGTAAAGCTTGTCTGAAAAAATCTAAACAGAAGTTTAAAAATTGCTTTTGAGTTTCACGTCCTGTTTTGGCAATATCCTCACTCCAAGAAATTAAATCGTGTATAGCAGCTTTATTGCCTTTAGCTTTAAAAGCGCTTCGAATCCAGAAAATGAACCAAGTTTCAAATTGAATATCTTCAGAATCATGATAGACTAAATCACAAGCTTTATTATAATTTCCGTTAGATTGATGCGCAATTTTAGTGGCAACATTCATATCTAAATTATACTGTTTTACTAAAGCATCTTTAATAACGTTTTCGGCTAAAGGAGGAAAATGTAATACTTGACAACGCGATTTTATCGTATTAATTATTTGTTCTTCATCTTCAGAAATAAGAATAAATATGGTTTTATTTGGTGGCTCTTCAATAAGCTTTAAAAGCTTGTTGGCACAGGCAATATTCATTTTTTCTGCCATCCAAATAAGCATCACTTTATAACCACCTTCGTAAGATTTTAAGGTAAGTGATTTTACAATATCGTGTGCTTCATCTACACCTATTTGACCTTGTTTGTTATCAACGCCTAAAAGTTTGTACCAATCAAATAAATTGCCGTAAGGTTGTTCTTTTATAAGTTGGCGCCATTCTTCTAAATAATGACTAGAAACAGGGTGGCTTTTAGCTTTGTCACTGGTAGTTACTGGAAATGCAAAATGTAAATCGGGATGCGAAACATTTTTAAACTTTAAATTGCAAGCTTCATTACCTGTATTGTTTTCGCCATTATTATTGCTACATAAAATATATTGTGCATAAGCAATAGCCATTGGCAAAGTGCCAGTACCTTCATTTCCAATAAATAATTGCGCATGAGGAATCCTGCCATTATTAACACTTGTGATTAAATGGTTTTTAATATGTTCTTGTCCTAAAACGTCTTGAAAAAGCATAAAAACAAAAGTAAATGAATTTTTTCATTTTGAAATTTAAAAAACGAAATCAAATAAATTTATTTACTAATGAAATTGGCTATTGAAGTAAAGTAATTTTTTGGTTTAGCTAAAAAGTTAAATTATCTTGAATAAAAATTTGTAGATAACGTATTTCTTAGTCATTAAAATGAAAAATATTAATAGAAATAAAGTTTTTTTATAATTCTTAATAGGTTCAATCGTTTTCGTGAAAAAACACATTTGAAGAGGTTGTTTATTTAGTTACATTTGTGAAACAATAAGTTATAAAACAAAACAATATCCAGATGAGAACTCTTAATGATTTTAATTTTGAAAATAAAAAGGCATTAATTCGTGTAGATTTTAACGTGCCATTAAATGAAAAGTTTGAAGTAACAGACGCAACAAGAATTGTATCTGCAAAACCAACAATTATAAAGATTTTAGAAGATGGCGGAAGCTGTGTTTTAATGTCACATTTAGGACGTCCAAAAGGATTTCAAGAAGAATTTTCATTAAAGCATATTGCTGCAAAAGTAGAAGATATTTTAGGTGTAGAAGTAAAATTTGTAGCAGATTGTATTGGAGCAGATGTTGAAGCAGCAGCAGCCAGTTTAGAACCAGGACAAGTTCTATTATTAGAAAATTTACGTTACTATAAAGAAGAAACAGCTGGTGATAAAGCATTTGCAGAAAAACTTTCTAAACTAGGAGATATTTATGTAAATGACGCTTTTGGTACTGCGCATAGAGCACACGCATCTACTACTATTGTTGCAGAATTTTTTCCTGAAAACAAATGTTTTGGAAGTTTATTAGCTCAAGAAATAGAGAGCATTCAAAAAGTAATGGAAACTGGAGAAAAGCCAGTTTTAGCAGTACTTGGAGGAGCTAAAGTATCTTCAAAAATCACTATTATAGAAAATATACTTGATAAAGTAGACGACTTAATTATTGGTGGTGGTATGTCTTTTACTTTTATTAAAGCTCAAGGCGGAAAAATAGGAGATTCTATTTGTGAAGACGATAAAATGGAATTGGCTTTAGATATTTTAAAACAAGCTAAAGAAAAAAACGTAAAAATACATATTCCTGTTGATGTTGTTGTTGCCGATGATTTTAGCAACGATGCTAACACACAAATAGTTGATATAACTGCTATTCCTGATGGTTGGGAAGGTGTTGATGCTGGTCCAAAGTCTATTAAAATATTTCATGATGTTGTTATGGCATCTAAAACAATACTTTGGAACGGTCCTCTTGGTGTTTTCGAAATGGAAAGTTTCGCAAATGGTACTATTGAATTAGGGAACTCAATTGCCGAATCTACCAAAAACGGTGCTTTTTCACTTGTTGGTGGAGGCGATTCTGTAGCTGCTGTAAAACAGTTTGGTTTCGAGAATAAAGTAAGTTATGTAAGTACTGGTGGAGGTGCTATGTTAGAAAGTTTAGAAGGTAAAACACTTCCAGGAATTGCTGCTATTTTAGAATAAACGCTATTTAGTTTTCAAATTACCTTAAAAAATACGATTTTAGCCGTAATATCCGTTCAATAACAAACTGAACTTGATTTTATGGCTTTTCGTTTTTTTATAATAGTATTATTTTTTAACATTGGAACTTGTTTTTCTCAAAATCAAGATTCTATTTCATTACGAGTAAATGAGATTAAGGATTCCTTAATCGATGGTAATACTAATCTTTTTAAAGGTATTAAGGCTGAAACAGATAGCTTTTCAATTAAAAATTTAAAGGATAATAAACTAGCTGCTCAGTTTGATGAAAAGTGGTATGAAGAATTATATAGTACTGCTTTATATGATACTATTTATAAATCGGTAACAGAGCTTACTTTTGAAGATATTGATTATCCTGAGTTGCCAACCGATACTCTTAAAGCACGATTAAAAGAATTAGATGCAAGAACACCGTTTAATGTTTCATATAATCCTGCATTAGAAAATGTTATAAAATTGTATTTAAAACATAGAAGGAAGCATTTACAAAAGCTAATAACATTAAGTGCTTTTTATTTCCCGCTATTTGAAAAAGAGCTAGATAATTATAATATTCCTTTAGAAATAAAATATTTAGCTATAGTTGAATCGGCATTAAAACCAAGAGCAAAATCTAGAGTAGGTGCTACAGGTTTATGGCAATTTATGTTTGCTACTGGAAAAATGTATGGCTTAGATGTAAGTAGTTATGTTGATGAGCGTAGTGATCCTATTAAATCTACCGAAGCTGCTTCAAAATATTTATCTAAGTTATATGAGATTTTTGGCGATTGGGATTTGGCTTTAGCAGCATATAATTCGGGTCCAGGAAATGTTACAAAAGCAATAAGGCGTTCTGGTGGTTATCAAAATTATTGGAATATTCGTCATAATTTACCTCGGGAAACAGCGGGTTATTTGCCAGCCTTTTTGGCTAATATGTATATTTTTGAGTATGCTGAAGAACACGGGTTTAAAAAAATAAAACCTGAAGTAGCATATTTTGAAACAGATACTGTAAGAGTAAAAGAAATGATTACTCTTGATCAGGTTTCAGAAGTTACAGGAACACCTATAGAAGCCCTTCAGTTTTTAAATCCGTCTTATAAATTAGATATTATTCCGTTTATTAAAGGTGAAAATTATGCGTTGCGATTACCAAATGAAGTTGTTGGTAAATTTGTAAATAATGAAGATAGTATTTATGCCTTTGCAAAAGCTGAATTTGCTAAACGAGAAAAACCATTGCCACAATTTTTTAATGCGAATGATAGAATTCGATATAAAGTAAAATCTGGCGATTATTTAGGAAGAATTTCTAGAATTTATGGTGTTAGAGTTAGTGATATTAAAAAGTGGAATGGTTTGCGAAGTAATAATTTAAGCATTGGTCAACGCTTAACTATTTACCCAAGAAAACCCTATGTTGCTGCACCTACTAAAACAGGAAATACAGTAGCGAAAAAAACAACTTCAAAACCTCTTTCAGGAAACGTAGAGATTTATATTGTACAGAGTGGCGATTCGCTTTGGAGTATTTCTCAAAAATTTCCTGGAGTTTCTGTTCAAAATATTAAAGATTGGAACGATATTAGTGGTAATAAATTAAAACCAGGAATGAAACTTAAAATTTCAAAAGGATAATTCTAAAAACCTAAACTTTATTATGCGAAATTTATTTTTAGTTGCTTTGTCATTATTATTAGTAATGTCATGCGGCGATAAAAAATCAAACAAAAGAATTCTTTTAGATTCTAGTGGAAAAATAAACGATGTTTCTGTTGTAATAAGCAATGAAATGTGGGACGGAAGTGTTGGAGAAGCTATTAGAAACGTGTTAGCGTCGCCTATTTATGGATTGCCACAAGACGAACCTGTTTTTAATATCAATCAAATACCTACGCATGTTTTTTCGGGTTTTATAACGCAAAACCGAACGATTCTAAAGATAGATATGGGTAAAAAACCAGGTATAACATTTAATAATAATGTTTATGCACAACCTCAAAAAGTAATTACTGTTTCTGGTAAAACAAAACAAGAGATTATTAAATTGCTTAATGATAACGCTTCTAAAATAATTGAATCGTTTAAAAATACCGAAATACTCGCTAAGCAAAAACAAACAAGAAAGTCGTTATATAACGCCAAAGAGATTAGAGAAAATTTAGGATTAAATATAGAATTCCCAACAGCATATAGAATAGGAAATACATTAGCCAAAAAAGAAGATAAGTTTTATTGGCTAAAAAGAGATATTCCAACCGGATATGTTAATATTTTACTATATGAATTGCCTTTAAGTGCAATTAAAAAAGACTCAAGTATTATTGAGCAGATTGTAAAAATTAGAGATTCTATTGGCGAAAAATATATTGCTGGTCCCGTTGATGGTTCATATATGATAACTGAAAATGCATATACACCTTTTCATTCAGAAATTATTTTAGATAATAAACCAACATTAGAAACTAAAGGAATATGGGAAGTAAAAAATGCAGTTATGGGTGGTCCTTTTATTAATTACGCTATTGAAGATAAAATTAATGATAGATGGGTAATTGCTGAAGGTTTTGCCTATGCACCATCAGTAGAAAAACGTAATTATATATTCGAATTAGAAGCTATTATTAAATCTATTAAGATTGAAAAATAATGGATTTAATAGTAAAATTAAACATAAAAAAGCCAACACGTTTTGTGTTGGCTTTTTTATGTAATAAATATGCTTATAATTTATTCTTTACTAGCATCTTTTTTTTCTTCTTCTTTGCTAGCATCTTTAAATTCTTTGATACCGCTTCCTAATCCGCGCATTAATTCAGGTATTTTTTTACCTCCAAATAATAATAAAACAACCACCACTATTAAAATAATTTGTGGAGCTCCAATCATTCCTAAAAATATACTTGATGAAATCATAATTTTTAATTTTGTTATGCAAAGTTAATAATTAAACTTTAATAATGTCGTTTTAAGTATAACTTTAGCATAAAGAGTATATACAGACTGTTATACTTTGTTTAAAGAGCATTATCTTTAATAAATTCTATTTATTTTTGTTTTGGTATGAAACATTCAAAATTAAATTTTCTATATCTAAGGAAATTATTAAATGAATGTTACATGTGACCGATAAAAACAACAATTATAAACACATGAAAGAAAAAAGGAAGCCTAAAAAAAGAATAAAACATAAATTACTAGACAGGTATAAGCTTGTTATACTTAATGAGAATACTTTTGAAGAGCGTTTATCTTTAAAACTCACACGTTTAAATGTTTTTGTTTTAGGCGCATTATCTACCATTTTTTTAATTGGTATAACGTATGCTATAATTGCTTTTACACCACTTAGAGAATATATTCCTGGATATTCATCTACGGCATTAAAGAAGAAAGCCACAGAGTTAAATTATAAAACAGATTCTTTACAGCAAGTTATAGCAATGAATGACAGGTATTTTGCTTCCATAAAAAAGGTGTTAAAAGGGGATTTAAGTGCTGCCGATTTTAATAAAGATTCTATTGTAGAAGCTGTTAAATTAGAAGCAAGCGAAGTCGATTTAAATCCTATACCCGAAGATTCTCTTTTACGTGAAAAAGTAGATAAAGAAGATAAATATAATTTATTTGAATCGGCAACATCATTAACCAATTTTGTGTTGTTTCCTCCTGTAAGTGGCAGTATTAGTGAGCCTTATAATTTAAAAGAAAAACATTATGCTGTAGACATTGTTGTTGCAAAAGATACACCTATTAAAGCTGCAGCCGATGGCATTGTTATTTTTTCAGAGTGGACAGCTAATACTGGATACGTAATTTTAATTGAACATAGTCAAGGGCTTATTTCTGTTTATAAGCACAATGCTGCGTTAACAAAATCTCAAGGCGACTTAGTAAAAGCAGGAGAAGTGATTGCTACCGCAGGAAATACAGGAGAACTTTCAACAGGACCTCATTTACATTTTGAATTATGGAATGATGGTTACCCTATTAATCCAACAAATTTTATCGATTTTAAATAAATGATTTCATTAAAGTCTGCTTTAGCAAAACCATTTGCAAAACGTGTTTATAGAAAGATTCAAAAGTGGGCAAATAACCCTGTTGAAACTCAGCAAAAAGTATTTGAAGAACTAATAGCTAGTGCTTCGGAAACTGAATTTGGAAAAGACCATGATTTTATAAGTATTAATAATTATGAAGACTTTGTTAAACGAGTTCCTGTTAGAGATTATGAAGCTTTAAAACCGTATGTTGAAAAAGTAGTAGCAGGACAAGAAAATATCCTTTGGAAAGGAAAGCCTATTTACTTTGCAAAAACATCAGGAACCACTTCTGGTTCAAAATATATTCCTATTACTAAAGAAAGCATGCCTACACATGTAGAAGCAGCAAGAAATGCTATTTTAATGTACATTCATGAAACTGGTAATGCCAAATTTGTTGATGGAAAAATGATTTTTCTTCAAGGAAGTCCTATTCTTAACGAGCAGAATGGCATTCAATTAGGCAGGCTTTCAGGTATTGTAGCCCATTATGTGCCAAAATATCTTCAAAAAAACAGATTACCTTCTTGGGAAACCAATTGTATTGAAGATTGGGAAACTAAAGTAGATGCTATTGTTGAAGAAACACTTCCCGAGAACATGACCATTATTTCGGGTATTCCTTCTTGGGTGCAAATGTACTTTGAAAAGCTTCAGCAAAAAACAGGAAAAAAAGTTGGTGATATTTTTAAAAATTTCAATCTGTTTATTTTCGGAGGTGTTAATTATGAGCCTTATAGAGCCAAATTTGAAAACTTAATTGGCAGAAAAGTAGATAGTATTGAACTCTATCCGGCAAGTGAAGGGTTCTTTGCTTTTCAAGATAAGCAGCATGAAAAAGGGATGTTATTGCAATTAAATTCAGGAATTTTTTATGAGTTTATTAAGGCCGATGAATTCTTCAATGAGAATCCAAAACGAATCACTATTAAAGATGTTGAGGTTGGTGTAAATTATGTGATGGTAATTTCAACCAATGCAGGACTTTGGGCATATAATATTGGAGATACAGTTATGTTCACCTCAACAAAACCATATCGTGTTATTGTTTCAGGTAGAATAAAACATTTTATTTCAGCTTTTGGCGAACATGTTATCGGAAAAGAGGTAGAACAAGCCATGCAAGAAGCTACTTTAAATACAACAATAAGGGTTTCAGAGTTTACGGTTGCACCGCAAATAAACCCTAAAGAAGGCTTACCGTATCATGAATGGTTTATAGAATTTGAAAATGAACCAGATAATCTTTCCGCTTTAGCGAAAAAAATAGATGAATCACTTCAAAAGCAAAACAGCTATTATTTCGATTTAATAGTTGGTAAAGTATTACAGCCACTTAAAATCACAAGGGTTAAAAAAGGCGGATTTCAAGCTTACATGAAATCTGTTGGAAAATTGGGAGGTCAAAATAAGATTCCAAGATTATCAAACGATAGAAAAATCGTTGAGGATTTTCCGCACGATAATTAATCTAAATAATAGTATCTTTGAGCATTTAAAGAAGGTATGAGTAATAAAAAACATCAAGATAGAACTAGGGCGCAAGAAAGCACGAATGCCATTGAAAGGATGTATATTACTATGCGCCATTTATTTAACCGTGGGTTTTATAAACCAATGGGGATTTCGGGGGAAACTTTAAGAGAATCATTACTGCTTTTAAGACCAGAAATATATGGTTCTATTGGTGAAGAAAAAGCTGAATTAGAAGGGTTGCTCTATGTTATAGATAGGTTACCTGAAGGTATTGAGGAGTGTACTTTTATTAATTTAACAAGTGATGAGGGGTATGCTAATTCTCATTTTAAGCCTATTATTCCTGAAAAACGTCGTCGTAATTGTTATAGAATTGATGACGAGCAAATGAATATTGAGATTACCAGAGGACGTTCAGATGTTTATGATATTTTAACCCACCTTACATTTCTTTTTGTAGAGTCTCATAAAATAAGTTCGCGTGTTTTAATTGATGAAGAGGGTACTACAACTAGAGATTGGATAAAACTCGAAAAAGTGGTTTTTTCTACAAAGAAATTAACTCAAGACGAGCGAGAAGTAGCTATAACATATACTGCTAATATTCTAGGTAGAACATTTAAGGAGCTTACAACAGTTTATAATCAATTTGCAACAACAAAGCAACCAGAACGTTTTTTACATATAATATATTGGTTGGGTAAATTAGCAATTGAAGAACAAATAAATGCTAAAAAGAGAACGATTACTTTTAGTCCTGTTTTAAGAGAAAGTATAGGACATCATATTCATGGTGAAATTTGGGCAGATACTATAAAGGATGTACTTTTTAAAAATAATCTTTTAGAAAGGCCAATACATATTATTAGTGCAAATATGCATAGTGTTATGAATACGCTTTTTATTCCTAATGCATTAAAAGTTATCAATTCTAAAAAAGATATTTATGAGGTTTATGAGTCTTTAAGTAAAAAGAGTAATGAAGACCTTAGAAATAAAGTAACAAAGGAAGCGTTACAAAAAGGTATGATTTATATAAAAGATTCTTCAGGAACTAATATAGATGTTCAAATTTTTGATACCAGTAAAATAGATATTTCTAAATTAGATATTAAAGTAACAGAATCGGTTTTAAATAAAAACAAACCAGTTATTTTGGTTATGGATTATGCATTTGGTGAGCAAGCTTATGAAACTATTGATGAATTATTGAAGCCATATAAATCAAAAGGAAAGAAAATTCATTTAAATGTAGAATCTTTATCTATTATGGGTAAAGCAGGTATTTTAGAAGGCGGTAAAGGTGATATTATGATTCCTTCGGCTCATATTTTTGAAGGCACTGCAGATAATTATCCATTTCAAAATGAACTAAAAAGTGAAGATTTAGAAAATCAAGGTGTTGGTGTTTATGAAGGTTCAATGATAACTGTTTTAGGCACATCTTTACAAAATAAAGATGTTTTGAAGTTCTTTTATAATTCGACATGGAATGTTATTGGTTTAGAAATGGAAGGTGCACATTATCAAAAAGCCATTCAAGCGGCGTCTAAAGTACGCGGTAGTATCAATCCAAATGTAAAAGTAAGATACGCGTATTATGCAAGTGATAATCCGTTAGAAACAGGAGCTACATTAGCTTCTGGAGGCTTAGGAACATCGGGTGTAAGACCAACCTATTTAATAACAAGAACCATATTAGAACAAATATTTAATTAAATAAAAATTATGAGTAAAGAGTCTCCACAACAACCACAACAATCTGAAGAAATAGATTTAGGACAGTTGTTTAAACTTATTGGCAATGCTTTTAACCGATTCTTTCAGTTTATAGCTAGTATTTTTAAAGGAATTTTTCATACTATCATTCTATTTTTATTATTCATTCAGAAGCATATTATAAAATTAGCAATTGTTGGTTTTATAGGTTTGGCGATAGGGTTTTATTTAGATAGTACTAAAGATATTAAATATATTTCTACCATGGTAGTGGAGCCAAACTTTAATAGTGTTCAGCAATTCTATAACAACGTTAATTTTTATAACGAATTAGCTAAAGCGGAAGATTCAATAGCGTTGGCGGAAGTTTTTAATATTTCTAAAAAAGAAGCCACATCAATAAAGAAATTTAAAGTTGAATCTTATTCTGATGAAAATCAAAAAGTACAGTTATTTGATAAGTTTGTTCGAAGTTTAGATACAATGACTCAAAAGACGATCGATATGAAATCATATCTTGAAAATTTCAATTCGTTTGATGCTAGGTTTCATACTGTATCTATTATTGCGACCGATAATGAAATAGCTAAAAAAATTCAATCAACAATTATTAACTCTATTTCAAGAAATGATTATTTTAATCTGCAGAAAGAGATTAGTGATACGAACATAAAATTACAAGATAGTCTATATAATAAGCAAATTGCTGAAATAGACTCCTTACAATTGTTGTATAAAAAAGTGATGCTTAAAGAAGCAGATCGTCCTATGGAAGGGACTAGTATTAGTTTAGGTGAGAATGGCGGTAAGGAAAATAAAGAATTGGCGTTAATTAATAAAATGGAACAACTTAAAAGTGGTTTAGTTGAACTTAATGAAGAACGGGCCAATAAATCGAGTATTTTAAATGTAATCTCAGATTTCCCTAGAAAAGGTGTTAAAGTAAAAGGAATTTTAAAAAGTTATAAATTCCTTGTTCCTGCGTCGTTGTTAGTTTTAACTCTACTAATTTTAAGCTTGTTATCACTGAACACCTATCTTAAAAATTACAGAAAAGAGTAAACGATATGACTATTTTAATAACAGGAGGAGCGGGTTTTATAGGGTCTCACGTAGTAAGACTTTTTGTTGAAAGCTATCCCGATTACAATATTTTTAACTTAGATAAACTTACCTATGCAGGTAATCTGGAAAATTTAAAAGACATTGAATCTAAATCTAATTACACGTTTATAAAGGGAGATATTACTGATGAGGTTTTTATTGACGGATTGTTTAAAGAGCATAGATTTGATAGTGTGATTCACTTAGCAGCAGAGTCACATGTAGATCGTTCTATTACAGATCCTTTAGCATTTGTTAAAACTAATGTTATTGGCACCATGGTTTTATTAAATGCTTTTAAAAACGCTTGGAAAGATAATTTTAAGAATAAATTATTTTATCATATAAGTACCGATGAAGTTTATGGAACTTTAGGTGAAAAAGGGTTGTTTACTGAAACAACTGCTTATGATCCTAATTCACCATATTCCGCATCAAAAGCAAGTTCAGATCATTTTGTAAGAGCTTATGGTGAGACCTATGGAATACCTTATGTAATATCAAACTGTTCAAACAATTATGGGCAGAATCAATTTCCGGAAAAGTTAATTCCTTTATTTATAAATAATATTATAAATAATAAACCATTACCTGTCTATGGAGATGGTAATTATACTAGGGATTGGTTATATGTGATTGATCATGCTAGAGCTATAGATTTAGTGTTTCATAAAGGAATTGTAGGAGAAACTTACAATATAGGAGGTTTTAATGAATGGAAAAACATTGATTTAGTGAAAGTATTATGTAGTCAAATGGATAGAAAACTTGGAAGGTCTCAAGGAACTTCAGAAAAACTAATCACCTATGTTAAGGATCGACCAGGACATGATTTAAGATATGCCATTGATGCATCTAAAATAAATAAAGAATTAGATTGGAATCCTTCAGTAACTTTTGAAGAAGGACTTTCCATAACCATAGATTGGTATTTGAATAATGAAGAATGGTTGAATAATGTAACAAGTGGCGAATATCAAAAGTACTATCAAAAGCAATATAACTAATATGAAGGGAATTATACTAGCAGGAGGATCTGGAACACGATTACATCCTTTAACGTTATCTGTAAGTAAGCAACTCATGCCTATTTATGACAAGCCCATGATTTATTATCCGCTTTCAACTCTAATGTATGCGGGTATACGTGAGGTTTTAATTATTTCTACACCAAAAGATTTACCCTTATTTCAGGAGTTATTAGGTGATGGTAAAAAATATGGTTGTCGATTTGAATATGCCGTTCAAGACCACCCCAATGGATTGGCAGAAGCGTTTCTTATTGGAGAAAAATTTATAGGAGACGATAAGGTGGCTTTAATATTAGGCGATAATATTTTCTATGGAACGGGGCTGGCAACATTGCTTCAATCTAACAATGATCCAGAAGGCGGCATTATTTATGCCTATCGTGTACATGACCCTGAGCGTTATGGGGTGGTAGAGTTTGATGATAACATGCAAGCAAAATCAATAGAAGAGAAGCCCAAACAACCAAAATCAAACTATGCTGTTCCAGGGATTTATTTTTACGATAATTCTGTGGTACAAATAGCCAAAAACATACAACCAAGCCATAGAGGAGAACTTGAAATTACCGATGTTAATAAAGAATATCTTAAACAAGGTAAACTTAACGTAAGTATTCTAGATAGAGGAACGGCATGGTTAGATACGGGAACGTTTCAATCGTTGATGCAAGCCTCTCAATTTGTTGAGGTTATTGAAGAACGCCAAGGTCTAAAAATTGGCGCTATCGAAGGCGCTGCTTATGAAATGGGATATATTAATGAAGAGCAGTTTAAATTATTAGCAGAACCTTTATTGAAAAGCGGTTATGGTAAGAATTTGTTAGGACTATTGAATAAAAAATAATGATTGTAGAAGAAACCAAACTAAAAGGGTGTTTTATTTTAGAACCTAAAGTTTTTGAAGATAGTAGAGGTTATTTTTTTGAAAGTTTTAATCAAAAGACATTCAATAAATTAATTGGTCAAAACATAAATTTTATTCAAGATAACGAGTCTTTTTCTTCAAAAGGCGTGTTAAGGGGGTTACATTATCAAACAGAAGAATATGCCCAGGCAAAATTAGTACGGGTTATTAAAGGATCTGTTTTAGATCTTGCTGTTGATATTAGAAAAGATTCTGCAACTTTTGGAAAACATGTATCTATTGAATTATCAGAAAATAATAAAAAGCAATTATTTATTCCTAGAGGGTTTGCTCATGGCTTTATTGTGTTAAGTGATACTGCTATCTTCTCTTATAAATGTGATAATTTTTATAACAAAGAAGCCGAAGGTGGAATAATTTATAATGACAAAGATTTGAATATTGATTGGAAATTAGATGAAAAAGGATTTATAGTTTCCGAAAAAGATTTAAAGTTACCAACTTTTAAAGAAGCTGCTTTATGACAACTATTTTGGTTACTGGAGGTAACGGACAGTTAGCAAACTGTATAAAGGATGTTGAAAAACAGTATGATGATTTAGATGTAATTTATACAGATTATTTGGAACTGGATATTTGTGATTTAAATCAAGTACAAACTTTTTTTAAAACAAATAAACAAATAGATTATTGCATTAATTGCGCAGCATATACAGCTGTTGATAAAGCAGAAACAGAGGTTGATAAAGCCTTTGACATCAATGCAACAGGAGCAAAAAATTTAGCAATAGCTTGTAATGAGTATAGTGTTGTTTTAATTCATATTTCAACTGATTTTGTGTTTGATGGTGAAAAGACTGAGCCATATATAGAAACAGATGTAGCCAAGCCAATTAGTGTGTATGGAGCATCTAAATTACAAGGGGAAATTGAAATACTGCAAATATTAAAAGAGCATTTTATTATAAGAGCCTCTTGGTTATATTCTGAATATGGTCAGAATTTTTTGAAAATCATGTTAAGATTAGCTGAAACCAGAGATGAAATTAAAGTAGTTAATGACCAAATAGGGACACCCACCTACGCTGGAGATTTGGCATCTATCATAATTCATATAATTAAATCGGAATCGACGGATTTCGGTATCTATCATTATAGCAATGAAGGAGAAATAAGCTGGTTTGATTTTGCTAAGGCTATTTTTGAAGAGACTGGGAAAAACATTAAGTTGACACCAATTAAAACTGAAGATTATCCAACTGCGGCAAAACGACCTAAGTACAGTGTTTTAGCTAAGAGGAAAGCCAAAGGGAGTTTTAATATTAAAATTCCTATCTGGAGTGATGGCTTAAGAAAATCTTTAAAAAATAATACTGAAACTAGTTGAGAAAAGACCAGTATAGCCTTTTCTTAAAGATTTAGGTAGCTTAAGCTTTGGGTATTAAATGGTAAATATGATATTAATAATTTTAGAAAAGGCACTCATTTTTTCAAAGTATTATTTAATTTAATGAGCAATTTAAAAGCAAATGTTTTAGGTGGAGTAGCATGGAATTTGTTAGACAATGTTATAAATAAGGCAATTAATGTTTTATGTTTTATTGTATTAGCAAGATTATTGCTTCCTGAAGATTTTGGTCTAATTGGAATGTTAATGATATTTATTACTTTTTCTAAGACTTTTGTTGATTCAGGGTTGAGTCAAGCCCTTATTAAAAGAGAAAATTGTACTAATGCGGATTATAATACGGTTTTGTTTTTTAATATCTTAATTGGGATAATATTATATATATTAATTTATTTTTTATCGCCATTTATATCAAGGTTTTTTAATGTTCCTGAATTAGAAAGGTTTGCCAAAGTTGTCTCGGTTGTTATTATCATTGGATCTTTTACAATAGTGCAACAAACAAAGTTAACTAAAGCATTAAATTTTAAGGTTCAAGCTATTATCTCTTTTATAGCAAACATTGTTAGTGGGTCTTTAGCAATATATTTAGCCTTTCAGGGATATGGTGTTTGGAGCCTCATATGGAGAACTATAATCTTGCAGTTTACAACATCAATTCTTTTGTGGCTTCATAATAAATGGCTCCCAACACTTGAAATTGATTTAGATTCATTTAAGGAGATGTTAAGGTTTAGTTATAAAATATTAATTTCTCTTTCAATTGCAGATATCTTCAAAAACATATATAATCTTATAATAGGAAAATTTTATTCAGCTACTATCTTAGGATATTATACAACAGCTAATAATTATAGCGGTATGATTCCTTTTACATTGAATACCGCTTTAGGAAGAGTTATTTTTCCTGCTTATGCTGAGATACAAAACGATAATATAAAATTGAAAGAGACATCAAAAAAAATAACCAAAGGAGTTATGTTTATTACGTTTACAATAATGTTCACATTAACAGCTATTGCAAGACCTCTTTTTAATGTCTTTTTAGGGGCAAAATGGGAGCCTTCTATAATTTATTTTCAAATATTATGTTTGGGCTACATGATTCTTCCTTTAATACCTTTAAATCATACTATTTTATATGTTAAAGGGAGGTCTGATTTAGTTCTTGTAACAGATATCATTAAATATATTTTAATTATTCCTTTTGTAGTTTTAGGTCTTTACTATGGTATGGAGATTTTGGTTATTGGTGCTACTTTTTTTTGGTGGGTTTCATTTTTTATTTGTGCCATGTTTAATAAAAGAATGATAAACTACTCAATAAAGGAACAAGTATTAGATATTACACCTTATTTTTTAATTTCTATTACTATAGGAATAATTATATATTCTATAAATTATTTACCGGTTATAGAATCTAATATAATTGTTTTAGCTTTACAGGTTACAGCTTCAATAGGGAGCTTTATAGGTATAAACGAATTATTAAAACCTGAAATTTACATAATTGGGAAAAGCTTATTGCTTTCAAAAATAAATTCATGGAAAAACAAAAGAAAATAGTCACACTATTTTGTTATAACCTAGCAAATGTTCATTTAATAAAAGACGTAGGGATGGTTCCCTATACTCTTAAAAAAATTTTCAACTGTTCAGCCGAATTAGTTTCGTTTGAAACAAAAGGAGAGAATTATTCATATTTAGAAAGTGAAGTAAAGGGGTTAAAGTTGCGTTTTTTAAAAAAAGGATTAAAAATACCGTTTTTAGATGTATACTTTTCTGCGATTTATTATCTATTAAAAAACGCAAAAAAGATAGATGTTTTAAATCTTTTTCATTTTAGTTATAACACCCTTTTGTATGGTTATCTATATAAGAAATTGAACCATAAGGGGACGTTATATATAAAACTAGACATGAGACCTGGTTTGTTAAAAGAAAATTTAGAGCCTATTCAAACATTTAATCTTTACAGAAAAATTATAAAATCAGGTCGAATTTATTTTATTAAAAACATATTAGATATGGCATCTTATGAAAATAACATAACATTTGAGGAAGTTAAAGAGATAATACCAGAATATGAATCTAAATTTATTTATATCCCTAATGGTTTTTCTTCATATAATTTTAATAAAATAAAAACTTATGATGAAAAAGAAAATATCATAATAACTGTCGGAAGGATTGGTACAGAACAAAAAAACAATCAAAAGTTATTATCTGTTTTGTCTAAGATAGATTTAAAATCATGGAAGGTTTTTTTTATTGGCCCAATAGAAAATCAATTTCAAAATGTGATTAAAGATTTTTTTAAAAAATATTCATACAAGAAAGACTCTATCGTTTTTGTTGGGGCAATTTCGGACAGAAAAGAATTATTTGAATATTATAATAAATCAAAAGTATTTTGTTTAACATCAAGATACGAAGGGTTTGCTTTAGTTTTTCCTGAAGCATTACGCGCAAGAAATTATATCGTTACAACTAATGTAGGCGGCGCAAAAGAAATAACAAACAATGGAGAAATAGGCGGTATTGTACATACAGAAAAAGAGCTTTATTCTGAGCTAAAGGCCATAATAGAAGGCGATATTGATTTAAAATCAAATTACAATTTAGCAAAAGAGTATTCTAAAAAATTCAATTGGGAATATATTTTCATAAGAGAAAAAGAGCGATTCAAAATATTATCATGAACTTAATATAAAACTAATTAGTATTAAATATAGTTCAAATCAGTTTAAAAAGAGATGTTAAAAAAGGAAACAGCGATTATAATTATCAATTATAAAGGGTGGAAAGATACAATAGAATGTCTTGAAAGTGTATTTAAGCTTAAAAGCACTACTGGTTTTCAGGTTTTTGTGGTGGATAATTCACCGGCAAACGATGTTTCTTCTTCAAGAATAATTGAATGGGCTAAAGGTGATTTAAAAATTGAAGAATCTTTTTTGCATGATATTATATTTCCCAACATTAAAAAGCCAATTTCCTATAGGTATTATAATCAAGAAGAATTTGAAAAGTCATGTACAGAAGAAAACTTGATATTAATTAGAGCTAAAAGAAATGAGGGATTTGCTGCGGCAAACAATATTGTTATTCATCAAATAATTAATAAAAAAATTTTTTTTAAAAATGTTTGGCTTTTAAATAATGACACAATTGTTGAGATTAATGCTTTATATAATCTTGAAAAAGATATTTTAGGTCTAAAAGAGCCAGCTGTAAGAGGAAGTTTAATATTTGATGCGATACCTCCTTTTGCTATTCAATCTATAGGATTTACGTTTGAACCAAGGAAATGTAAAGCAAAAAATATAGTTTCCAAAGAGTATGTTTTTAAAAATAAGCCAATTGATTTTGTTTCAGGATCTTCTTTTTTTGTAAACAGAGAGTTTATAGAAATAGCTGGGTTAATACCTGAGGAATACTTTCTTTACTATGAAGAGTTATCATGGATAAAAAAATCTGGTCAAAAAAATATTGTTAAAACGGTTCTTGATTCAAAGGTATATCATAAAGGAGGTGGTAGTACTAAAATTGAATCTAAACCTACTATGTTTTCAGAATATTATGTAATCCGTAATAAATTACTTTTTACAAAAATAAATTATCCTGAGCATTATTTTTTTGTAAGTATGATGGTGTTTTTAATTGCCTTAAAAAGAATATTTATAGGAGAGTTTAAAAGAGGATTTATGTTTTTGAGAATCCTTTTAGGTTTTGAAACGAATCCTAAAGCATAAAACGGAATGGTAATAAGTATGTTTGGAAAATTATTATTAATGAAACTGTCAGAAAATGAAATTAAGCAATAAATTATTATATAGTTTTGCGTTGCAATTACTAATTATAGCATTTGTATTGTTTTATTTTACTGATGGGGCATATAAAATAGTTGCTAGAGCAGGTCATATTTCATATCGTTTTGGGCCAATAATTAAAGGTGTTTTTGTTGGGTTTATTCTAATATATTCTTTTCTTACTTTGAATAAATCTAAATTTTATATTCTATTAAGTATTTGTGTCCTAATTTGTTGTTTTTTAATAGGGCAGTTTTTTTTAAGTTTTCGGTTGGATAATTTAAATTTTTATGAAAGTTTTAATAGCTTAATCAAATATTTATCTCCTTTAATTTATTTTTTATTACTTATCGACATAGTTAACTTTGAGAGATACCCTAAGGAATTGTTGAAATGTTTTAAAGTTATAATTAGTCTAAACAGTATTCTTGTACTGATAGGTTTTTTTGGAGGTTTTTCTTTATTTCAAACTTATGCTGCTGGTCATAGATTTGGGTATGACGGGTTAATTTTTGCTCAAAATGAAGCTTCCTATATATTTATTTTATCGTTAGCAACGGTGTATTACAGGCGATTTTACCTAGGCATTAAAGAGGGTTTTTTTTGGGTAGTTTTATTTCCTTCAATGATTGTTGGCACGAAAGCAGTTTATTTATTTATTTATTTATTATTTATTTTTCATTTAGTTAAGAGAGTTTCAATTAAAAAACTTCTTACATTTTTTGTTATAATTATATTTTTTAGTTACATATTATTTCATTCTTTTTTCAACAAGATATTTATTAATTCTTGGAATGTTTTCATTTATTTTTACCACAAAGAAGGGCTTTTATATGCGCTTCTATCTGGGAGGAATGAATTTATTCAAAGAAAACTTGTTCCTCTTGTTTTTGATTTATGGACCTTACCTAATTTTATTTTTGGAGGACAAGATGTTATTTATCATTATATAGAAATGGGGTTTATTGATCTTTTCCTTTTCTTTGGGTTTTTAGGAGGTATAATATATAGCTATATATATGTTAAGTTTATTAATTTATTATCCTTTGAGAAAGAATTTAAAATATTTTTCGCCGTAAGTTTATTAATTATAATATTTACAGCGGGACATTACTTTGATAGCGCAATCGTAGGATTTTATTTCATTATTTTTTTACTTATCAATAATAGATTTGAAATAGGGAATAAAAGCGTAAACTAACTTAAAAGTGAAAGGTAACTAAAATTTATAATTATGAATTTATTTTTAATTTCTAATATGTATCCTTCATTACAATATCCGGAATATGGAGTCTTTGTTAAAAATTTCAAAGAAAAGATAATAAAAAATGGAGGGGTTTTTGTTTGTGAATCAGTAATTAGAGGGAAATCGTTAGGGTTTTATAGGAAATTAAGAGCGTATATTAAGTATTACATTTCTATTTTTAAAAATTATCGAAAAGAAAAATTTGATATTATTTATATACACTATCTTTCTCATAATGCTCCTATTATGGTTTTGTTGCTTTTAATTTTTTATAAGAAATCATCAATAGTAGTCAATGTGCATGGTTCAGATGTTGTAAAGCAAAATAAAAATATTTTCAAAATTTTCAATAATTATTTATTAAAAAGAGTGGATTCAATTGTAGTCCCTTCAGCGTATTTTAAGGATGTTGTTGTTCAAAATTTTCCATTTTTTAACAAAGATAAAATTATAATATATCCTTCTGGAGGGATCGATTTGAATGTTTTTTATAATCAGGGTAAAAACAGGAAAAAAGAGTTTACTATTGGTTTTGTTTCGAGAATTAATAAAGGAAAGGGATGGAGTGATTTTATTGAAGCATTAGCTATTTTAAAAGCTAAAGAAATCAAATTTAATGGCGTGATTGTGGGAAGTGGAAAAGACGAAGATTTGATGAAGGAATTGATTATTGAACATAACCTTTCAAAGGAAATATCACACATTGATGCTGTTGATCAAAATAAATTAGGGGAGATATACAATAGTTTCGATTTGTTTGTATTTAGTACTAAAATGTTAGAGAGCTTAGGGTTGGTTGGATTAGAAGCATTGGCTTGTGGAGTCCCGGTAATAGCGCCAGATATTGCAGGGCCTAAAACATATTTAGAGAATAATGTTAACGGATTTCTTTATAAACCCAATGAAGTAATGGGGATCGTTGAATGCATATTAAGGTATCTTTTTTTCTCTGATTTAGAGAAAGATTATATGGTGAGAAAAGCAATTGCAACAGCAAATGAATATGAGTCAGAATTCGTATCTAGAAAATTGTATGATGAGCTTCAAAAGTTATGATAAATAAGAACAAAATCATTGTTAATTTTGAGCGTTTGAACAAAATCACTAACTATACATTATTTTGCTCCTGTGCATTACTTCCTTTTTCATTTCAAATAAGTACAATAGCCATAGCTTTATTTTCTTTTTTATCTATTTTGTATAATGTGAATACGGGGTTCTCATTTAGAGAGAAAAAATTTGTTGAGTTATTTAAATTACCTCTCTTACTATTTTTAATCCCTCTTATAGGTTTTTTATTTACTGCATATAAGGAAGAAACCATAAAATTGTTAATTAAATATTTACCTTATTTATTGCTTTCTCTTGTATATTTTTTTTCAAATGATGGTTTTAAATGTAAAGCGCGTAAGTATGTGTTGTATGGAATTATTGTTGGGACTTTAGCGGTGAGTTTATATTTGTTCTTTGTTGCATTTCATAATTTTAGTATAAATGATGAGAAAAGCTTACTTCAAATATTTTCTTATAAATATACATATAATAATTTTTTAAAACCAATAGATAGCCATCCCACATACCTAGGATTATTGTTTATAATGTCAAATTTTTTTGTAAATGAATTAAGTTTAAAAAAGAGGATGAAATTAGTTGTTTTTTTCATCAACTTCATTACAATATTATTTATTACAAGTAAAATTATAATTGCTCTTTATTTAGTTCAAGTTTTATTATTCTTATTTTTTGTAAAAAACAAGCAAATAAAAAGGACAATTACTCTATTTCTCCTTATTTTAATAGCGTCTTTTTTTTATTTATATAAAAATAATTTAAAAGAAATGTATTTCTTACAGCGATTAACAATAGAACTTAAATGGGATCTGAATAAGTCTAATGTAAATAGTTCTATTAATGGGAGAAACAGTGATGATTCTCGTATATCTAGATGGGAAGCGATAATAGAAAAAGCTGAGGAATCAATATTATTAGGTTTTGGTTCTGGTTCTGAGGATATTATCCTTCCTCAAGTTTATAAAGACAGTGGTTTAAATAATTCACTAGAAAGAAAATATAATACGCACAATCAATATCTTTTTTTTATTGTCGAAAACGGAATATTAGGTTTAATAATCTTTATTTGTTTTATATCTTTGAATATAATTGAAGCTATTAATAAAAGAGATTATTTGATGCTTTTTTACACTGTATCACTAGCGCTAATTTGCTTTTTTGAAAATTATTTTAACAGAACAATGGGTGTTCTTGCTATATCTATCTTTTTAACATTTTTAAAAAAAACTGATGAAAAAAATAATTTTAGTTTCTAGTGTTGGGGGACATTTAGAACAGCTTCTTAGTCTAGAAGAAATAATAAATAGATATGATTCATATATAATAACAGAAAAGAATTCATCTACAATAGGTTTAATTAAAAAGTATAAGAAGATATATTTTTTGCCATATATGTCAAGAAAAAATATTTTAAATTTCATTTTAAATTTTATTAGGAATTTTTTCATTTCAATGAGATTGTTTTTTAAAATTAATCCAGATGTCATCATATCAACAGGTTCGGCTTGTGCGTTATTTATGTGTTTAATAGGAAAAGTTATGGGTAGAAAAGTGATTTTTATCGAAACATTCTCGCGAATAGAGTCTAAAACAATGACAGGAAGTATTTGTTATCATATTGCTGACGTTTTTGTTGTTCAGTGGGAGGGATTATTAAAATTCTATCCTAAGGCAATTTATTTAGGGCATATATATTAGATATGATTTTTATAACATTAGGAAATCAGAATTTTCAATTTAACCGTCTGTTGGATAAAATAGAAGACTTAATTTTAATAGGAGTACTTAAAGGAAAAGTAGTTGCTCAGATTGGGCATACATCTTTTAATAGTGATTTAATCCAAACAATTCAATTTTTGACCAAAGAGGAGTTTCAAAGATATATAGATGAATCTGATTTTGTGATTTCTCATGCAGGAACAGGTTCTATTATCAGTTGCATTAAAAGAAATAAGAAAGTCGTTGTCGTTCCAAGATTACAAAAATATCAGGAACATATCGATAATCATCAATTAGAGATTTTGTCTGCCTTTGAAAATAAAAAATTAATTATAGCAGTGGATAAAGAACTTTCAGATTTCCAAGATAAGATACTATCAGTTAAAACTATTGATGTTAATAAATTTGTTTCTAATAATATTTCTTTTAACAAGAATTTAATTGAAATTATAGAAGAATAACTTTGTTTTAGGTGTGATACTTCTTTATCAAATTTTACTTGAATATTTTTGAGGAATCAAATTAATAAAGCTTACTAATGAAAATAAAATCAATTTGCTGCATAGGCGCAGGCTACGTAGGAGGACCAACCATGGCGGTTGTTGCCCAAAAATGTCCACATATAAAAGTAACTATTGTTGATATTAATGTATCTAGAATAGCTGCTTGGAATGATAAAGACTTAAGTAAACTACCGGTTTTCGAACCAGGTTTAGATGAAGTTGTTAAAGAAGCTAGAGGTAGAAATTTATTTTTCTCTACAGATGTAGATAAAGCCATTGACGAAGCTGACATGATTTTTATATCGGTAAATACGCCAACTAAAACCTACGGAAAAGGTAAAGGAATGGCTGCTGATTTGAAATATATAGAATTATGTGCGCGTCAGATAGCTAGAGTTTCGAAACAAGATAAAATAGTAGTTGAAAAGTCTACTCTTCCAGTTCGTACTGCAACTGCAATAAAAAGCATTTTAGAAAATACGGGTAACGGTGTTAAGTTTCAAATATTATCAAATCCTGAGTTTTTAGCTGAAGGAACCGCAGTTGAAGATTTATTGTCTCCAGATCGCGTGTTAATTGGAGGAGATACAACAAAAGAAGGCGAAAAAGCCATACAGGCCTTGGTCGATGTGTATGCCAATTGGGTGTCTAAAGACCGTATTCTGACTACCAATGTATGGTCATCAGAATTGTCTAAGCTAACCGCTAATGCCTTTTTAGCGCAACGAGTATCCTCTATTAACGCCATGTCTCAGCTTTGCGAAAAATCGGGAGCAGATGTCAACGAAGTGTCTAAAGCCATAGGAATGGACTCTAGAATAGGCAATAAATTTTTAAAAGCCTCTGTGGGGTTTGGAGGCTCTTGTTTTCAAAAAGATATACTCAACTTAGTGTACATTGCAAAAACCTATGGTTTAAATGAAGTGGCTGATTATTGGGAGCAAGTCATTTTAATGAACGAACATCAAAAACAACGTTTTTCTGATAATATTATAAGTACACTTTATAATACCGTTTCAGGTAAAAAAATTACATTTTTTGGTTGGGCCTTTAAAAAGGACACGAATGACACTCGTGAGTCTGCTGCAATAAAAGTTGCAGATAACCTTTTAAGTGAACAAGCACTTATTTCTGTTTATGACCCTAAGGTGATTGAGGAACGTATGCTTGCTGATTTAGATTATTTGAATACGCGAAGTTCTGAAGAAAATAGAGATTTATTAACAGCACAAAACGACCCATATGAAGCGAGTAAGGATTCTCATGCCATTGCTATTTTAACCGAATGGGATGAATTTAAAACCTATGACTGGCAGAGGATTTATGATAATATGAATAAGCCTGCTTTTGTTTTTGATGGTAGAGGTATTTTAGATACAAAGACTTTAGAAAAAATAGGTTTTGTATGTTATAAAATTGGTAGTTGAATTAAAGTTTAATGTTTTGTCCATTTTAACATTATTTAGTAAATGAAAAAAGTTTTAATAACAGGTGCAGCAGGTTTTTTAGGATCGCATTTATGTGATCGTTTTATAAATGAAGGGTATCATGTTATAGGCATGGATAACTTTATTACAGGAGACAAAAAAAATATAGCACATTTAGAAGATCAGTCTAATTTTGAATTTATAGAACATGATATAACAGAATTTGTAAAGATTGATGGAGAGTTAGATTATATTTTACACTTTGCATCTCCAGCAAGTCCGATAGACTATCTTAAAATACCAATTCAAACTTTAAAGGTAGGGTCTTTAGGAACCCATAATCTTTTAGGGTTAGCTTATGCTAAAAAAGCAAGAATGCTTATCGCATCAACATCTGAAGTTTATGGTGACCCATTAGTTCATCCACAGACTGAAGATTATTATGGTAATGTAAATACGATTGGGCCTCGGGGTGTTTATGATGAAGCTAAGCGTTTTCAAGAATCTATTACCATGGCATATCATAGGTTTCATGGTTTAGAAACGAGAATAGTTCGTATATTTAACACTTACGGACCAAGAATGAGGCTAAATGATGGGCGTGTTATTCCTGCGTTTATGGGGCAAGCATTGCGAGGAGAAGATTTAACTATATTTGGTGATGGTTCTCAAACGCGTTCATTTTGTTATGTTGATGATCAAGTTGAAGGTATTTATCGTTTATTATTGAGTGATTATGTGTATCCAGTAAATATTGGTAATCCACATGAAATTTCAATAAAAGCATTTGCTGAAGAAATAATGAAGCTTACAGGAACTAATCAAAAAGTAATTTATAAAAATTTACCAATTGATGACCCCATGCAAAGGCAACCAGATATCTCTTTAGCAAAAAAACTACTAAATTGGGAGCCTAAGATTGATAGAGCAGAAGGATTAAAAATAACGTTTGAATATTTTAAAACCTTATCTCAAAATGAATTATTTAAAAGTGAACATAAAGATTTTAAAAATCATATAAAAAAATAAATTGAACACCTTTAAACAGAGTAGATATTCTAGGTTTCTAAAACCTATTTCTTATTTAATAGATTTAAGTATAATTAATTGTGCTATTTTCATATTTGAAGTTAATTTGAATAATGCTTACTTGTTTATTTTATATGCTTCATTTTTTTGGATTATAATAGCTTTTAAAAATGATTTTTATGAGGTACAGAGATATACTAAGGTGATTCAAATAATTACATTATTGCTTCGACAAATTATTTTTTTCTTTTTTGTTTTGTATGCGTTTATAGGGTTTTTTAAACAACCTAATATTAGTAGGTTAGCTTTAGGTAATTATCTGGTATTAATTTTTGTTTTAGTAACGTCTTTTAAGTTTTTGGTTTTTTTTCTGTTAAAGAAATATAGGTCAACTTTGGGAGGAAACTTAAGAAATGTTATAGTGATAGGTGATACCGAAAAGATAAGGCAACTTATAAATATTTTTAATACAAGAATTCATTTTGGTTTTAAGTTTAAAAAACAATTTTCGGTAAAAGAGGAGAGTTTTTCGTTGCAAAAATGTTATGATTATATCATTAAGCATGATATTAATGAGATATATTTCTCTGTTGCAGAATTGTCAAATAAACAAATTAATAAGTTAATTGATTTTGCCGATAATAATTTAAGAGTATTAAAGTTTATTCCTGATAATAAAGATATTTATACTAAAAAACTTCAATACGAGTATTATGATTATATCCCGATTTTATCTTTAAGAACAATTCCTATTCAGGATTCATTTAATAAAATCACCAAAAGAGTTTTTGATATATTATTCTCTTCTTTAATTATTGTTTTTGTGTTATCTTGGTTAACGCCAATATTAGCTATATTAATTAGGTTAGAGTCTAAGGGGCCTGTTTTTTTTAAACAAATTAGAAATGGGTTTAATTATGAGGAATTTAATTGCTATAAATTTCGATCTATGACACCTAATGAAACTGCACATTTACATCAAGCAACTAAAGGAGATCAGCGTATTACTAAAATAGGTGCTTTTATCCGTAAGACTAGTATAGATGAGTTACCTCAATTTTTTAATGTTTTATTTGGTGACATGTCAGTTGTTGGTCCAAGACCACATATGGTTAGTCATACTAATTTATATGCTCAAAGAATTGATAAATTTATGGTACGCCATTTTGTTAAACCTGGCATTACTGGATTGGCTCAAATTAGTGGATTTAGAGGTGAGGTGGAAACAGATAAAGATATTGTAAATCGAGTGAAGTATGATATTTTTTATATTGAAAACTGGTCGTTGTTATTAGATGTAAAAATTATTTTTCAAACTTTTTTAAATGCTTTAAAAGGAGAAGAAAAAGCATATTAATTCATGCCATCTTTAGTTTCTATTATAACGCCCATGTTTAATTCTGAAGCTTTTATTTCAGAAACCATAAACAGCGTTATAAATCAAACTTATATAGATTGGGAATTAATACTTATTGATGATAATTCAACAGATAAAACGCTTTCAATCGTTCAAGAGTTTATTAATAAACATTCCAATATAAAACTTTTAAAAAATGAAATAAATTACGGAGCAGCAATTTCTAGAAATAAAGGGATTGATTTTGCAAAAGGTAATTTCATTGCGTTTTTAGACGCAGACGATTTATGGAAACCAGAAAAGCTAGAAATTCAAATAGCATGTATGCAAGCTAAAAATTGCGATGTGTGTTTTTCTAGTTATGAATTAATAGATGAAAAGGGAGAAGTTCTAAACAAAAAAGTAAAAGCATTACCACAATTATCATATAACAAGCTTTTAAAAAGCAATTACATTGGTAATTTAACTGGAATGTATAATGCTAAAGTATTAGGCAAAATAAAGACCCCTAATTTACGTAAGCGACAAGATTGGTTGTTGTGGTTAGAGGCAATTAAAAAGTCTGGTAAAAACGCTCAGAGCATTCAAGAATCGTTGGCATATTATCGCGTTCGAGAAAATTCAATGTCTTCAAATAAATTGAATTTAATTAAATATAATTATTGGGTTTATAGAAAAGGTTTGGGGTTTTCTACATTAAAATCTGCTTATTATATGCTTGTATTTTTAAAAGAACATTTCTTTATAAAAAAGAAACAAACAGTTTTTATAAATAAGATTTAAACTGTTTTAGTTTACCACTTTTTGAGCGTTCTAATAGTTGTTTTCTTTCAAAAAGAACTGTTAAGTTAGGTTCTAAATATTTTGAAATAGCACTTTTTATTGCACTAAAATTTTCTTCAGAAAGGGTAGTATTGCTAACATAACTAATTTTAAACGTATCAATTTTTAGCTGCTCTATAATAAATTCTTTTACGTTGCCATCATCTTCAATAATAGTTTTAGTTACATAGTAAAAAGTTAAACCAGCCGCTTTTTTTCCGCTAGGTAAAACAACGATGTCATTGGTTCTTCCAATTAACTTTTCTAGGATGGGTTTTTGTGGCGTACTTAATTTTGATAAAGTTCCAATATCGCCCAAATCATATCTAATAAATGGATGTGCTTTGTTATAAAGCGATGTTATTATAATGCGTCCTTCTTCGCCGTAAGGCAAAATATTGTTGTTTTCATCAAGAATTTCAACAAATAAATCGTCATTGTTAACAAGCCATTCATTTTTTTTATTCTGAAAAGCTATTAAACCCAATTCGGCAGCGCCATATTCGTTAATAATTGGAATTCCTAGTTGGTCTTCTAAAAGTATTTTGTCTTTTTTAAAAAGCATTTCAGAAGTTACAATACAAGCTTTAAGCGACGGACAAACAGTTTTAAGAATAATATTTTTACGTTCTAAATATTTTGCAAATTGAATAATAGAACTTGTGTAGCCATTAATATAATCGAAATGGGTTGATTTAAATTTTTCAAGATTTTTTTCAAGTTGATTGTCACTTAAATCAAAAACTGAAAACCGAAAACGATTACTTAAAATGTCTTTAAAACGCTCTTTATAATAGCCTGTTTTGTTTAATGGAATTCCGTAAAACCGAGCTTGTTTAGAAGTGTTAAAGTTTAAATTAAACCAATTATATTTATGAATAAAACCAGCCCAAGTTAAAGCGTGGCAAAATTTATCTTTAGCAAAAATAAATGGGTCGCCAGAAGAACCAGATGTTTTATTTATATAAACGTTTTTTTTAGTAAAACCGTTTGAAAGTCTTTGTTGTAAAGGTTGTTGTAAATCGCGTTTGGTTATTATAGGTATGCTATTCCAATCATGTAAATTGCAGTCTTTGGCAAAAGTTTTGTAAAACGGGTTGTGTTTTAAATGATGTGTAACAATCTCAAGTTTTTTAGTTTCAATGTAGGCAGTATAATCTACTTCATTTTTATTCTGAATAGTTTTCAAAAAACGTTTTGCTTCATCTATTGGGAAGCCTTTAAATTTTAAAGAAAAATTGAATAAATTCAAGGTGACGAATAATTTTTGTAAAGTAAATAAAAAATATTCGTGAATTGGTGGCATTAATTTTATTTTTGCAACCGTATAAAACGATAACTTGTCGTTTCCTGTAAACGGAAGTCTAAAATAAATACCATAAAACAATGAATATTTTAATTCTTGGTTCTGGCGGAAGAGAACATACTTTTGCTTGGAAAATTGCTCAAAGTCCATTAACTAATCAATTATTTGTCGCACCTGGAAATTCAGGAACCGCAGATATAGCTACCAATGTAAATATTGGCGTGACCGATTTTGATGCTATAAAAAGTTTAGTTTTAAAAGAAAACATTGATATGGTAGTTGTTGGTCCAGAAGATCCCTTGGTGCAAGGTGTTCATGACTATTTTTTAAATGATGATACTATTAAACATGTTTCAGTAATTGGACCACAAAAGGCTGCAGCCGAATTAGAAGGTAGTAAAGAATTTGCTAAAGAATTTTTATATCGTCATAATATTCCAACGGCAGCTTATGAGAGTTTTACAAAAGAAACCGTTGAAAAAGGATATGCTTTTTTAGAAACTTTAAAGGCGCCTTATGTTTTAAAAGCAGATGGATTAGCAGCAGGAAAAGGGGTTGTTATTTTAAATAATTTAGAAGAAGCCAAAGCAGAATTAAAAAGTATGTTGGTTGATGCTAAATTTGGTGCGGCAAGTACCAAAGTAGTCATCGAAGAGTTTTTAGATGGTATCGAATTAAGTTGTTTTGTATTAACGGATGGTAAAAACTATAAAATTCTACCAACAGCGAAAGATTACAAACGTATTGGTGAAGGCGATACAGGCTTAAATACAGGTGGTATGGGAGCCGTTTCTCCAGTACCTTTTGCTACCGATGAGTTTTTAAATAAAATAGAAGAACGCATTGTAAAGCCAACTATAAATGGTTTTAAAAAGGATAAATTACCGTATGTTGGTTTTGTATTTATCGGACTTATAAAAGTGGGAGACGATCCTAAAGTTATTGAGTATAACGTTAGAATGGGCGACCCAGAAACTGAGGTTGTTTTACCAAGACTTAAAAATGATTTTGTTGAAATTCTAAAAGCTATGGCTAATGGAACCTTAGATAAAATTAATATTGAAATTGATGAGCGTGCTGCAACAACTATTATGTTAGTGTCTGGTGGTTATCCTGAAGCTTATGAAAAAGGGAAAGAAATTACAGGTATTAATGCTATTGAAGATTCTATTCCGTTTCATGCAGGAGCACAATTACAAGATGGAAAAGTAATTACATCTGGCGGACGCGTTATGGCAATTACTTCTTATGGAAATACGTACCAAGAAGCCATAAAAAAATCTTATCAAAATATAGAAAAACTACATTTTGATAAGATGAATTATCGTAAAGATATTGGATTCGATTTATAAAAATGAATGAGAAGAAATGCTTTTATCTTCTTCATTGTTATCACTAAATATTTTTAGTTGCTTCATCCAATACACCATAGCAACTATGCCTATAACAATAAAAATCCAAGATAGAGTATTTGCTGCCCACCAGTTTTCTAGTTCTAATGCTCTTAAAGCATCATAAGGAGCAAATAGTACATTAACAAATAAATCTTGTATTGCGTAAAAGAAATCTTTCATGTATTTAATATATTATTTCCTAACTTGTTTATATAGTTAGTATATTTACGAGGCAAAAATACAAAAACCGTTAATGATTACAAGTATTTTTAGTAAATCTAGACCAATAAATTTTATCATTGTATTTTTTATAGCTGTTATTGCTTTTTTAATTGCAAGAATAGGGCTTATAAAAGAAGCAATTACAATCTCCTTTGTTTTTAAGCAATTTGTTTTATTTGGCGTTTGTTATATTTCTATTTTACTATTTAATTTCATTGTTAGTAAGAACAATTTAACTAATAAAAATAACTACGAAATTCTTTTATTTAGTTTGTTTTTGTTAGCTATTACGCAGACTACAAATAATGTAAATATTATTTTGTCTAACTTTTTTATCATGTTAGGTTTGCGTAGAATAATAAGTTTGCGTTCTCAAATAAATGTTAAAAAGAAATTATTTGATGCCGCTTTTTGGATTGCTATTGCGACCTTATTTTATTTTTGGAGCATTTTATTTTTTATTTTAATCCTTATTTCACTGCTATTATATTCTGAAACTAAAATAAACCATTGGATAATTCCTTTTATGGGTATTATTACGGTACTAGTAATAAGCATAGGAGTTTCCGTAATTTTTAACGATACTTTTTTCGGTTTTTTTAAAAGTTTACCGGAAATAAGTTATGATTTAAGTAGTTATAATTCAATACAATTTTTAGTTAGTATTACAATGCTTTTGTCTTTTGGTGTTTGGTCTTCATTATTTTATATAAAGAGTATAAAACAAAAAAAGAAAGCATTTCGTGCCTCTTTTAATACTATTCTTTTTGCTGGTATAATTGCGTTTGTAATTATAATAATAGCACCTGAAAAAGATGGAAGTGAATTTTTATTTTCATTTGCGCCATTATCAATAATTATTACAAATTATATTGAAACTATTGAAGAAAAATGGTTTAAAGAAGCGTTTCTTTCTGTTTTAATTTTAGTGCCTTTCGTATTGTTATTTCTGTAGTTTTTCGCCAAAAGCTAAATCGCCAGCATCACCAAGTCCTGGAATAATGTAACCTTTATCATTGAGTTTTTTATCAACAGATGCAATCCACAAATGAGTTTTATTATCAAAGTGTTTTTCAACAAATTCAATACCTTTTTTTGCTCCAATAACACTAACCAAATGAATCTCTTTTGGTGTTCCAAAAGGTTTTAAAGCTTCAAAAGTAGCAACCATAGATTGCCCAGTAGCCAACATAGGATCTGCTAAAATAAGTGTTTTGTTTTCTAAATTAGGGCAAGCTAAATATTCTACAATAATTTCAAAACTTTCTGGGTTATGTTTATGATGTCTATAGGCAGAAATAAAAGCGTTTTCGGCAGTATCAAAATAATTAAGTAAGCCATTATGAAGCGGAACACCAGCTCTTAAAATAGAACATAAAACGATATCATCATCTATTAAATTAATGTCGCAATGCCCTAATGGTGTTTCAATAGTGTTGGTTTTGTAATTTAAAGTTTTACTCATTTCATAACCTAAAACTTCACCTATTCTTTCAATATTTTTTCTAAAACGCATACTGTCTTTTTGAATAGTTACGTTTCTAATTTCAGAAATAAAAGTATTTAAAATGGAGTTGTTTTCAGAAATATTATGAATATTCATAGTTTTTATATTGGTTTATTACAGTAGTAAAGTTAATTAAATAGACTTATATTTACACTTTAAAATAATAGATTATGTTTACAAATAAAGCCAACAAAATATTTCAAGATGTTATTGAAAAATACCATATTATAAATACAGTAGATCAACCTTTTGAAAATCCTTATTCTGAAAGTGATTTGATTGAACATTTATTATACAGAAAATGTTGGATTGATACCGTACAGTGGCATTATGAAGATATTATTCGTGATCCACAAATTGATCCTGTTGCAGCGTTAACCTTAAAACGCCAAATAGATGCCTCTAATCAAGATAGAACTGATATGGTTGAATACATTGATAGTTATTTTCTTGAGCAATATAAAAATGTAACGCCTAAAGAAGATGCAACTATTAATACTGAAAGTCCTGCTTGGGGTGTTGATAGGTTATCAATTTTAGCATTAAAAATTTACCATATGAATGAAGAAGCAACTCGTGTTGATGCTTCAGAATCTCATAAAACTGCTTGCCAAAAAAAATTGAATATTTTATTAGAGCAACGTGTTGATTTATCGACTGCTATTGATACACTTTTAAACGATATTGAAAAAGGTGATAAATACATGAAAGTGTATAAGCAAATGAAAATGTATAATGATGATGAGCTTAATCCTGTTCTAAGAGGACAGAAATAATTAATTGATTGAAAGCTGAATTTTATTTTGGTTAAACCCTTTATATTTTCAGTAAAAAATTGATGTCTCAGCCAAAAAAAAATATTTTAGTTATTCGTCTTTCAGCAATGGGAGATGTTGCTATGACTGTGCCTGTTTTAAGTGCTTTAAACCAAAAATATCCAGACTTAGGTATTACTGTTTTAACACGTGCTTTTTTCGCTCCTTTTTTTAGAGATTTGCCAAATGTTTCTGTTTTTTTTGCTGATGTTAAAGGAAAACATAAAGGTGTTTTTGGGCTTTATAAACTTGCCAGAGAGTTAAATAAAATCAATACATTTTATGCTATTGCAGATTTGCATAATGTATTGAGAAGTCAAATTTTAAGAAAACTTGTAAATAGCAAACGGCTTGTTACAATTGATAAAGGAAGAATAGACAAAAAGGCTTTAGTAAAAGGGAGTATTTTTAAACAACTTAAAACGACTCACCAGCGTTATGCTGATGTTTTTGAAGTT
The DNA here is from genome assembly GCA_050294475.1 of Algibacter sp. GTDB lineage: Bacteria > Bacteroidota > Bacteroidia > Flavobacteriales > Flavobacteriaceae > Thalassobellus. The sequence continues at coordinate 100,195 of JBNKOE010000003.1, read as the reverse complement.
TTGGGTTTCCCGTTAGATTTATCAAACCCTGTTTTTCCTGAAAAATCAAGTTTATCAAATAAACTACAAACACTTTTAAATTTAGGTTCTAAAAAAATAATTGGTATAGCGCCTTTTGCAGCACATCAAGGAAAAATGTATCCGTTAGATTTAATGCAGGAAGTTATTAAAACACTTTCTAAAGATTATAAAATTATTTTATTTGGTGGCGGACAAAAAGAAATAGCTGTTCTTAATAATTTTGAAAACAGTTTTAAGAATGTTGTAAATGTTGCAGGAAAACTTTCTTTAGATGAAGAATTAGACGTGATATCGAATTTAGGTGTTATGCTTTCTATGGATTCTGGGAACGCGCATATAGCTGCTATGTTGGGTGTAAAAGTTGTAACTGTTTGGGGTGTTACACATCCATATGCTGGTTTTACGCCTTTTAATCAACCAGAAGATTATGCATTACTAGCCGATAGGAATAAATATCCTAAAATTCCAACGTCTATTTATGGTAATAAATACCCAGAAGATTATGAAAAAGCTTCTGGAAGCATTTCTCCTAAAAGTATTGTAGATAAGATTGAGAAAATATATTAAAAATTAAAGTCTAAATTAGACATCATCAAAATCAACAGTAATCGTTGGTGTTGTTGGATGTGCTTGACAGGTAAGAATTAAACCTTCAGCAACTTCATTTTCGGTTAAAATATTATTTTGTCTCATAGTCGCTTCGCCCTCTTTTATACGTGCTAAACAACTACTACAAATACCACCTTGACAAGAATACGGTGCATCAATATCTTCATCTAAAGCAGCTTCAAGAATAGTTTGCTTTTGTGGCATTTCAAAAGTTGTTGTTTCATCATCAACTGTAATGGTAATTTTAGTATTACCTGTTGCAGTAGCTTCTTCTTCAACTTCGGCAGGTTTAGCAGCTTTAAAAAGTTCAAAATGAATACGTTCTTCATTAATACCATGATCTGTTAATACATTTTTTACAGTATGTATCATGGCTTCTGGTCCGCAAAGGTAAAAAGCATCAACTTCAATATGTTTGTATTCGTTTTTTACAACGTAATTAACGGTGCTTTTTTCAATACGTCCAAAAATAGCATTGTCTTCATCTTGTTGGCTAAACACAAATTGAATAGAAAACCGGTCTTTATATTCATGCTGAAGTTCTAAAAGCTCGTTTAAAAACATAGTGTCTTCAGTCGTTTTATTACCGTAAACTAAAATGACCTTGCTATTAACTTCTTCTTCTAAAGCGCACTTTATGATGCTTAAAACAGGTGTAATTCCGCTACCAGCAGCAAATGCAGCTATGTTTTTAGTTTTAGAGTCGTTAGGTGTAAAGACAAAACGTCCTTTAGGTGGCGCAACTTCTAAAATATCGCCAACTTTTAAGGTGTTATTAGCGAAAGATGAAAAGGTGCCATCGGTAACTTCTTTTACAGCTACTTTTAAATTGCCACTTTTAGGCGAAGAACATAAAGAATAATCTCGTCTTACTTCATGACCATCAATTTCAGTTTTTAAAGTAATGTATTGCCCTGCTTTAAAAGCAAAAGTATCCTTTAAATTTTCTGGAAGATTAAACGTAATACTAATAGCTTTATTAGTTTCTCTTTTAATATCTTTAATTGATAGTTTATGAAATGATGACATGTGAAAATTTTTTACAAAAATACTAAAGTAGATTTTTAAAATTAAACTTTGTCTGTAACAATTAAATTAAAAAGAGTACTAACACATAGAATTAAATATTCACCTAAATTAAATTAACAAAATGAAAAAAGTTTTACTAGCATGTATGTTCATGATAGCTGTTGCTACACAGGCTCAAGAACAAGATAATTCAGAATTTCAAAAAGAAACAGTAGAGTTTATTAAACTAACAGGAGCAGGTGCTGCTTTTGAAAATGCTATAGCACAAATTGGTGCAATGGTTTCTGAAGCTAATAAAGAAGCTTATACTAAAGAAGCAAACGGAACTTTAGATGGTTTGTATATTAAAATGGCAGAGCTTTATATGGCTGAATTTACTCAAGATGAGATAAAAGAACTTGTAGCTTTTTACCATACTGATTTAGGAAAAAAATTAGCTGAAAAGCAATTAGGTCTCACACAAAAAGCGATGATGTTTGGTCAATCTTGGGGTATGGAAGTACAAGCAATTGCCCAAAAGTATAAATAATCATTATGATTAAGCAATTTTTAAGTTTAGAGTGGAAAGCTTTTTTTAGATCTGCTTCATTTAAAATGAATCTTTTTTTTAAAATTCTATTAGGGTTTGGAGCTCTCTGGATAATGATTTCATTTTTAAGTTCAGGGTTGTTGGTATATTTTTTAATTAAAGAGAAATTAAATCTTGATCCATTAATTACTATTAACAAAATGCTAGTATTTTATATCGTTTTTGATTTAGTGGTTCGCTATTTTTTTCAAAAAATGCCTTTAGTTAATATTAAGCCTTTGCTTTACTTACCTATTGATAAAAGTAAAATTGTAAATTTTGCTTTAAATAAAACCATTCTATCATTTTTTAATATTGTACATGGGTTCTTTTTTATACCATTTTCTATTATTTTAATTGTGGAAGGGTATCCTTTTATAAATGTAATAGGATGGCATTTAGCTGTTTTAACATTAATATATTGCAATAATTTTATTAATGTTTTTGTAAATAGTAAAGATTCTGTTTTTTACAGTGTTCTTACTGTTTTTGTTGTTCTTGGAGGATTAAAATATTATAATATTTTAGACATAACTACTTTTACAGAATCTATATTTCAAGGGTTTTATAACACACCATATTTAGCTTTAATTCCTATAATAGCTTTAATTTTTTTGTATAAAATTGCTTTTGGTTATTTTAAGAATAATCTATATTTAGATGCAGGATTAGCTAAAAAAGTTCAAATTGTTCAAACAGAAGATTTTGCATGGTTGAATCGTTTTGGTAGTTTATCAACGTTTTTAAAGAATGATATTAGATTATTAAAGAGGAATAAACGCTCAAAAACAACATTGTTAATGAGTGCTTTATTCATTTTTTATGGATTGTTATTTTTTACAAATTCTATTGAAGCTTACAAAGGACCTTTCTGGCGTGTTTTTGCTGGTATTTTTGTTTCTGGCGGATTTTTATTCAATTTTGGGCAGTTTGTTCCAAGTTGGGATAGTGCATATTACCCATTAATGATGAGTCAGAATATAAGGTATAAAGAATACATTTCATCTAAATGGTATTTAATGGTTTTTGCAACTGCAATATCAACCATTTTAGCCTCATTTTATTTGTATTTTGGATGGCAAGCTTACGCCGCAGTAGTTGTTGGAGCCATATATAACATAGGTGTAAACTCACACATGGTACTTTGGGGAGGTGCTTATATTAAAACGCCAATTGATTTATCGTCTAATAAAAAAGCTTTTGGAGATAAGAAGTCTTTTAATGCCAAAACATTATTGCTAACCATTCCTAAATTAGTTTTACCAATGGCCATTTATGCTATTGGACATTTTGCTATTGGTGAAGCTTTTGGTTTTGCTCTTGTAGCTATTTTTGGTATTGTAGGATTTTTATTTAAAAATAAAGTTTTTGATATTATAGAAAAAGTATATAAATCTGAAAAGTATGAAACAATAGCATCATACAAACAAAACAATTAAAACAATTATGATAATAACATCAAATCTTTCAAAGAAATATAATAGTAATGTCGTTTTAAATATAGATTCATTAGAAATACCTAAAGGACAAAGTTTTGGTTTAGTGGGTAATAATGGTGCTGGAAAAACAACTTATTTTAGTCTGTTACTTGATTTAATTCAACCAACAACGGGTTTTATTAATAATAATGATGTTCAGGTAAACAAAAGCGAAGATTGGAAACCGTTTACATCTGCTTTTATTGATGAAAGTTTTTTAATAGGCTATTTAACTGCCGAAGAATATTTTTATTTTATTGGTGAATTGCGCGGACAAAACAAAGCCGATGTAGATAAATTGGTCTCTCAATTTGAAGATTTTTTTCATGGCGAAATACTGGAGCAAAAAAAATATTTACGCGATTTAAGTAAAGGAAATCAGAAAAAAGCAGGCATTGTGGCCGCTTTAATTGGTAACCCTGAAGTTATTATTTTAGATGAACCTTTTGCCAATTTAGACCCCACAACTCAAATTCGTTTAAAAGGAATAATTAAAGATTTAGCACAAAAACAAGGTGTTACAGTTTTAATTTCTAGTCACGATTTAATGCATGTTACAGATGTATGCGAACGTATTGTAGTGCTAGAAAAAGGTGAAATAATAAAAGACTTAGAAACAAGTGAAGCTACTTTAAAAGAATTGGAGTTACATTTCGCAAGTTAATAGTTTTTTAAAAGAGACTTTATTTTATAGCTAAATCCAAAAAGATGCTTATTTTTACGTCTATATATAATAATAGCAAGAGTTTCTAGTTATTATTTAGACTAAAAATACCAGCATTGAAAACACCTATTAAAGTCATACTTCTTATTGTTTGTTCTGCTTTTTTGGTAGTAAGTTGTTCTAGAAAAAAGGATAAATTTATTAATCGAAATTTTCATGCTGTTACAGCAGAATTCAATACACTTTATAATGGATATAATGCTTTAGAAGAAGGAAGAAGCGCACTTAACGATAGTTATTTTGACAACTATTGGGATGTTTTACCTATCGAGCGTATGCAAATACTTGATGAGGTTGTGCTTCCTGGTCAATCTAAAAATGAAAATTTTACTAGAGCCGAAGAAAAAGCAGTAAAAACGATTCAGAAGCATAGTATGAATATTGAGGGGAAAGAGAAAAACCCTCAAATAGATGAAGCTTATTTGCTTTTAGGCAAATCGAGATATTTCGATCAACGATTTGTTCCAGCTTTAGAAGCTTTTAATTATATTTTATATAAATACCCTGCGAGTGATAAAATAAATCAAGCTAAAATTTGGCGAGAAAAAACAAATATTCGTTTAGATAATGATGAATTAGCTATTAAAAACCTAAAACGTTTATTATTTCAAGAGGAATTAGAAAAACAAGATTTAGCCGATGCAACCTCTATGTTGGCTCAGGCATACTTAAATACAAAGTCTGTTGATAGCGCTATTACACAATTAGAAATAGCTGCAAATGCTACTAGAAAAAATGATGAGCGAGGTCGTTACCGTTTTATTCAAGGGCAATTATATAATCAATTAGGAAAAAAGGATAGTGCAAATTTTGCTTTTGATAAGGTTATAGAATTAAATAGAAAAACACCTCGAATCTATATGATTTGTGCGTATTTAGAGAAAGTTAAAAATTTCGATTACGAAAATGGTAATAAATTAGAACTAGTAGAATTACTTGATGAATTAGAAGAAAACAGAGAAAACCGTCCGTTTTTAGATAAAATTTATCATCAAATAGGAGAGTATCACTTAACCAACAAATCAGATTCTCTGGCAGTTGTTTATTATAACAAATCATTAAGAACAAATTCTAAGGATAAGCAACTTAAAGCTAGGAATTATGAGATTCTTGGTGATATAAATTTCGATAAGTCCATTTATAGTATTGCTGGTCAATATTATGATAGTACTATGACTAATTTGGTACTTAACTCAAAACCTTACCGAGTAATAAAAAAGAAGCGAGATAATTTAGAAGATGTTATTTACTACGAGGCAATTGCCAAAGTAAACGATAGCATTTTAAATTTGGTTAATTTATCAGAAGCAGACAGATTAGCTTATTTTGAAGTTTTTATTGAAGATCTTAAAATTAAAGCTGAAGAAGAAAAAGAAAAGGCTGAAGCTGCCGAACGAGTTCAAGGGTTAGCTACAGTAAATAACACTATTGGAGGTGCAGTTAATACTAGAGGTCGTGGTCCAGGAGTACCAGGGCAGGCAGCAACATTTTATTTTTATAATCCAACAACAGTTGCATATGGTAAAAATGAATTTGTAAAAATATGGGGAGATAGAGCATTAAACGATAACTGGAGATGGTCTAGTAAAGGTGCATCAGGAACAATTGGTGGGTCTTCAAATAATGATATTGTAGCATCAGCAACAGATGATGAAAAATATGACCCTCAATTTTATATTTCTAAAATTCCGTCTGAAGAAAAAGAAATAGATAGCATTTCTAAAGATCGTAATTATGCTTATTACCAATTAGGTTTAATTTATAAAGAGAAATTTAAAGAATACCAACTAGCAAAAGATAAGTTTCAAGATTTATTAAATAGTAATCCAGCAGAGCGATTAATATTACCATCTAAATACAACTTATATAAAATTTATGAGTTATTAGGTGAGAACGGTGAAGCTTCAATAGCAAAGACTGAGATTATAAAAGATTATCCAGACTCTCGTTATGCTTTTATTTTAAAGAATCCAGAATTAGTTTCAGGTAAAGATGAAAATAGTCCTGAAAGTTTATATGAAGCATTATATATTCAGCACCAAAATCAGGAATATGCAGATGTTATTTCTAAAAGTGAAGATTATATTAATAGATTTGATGGCGAACCTATTGTGCCTAAGTTAGAACTTTTAAAAGCTACTGCAATAGGACGACTTTATGGCTATGAACCATACAAAAAAGCAATTAATCATTTAGCTGTTACTTATGCTAACACACCCGAAGGTAAACGAGCTCAAGATTTAGAAAGTAATGTACTACCAAAATTAGCAAGTACAGATTTTATTGAAGGAAACGATAGTATTGTTAGTAATTATAAGGTGATTTTTAAATTTAAAAATCCAGAGAAAGAACAGCTGTTAGCTTTTCAAAATAATTTAGATACTGTTTTAAAAAGTATCAAGTACTATAAATTAAAATCATCAGTAGATGTTTATAGTCCAGAAATGTCTTTTGTAATTGTTCATGGTTTCAAAAATGGTCAAATAGCACAAACATTTGATCAATTATTAACCAAGGAAAATAAGAAAAAGATAAAAAAACCATATTTTGCAATGTCGTCTGCAAATTATCAAATCATTCAAATTCATAAAAATTTGGAAGTATATCTAAATAAAAACAATAATTAATATAAAGTATTATGTTTTCTGATAATAAAAAAAATAAAAACATGATTGAAGGAACATCAAGTCAAAACATTATAGCCCAAGGAACTAAAATCATAGGCGATTTTAATAGCGAAGGAGATTTTAGAATTGATGGTGAAATTGAAGGAACAATTAAAACTTCAGGAAAAGTTGTAGTAGGAAAAGCAGGTTTAATAAAAGGAACCCTACAAGGTACAGATGCTTATTTTGAAGGTAAGTTTTCTGGAAAACTAGCGTTATCTGGTACACTTACTTTAAAAGCATCGGCACATATTGAAGGTGAAGTTGTTGCTGGTAAATTAGCAGTAGAACCAGGAGCAACATTTAATGTTACTTGTGCTATGAAAGGTACAGCAAAAGAAATCAACAAAGGTGGGCAACAAAAATCAACAAAAACCGCATAAACAGCTTAAACAAATTGCTGCTTTATCAGGAATAGCAATACAAATGGGTATTACTATATATCTTTTTGTGTTATTAGGAAAATGGTTAGACGCTACCTATAACGATTCTGGAAAAGCCTTTTTAATTGTTTGCACGTTATTTGGTGTTGGTATTTCTTTATATGCTGTATTAAAACAGATAAATAAGTTAAATCCTTGATTTTAAATAGTATTATTAAAAAATGCTTAATTGTAGTTGGTATTGCTACAATAGCTTTTTTTATTCATTTTCTTGTAAATAATTCAATTAGTCAATCTGTAGAGACTAATCAATTAATTTATTCATACTGTATTAATATTGTGCTGGCTTGTAGCGCTATACTAGTTCTTTTTTTATTAAAAAAGAAACTTAAAGATCAGTTAGGGTTTATTTTTATGGGGGCGAGTATGTTAAAATTTGTTTTCTTTTTTATCTTTCTTTATCCAGAATATAATTTAGATGGAGATTTAAGTAGATTAGAATTTTTTACTTTTTTTATTCCTTATGTAGTTTGCCTTATTACAGAAAGTGTTATTTTATCTAAGTTTCTTAATAATTTAGATGATTTTCAAGGATAATTATAAGCAAATAAATATTATTAAATTTTGTTTTTTGCTTTTGAGATAAAAGTATACCTTTGCAGCGATTTTTTAAGGATAAATTTCATTTAACATGCAAAGAAACCAAATTGCTAGCGTACTGTTCTTTTTTTTAAGTATTCTATTTTCTATAAATGCTTTAGCACAACACGAGGAGATGCAACTAAACGAAATTGCACCTGAGGTTGAAGGTCATGATGGTGTTAAGAAAGAAATTAAAGAATATATAAATCATCACTTACTAGATTCTCATGATTTTAGTTTAACATCATATACAACAGATTCTGGAGAGCAAAAACACATTGGTTTTTCTTTACCAGTAATTTTGTGGGATGGTGGTTTAAAAGTATTTTCTTCTTCAAAATTTCATCACGGAGAAACTCTAGCTGAGGTTGGTGAAAATTTTTATAAATTACATCACGGAAAAATATATAAAACAGATGCATCAGGAACTATTCATTTAGATGAGCATCATCATGCAACTAATGCTAAGCCATTAGATTTTTCTATTACTAAAAACGTTTTTACAATTTTTGTTATTGGTTTACTAATGTTTTTCATGTTTAGCAGAATGGCTAAAAAATATAAAACAAGTGTTTTACCAAAAGGAATTGGAAGAGCATTAGAACCAATTATCTTATATATTAGAGATGATATTGCAATTCCTAATATTGGTGCAAAAAAATATAAAAGATACATGCCTTATCTTTTAACAGTATTCTTTTTCATTTGGATTATAAACTTATTAGGTTTAACACCACTAGGTATAAACGTAACAAACAACATAGCTGTAACTTTAGCGTTAGCATTAATTACTTATTTTTTAACAACGTTTACAGCAAACAAAAACTATTGGGGTCATATTTTCTGGATGCCAGGAGTTCCAACACTAATGAAAATTATTTTAGCACCAATTGAGTTGCTAGGTACTATAATTAAACCGTTCTCATTAATGATTCGTTTGTATGCAAACATAACAGCGGGTCATATTGTATTAATGAGTATTATTGGTTTAATGTTTATATTTAAAAACTGGTTAGGAAGTTCATTATCATTTGGTTTAGCATTTGCTTTATCATTGCTTGAACTTTTAGTAGCCGCTTTACAAGCATATATCTTTACCATGTTATCTGCGTTGTATTTTGGATCTGCTGTGGAAGAACACCACGACGATCATTAAAAAAGAGTGTTTAATTTAATATATATATTATGACAATTCCAAGTATTGTAGGAGCAGGTTTAATCGTTATCGGTGCTGGTTTAGGTATTGGTAAAATTGGTGGATCAGCAATGGACGCTATTGCTCGTCAACCAGAAGCTTCTGGAAAAATCCAAACAGCAATGTTAATTGCTGCTGCCTTAATTGAAGGTATCGGATTTGCTGCTTTATTTGCAGCTTAAAAAAGCTAAAACAGCTTTAACGGTTGGTTAAAGCTGTTTTTTAATTAAGTATTTATAAAAAATAGATATAAATGGAAAAGTTAATAAATGAGTTTTCAATAGGATTGTTTTTTTGGCAATTAGTATTGTTTATTGGATTAGTATTACTTTTAAGAAAATTTGCTTGGAAACCTATTCTTGATGCAGTTGAGAAAAGAGAAGATGGAATTCAAGATGCATTAGAATCTGCTGAAAAAGCAAAATTAGAAATGCAAAATCTTCAAGCAGATAACCAAAAGTTATTGAAAGAAGCTAGAGCAGAGCGCGATGAAATGCTTAAAGAAGCTCGCGAAATGAAAAATAAAATGATTGAGGAAGCTAAAGCTGAAGCTAGTGAAAGTGCATCAAAACTTATTGAGCAAGCTCAAGCTACTATACAATCTGAAAAGAAAGCTGCTATTGCAGATTTAAAATCTCAGGTTGCAAACCTTTCTATAGAAATAGCAGAAAAAGTAGTGCGCGAAGAATTATCTAACAAAGACAAACAAGTTAAATTAGTTGAGTCTATGTTGGGTGAAGCAACTTTAAACTAAAAGTATAATGGCAGGAACAAGAGCAGCAATACGTTACGCAAAGGCAGTTTTAAGTTTGGCAAACGACCAAAAAAAGGCTGATGTTGTAAATAACGATATGAAGTTAATGGCCGAAACTATTGCAGAAAATATAGAGTTAAGCAATATGCTTAGCAATGCTGTTATTAAAGCTGAAACTAAAAAAGCAGCTTTAGAAGCTATTTTTCCTAAATTAAACGCAATTAGTACAGGTTTGTTTGGTGTTTTAATAACAAACAAAAGAATAAATATATTAAATGACATAGCCCTAAAATATAGCGTGTTATTTGATGAGTATAACGGAAAACAAGTAGCACAAGTAACTACAGCTTTTCCTATGACAAGCGATTTAGAACTTAAAGTGCTTGCAAAAGTAAAGGAGCTTACTAATAAAGCTGTTGAACTTGAAAATATAGTAGATGAAAATATTTTAGGAGGTTTCATCTTAAGAATTGGAGATAAGCAATATAATGCTAGTGTTTCTAATAAGCTTAACAAATTAAAAAGAGAATTTACATTAAATTAAAATAAGATGGCAGAAGTAAAACCAGCTGAAGTATCAGCAATCTTAAAACAACAACTTGCAGGATTTGAGGCGTCTGCTTCGTTAGACGAAGTTGGAACTGTTTTAACAGTAGGTGATGGTATTGTACGTGCTTACGGATTATCTAATGCGCAATATGGCGAGTTAGTGGAATTTGAAGGCGGATTAGAAGGTATTGTACTTAACCTTGAAGAAGATAACGTAGGTATTGTATTGTTAGGAGCTTCAGTAGGAGTTAAAGAAGGCTCTATTGTTAAACGTACTAATCGTATTGCTTCTATTAATGTAGGTGAAGGTATTGTTGGACGTGTTGTAGATACATTAGGAAATCCTATTGATGGTAAAGGACCTATCTCTGGAGATACTTATCAAATGCCTCTAGAGCGTAAAGCTCCTGGAGTTATTTTCCGTGAGCCAGTTACTGAGCCATTACAAACAGGTATTAAATCTATTGATGCTATGATTCCTGTAGGTCGTGGTCAACGTGAGTTGGTTATTGGTGACCGTCAAACAGGTAAAACAGCGGTTTGTATTGATACCATCTTAAACCAAAAAGAATTTTACGATGCAGGTGAGCCTGTATATTGTATATATGTTGCTGTTGGTCAAAAAGCATCAACAGTTGCTTTAATTGCAAAAACATTAGAAGAAAAAGGTGCTTTAGCTTATACTACTATTGTTGCTGCTAATGCATCCGATCCTGCTCCTATGCAAGTTTATGCGCCGTTTGCTGGTGCTGCAATTGGTGAGTATTTTAGAGATACTGGTCGTCCAGCATTAATTGTTTATGATGATTTATCTAAACAAGCTGTTGCTTACCGTGAGGTATCTTTATTATTACGTCGTCCACCAGGACGTGAGGCGTATCCTGGAGATGTATTCTACTTACACTCTCGTTTATTAGAGCGTTCAGCAAAAGTTATCAATGATGATGATATTGCTAAAGATATGAATGATCTTCCAGAGTCATTAAAACCAATGGTAAAGGGTGGAGGTTCTTTAACAGCCTTACCAATTATTGAAACTCAAGCGGGTGACGTTTCTGCATATATTCCAACAAACGTAATTTCTATTACAGATGGACAAATTTTCTTAGATGGAGATTTATTTAACTCTGGTGTGCGTCCAGCAATTAACGTAGGTATTTCGGTATCTCGTGTTGGTGGTAACGCTCAGATTAAATCAATGAAAAAAGTAGCAGGTACTTTAAAATTAGATCAAGCACAATTCCGCGAATTAGAAGCGTTTGCTAAGTTTGGATCCGATTTAGATGCTGTAACTTTAAATGTTATTGAAAAAGGAAAACGTAACGTGGAGATTTTAAAGCAAGCACAAAACGATCCATTTAAAGTTGAGGACCAAATTGCAATTATTTATGCAGGTTCTAAAAACTTATTAAGAGATGTGCCTGTTGAAAAAGTCAAAGAATTTGAAAGAGATTATTTAGAGTTCTTAAGAGCTAAGCATGCTGACGTGTTAAGTACTTTAAAAGCAGGTAAATTAACTGATGAAGTTACTGACACCTTAACGGCAGTAGCAAAAGATTTATCAGGGAAATATAGAGCGTAATCCCCTCTTAATCTCCCCAAGAGGGAGAAACAGAAAAGGGATTTTAAATTTTAAAGAATCAACCCCTCTCCTTTGGAGAGGTTAGGAGAGGAAAAAATGGCAAACTTAAAAGAAATACGCAACAGAATAGCATCCGTATCGTCAACGATGCAAATTACCAGTGCCATGAAAATGGTATCGGCTGCAAAGTTAAAGAAAGCACAAGATGCTATTACAGCAATGCGTCCGTATGCAGATAAGTTAACTGAGCTTTTACAAAGTTTAAGTGCTACTTTAGATGAGGATTCTGGAAGTAAATTTTCTGTACAACGTGAAGTTAAAAATGTATTAATTGTTCCTATTACTTCTAATAGAGGTTTATGTGGGGCTTTTAATTCAAATATTATCAAGCAAACACAACACTTAATTAGTAATGTGTATGTTGGAAAAAACGTTTCTGTTGTAGCAATAGGAAAAAAATCTAACGATGCTTTTGCAAAACAAAACATTGTTATAGATAATAAAAGTGACATTTTTGATGATTTAACTTTTGATAATGTTGCTCAAATAGCAGAAGAGTTAATGGCAAAATTTGTTGCCGGTGAGTTTGATAAAATAGAAATTGTTTATAATAAGTTTAAAAATGCAGCCACTCAAGAAGTAATAACTGAGCAGTTTTTACCAATTGTACCTGTTGAAGGTGCTGCAACTAATAATGCAGATTATATTTTTGAGCCATCAAAAATAGAAATCGTTGAGCAATTAATTCCTAAGTCATTAAAAACTCAATTGTATAAAAGTATTAGAGATTCTTTTGCAAGTGAACACGGTGCTCGTATGACAGCAATGCATAAAGCAACCGATAATGCAACAGAATTAAGAGATCAACTTAAATTAACTTACAACAAAGCGCGTCAAGCAGCTATTACTAACGAAATCCTTGAGATTGTTGGTGGAGCGGAAGCTTTAAATAACTAAGCTTTGTCATTCCTGAGAAGGTAGAAATTCATTATAATATTTTAAACCTCACTTTTTAGTGGGGTTTTTTTATGGCATCAATTTTGAAATAGTATCTTTATAAATATCAAATACTGATTTATGCTATTATTTAAAAAGATGTCATATTTTCTTTTAATCCTTGTTGGGGTGTTAAGTTTTTCAAAATGCGGAAGTACTCAAAAACTAAGTAAGTTATTACCCATTTCTATTGGTGAGGTTTATTATCAAGAATGGATTGCAGGAGTAAAAGGTGGAGGTTCTGGCTTTAATATTTATATTCCAATTGAATCAAACCCAAATAATATTATTTTAGATAGTGTCTTTTTTAAAGGCAAACAAGTAAAGTTAGAGCATAGTAATAATTCTATTTCCATTGGGCGTTTTAAAACATCTGTAAACCAAAAACAAGATATTATAATGAGTAGTAATCGTTTGGCTGAATATGGAAATAAAGTACCTGAACTTACAAAAAAATCACCTTTTAATTTAAATGAAGATGAATGTGTGGTTAGTTATAAATTTAAAAATAAAGTACGTTATTTTAAAATTGATAAAATTTTAAAGAAAGAAACTCGAAGTTTTATGAGTACTCCTCTTAGAAAGCAATAGATTATCTTTGCTTTGCGTTTGCTAAAAACGTATTTTTAGCAAGATAAACATACTATCATTGAGTACAATTAAGAAGTTCTTTAAGGACACTATTATCTACGGTGTAGCAGCTATTTTACCTAGAGCAATTAATATTGGTTTGGTAAAGCTACATACAAGCGTTTTTGGTGCAGAACGCTATGCAATTAACACAGATTATTATGTATATGCTGCTTATCTTAATGCGTTACTTACCTATGGTTTAGAAACTGCCTTTTTTCGATTTTTTAGTAAAGAAAAAGAAAAAGGAAAGGTAATCTCAACATCATTTATTTCTTTATTAATTACAACAACGCTATTTCTATTAATAGCATTATTAAATGCTCAACAAATAACTTCATTATTTGGGTTTGAGGATGTTCTTCACGTTAAAATTTTGATTTGGACTGTTTTTTTAGATACAATTGTAGTTATACCGTTTGCTTATTTACGTGTAACTAATAAGCCAATTAGATTTACTAGCATTAAGGTTTTAAATATTTTGGTTTTTGCTATTCTTAACATACTATTTTTATGGATTATCCCAAAGGGATATATTGCCGAATTTGTTTTGCCAGAATCTATACGATTTTATAACGATGGTGAGCCACAAGTTATTTTTATTTTCTTAGCTAATGTAATTGCTAGTTTTACCACGTTAATGTTTCTTCTGCCCATTATATTAAAAATGAAGTGGCGTATAAATATAGCTGTTTTAAAAAAGTTACTTGCTTATGGATTGCCTATTATGGTAGGAAGTTTAGCCTACGTAACCAACGAAAATATAGATAAACTATTTTTAGGAGATTTGATTGGTAATAAAGAAATGGGTATTTATGCTGCGTGCTATAAATTAGGTGTTTTTATGACGCTTTATATTATGGCTTTTAGGCTTGGAGCTGAACCTTTTTTCTTTAATCATGCAAAAGAGAAAAATGCAAAAAATAATTATGCAACAATCCTTAAATGGTTTACAGTTTTAGGGGCTATTTTTATGTTGGTTATTGTTTGTTATATTGATTTATTTGCGAATATTTTACTTGGTAAAGATGAATATTTTGAAGCTCTAAAAATTGTACCAATTATTCTTTTTGCTAATTTATGCCTAGGTATTTATAACAACCTTTCCATTTGGTATAAACTTACAGACCGAACAATTTATGGTATGTATATTTCAATTTTTGGGGCTATTATTACCATTATGTTTAACTTAATAATGATTCCAATTATCGGGTTTATGGCTTCAGCTTGGGCTACTTTAGCTGCCTATGGTAGTATGATGATTATTTCGTATGTCATAGGAAAAAAATACTATAAAGTGCCTTATGATGTAAAAAGTGTTATACTATATTTAGCTATGGCGTCTGTTTTCAGTTTAATATCATTTATTGAAACTTTTAGGGGGAACTATTATATTTCAACAAGCTTAGTTTTAGTATTTTTGGTACTAGTTTTCATTATAGAAAAAAGAGAATTAAAACAATTGTTAAAAAAATAAAATATCATGCTGAGTGTAGTCGAAGCATTTTATAAATTATAGAATGAATATAAAAATTATTAATAAATCGAGTCATGCTTTACCTCATTACGAAACAATAGCGTCGGCAGGCATGGATTTAAGAGCTAACATTACGGAAGCAATTATATTAAAACCTTTAGAAAGAGCTATTGTAAAAACGGGTTTATTTATAGAATTACCAGTAGGTATTGAGGCGCAGGTGCGCCCGCGAAGTGGATTGGCAGCTAAAAAGGGCATAACAGTTTTAAATGCACCAGGAACAGTAGATGCCGATTATAGAGGAGAAATAGGCGTAATATTAGTAAATCTGTCTAACGAAGATTTTATCATAGAAAATGGTGAGCGTATTGCTCAATTAGTAATTGCAAAACATGAACGTGCCGAATGGGAAGAAGTAGAAGTACTTTCTGAAACTTCACGCGGTGAAGGTGGTTTTGGGAGTACAGGAACTAAATGATTAACGAATTACGATTGTTAATTTCTGAATAAGGAAATCATTCATGTATTCGTGGTAAAAGTAAAATAATATAAAGTTTAATTTTAAAGATTTCCACCTTCGTGGAAATGAAAATAAAAAATTTCAATGAAAATAATAGTACCAATGGCAGGACGAGGTTCTCGTTTACGTCCGCATAGTTTAACAGTACCAAAACCATTAATACCAGTTGCAGGGCAACCAATTGTACATCGTTTAGTAAAAGATATAGCTAAAGTTTTAAAGCAACCTATTGAAGAAATTGCTTTTGTTTTAGGTGATCCTGCTTGGTTTGGAGACGAAGTTGTTAAAAGTTTAGAGAAATTAGCAACAGATTTAGGTGCTAAAGCCTCTATTTATCGTCAAGATAAGCCTTTGGGTACAGGTCATGCTATTATGTGCGCAAAATCATCCTTATCGGGGTCAGCAGTTATTGCTTATGCCGATACATTGATTCGTGCTGAGTTTGATTTAGATCCTACTGCAGATAGTGTTATTTGGACGAAACAAGTTGATAACCCAGAAGCTTATGGTGTTGTGAAACTGAATGACAATCAAGAGATTGTTGAACTTGTAGAAAAACCAGAAACTTTTGTTAGCGATCAAGCTGTTATAGGCATTTATTACTTTAAAGATGTTGCAGTTTTAAAAGGAAAGCTTCAAGAAATTCTTGATGAAAATATTATGAATGGCGGCGAATACCAAATTAATGATGGTATAAAGCGCATGATGGCAGAAGGTAAAGTGTTTAAAACAGGAGCTGTTGATGAGTGGATGGACTGCGGAAATAAAGCCATAACTATAGAAACAAACCAACGCATGTTAGGGTTCTTAAAAGCAGATGGCGAAGAACAATTGGTAGCAACTTCGGCGCAATTAAATGATTCTAAAATAATTGAACCTTGTTTTATTGGTGAAAATGTGGTGCTTAATAATAGTACCGTTGGTCCTTTTGTATCTATTGGAAATAATACAGTAATTGAGAATTCAATTATTAAAAACAGTTTAATACAAACAAATTCTAGTATTAAAAATGCTAATTTAGATGATGCCATGATTGGTAATCATGTAAAGTATGATGGTAATTTTACATCAATAAGTATTGGTGATTATTCTGTTTTGGAATAAGAAATAGTGTTTGTTATAGTTTGGAACACTATTTGAAAACTATAAAGTTGCGTTAGGGATTGAAGCATTTGTTGAAGCTCTTTTTGTGTTGTTGCACCTATGCAACACAAAAAAGCGACTGCTGAAAGCCCGACCCTTGTGGGAACGCTCAAATAAATTTGAAGGCATAGTATATAATAAATGAAATATAGATTTTACATACTTTTTTTACTTTTTGGAATGTTAATTTTTCCGCAGGTAAATTATGCGCAAGATGATTTAAATAAAAAACCAAATGACGATTTAGGTAATTTTGAAGATGAGTTTCAAGAGCTTTTTTATGAAGCCTTAAAACAAAAAGGAATTGAAAATTATGATCGTTCGGTTGATGCGCTTTTAAAATGTATTGAATTAGATAACTCGGTACCTGTTTTGTATTTTGAATTAGGAAAAAATCATTTGAAGCTTAAAAATTTTGGAGCAGCAGAAGATGCTTTAAAAAAAGCAGTAAGTCTAGATCCTGATAACGAATGGTTTTTAGATGCACTTTACGATTTTTATGCCTCGCAAAACGATTATGATAAAGCCATTAAAACAGTTAAACAACTTGTTAAATATCATCCAGATTATAAAGAAGATTTAGCATCGTTATACTTAAGAACTAAAAAATATGATGATGCTTTAGAACTTTTAGACGAGCTGGATGCTGAGTTTGGTATTTCGGTTCCACGAGATGTTATGCGTAACAAAATTTATAGCGCTACAGGCAGAAAAAAAGATCAAATAAAAAACTTAGAAGAGCGCATTGAAAATAACCCTGAAAAAGAGTCTAATTATTTAGCTTTAATTTACCGATATAGCGAAAACAATGAAAAGGATAAGGCTTTTGAAACGGCTAAAGAATTGTTGAAAATTAATCCTGAATCGCAATTAGTTCATTTAGCGCTTTACAAGTTTTATTTGGATGAAAATGATGCTGATAAGGCTATTGAATCTATGAAAATTGTGGTTAAAAGCACGCAAATAAAACCAGAAGCAAAACAAAAAGTATTATCTGATTTTGTGAATTTTGTAAAAGCAAATCCACAGTATGAAACAGGTTTAGTTGAGGCTACATCCATGGTTATTGAAAATGATAATGAAAAATCATTATCAGAATTAGGGCAATATTATCTAGCAAAAAATAATAAAGCAAAAGCTTTAGAGTATTTTCAATTGGCTTTGAAACAAGATGCTAATAATTTCGGTATTTTACGCAACGTTTTACTGTTACAAATAGATTTACAGCAGTATGATTTGGTTGAAGAAAAAAGTGCTAAAGCGCTTGAAAAGTATCCGTCGCAACCCATATTATATTTAATAAATGGCGTGGCTTTAAATGAATTAAAAAAGCCTAAAGAAGCTATAGAATCTTTAGAAATAGGTGTTGACTATATTATTGAAGACACTAAAATGGAAGCCGATTTTTATAATCAATTAAGTAAGGCTTATATGCTATTAAACAATACGGCTAAGGCAAAAACGTTTAGTGATAAAGCAAAACAATTACAATCCCCAAATTAATGAACAGATTACCACATATTATTTTAAGCTTGTTAGTTTTATTGCTATTTAACTGTAAAACATCAAAAACAGTTAGTGGCGGACAAGCAAATTATAATTTATCTACAAAGCAACTTATAAAGGAAAATGCTAAACAAACTCCAGATTTTAAAACCTTACAGTCTAAACTTAAAATAACTTATACTCAAGATGGTAATACACAAACGCATTCGGTTAGCTTTAGAGTTAAAAAGGATGAAAAACTTTGGATGAGCGCTTCGTTTTCAATAGTAAAAGCATTGATTACGCCAGATAAAGTGAGCTTTTATAACAAGCTAGACAATACTTATTTTGAAGGTGACTTTGCTTATTTAAGTAAATTGTTAGGAACAGAATTAGATTTTGTAAAGGTTCAAAATTTATTATTGGGAGAATCGTTGTTTAATTTAGAAAAAGCGTCTTATAAAGCATCTGTCGATGATGGTGTTTATGTGCTTCAACCTAAAAAGCAACGAGAGTTATTTGAACTTTTTTTATTGTTAGATCCGTCATATTTTAAAGTAAAATCTCAACAAATAACGCAACCAAAAGAACATAGGCATTTACAAATAGATTATTTATCATATCAAAATGTAGAAAAGCAAATGCTTCCAGAGCGTTTAAAAATAATAGCCGTTGAGTCTAATGAGGAAACTATAATAGATTTAGAATTTAAGTCGGTGTCCTTAAATGAAGATTTGAGGTTTCCGTTTAAAATACCATCTGGATTTAAAGCCATTATTCTTTAATGAAACGATATAAAATAACATATAAAGCTTCTCTTTTACTGCTCTTTTTAATGTGTGGTATGTTTGCTTTTTCTCAAAACAATAAGCAAAAAGAATTAGAAACACGCCGACAAGAGTTACGTAGAGAAATTCAGAAAATAAATGAATTACGTTTAGAGAACAAATCAAAACAGAAATCGCAATTATCATTAATTGAAGACTTTAATTATAAGATAAATGTGTTAAATAATTTAATAAAAGTTACCAATCAACAGGCTAATTTTTTAACGCGTGAAATAAATAATAATCAAAAGAAAATAACAAGTCTTAGAGATGAATTAAAACAGCTTAAGAACGATTATGCTGCTATGATTGTCAAATCTTATAAGAGCAAGAATGAACAAAGCCGTATCATGTTTTTGTTGTCTTCAGATAATTTTAAACAAGCTTATAAGCGTTTACAGTATATTAAGCAATATTCAGATCATCAACGCGAACAAGGCGAAACTATAAAGGCTAAAACACAAGAATTACAAAAAACTAATATTAATTTACAAAAGCAGCAAGAAGAAAAAAAGCAATTAATAGCAGAAAATAGAGTGGTTCAAAAATCTTTAGAACAAGAGCGTATGCAGCATCAAACTATTATGCAGTCTATTAAAAGTAATTTAAGTAAATACACTGCAGAAATAAAGAAGAAACAGCGAGAGGCCGATAGAATAGACAGACAAATTAATGATATTATTAGAGCTGAAATAGCAAAGTCTAATAAAAAGGCAGGTAAATCTTCAAGTTCAAAAACATTTGCTCTTACACCAGCAGGAAGAGCTTTAGCTAAAAATTTTGAATCTAATAAAGGAAAACTTGGTTGGCCAGTTAAAAAAGGTGTTGTAAAATTACGTTACGGAACACAACCACATCCTATTAATAAATCATTGACTATTAAAAGTAATGGTGTTAGAATAGCAACAGAGAAAAAGGCTAAAGTTCATGTTGTTTTTAATGGAGAAGTTACTGCTGTAATTGCTATTAAAAATGCTAATACTGTGGTTATGGTTCAGCATGGAAATTATTTTACAGCATATAAGAATTTAGGAAAAGTATATGTAAAAAAAGGAGATAAAGTTACAACCAATCAAGAAATAGGTGAAGTATTTACAAATCCTTCTAGTGGTGAAACTATTCTTAGTTTTAGTATATTTAAAGAAAGTTCAACTCAAAATCCAGCTTCTTGGATATATAAAATGTAACATCCTTATTTTTGATGTTATATTACTTTTAAAAATTTTATTTAATTATTCAAATAAAGCTTTTAATTCTGAAGCATCACTAGGTTTAATTTTTCCGGCAAGCAATAAGCTTAATTGTTTTCTGCGAAGCGCAGCATCAAAACGATCTTTTTCTAAATCGGTTTCAGGTACTACTTCTGGTACAGCAATAGGTCGCCCTGTTTCATCAACGGCTACAAAGGTATAAATACCCTCGTTTGCTTTCGTTTTGTTGCCTGATTCTCGGTCTTCTATCCAAACATCAATAAACACTTCTATAGAGGTCTTAAAAGCTCTAGAGACCTTTGCTTCAACTGTTACAACACTTCCTAAAGGAACAGCTCTACTAAAAACTACATGATTAACAGATGCTGTTACAACAATACGACGGCTATGGCGCCTTGCCGCAATACTAGCAGCACGATCCATACGTGCTAAAAGTTCACCACCAAATAAGTTTCCTAAAGGATTGGTTTCACCAGGTAAAACCATATCGGTAAGTGTTGTTTTAGATTGTTCGGGTGTTTTTGTTTCCATCTTAACTTTTTAAATGAAGATGTAAAGGTAAAAAAGCTTTTTAGGATATTGAAGATTCAAGTTAAATATAAATTAGATGTCTCTTCTAATTTAATTTCCATCTTAACGACATCCATTTTTTCTGAATAATTGAGGTTACCTTTTGATAATCAAGGATGTATTAACTGACACTAAATCGTTAAATTTTTCTTTATTGTAAACAAAACACATAGTGCTTTTTGTATCAAAGAAACATCCTATGTTAGCTATCTTTTGAGGCTTAAGGTTGTTAGTATCTTTTTTTTCAGAGTAAGTTACCTAGTATTAAATAATATCCACTTTCTACATTTGTAACATTATGGATTATTTTAATGATGTTTGGTTTTTCTTCAAAAACAAACATCATTTCCTGTTTCTTGTTCCTGTATTGAAGATTTATTATTGGCTTTTATTTGAATAGTCGGGTTGTATAGCAGTTTTTTCTTTGCTTAAAGTTTCTTTATTATGGTCTACAAGCAACCAAGCATTTTTATTATGCGATTTTTTAATATCTCTTAATGCTTTTAAAGCATCAAGTCTATTTTCGTAACTAGCATAAACAACTTGGTGTAAGCCATATTTATTAACACCAATTTTTCTAGCTTTAAAACCATCAGCTTTAAGTTGATTAATTTTTTTATCGCAGTTTTCTTCAATTCTAAAAGCGCCAGCTACAATATGAAAATTTCCAGATTGTTTAGTAACAGGTAATGTAATAGCAGGAAACGGATTTAAATTAAATGTGGCTTGCTGAATTTTAGCATCTAATTTTTGTGTAGCTTCTTCTTGTGCTAATTGATTATGTGTTTCAATTTGATTTACATAGTAATTAGATGCGGCAAAACCACCAATTGTTAAAGCAATTAATGCAATTGCTGCATATTTTAAGTAAGGTCTCGATTTACGTTTTTCAGGAGTAAAAGAAATTGGAATTACTTTTTCAATAGATTCTACTTCTTCTTTATAATCTTCTCGTGTAATTGAAGGCGATACAAATTGAGATAAACCAAAAGCATCTGTTAAATAGTTTAAATGATATGAAGGTTCAAATAAAATTTTGCCTTCACTATTAAAAACAATTTTGCCTATATTTTTAAACGTAAGTGTTTCACCTTGTGTTAAAATGTCTTTTAATATGCTTACACGTTTTGCAATTTTCTCATTTGCAATTTCGAAAGGAATTTTTTCTATATCAGAAATATAATTTGCCAATAAGCCATCATTTTTTTGAATTTGCTCATTAAATGATACTATTTTTTTAGGCGGATAAAACACATTGGTAGTATTATTTACCGTAGCAGATACAGGTTGGGTTAAAAAGGTACCAAACTCAGGAATGGTAACACACTCATATCTATATAATAAGTCGCTTATGTAGGTTTCTAATTGCATAAAAACAAAGTTAAAAAATTAAGCTAGCCGATAAAATTTATAATGAAGTATTTATTAACAACTATAAAATTCTACAAATACAATTTGTATTAAACTTGAAAGGATTTTTATAGCTTTTTAGATACAACTAAAATTTAAGTCTTATTTTTTGATTAAAAATGCTTTTATTGTAGGTTTAAAATCAAATAAATACAATGACAGAAAATAATTTGCTTTATACTTTAGCATTACAGCATGTACCTAATATAGGAGATATAACAGCCAAAAAATTAATTTCACATTGTGGTTCTGCAGAAGCCGTTTTAAAAGAAAAAAAACAGAATCTTCTTAAAATTGACGGTATTGGTACAACTATTTTAGGTCATTTGTTTGAAGCAACACATTTAATAGAAGCCGAAAAGGAAATTGATTTTATACATAAAAATGATATTAAGGTATCATATTTTAAAGATGATAATTATCCTGAAAAACTAAAGCATTGTATTGATGGCCCTATTTTGTTATTTGAATCAGGAGAGATTAATTTAAAAAAGCAACGTATTATTAGTATTGTTGGAGCTAGAAAAATAACAACAAGCGGTATAGCGTTTTGTGAAGATTTAATTGAAAAATTAGCTATTTACAATCCCGTAATAGTTTCTGGGTTTGCTTACGGTACAGATATTACAGCACATAAAGCAGCCATAAAACATAATTTACAAACAGTAGGTTGTTTAGCGCATGGGTTAAATCAAATTTACCCGAAAGTGCACAAAAAATATATGGTTGATGTTGAGAAAAACGGTGGTTTTTATACCGATTTTTGGAGTAGCGATCCTTTTGATAGGAATAACTTTTTAAAGCGAAATAGAATTATTGCAGGTTTAAGTGAAGCGACTATTGTTATAGAATCTGCCGAAAAAGGAGGAAGCTTAGTAACTGCCGATATTGCGAATTCTTATAATCGTGATGTGTTTGCAGTTCCAGGACGTACAACAGATAGTCAAAGTGTGGGATGCAATAATTTAATAAAACAACAAAAAGCTCATATGCTTAGTACACCACTAGATGTACCATATATTTTAAATTGGCAACTGGAAGACAACAAAAAACCAGCTATTCAAAAACAATTATTTGTAGAATTAGATGCTAACGAAAAATTAATTTATAATTATTTAAAAGACAACAATAAACAACAACTAGATATTATAGCAATAAGTTGTAATCTACCTATTTTTAAAGTAGCCAGTATATTATTGACTATGGAATTAAAAGGCGTTATAAGGCCGTTGCCAGGGAAGTTATTTGAGGTGGTTTAATACCCAACTTTTTCTCTTACTCTTCCAAGTACAGCATTTGCAACCAATTTTGCTTTTTCAGCACCAATAGCTAAAGCAGCATCGATTTCGTCGAGGTTATTCATGTAATAATTATAACGCTCACGTTGTGTTGCAAATTTTTCAACTATTAATTCAAATAAAGCCTGTTTTGCATGTCCGTAACCATAATTACCGTTTTCGTAATTAGCTTTCATGGTTGCTATTTCGGCTTCAGAAGCTAATAAACTATAAATAGCGAAACAGTTACAAGTACTCCAATCTTTAGGTTCTTCAAGCGGTGTGCTATCGGTTTGGATAGACATGATTTGTTTGCGTAGTTTTTTATCGGCTAAAAAGATGTTAATGGTATTATCTCTACTTTTGCTCATTTTTTCACCATCAGTACCAGGGATAAGCATGGTGTTTTCTTGTATTTTTCCTTCAGGCATTACAAAAGTCTCGCCAACTTTAGCATGAAAACGCGATGCAACATCACGGGTCATTTCTATATGCTGAAGCTGATCTTTTCCAACAGGAATAATTTCGGCATCATATAATAAAATATCGGCAGCCATAAGCATAGGGTACGTAAATAAACCTGAGTTTACATCTTCTAGTCTATCGGCTTTATCTTTAAAACTATGCGCTAATGTTAAACGTTGGTAGGGAAAAAAGCAGCTTAAATACCAAGATAGTTCGGTTACTTGAGGAATATCGCTTTGTCTGTAAAACACTGTTTTTTCAATATCTAAACCAAAAGCTAACCAAGTTGCAGCAGTAGAGTAGGTATTCTCTCTTAGTACATTAGCATCTTTAATTTGAGTTAGCGTATGTAAATTGGCAATAAATAAAAAGGAATCGTTTTTTGGGTTTTCAGCCATTTTAATAGCAGGTAAAATAGCTCCTAAAATATTTCCTAAGTGTGGTGTTCCTGTACTTTGTATGCCTGTAAGTATGCGTGCCATAAATTTTATATAAGCTGCAAATTTAAAGATAAGTTATGCAATAAAAAAAAGTGGCGCGAGCCACTTTTATAAAAAACAGAAAAAAGATTATTTTTTAATTAAGCCTGCTACAAATAATATGGCCGATGCCCCTATGGCTCCTGTTAAAATATCGCCTATAACGCCACCCATTAGTGAAATACCTAATGTGCTAAAAAGCCAGTTTCCAACAAAACCTCCAATAATACCTATAATAATGTTTAGTAGTAGTCCGAAACCGCCACCTTTCATTAATTTGCCTGCTAACCAACCAGCAATAGCACCAATTAGCAAAGAATAAAGTAAACTCATGATTAAATATTTTAAATTATTATGTTTTAAAGATAATCAATTTATAATAGTATTTTTGAATCACATGAGATTTATAAAATACATTTTCTGGACATTATATCGTATTTGGTTTTACATACTTGTAGGTTTACCAATACTAATTATGTTTCCTGTGCTTTTAATTTCTATTTTAAAAGAATCTTGGTATCCATTTTTTTTTAAAATGGCAAGAATTTGGGCCAAATTTATTTTAATAGGTATGGGTTTTAATTACCGTATTGAACGCGAACAACTACCAGAAAAAGATATGAGTTACATGTTTGTTGCCAATCATACATCTATGGCAGATATTATGCTTATGTTGGTTTCAGTTAAAAATCCTTTTGTATTTGTTGGAAAAAAGGAGTTGGCTAAAATTCCGTTATTTGGTTTTTTCTATAAGCGTACCTGTATTTTAGTAGATAGAAGTTCGGCTAAAAGCAGACAAGCGGTATTTTTAAGAGCGCAAAGGCGTTTGCAATCTGGTTTAAGTATTTGTATTTTTCCAGAAGGCGGTGTGCCAGAAGAACATATTGAATTAGATGAATTTAAAGATGGTGCCTTTAGGTTAGCAATTAATCATCATATTCCTATTGTACCTTTAACATTTGCAGATAATAAGAAACGTTTTTCATATACTTTTTTTAGTGGAAGTCCAGGTAGGATGCGTGTTAAAATACATGAATTTTTAAGTACTGAAAACTTAACTATTGAAGATACAAAAGCTTTAAATGAAAGTTCTAGAGCTATTATTTTAGAGCAATTAAAGCGATTTAAAAAATAAAAAACTGCTCGGGGAGAGCAGCTTTTTATTCGATATTAATATCCGAGCTTACTGAATATAAATATCTTTAGATCTAACCAAAAACCTAAAATTTAATGGCAAATCCTGTGTAAACACCTATAAAATAGGGTTTAAAATCGCCAGATGTATTATTAAATGTGTTAATTTGATATTTAAACATAGGTTCTAAACTAAAATCTATTTTTTTAGAAACTTGATAGTTTAAACCAAGACCAAAATTAGCACTATAACTTATTTTATTTAAGTTGCTAGCTTCTCCTAAAAATATTT
Organism: Algibacter sp.; assembly: GCA_050294475.1. GTDB lineage: Bacteria > Bacteroidota > Bacteroidia > Flavobacteriales > Flavobacteriaceae > Thalassobellus. The sequence goes on along the minus strand of JBNKOE010000003.1, from coordinate 74,079 downwards.
TAGAACCATTTTCTGTTTCAGATGATATTTTATTGTTATTTAAAAAGAAGGAGCTAAAACCACCTATAACATTAATACCTAATTTTTTATTTAATAAGGCATATTGAATTTCAATAGGAACTTCAATAAATCCTAAAGATTGATTAATAGAGGTGTTTGAAGCACCAAATGATTCTGGACTTTCATTTGAAATAAAATTTTCACTACTTACAAGTGAAATGTTTTCTGAAGTATTTCTACTTGGTGAATCTTGAAAATTATTAATGGTACTAACACTTACATTTTGCAGTGTGCGTTTACTACTACTACTTACCCCAACAGACCTGTAGAGAACAATGTTGTTAGTTTTATAACCTAGATTTACTCTATTAATACCAGAGCGAATACTTAATTTTTTATTTAAAGCATAGCTAGTAGAAATTCCGTAACTCATATTAATTTCACCTGTTTTAGAGTTTCGATTAAATTGAGGATCTATAGAAGAGCCTTCTCCTAGACTATTGAAGTATACAGGAGCAGCATTTGGAGTTACAGTCCATCTTCTATTTGGTTTTTCTTCTTCAATAACATCTTTAGTTTCATCTATAGCTTCTTCAATAGTAAGTGAGTTTTCTTTAGTTGTTTTATCGTTTGTTAAAGAAGTATTTGTTTCTTCATCATTAGATTTAGCAATGGTGTTATTGTTAGCAGCATTGTTGTTAATAATGTTTTTAGCACTATTATTATCAATTAAAATTGAACTTTTTACATTTTGATTACTGTTTTTATTTGTTTCTTCAATATTTGAAGTAACTGCTGTTTCTGATTTTGTTTTTATTATTGAATTAGAAATATTTGATTTTTTATTTGAAGATTGAATATTGTTATTTCTATTTTCAGAACCTGTTGTTTTTGCTATTGATGAATTAGAAGCACTATTAATTTTATTATTTAATAGTTTAGTTTTATTTTCAGATGTTTCTTCTTTATTCTCATTTTCTGTGTTGTTATCTGTAATGAAACTATTGTTTTTATTTAGAGCATCAGAATTTAAATTATCTGTATCATTATTTATTTTAGTTTCTGTATCTACAACTGTATTTGTTTCTGGTTTATCTGTACTTATAAAATAAGCCCCACCAATAGTTAAAAGAAGTAACAATAAAGCGGCAACACCTGCATAGCGCCACCAAATAGGAATAATTCGGGTCTTTTTCTTTTCCTTAAGTTTAGACTCAATGTTTTTCCATACAGCATCACTAGGAGTCGCCTCAAAATCTTTGAGACCTTCCTGAAATAATCTATCTATATGTTTTTTCTCTTTCATTATAATGATTGTGCACTTTGTATCGTTTTATAATTTTCTATAGTTTGTTTCAAAGTTTGTCTAGCGCGTGCTAGATTAGATTTTGAAGTTCCTATATTTATATTTAGCATCTCTGCTATTTCTTTGTGTGAATAACCGTCAAGTACATATAGGTTAAAAACCATTCTGTATCTATCAGGTAATGCTTGAATAATTTGTAATAGATAATTAATTGAAATTTCGTCTTCATCAATTTCTAGTACAACATCTTCAATGTTATCTTCATTTATAATATCAAAAACTTTTTCGGTTCTGTACCGTTGCAAAACAGTATTAATTGTAATGCGTTTTAACCAACCTTCAAAAGAGCCTTTGTTTTTATACTGTTCAATTTTATTGAAAATTGTTAAAAATGCATCTTGTAAATTATCTTCTGCTTCAGCATAGTTTTTTGAATACTTTAAGCATACAGAGAATAGCTTACTCGAAAAGAGTTTATACAGTTCTCCTTGTGCTTTGGTATCATTAATTTTACAATTTTCTATGAGTTGATTTAAACTCAAAATTAAACACGTATTAATTAATAATTAATCTATAACAGGCACTTCAATAGTTAAATATTGATCTTCTCCATTGGTGTCTTCTCCTTGCCAAAATTTAAAGATATAAGAACCATTGCTAGTAACAATAAAATTAAATGTTTCATCTACTAGTACATCTTCAAGGTTGTTACAATTGTTATTTTCAAACACATAGTTTATAGGTGCAACTGTTCTAATATTGTTTTCTTTAAGATAGTAAAACTCTTTAAAAGAGTGGCAAGTAGATGGTCTAAAATAAGAAATGGTAATAGGGTATGTTTCTCCTAACTGAAATTCTTCTGGGATATCTACACTTTGTACTGGTAAAACCTCAAAACTATAATCTGTACTATCACCATCAATACTACATGAGGCTAATAGTAGTATTAAGGAAAGTATAAGTAATTTTTTCATAGCAATTTTTTAATATTTGTTAGCATTAAGTAGATGCAGTTGTAATTAAAAGGTTGCGCTTGAAAACAAAAAAATCCCGATTAATCGGGATTTTTTATTTTTATTTTAGCCTTTAATGGCAGTTTTTATTTTTTCTTCGAGTTCATCAAAAAGTTCAGGGTTATCTTTTATAATGGCTTTAACAGCATCTCTACCTTGTCCTAGTTTCGTTTCGTCATAGCTAAACCAAGAGCCACTTTTCTTAACAATTTCAAGTTCAACAGCAACATCTAGTATTTCACCAACCTTGCTAACACCTTCACCATACATAATATCAAATTCAGCCATTTTAAACGGAGGTGCTACTTTATTTTTCACAACTTTAACTCTTGTTTTATTACCTAAAACGTTTCCATTACTATCTTTTATTTGAGTAGAACGTCTTATATCCAACCTTACAGATGCATAAAATTTTAAGGCATTACCACCAGTTGTTGTTTCTGGGTTACCAAACATAACACCAATTTTTTCACGTAACTGGTTAATAAATATTACCGTACAATTTGTTTTACTTATAGATCCTGTTAGTTTTCTTAAGGCTTGAGACATTAAACGGGCATGAAGTCCCATTTTAGAGTCTCCCATTTCTCCTTCTATTTCGCTTTTTGGTGTTAAAGCTGCAACAGAATCGACAACAACAATATCAATAGCTCCAGAACGGATTAAATTATCGGCAATTTCTAAAGCTTGCTCTCCATTGTCTGGTTGCGAAATAATTAAATTATCAATATCAACGCCTAATTTTTCGGCATAAAATCTATCAAAAGCATGTTCGGCATCAATAAATGCTGCAATTCCACCTGCTTTTTGAGCTTCGGCTATAGCATGTAATGTTAAGGTTGTTTTACCAGACGATTCTGGTCCGTATATTTCAATAACACGCCCACGAGGATAACCACCAACGCCTAAAGCGATATCTAAGCCTAATGATCCAGATGGAATAGACTCAACATCTACAACAGCTGCATCGCTCATTTTCATTACAGTACCTTTACCGTAAGCTTTGTCTAATTTATCTAATGTAAGTTTAAGTGCTTTTAATTTTGCTTCTTTTTCGCTGCTCATTTTAATTTATTTTTTTCTGAAGTAGTATGCTAAAATAGTATATCTTTTATCATCATACAATTTTATGACGCAACCTTTTTAAACATTTTGCATCTAGTAAATAAAGTGAGAAGATTTTTGCTATGAAATTGACTAACTAGGGCATTTTTACATGCTGATTAACTCAAACTAATTACTTAAGCACCTATTATATTAGGTGCTTTTTTATTTTAAATTGGGTACTTTTTTTAAAAACCGTACTTTTGCGGCTTTAAAATATTCTTTAACCTTAAAAATTAGTATAGCATGCAACTGTACAATAAGTTAAGCGCAAAAGAAAGAGCCGAATTAATCGATAAAGCAGGAAAAAATCGATTAACACTTTCTTTTTATCAATATGCCAAAATTGGCAATCCACAAATTTTTAGAGACCATTTGTTTCTTACTTGGAATGCATTAGACGTTTTGGGTAGAATTTATGTGGCTCATGAAGGCATTAATGGACAATTATCATTACCAGCCGACCGTTTTAATGAATTTAAAACTCATTTAGATTCCATTGAATTTTTAAAAGATATCCGATTAAATATTGCGATAGAACAAGACAATAAATCGTTTTTAAAGCTTAAAGTAAAAGTTAGAAAAAAGATTGTTGCTGATGGTTTAAATGATGATACGTTTGATGTTACTAATAAAGGTATTCATTTAAAAGCAGAAGAGTTTAATCAGTTTATAGAAGATGAAAATACCGTTTTGGTTGATATGCGTAATCATTATGAAAGCGAAATAGGTCATTTTAAAAATGCTGTAACTCCAGATGTTGATACGTTTAGAGATTCTTTAGATATTATTGAAGAAGATTTAAAAGACCATAAAGAAGATAAAAACTTGGTTATGTATTGCACAGGTGGTATTCGTTGCGAAAAAGCTAGTGCATATTTTAAGCATAAAGGCTTTAAAAATGTTTACCAGTTAGAAGGTGGCATTATTGAATATACCAGACAGGTAAATGAAAAAAAATTAGAAAATAAATTTCTTGGTAAAAACTTTGTATTTGATGATAGACGAGCAGAACGTATTAGTGATGATGTTATAGCCAATTGTCACCAATGTGGTGAACCTTTCGATGTACATACCAATTGTGCTAATGAAGCGTGTCATTTATTATTTATTCAATGTCCTAAGTGTAAAGAAGCCATGGAAAACTGCTGTTCTTCAACTTGTATGGAAATAAATAGATTGCCTTATGAAGAGCAAAAAGCACTTCGTAAAGGGCAAGGTAACAGTAATGATATCTTTAAAAAGGGTCGAGCAGACCATCTTCCCTATAAAAAAGATTTGAGAAACATTTTTGAAACTTTCAAAACCAAAGAACATTAAACTAAGGATTATGCAAAAAATAGAATTAATGGCTCCAGCAGGAAATTTTGAATCCTTGCAAGCCGCTTTAGATAATGGAGCAGACTCTGTGTATTTTGGTGTTGAACAATTAAATATGCGTGCTAGAGCTTCTGTAAATTTTACTTTAGATGATTTACCAGAAATAGCAAAACGGTGTCAGCTAAAAAATGTAAGAACGTATTTAACCTTAAACACGATTATTTACGATCACGATTTATCTATTGTAAAAACTTTAATTAATAAAGCCAAGGAAGCAGGAATTACTGCTGTTATTGCAATGGATCAAGCTGTTATTATGGCAGCTAGAGAAATGGGTATGGAAGTACATATCTCTACACAAATAAACATTACCAATATTGAAACGGTAAAGTTTTATGCCATGTTTGCCGATACGATGGTATTGAGTAGAGAGCTTAGTTTAAGACAAGTAAAAAAGATAACAGAACAAATAGAAAAAGACCAAATAAAAGGTCCTTCAGGAAAACTTGTAGAAATTGAGGTTTTTGGACATGGAGCTCTTTGTATGGCGGTTTCGGGTAAGTGTTATATGAGTTTACATTCTTATAATTCTTCAGCAAATAGAGGGGCTTGTAAACAAAATTGCAGAAAAAAATATACGGTTATCGAACAAGAAACAGGTTTTGAAATGGAAATTGATAATGAGTATATCATGTCTCCAAAAGATTTGTGTACTATCGATATTTTAGATGAAGTTGTAAATGCTGGTATTACCGTTTTAAAAATTGAAGGACGCGGAAGAGCACCAGAGTATGTCGCTAAAGTAATTTCTTGTTATCGTGATGCTATTGATAGTTTAGATAAAGGAACATATCAAAAAGAAAAAGTAATTACATGGATGCAAGAACTTGAGAAAGTATATAATCGAGGTTTTTGGAATGGATATTATTTAGGTCAAAAGCTAGGAGAATGGGCAACAGGTTCAGGATCGCATGCTACTCAAAAGAAAGTGTATTTAGGTAAGGGAACACATTATTTCCCGAAACCTCAAATTGGTGAGTTTAAAATTGAAGCTTATGATATTTCAATAGGAGATACTATTTTAATTACAGGTCCAACAACTGGCGCACAGGAAGTTGAAGTTAGCGATATGATGGTGAACGATGAAAAATCTACGAAAGGGACAAAAGGTGATATGGTAACCATTCCGTTAGGTTTTAGAATTAGACCATCCGATAAATTGTATAAAATTGTAGAAAGTAAAGTAGAAGCCTAATGGTTGTAATAACATTACAGCGTAATAAATGTATTGGGTGTAATTATTGTGTAGAATTAGCACCAAAACAATTTCAAATGTCTAAAAAAGACGGAAAATCGGTTTTATTACATGCGGTTGATAAAAAAGGATTTTTTACTTTAAAATCTAACGAAGAAGCTATTCTTGATGATTGTGAGAATGCTTCAAAAGCTTGTCCTGTAAAGATTATTGACGTTAAAAGTGTTTAAATGTTTTTCAATTTTTATCAAGAAATAATTCACAAAGGCAAAGCCTTGGTGTTTCCATTGAAATTGTCATTCCCGTGAAAACGGGAATCTAAATACAGAATTTTGGTTTTAAGAAATTCTTTATTTGTTGGTATTTTAATCTTATCTTTACATCCAAACGCCATTTTTTAAAATTAAATTTTAAAAAAGTGCTTTTTATTCTTGTTTTCGCAAAGGCGGAAAACTAAAATATTTATAAACCTTCATTCGTAATAATCTAATTATTAACGAATTCAATATATAAAAATAATATGGCTTGCGCAAGTTGCTCAACAAAAGACGGCTCACCAAAAGGCTGCAAAAATAATGGTACTTGTGGTACAGATAGTTGTAATAAATTAACTGTTTTTGATTGGTTATCAAACATGTCACTTCCAAATGGAGAAAAACCATTTGATTGGGTTGAGGTTCGTTTTAAAAACGGTAGAAAAAACTACTATAAAAACACCGAAAATTTAACGTTAAGCATTGGCGATATTGTTGCAACACAAGCACAATCTGGTCATGATATTGGTATGGTTACCCTTACGGGGGAATTAGTACGTGTTCAAATGAAACGCAAAAATATTTCTGAAACTCCAGAAGAACTATTAAAAATATATAGAAAAGCAAGCCAAAAAGATATTGATATTTGGCAAACGGCACGCGATAAAGAGGAACCTATGAAGGTAAGAGCGCGTCAATTTGCAATCGATTTGAAACTTCAAATGAAGATTTCAGATATTGAATTTCAAGGTGATGCTAGTAAAGTTACATTTTATTATACAGCCGAAGAACGTGTTGATTTTCGTGAACTAATTAAAGTTTTTGCACGCGAGTTTAGAACGCGTATAGAAATGAGACAAGTTGGGTTTCGTCAAGAAGCCTCGAGACTTGGAGGTATTGGTTCATGCGGACGTGAGTTGTGTTGTTCTACTTGGTTAACCGATTTTCGTTCGGTTAGTACTTCTGCAGCACGTTATCAGCAATTATCTTTAAATCCTCAAAAATTAGCAGGACAATGTGGTAAGTTAAAATGTTGCTTAAATTATGAATTAGATTCTTATCTAGATGCTTTAAAGAGTTTTCCTAAAACAGATATTAAACTTAAAACAGAAAAGGGAATTGCTGTTTGTCAAAAAACAGATATTTTTAAAGGACACATGTGGTATGCTTATGAAGGCGAATGGATGAATTGGCACAAGATAACGACCCAGCAAGCCAACGAAATTATTGATGCTAATAAAAAGAATAAACCTGTTGCAAGTTTAGAAGAGTATGCATCAGATCTTGTAGAAGATACTAAAGCAGAATTTGAAAACGTTGTAGGACAGGATAGTTTAACACGTTTCGATAGTCCAAAAGGTAATAATAAACGTAAAAATAATAGGAGGAAACCTAATCAGAAAAGGAATCAAGGAAATCAAGCTAATCAAGCTAATAAAAAAGTAGCGCCTAAGAATAATCCTAATAAAAGTAATAGAAATAAAAAAAGCAATAATAGAAGAAAACCTAAACCTCAAAACAGTAAAAATGTTTCGAAATAATGTCTCGTTATTTTTTTTAATTTTTTCTTTTGTATTTGTGTCTTGCGATTCAAATCGTGTTTTTGATGAATATAAATCGGTGCCAAATTCATGGCATAAAGATTCTATAATAAGCTTTAAAGTAAACCCTCCCGATTCAATAAAAAACTATAATTTATTTGTAAACCTAAGAAATACAAATGCTTACAAGTACAATAATTTGTTTTTAATTGTCGAAATGGTTTATCCGCACGGTAAAACAATTAAAGACACTTTAGAATATCGTATGGCAGATCCTAGCGGAAAGCTTTTAGGAACAGGGTTAACCGATGTTAAAGAAAACAAGCTTTGGTATAAAGGATATGAAGACTCTTTTGTTTTTAATGAAATAGGAGAATATACTGTTAATATTCAGCAGGCAATGCGAGAATACGGAAAAGTAAATGGTGTTACAGAGCTTGAAGGTATAACAGATGTTGGTTTTAGAGTAGAAAATAAAAATAATAATTAATAATGTCACATCGAGTGATTTCGTTTTGGCGAAATAGTATCGAGATGTATTAACCCAAAGTACATGGCAAAAGTAAAAAAAGACACAAAAGCTTCAATTCAAGATTTCTCGAAATACATCCGTTGGTTTTGGATATTATTTTTAGGAGGTATATTTTTAATCATATTTATATTTTTATTGGCTTCTTGGGGTGTTTTTGGAGATATGCCAGATCATACCCAATTAGAAAACCCTGAAACAAACTTAGCAACCGAAATAATTTCTTCCGACGGGAAAACATTAGGGAAATTCTATTTTAACGATAATAGAACCCCTGTAAGTTATGATGATTTATCACCAGATTTAGTAGATGCTTTAATTGCTACTGAGGATGCGCGTTTTCATGAGCATTCTGGAATTGACGCACGCGGTACTTTAAGAGCAGCCTTTTTTTTAGGAAAAAAGGGAGGAGCTAGTACAATTTCACAGCAATTAGCAAAACAATTATTTCACAATAGAGAAAAAGCAAATATTATTGAGAAACTTTCTCAAAAAGTTAGAGAATGGATTATTGCCATTCGTTTAGAACGCCAATACACTAAAGAAGAAATTATAGCACAGTATTTTAATATTTACGATTTTTTAAATAATGCTGATGGCATTCGTAGTGCAGCTAGAATATATTTTGGAAAAGAACCTATAGATCTTGATTTAAAAGAATCGGCTATGTTGGTAGGGATGTTTAAAAATTCTGCATTATATAACCCAAGAAGAAATCCTGTTGGTGTTAAAAACAGACGTAATGTAGTTTTAGCTCAAATGGTAAAGTATGGTTATTTAGATGAAACTGTTAAAGATTCGCTTCAAAAAACAGAACTCGATTTAAACTATTCACCAGAATCACATCGTGAAGGAACTGCAACTTATTTTAGAGAGTATTTAAGAGGATTTATGAAGGATTGGATAAAGAATAATCCAAAGCCAGATGGTACAAAATGGAATATAAATAGTGATGGGTTAAAAATTTACACCACTATTGATTCTCGAATGCAACAATATGCAGAGGATGCTGTGCAACAGCATATGTCAAGGTTGCAAGCAGAGTTTTTTAATCAAAACACACCAAAACGTAATCCAACTGCTCCTTTTTTAGAATTAAATAAAAATGAAATAGATGATTTATTAAATCGTTCTATGAGACAAGGCGAACGATGGAGAATAATGAGAAATGAAGGTAAGTCTGATAAAGAAATTATAGCATCATTTCAAAAACCTACTAAAATGACTGTTTTTGCCTGGAAAGATGGAAAGGCAAGTGAAGTAGATACAATTATGAAACCTATAGATTCTATGCGTTACTATAAATCGTTTTTACGCACAGGTATAATGTCTATGGATCCACAAACAGGTCATGTAAAAGCTTGGGTTGGAGGTATTAATTATCGTCATTTTCAATACGATATGGTAAAACAAGGAAAACGACAAGTTGGTTCTACTTTTAAACCATTTGTTTATACAGCCGCTGTTGATCAGCTTCATTTGTCACCATGTGATGAATTTCCAGATACGCCATTTTGTATAGATGCAAATAAATATGGAAACCTAGAAGAATGGTGTCCAAAGAATTCAGGAGGTGACAATGATTATGGAGGAATAAGAACTTTAAAAAATGCATTAGCTAATTCAGTAAACACTATAACCGCAAGATTAATTGATAAAGTGGGGCCGCAAACTGTTGCCGATTTAGCTAAAAAACTAGGTATTGAATCTGATATACCTCCAGTGCCATCTATAGCATTAGGAACACCAGATTTAAGTGTTTATGAAATGGTAGGTGCATATTCAGCTTTTGCAAATAAAGGCGTGTATACGAAACCTGTAATGGTTACAAACATTGAAGATAAAAATGGCACTATTTTGTATCAGTTTAAGCCAGAAACACGCGATGTTTTAAGTGAAGAAACAGCTTATGTTACTTTGAAGCTTATGGAAGGAGTTACACAATCTGGTTCAGGAGCTCGATTAAGAAGTAAAGGTGCTGATGCCTATAGGGTAGACTACAGAAAAATAATAACAGGCTATCCTTATGAATTTAAAAATCCTATAGCAGGAAAAACAGGTACTACTCAAAACCAAAGTGATGGTTGGTTTATGGGTATAGTGCCAAATTTAGTAACTGGTGTTTGGGTTGGAGCAGAAGATAGAGCAGCTCACTTTGCTAGTATTACATACGGACAAGGGGCAGCAATGGCATTGCCTATTTGGGGTGTTTATATGAAAAGTTGCTATGCCGATGAAACTTTAAATATTTCTAAAGCAGGTTTTGAAAAACCCTCTAATCTTTCAATAAATGTTGATTGTTCAAAAGTAGCTAAAGATAAAACAGCTACTAATGATGACTTTAATGACATTCCAGATGATTTAGATTTTTAATATTTTTTTCTAAATATTATTAAGATAATCTCCATAAAACTTTAATAGAACAAAAATCATTTGATTTAGAATGGTTTTTGTTTGACATTGATTATTCTTATAATTCAATTATTCGTAATTTTATATACCTAAAATTCATAATAATGATTAATAAGAAAGTAGATAATGTTGAATTAGCTCTTAAAGGTGTTTCAGATAACATGACTTTTATGCTTGGTGGTTTTGGACTTAGTGGCATTCCAGAAAATGCTATTGGGCAATTAGTAAAACTTGGTGTTAAGGGCTTAACTTGTATTTCTAATAATGCTGGTGTAGACGATTTTGGCTTAGGCTTATTACTTCAACAAAAGCAAATAAAAAAAATGGTGTCTTCTTATGTAGGAGAAAATGATGAATTTGAGCGTCAAATGCTTTCAGGTGAATTAGATGTAGAATTGATACCTCAAGGAACATTAGCCGAACGTTGTCGAGCAGCTCAGGCAGGTTTTCCTGCTATTTATACACCAGCTGGTTACGGAACAGAAGTGGCAGAAGGTAAAGAAACCAGAGAGTTTGATGGTAAAATGTATGTGTTAGAGCATGCTTTTAAGGCTGATTTTGCTTTTGTAAAAGCTTGGAAAGGTGATGCTGCTGGAAATTTGATTTTTAAAGGTACGGCTAGAAATTTTAATCCTAATATGTGTGGTGCAGCTAAAATAACAGTTGCAGAGGTTGAAGAATTAGTGCCATTAGGAACTTTAGACCCTAATCAAATTCATATTCCAGGAATTTTTGTTCAACGTATTTTTCAAGGAGAAACATATGAGAAACGTATTGAGCAACGTACAGTAAGACAAAAAATATAAGTAAATGTTAGATAAAACAGGAATAGCGAAACGTATAGCACAAGAGGTGCAAGATGGTTATTATGTTAATCTAGGTATTGGTATACCTACTTTAGTAGCTAATTATGTTAGAAACGATATTGAAGTAGAATTTCAAAGTGAAAATGGTGTTTTAGGCATGGGACCTTTTCCTTTTGAAGGGGAAGAAGATGCTGATGTTATTAATGCAGGTAAACAAACAATTACAACATTGCCTGGAGCTAGTTTTTTTGATTCGGCTATGAGTTTTTCTATGATTCGTGGTAAGCATGTAGACTTAACAATTTTAGGAGCCATGGAAGTGGCTGAAAATGGTGATATCGCTAATTGGAAAATACCAGGACGTATGGTAAAAGGTATGGGAGGTGCTATGGATTTAGTTGCTAGTGCCGAAAATATTATTGTAGCCATGATGCATACTAATAAAAAAGGCGAATCAAAATTACTAAAAAAATGTTCGTTGCCACTTACAGGAGTTGGATGTGTTAAAAAAATAGTAACCAATTTGGCTGTACTTGAGGTAACTATTGAAGGTTTCAAACTTTTAGAACGTGCTCCAGGAGTTTCAGTAGAAACTATAAAAAATGCTACAGAAGGGAATTTAATTATTGAAGGAGATATTCCAGAAATGAGCCTTTAAACCCCCTAATAGGAAGTCGATAAAATTTATTAAATCGATGAAATGTCAAAAATAAAAGCATTTCATCGATTTTTTATGTTTTTTAACTGATTTTTAAAAAATATGTTTGATATTAGCATTCCCCAAATAAACCAAGTTTAATTAATAGATTTCCCCAAAATCTATCATGAATTTTACGCTTATGAATATTGCAACAAATCTACCTGAACAACCTACAAATGACGAAAGCAAATTCAAAGAAACTGTAAAAGAAAATTTACAATTTTTAAAAAGCTTAGTCTATTTAACAAAAAAAATATTCATGCTATAATCCTTTAGGAATAGCATGAATTAATTTTTTTGTGTATTCTTTTTTAGGCGACTTATATATAATATCTGCATCGTCTAATTCTTCTATTTTACCTTTATTCATTACCAATAATTGGTCGCTCATATATTTTACAACAGCCAAGTCGTGTGAAATAAATATATAGGTAAAACCAAATGTTTCTTTAAGTTCGTTTAATAAGTTAAGAACTTGTGCTTGAACCGAAATATCTAATGCAGAAACCGACTCGTCACAAACAATTAATTTAGGTTGTAATGCAATGGTTCTAGCAATACCAATACGTTGCCTTTGACCTCCAGAAAATTCATGAGGATAGCGGTTAAAGTAATCTTCAGATAAGCCAACTCGGTTTAAAATATCAATTACCTTTTCTTTACACGTTTCATCAGAGTTAAAAAGCTGATGTACTTTCATAGGTTCCATGATAGCTTCACCAACTGGAATCCTTGGATTTAAAGAAGAATAAGGATCTTGAAAAATAATTTGAATATCTTTTCTAAGTTTTCTTGTGTCTGTTTTAGAAAGCTTTGTAATATCGGTACCATGATATAAAATTTGTCCAGCAGTCGCTTTATCTAATTGAAGGATGGCGTTTCCTAAAGTAGATTTTCCACAACCAGATTCACCTACTAAACCTAAAGTTTCACCTTCATATAATTTAAAACTCACATCATTTACTGCTTTAAAAGTGTTTGCTTTTTTATACCAGTTGCCTTTTGTTATATATTCTTTTTCAACATTAATAACCTCTAGCAATGGGGTTTTACTATATAGTTTTTCGTGATTTTGTTTTCGCTCTTCTGGGGTTATAACAGTGTTTGAAACAGTATTATTTAAATAATCGTTAATGGTTGGAAGTGTTTTTAATCGCGTATTTAGAGAAGGACGTGAATTTATAAGTGCTTTGGTATAGTTGTTTTGTGGATTTTTAAAGATGTTTGTTACACTGCTTTCTTCTACTATATCGCCTTTATACATAACTAAAACCCGATTTGCAATTTCAGAAATTAATGATAAATCGTGGGTAATAAATATCACGCTCATTTTTGTTTCTGTTTGCAGGTCTTTTATTAGTTTAATAATCTCTTTTTGAACGGTAACATCAAGAGCTGTAGTGGGTTCGTCTGCAATTAAAATATCTGGCTTACAGGCAATAGCCATAGCAATCATAACACGTTGCTTTTGTCCGCCTGAAATTTCATGAGGATATTTGTTGTAAGTTTGATTTACATTGGGGAGTTTTACTTTTTCAAAAAGCAAAAGGGTTTCTTCTTTGGCTTCTTGTTTTGTTAGTTTTGTGTGTTGTAATAAAATTTCTTGAACCTGTTTTCCGCAGGTCATAGATGGGTTTAAAGAACTCATAGGTTCTTGAAAAATCATAGCAATTTTATGACCTCTAATTTTTTGAAATAATTTTGGTGATAGCTTTGTTAAATCTTTATTATTATACGTTATACTACCAAAATTTATTTTTGAAATATTTTTTGGAAGAAGCCCTAATATAGCTAGGGAAGACACTGATTTTCCAGATCCAGATTCACCAACAATTCCTAAAATTTCATTCTTTTTTAATTCGTATGAAATATTATGAATGACTTTGTTTTCACCAAATGAAATAGAGAGATTTTCAACTTTTAAAAGGGTGTTTTTTGTCATTTATATATGTATAATTTCATCATTACTTAATAACTCATCACCTCGTAAGCGTAAAAAGATTTGTGCCACGGCAATAGTATCTTTTTCGCAATAGATTATAATTCTATCAATTTCATTTTCTTCGTAATACACACGATATACTTCGCTACCGTCAATATCGTCTTTTGGTGATGGAATTCCTAAAACATGAGTTAGTAGTTTTAGGGATGTATAACTTTTGTAATCGCCAAATTTCCACAATTCTAATGTGTCTAAATGAGGAACTTCCCAAGGTTTTTTACCAAATAAATTGAGTTTATAAGGTAATTCTATGTTATGAATAATCATACGTCGTGCTATATACGGAAAGTCAAATTCTTTACCATTGTGGGCACAAAGCAAATGTTTTGTTTGGCTAAAATGAGAAATTAATAGATTTTTAAAGTCTTTTAAAATGGTAATTTCATCACCATAAAAAGAAGTGACTCTAAATTGCCTCGAATCTCCTTTAAATATAAAATATCCAACAGATATGCATACTATTTTACCAAATTCTGCCCAAATGCCGGCTCTATCATAAAATTCTTCGGCAGTAAATTCGTCTTTGCGTTGATATTTAGATTTGTGTTCCCAAAGTGCTTGCTTGGTTTCATCTAATTCAGAAAAATGCTGTACCTCTGGAACAGTTTCAATATCTAGAAATAGTATGTTTTCAAGATGTAATTTAGAAATCATTTATTTAGCATTTTATAAGCTTCTTCAATATAAATTGAAATATCCTCAGTAAATTCTCCCACACCTTTGTCTGGAGATTTCCTGTGTCCTAAACGAACAATGATTACATTATCATTAGGCTCTACAATAACATATTGTCCAAGGTGACCACGCATCATAAAAAAGTGCTTGTCTTCAAAGTTTTTTAACCACCAACCATATCCATATTGTGGACTTTCCTTAAACCGAGGTGTTATTGATTTTGCAACAAATGCAGAGTCTAAAATTTGCTTTCCATTCCATTTGCCATGGTCTTTATATAACTTTCCAAATCTGGCAAAATCTCTCGCATTACTAGAAATACAACAGAATGCTTTTGCTAGTTTGTGTTCTTCATCATCCAATTGCCAAAGCGCATCATGAGTTGCACCCATAGGTTGCCAAAAGCTTTCAGAAAGATAATTTGCTAATTGTTTACCTGTTGCTTTTTGAATAATCATTCCAAGTAATTGTGTGTTTCCACTTAAATATTTAAACTCCACACCAGGTGTTTTAATTACTTTTTGATTTAAAATGGTTTCGGCTAAATCATCATCATAATTAGCTCTAGCTGTTACTGAAAACGGACTAGTATAATCTTCTATCCAGTCTAGACCAGATGCCATGGAAGCTAAATCGCCAACAGTGGTTTTTGCATAGCTATATTGTGGATAAAAATCACTTATAGGTTGGTCTAAACTTTTAATGTATCCATCCATAATAGCTTTTCCTAGTAGCGAAGTAACAATACTTTTTGCCATTGAAAATGAATTTGTTTTCGAATTTTCATTAAACTCATCATAATAGTTTTCGAACCAAACACTATCATTTTTTATAATTAAATACGCAATGGTGCCCCAATCTTTATTGATTTTAGAAAGTTTTTCAGTTTCTTTTACGGTGTTGTAATTTTTATGATTTATCCAAGGTCTTGGATTGTTTCCTTTTTTTATGGTATCATTTATAAAATAAGGATAGTCATCAATAAAAGCCGTTTTATGACCTGTGAGATATACAATTTTAGCTCCTCGTATTATGTATCCATAATCAAAAATATAGAGTAATGCTACGGCTGCAATAATTATAATAACAAGCCATTTAAAGAATTTTTTTAAAAATTTCATTTTAATTATTATGTTTAATTGAATTAAATATAATAATTAAAACGCGACCTATAAGTATTTGTATATTCTTTTTTAAAAAATGCTATTTAGTATTATTCGTAAACCCCAAGTTAGAGATGCTTTTGTTTCTCTATCATTTAAATTACATAAATCCTTAGAAGTAATAATTGGTTCTATACCCATGAGAGCTGTTGAAACAGATAATAGTTTATTATAAACATCTTTTTCTATTTGATTTCTATAAGGAATGAGGGCTAATTTTAATGCTGCAAGCCTTCGTGAATTTCTTGAAATTTGAGTTTTATATGAATCATCTTCTTTTAAATAGATACTTAAATATTTACGAAATGCTGCTTCGTTGTTTAAGGCTAATTCGTTAAAATAATCTTGAATGTATAATATGCGATCAATTATAGGAAGATGTTGTGTTTCTAAAAATGTATTTTCTGTAGAATTTGTTAATAAATCTAAGCTTGCTTCAGAACATAATAAATCGATATTTGAAAAATAACGATAAATAGTAGCTCTTGAAATATTTGATGCTTTAGCAACGTCTTCAAGATTAAAATTCACACCTTGTTTTAATAGCTCTTGAGTAGTATTTAATATTTTGAGTCTTGTTTTTTGTTTTTGTGCTTTACGTCCAGAGTTTAATACAAAATTATCCATGAGATTTTTGTCTTATAAAAAATGAATATACAAAAAAGCGGATTAAATTTATATGAGACTAATATCTCATGAAATAAAGTCACAAGCTATGTAATATTAAATTACTGGTAATCAGTTTTTTGTGTTTTGTTGTTTTCTGAATAATGGGTAGGAAATTAAAATAGCGAGAGTTGCTTAAAAGGGTTCTCGTGGTCTAGTAACCATTTTTTTCGATATAAACCACCTGCATAACCAGTTAAACTTCCGTCTGTGCCAATTACTCGATGACAGGGAATGATAATCCAAATAGGATTTTTACCATTAGCATTTGCAACAGCTCTAATAGCTTTTACATCGCCTAATTGTTTTGATAACTCTAGGTAAGAGGTGCTTTTACCATATGGAATGCTTAATAAAGTATTCCAGACTTTCTTTTGAAAATCGGTTCCTTGTGGATTTAATTTTAAATTGAATTGTTTTCTAGAGCCTTCAAAGTATTCATTTAATTGAATAACGCAATCTTCTAACTCTGTGGGAATTATGTCTGTTATTTTTTCTTCTGAATTAAGTATTGTAACCGAACAAATACCATCATTATCTCCAACGATTTTAGTAAAACCTAATGGTGATTTAATGATGCAAGTTTCCATTAGTCTTCTGTTTTAGGGGTTTCTAAAATACCTAGTTTTTTTGCTCTTGTCTCCCAGTTTTTTCTAGCTTGAATTTGTAAATCGGATACATTGTCGCTTTCATCCATAATTTCTAAACCAAGTAGTGTTTCAATAACATCTTCCATGGTTACAATGCCACTAACAGTTCCATATTCATCAACTACTAAAGCCATATGATTTCTAGTTGCTACTAGTTTTTCAAAAAGCGTAGGGATAGCAATATTACGTTCAACTATAATAATATCTCTTTTAATTTCTGAAAGCTTTTTAGAACCATTTTTTAATGCCATTTCTTTAAACACATCATCTTTTAAAACAAGTCCTTTAATATTGTCTTCGGTATCGCTATAAACAGGAATTCTTGAAAAACGAAGATTTAAGTTCCGTTTAAAAAAATCTTCAACTGTTGTAGTTTCGTCTTCAGTTTTTATAACGGTTCTTGGTGTCATCACATCTTTTGCTAAAATTTGTTTAAAGTTGAGTAGATTCTTTATTATTTTACTTTCGTTTTCGTGAAAAACACCTTCTTCGTGAGCCATATCTGCCATAACTAAAAAGCCTTCACGACTTAAAACACTGCTATGACCTTTACCGCCAATAAGCTTTGTAGTAAGTTGTAATAACCATAAAATGCCAGACCATTTTAATGGGAAGATTAATAAAGTAAGCGTTTTTGAAGTAAAATTAGCTAAGTTTTTCCAATAGGTGGCGCCAATAGTTTTAGGAATAATTTCGGAGGCAACTAGAATTAAAAAGGTCATAATTGCTGAAACGATTCCAACCGTATTAATACCAAAAAGTTCTATTTTGTATGGAAGACTTTCAGCTTCAATACCAACCATCATAGCTCCTAAAGTGTGAGCAATGGTATTTAAGGTAAGAATAGCAATTAAAGGCTTGTCTACATCTTTTTTTAAGGTTTCTAAGGTTAGTGCATACTCCTTTCCTTCTTGTTTTTTTACGTTTACAAACGTAGGTGTAACACTTAATAAAACAGCTTCAAGAATTGAACATAAAAAGGAAAAGAAAATAGAAATAGTTGCCCAGAAAATTAGTGCGCTCATTAAAAATAGATTTTGTTAAAGGCTAATTTACGAAATCAATTTTACAACATCCTTGGCAAAGTAACTTGCTATAATATCGGCACCAGCTCGTTTAAAGGCTGTTGTTGTTTCCATCATTACTTGGTCATGATTTAACCATCCTTTTTCAGCGGCAGCTTTTATCATAGCATATTCACCAGAAACTTGATATACAGCTACAGGAACATCTACTTCGTTTTTAATATCTCTTAAAATATCAAGATAAGAAATTCCAGGTTTTACCATCACAATATCGGCACCTTCATCAATATCCATTTCGGTTTCTCTAAGCGCTTCAAAACGGTTTCCATAATCCATTTGGTAGGTTTTTTTGTCTTTAGGAACATCAACCATATCAACAGGAGCAGAGTCTAAAGCATCTCGAAAAGGACCATAAAAAGAAGAGGCATATTTAGCAGAATAGCTCATAATACCCGTATCTGTATAACCTTCGTCTTCTAAAGCTTCACGAATGGATAAAATACGACCATCCATCATATCGCTAGGCGCTACAAAATTAGCACCAGCTTTAGCATGAGACAAACTCATTTCGGTTAAAATTTCAACTGTGTCGTCGTTTATAATTTTTCCGTTTTCAACAACGCCATCATGTCCATACGATGAATAAGGATCCATTGCCACATCGGTCATCACTATCATATCTGGACACACATTTTTAACAGTTTTAATAGCGCGTTGCATCAATCCGTTTGGGTTTAAAGCTTCAGTACCTTTGTTGTTTTTTAAGTTGTCTGGCACTTTTACAAACAATAAAACAGATTTTAACCCCAGTTTCCAAAGTTCTTTAATTTCACCTTCTAATAAATCTAAACTATAACGAAAATAGTTTGGCATGGAAGCAATTTCATCTTTGATGCCTTTGCCTTCAACAACAAAAAGTGGCACTAAAAAATCGTTTGGTGTTATAATGGTTTCGCGAACTAAAGAGCGAATAGCTTCGTTGGTTCTTAATCTTCTATTTCTTTTTATTGGATACATGTTAGTATGTTTTTTGTTGATATGTTTATTTACTTAATCCTAGGTATTTCCAGTTATTGTCTTCTTTTACAAATGCCGATTTTTCATGAATAAGCTCTACATTTCCGCGTTCATAAAAATACGCATTAAATGTAACAGTGCCTTCGGTATCATTTTGTGATCCTTTGGTGGTTTCTAGTATTTCTAATTTTATCCATTGCACAGATTTTGCCCATGCAACAATAGATTTTTTCTCTTTTAATGAACGTGTTTTTGTATGATGACTCGCCATTAAATAGTCGCCATTTGCTACTACAAAAGCACTATATCTAGAACGCATGAGTTGTTCGGCTGTTTTGGCTTCAGCTATATTTTTATGCACTTTTTCACAACAATCAGTAAAGGTTTTTAAACTTCCGCAGTAGCAATTCATGTTATTTCTTTAAACCCAATCTATAGGGTTTTTTAATATTTTTATTAATTTTTCTTCTTCACTTCCAGGTTCAGGTTGATGGTTGTAAACCCATTGAACATGAGTAGGTAAGCTCATTAAAATACTTTCTATGCGTCCGTTAGTTTTTAATCCGAATAAAGTGCCTTTATCATGAACCAGATTGAATTCTACATAACGTCCACGACGTATTTCTTGCCAGTTTCGTTGTTCACTTGTATATGGTAACTCTTTTCGTTTTTCAACAATAGGAACATAAGCTTCAAGGAAACTATTTCCAACTTCGGTAACGAAGCTGTACCAGTTTTCCATGGACATATCTTCTGATGCTTTGCAATAATCGAAAAACAAACCTCCTAAACCTCTTCCTTCGTTACGGTGCGTGTTATAAAAGTACTCATCGCAACGAGCTTTATATTTAGGGTAAAATTCAGGATTATGCTTATCGCAAGCCGTTTTACAAGTTTGATGAAAGTGTTTTGCGTCTTCTTCAAATAAGTAATAAGGTGTTAAATCTTGCCCGCCACCAAACCATTGGTCTACAATACTTCCATCTTTATCATACATTTCAAAATAACGCCAATTGGCATGAACCGTAGGAACCATAGGGTTTTTTGGGTGAAGCACTAAGCTTAATCCACAGGCAAAAAAATCGGCATCTTCAACACCAAAATATTTTTGCATAGAGTCAGGAAGTTTTCCGTGAACTCCAGAAATATTTACTCCGCCTTTTTCAAAAACATTACCATTTTCAATAACGCGAGTGCGTCCGCCACCGCCTTCTGGTCGTTTCCAAATATCTTCTTGAAATTTTGCCTTTCCATCAATAGCTTCAAGTTTTGAAGTAATGCTATCTTGTAAAATTTGTATGTATTGATAAAATTTGTCCTTCATTTTATTTATTCTATTTCACTATATAATTCATAGAGCTCCATGTCTAAAGCTTTTTCACCTGATGGTGTAAATTCGTTTTTTAGTGTTCTTTTCCATATAAAGTTGCAATTTTTAGCAACTTTTACACTTGCTATATTTGTTTTGTAAACAATGATTTGAAGTGTTTTAAGCTCAAGGTTTCCAAATGCGTAGTCTGATAATTTTTTTATGGCATTTGTTGTGATGCTTTTGCCTTCAAAAGGATAACCAATGCAATAGGCAAATTCTCCTTGTTTTTTAGTCCAGTTTAGTTCTTTAATGTAAACTAAACCAACTAATTGATTGGTTTCGTTTTCTTTTATGGTGAATAAGAATTCTTCTTTTAATTTGAATTGTTTTACCTTTTTTTCAACGAAAAAATTTGATAAGGTAGGCGTTAAATTTTGTTCTAATGTTTTTGGGAAATAGCGTTTTAATCGATCTTCATTAGAAACTATAAAATTGCAAAGATTCCAAGCATCTTTAATTTGTATAGGCTCTATGTAGAAATTATCAAAACTAAGCTGCATTTGGTTCGTTGTTTTTTAGTTGAAGTGCCTCAACTGTTTTTAATGTTCCTGCTGTAACTGATAAAGGTAAAACCAAAATAACACCAATTACTGGAATTAATAAAAACAAGATAAAAACAATGCCGTTGCCTATGGCTAAACCTTTATGTTTACGAACAAATTGAAGACTTTGTTTGTATTGAAAATGACGTTCTAAAGTATAATCCATATTACCAAACCCTGCATAATAGGCTTGCACCATAAATAATAAAATGGTTGAAAATATATTGATTATTGGAATGAACTTTAAAAGGAGAATAGGAATGGTTAGTAGCAATTCCATAATTAGGTTTCTACCATTAATACGAATACCTCGTATAAGTTGTTGGATAAAACTTGTGTTTCTATAATTGTGATTTGTAATTCCTGTTAAATGTGCTTCAATTTTTTCGGAAACCGGACTCATAAATGGTGCAGATAATGCCATTATAATGTGTTTAAAAAGTATTAAACCAATGACGATAATAATAAGCCCACCAATAACATGACTTATAGTTGTAAAAGTATCTTTTCCCCAATTCCAAATCCATGCCTTTGCAATGAAATTTCCTATATTATCTGATAATCCATATGCTGAAACTCCAATAAGAAGTGCTGTTAGAAAACTTATAATCATAGGAATAACGAAATACTTCCAGAGTTTTAATTTTGAAATTAAACTGAAAGCACCGAAGTATGCTTTAATTCCTGAAATGATGTTTTTAATCATAAAGCCTCATCTTTGCCCTCTCCGAGGGAGAGGGAATTAATGGTGTTTAAAGTATTAAATTCTCTATAATTCAAAAAATATGAGTTATAGTTTCTCTCTTTTGGGGAGATTAAGAAGGGCTATTATATTCCTTAACAGCATCAATAAACGCTTTGGCATGATCTAACGGGATGTTTGGTAAAATACCATGACCAAGGTTTACAATGTATTTATCTTTACCAAATTCGTTAATCATTTGGTGAACCATTTTCTTTATTTCTGCTGGTGGCGAAAACAAACGTGTTGGATCGAAATTACCTTGAAGGGTAATATTTCCACCAGTTAAATAGCGTGCGTTACTCGCAGAACATGTCCAGTCTACACCCAGCGCAGAAGCGCCAGATTTAGCCATTTCGCCAAGAGCAAACCAACAACCTTTACCGAAAGCAATTACTGGTGCATCATCTTTTAAAGCATCGATAATTTGCTGAATGTATTGCCATGAAAATTCTTGATAATCGACAGGCGAAAGCATACCTCCCCAAGAATCAAATACTTGTACAGCGTTACAACCTGCGTTTACTTTTTCTTTTAAATAAGCAATGGTTGTATCTGTTATTTTTTGTAATAATTGATGTGCAGCAATAGGGTTGGTAAAACAAAACTCTTTGGCTTTATCAAAGTTTTTACTGCCTTGACCTTGTACGCAGTAGCATAAAATTGTCCAAGGTGATCCTGCAAAACCTATTAACGGAATTTCATCATTAAGTTTTTCTTTAGTTACTTTAATAGCTTCGTAAACGTAATTTAAAGCTTCTTTTACATCTGGTACAATAACGTTATCAACATCTTTTTGAGAGCGAATTGGGTTTGGTAAATATGGACCGAAATTTGGTTTCATTTGTACCTCAATATTCATGGCTTGTGGAATAACCAAGATATCACTGAACAAAATAGCAGCATCCATACCGAATCTTTTGATAGGTTGTACTGTAATTTCACTAGCTAATTCTGGTGTTTGGCAACGCGTAAAGAAATCGTATTTTTCTTTTATTGCTATAAATTCTGGTAAATAACGTCCTGCTTGACGCATCATCCAAACTGGCGGACGATTAACAGTTTCACCTTTTAATGCTTTTAAAAACAAATCGTTTTTTATCATGTTATATATTTTTGTTTCTTAAATCGTATTCTTCTTCACCCATACAATAATTTTCAATGTCTTTATTATTACCGTAAACTACTAAAATATCGTTTTCTAATATGACTGTTTCGGGTGTTGTGTGTCCAACAGTTTCTTTTACTATTGTTTTTTTTCCTATTAAATTTTTCTTTTCTTTTTCTCTAATAATGGTGATTAGTTTTAGATGGTATTTGTCTACAGAGTCTAATTCTTCTAGTGTTTTTCCAAAAAAGTCTTCTTTAGCTTTTACTTCAGAAATGGTAAAATTATTGTCTAATTGATAATTTTCTAGTGTTGATTTAAAATTAATTTGTTTTGTAAGACGGTCTGCCGAATCTTGCTCTGGGTGTATAATACTGTAAATGCCCATTGCTTCTAAAACGGTATCGTGAATAGGGGATAGCGCACGACTAATTATTTTAGCATTACATAAGTTTTTTATAATTGCTGTTGTAATTATGGCTGCACCTTCATTTTCGCCAATAGCAACTACTACTTTATCGGCATCTTTAAGAGGTACGGCGTCGTAAGCAAGCTCGTTGGTTGAGTCCATACAAATGGCATGTGAAATTTTATCTTTAATAAGATTTATTTTATCCATTTGTTTATCTATAGCAATAACTTCGTTGCCAGTTTCTGTAAGGCTTAAGGATAAAGCCATTCCAAAATTCCCAAGTCCAAAAACGATTATTTTCATTTTATATTATTGGTTTTTAGTTTATTAAAATATTTTCTTTTGGTAACTCATAAAACTGATGGTTAATTTGACGCATTAAGCCAATCATTAAGTTGAGCATTCCTATTCTTCCTATAAACATTACCACTATAATAATATATTTACTAGCCTCTGTAAGTGTAGGTGTAAAATTTAAACTTAAACCAACAGTACTGTATGCCGAAAAGCATTCGAAAGCAATAGTTAGTATAGGTGTGTCTTTAGGCTCTAAAATTAATAAAGCCATTATAGCTGTGCCAATTATAATTAAGGAAATGGATAAAATAGCAAAAGCTCTTGATGTAGATTCTGCTGAAAATCGTCTTCCAAAAATTTCTATTCTACTTTTTCCTTTTGCAATAGCAATAATGTTTAAAGTTGCTATTGCAAAGGTACTTGTTTTTATACCACCACCTGTAGATGCAGGAGAAGCTCCAACCCACATTAAAAAAATTACAAATAATAAAGAAGGGACGGTCATTGCAGAATAATCTACAACATTAAAACCAGCGGTTCTTGGTGTTACCGAGCTAAAAGCGGCATTTGTTAATTTACCAAATATTGTTTTATGGTCTAGTAGGGTATTGTTATACTCAGAAATAAATAAGAAAATCCATCCAGAAAATAGGAGTATTAAAGTTGTATAGATTACTATTTTAGAATTAAGTGTTATAATTGGAATTCGTTTATGAATTTGTTTTTTAATAAATAATTCTATTACATAGGTTTTAATTTTGCCGTAATAATTAAAAATGATGCTATGGCCTAATCCTCCAAAAACAATAAGTATCATAATAATCCATTGGAAAATATAATTAAAACGGATGCTATCATTAAATAAACCAGATGAAAATATTGAAAATCCTGCATTACAATATGCCGAAATGGAATGGAAAAATGAAAAGAATAATTTATTAGTAATTGATTCGTTATTTGTAATTGAAAAATAGATAAATAAAGCTCCAACAATTTCGATACCTAAAGTAAAAATTACCACATTTAGCGCCACTCTAAAAACATCTTTTAAGCCTTCATGAGCAAGAAAGTCTCTAGTGTTTAACCCTTCTTTAAAAGAAGAACTTCCTCTAAAGAAAAATGCAAAGAACGATGTAAATGTTAATATACCTATACCTCCTAATTGTATTAGTACTAATATGATTGATTGTCCTATAATGGTAAAATCTGTGCTAGTGTCTACAACGGCTAGCCCTGTTACGCAAACGGCACTGGTAGAAGTAAACAATGCATTTGTAAAACTTATTCCGTCTGGAGTTGCACTAGGTAGCATAAGTAAAAAAGCACCAGCAATGGCAAGTATTATAAAACTACCAACAAATACAATGGCAGGATTAAAATAGACATCATAAATATGTCTTACCAAAACCAATAATCGTAATAAGAAATAAAGAATTAAACCACCTTCTAGAATGGGTTTTATTTTTTGTAAAATAAAATGATAATCGTGTTCAAAATGTATTAAGGAAACAATAAGAGAACTAATGAGTAAAACAGAAATAATAATAATATTTACCAGTGCTACCGTTTTATTGTTTCGATACTTATAGATAATAAATTTGATTGTATTAAAAACCAATAAAAACAATGAAAGAACTAATAACCCAGTAACGTGTGCTGTTGTGAAGTTTTCAGCAAAATCATAACCAAAGTCAAATACAATAAAGAAAAGGACAATTATATCGAAAAAACGATAAACATAATTTAGTAATGATTCTTTTTTCATTGGACTAATTTACTTTATTGTAAGTAAAATATAAAGGCTTACAGTTTTTTCTTTTAATACTCATACCTTTTTGTCGTTCCTGCGAAGGTAGAAATCTTTTAAATTGAAACTTAAATTTTATAAAAGAGGATTCCTGCTTGATTCTTTAAGGCTTTCAAAACGTTTTCTTTTCCTTCTTTAACAAATATTAAAGCAGTTAAATAAATTATTATACGTAATATTCGTTCACTAATTCAATAACACTTTCTACTGTTGGTACTTTTGCAATTCTAACATCATTAAAGTGTTTTCTTGCTTCTTTAGCTGTTGTTTCTCCAATACAAAAAGCAATAATTTCGTTGTTGTTTTTTTCAACAAAACTTTCTACTGTTGATGGACTGTAAAACATAACACCTTCAATAGAATTGTCAATTTTAAAGCTGTCAAATTTTGTTTGATATGCTTCAACTTCATTTATTTTTATATTATTTTCAGTTAGAATAGTTGGTAAAGCATCTAATCTTATATCGCTACAAAAGTAAGTAACCTCAGTACCTTCAAGGTATTCTACTAAGTATTTAGCAAGGGTTTCTGCGTTCTTTTCGGAATGTTTAACGTTTCCAATACGGTTTTCTACCAGACGTTTTGTTCTTCGTCCTACACAGTAAATATTTTTGAATTGTAGTTCTGTTGCAGAGTAGTTTGTTATTAAAGATTCAACTGCATTTTTGCTGGTAATAACAACATTCTGAATTTCGTTTTTTAAGAAGCGAGGGTGAATACGATTCAAACTTATTTTGACAAAATCACTACTTTCAGGAACTACTTTTTCGTTAAATAATAGACGTTGATCTTCAGTAAAAGATTTTGTTGAAAACACATTTGTTTTTCTATTTGAATGTTTAATAGCATCCATTAATCGTTTACCACCACGCTCTATTACAAAATCGGCACAAAACTTAGCCATATCATGATGTTCACCTAGTTTTTTTACTCTGGTAACATCAATTCTTTTAGAGCCATCAGGACTTAATAAAACGCCTTTAAAGTTAATTTCTTCGTCTTTTATGTAAGCTAAAGCGCCAATAGGTGCTGTACAACCACCTTCTAACTTATTTAGAAATTCGCGTTCAATACTTGTGCAAATTTCTGTTTCTTCATGATTTAATTCAGCGCAAGCAGCCCTAATAGTTTCATTTTCTTCTAAAGCCGTAATCATAATAGCGCCTTGTGCAGGTGCAGGAATCATCCAGTCTAAATTAATAGCTTCTTCTGGTCTTATTCCAATTCTGCCAATACCTGCTGCTGCAAAAATGGCTCCGTTCCAATCTTCGTTATCTTCAAGTTTTTGTAAACGCGAGTTCACATTACCACGTAAATCTACAATTGTGTGTGTTGGAAATCTGTTAAGCCATTGCGCGCGCCTGCGTAAACTACCTGTTGCAATAACAGCTTCTTTAGCGCCTAAAAACTCTTCATTTTTTTTAAAAACTAAAGTATCGTTTACATTACCACGTTTTAAAACCGCTGCTTGTACAATGCCTTTTGGTAGTACAGTTGGTACATCTTTTAAAGAGTGAACCGCAATATCGATATCGTTATTTAGCATAGCGATATCTAAAGTTCTGGTAAAAATACCGGTAATTCCTAATTCATATAAGGGCTTGTCTAAAACTAAATCGCCTGTAGATTTTACAGGAACGAGCTCGGTTTTATGGCCTAAATTTTCAAGTTGACTTTGCACTATTTTGGCTTGCCATAGTGCTAATTCACTATCACGAGTACCAATTCTTATGGTTTTAGACATTTTTTGTTGAAGGTTCTAACTGGAATACTTTTTTTATAAGTTCTAGACTTTCGTCTGTAGAAATCGTGTCATCTTTTAAATGATGCGCGAAATGATTGGTTATTTTTTGAATAATATTGTTACTAATTAATTCGGCTTGAGCTTCATTAAAGTCAGATAATTTTTTACGTTGTGTATCTAACTCTGCTGTAGCAAAATCATTCAATTTATGTTTTAAAGCTTTAATTGTAGGTGCAAATTTTCTAGTTTCTAACCAACTATTAAATTCGGCTTTAACCTCTTCTATAATTGTTTCGGCTAAAGGTATGTGTTTTTTACGTGCTTCTAAAGTTTGGTCGGTAATTTTTGATAAATCATCTAAATGTACAAGTGTTACATTTTCTAATGCTTCTACATTTTCGTTTACATTTTTAGGAATAGATAAATCTAAAATTAATAGCGGTTTTTTAGATTGAATAATTTGTTTATCTACTGTTGGACGATGCGCACCAGTAGCTACAATTAGTATATCAGACTCGTTAATTTCTTCTTGTAAATTAGCATAGTCTTTAACTACTAAATTAAACTTTCCAGCAATTTGTTCTGCTTTATCTTTAGTTCTATTTATAAGCGTAATATGTTCGTTTTTGGTGTGTTTTACTAGGTTTTCACAAGTGTTTCTTCCTATTTTACCAGTTCCGAATAACAATATGTTTTTGTTTGAAACATTTTCAACAGTATTAAAAATATATTGCACAGATGCAAATGATACCGAAGTTGCGCCAGATGAAATATCTGTTTCTGTTTTAATGCGTTTACTTGCTTGAATAACAGCATTTACTAAACGTTCTGTAAAATGATTAAGTAACCCGTGTTTTCTAGAAAGTTTAGTACTTGTTTTTAACTGACTAATAATTTCAAAATCACCTAATATTTGACTGTCTAAACCAGAACCTACACGAAACATGTGTGAAATAGCTTCGTTGTTTTTGTAAATGTATGCAACTTCTTGAAACTCTTCTACAGTCCCTTTTGTATTATCACAAAGTAATTGAATAAGTTGAAATGGGTGTTGCGCAAAACCATAAATTTCGGTTCTGTTACAAGTAGAAGTAACAACTAAGCTTTCAATATGGTTTTCTTTTGCTTGATTTAAAAGTGCTAGCTTAGATGTTTCGTCTAAACTAAAATGCCCTCTTATATCTGCATCGGCTTTTTTATAACTCAAACCAATGGCATAAAAGTAATTACTTCTTGAAATATTATACTTCTGCATGTTGCTATACCTGAAAATGTGAAACAAATGTATATGGATTGCTATAAAAAAAATAACGCTCAAAGAACTTTTAATATCGTTTGTGGTTTTTTGCCCTGTTTTTTGACGATTATATGATATTTGTCATATTTTTGCATAGTATATAGCATGTCTGAAGCTATTTATTTATAATGAATCTAAATAAAAGAGTGTCATGAAAGATAAAATGAATGATAAAAATGTCGCTAAAGGTTCTTTTGATGAAACAAAAGTTGACGATGGTTTTTTAGTATTAGTTCATAAAAACGATAAAAGTGTCGCTCAAAGTATTGAAAAATATATAGATAGCGATTATATACAGTTTCATTTTTGTCTTAAGGGTTCAAGTAAGTTTCTTTTTAACGAAGGTAGGTATGCTTTAAATATTTTTGAAGAAAATTCATTATTACTTTATAATCCGCAACAGGATTTGCCCATTAATCTTCAAGTAGAACCAAACTCTTGGATGGTTTCGGTATTAATTTCTATTAAAAAGTTTCATGGTTTATTTTCTCAAGAAGCCGATTATATTTCATTTTTAAACAATGATAATAAGGATAAGAAATATTATAAAGACGGCATTATTTCACCATCAATGGCTATTGCGTTAAACCAAATAATTAATTATAATTTAAACCATTCTATAAAACCATTGTATTTTAAAGGGAAAGCCTACGAACTTTTAAGCTTGTATTTTAATAGAAGTGAAGATGCAAATGTAGAGCAATGCCCATTTTTAGTAGATGAAACCAATGTTATTAAAATTAGAAAAGCTAAAGATATTGTTGTTTCTAGAATTGCCGAACCACCAACTTTACAAGAATTAGCTGATGAAATTGGCTTAAGTCTTAAAAAGTTAAAAGAAGGATTTAAACAAATATATGGCGATTCGGTATTTAGCTTTTTATTTGATTATAAAATGGAAGTGGCTAGAAAATTATTAGAAGCAGGAAATGATAATGTTAATGAGGTAGGACTTAAAGTTGGTTATAGTACATCGAGCCATTTTATTGCAGCATTTAAAAAGAAATATGGTACAACGCCTAAAAAATATATAATGTCTTTAAATTAGATTTTAAAAAAGGAACAAATGAAATATTTAACCCCAGAAATAGAAGCTTTATCAAAAAACACTAACATAAAATCTTTAGCACGAACAAATGTGTCTTGTGGTATTTTTCAAGATTGCGATTATAATGAAGAACGCCCAAAACTGTATCATGAACAAAAAATAGAAGAGAAAAAGAAATAATGAAAGGGATACTATTGTTGCTATTGGTTTGTTTTTTAAACACACCAAAAAGTTCAGATAAGGTGTTAGTTTTTACTAAAACAGAAGGCTATAGACATGAATCTATAGAAGTTGGTGTGCAAACTATTATCGAACTAGGTAGTAAACATAATTTTGAAGTAACTCACACCGAAAATGCTGAGGTATTTTTAAATAAAAATTTAAAACAATATAATTTAGTTGTTTTTCTTAATACTTCAGAAGATGTTTTGGATGAAAATGAGCAAAAAGCATTCAAGAATTATATTAAAAATGGAGGTAGTTTTATGGGTATTCATGCTGCTTCAGATACGGAATTAGAATGGCCTTGGTTTGGTAAACTTGTAGGCGCTTATTTTTTAAATCATCCTGAAAAATGTCAAGCAACTATAAATAGAATTGATAAAAAACATCAATCAACACAACATTTATCTAAACATTGGATTCGTTATGATGAATGGTATAATTTTAAGGCGATAAGCGAAAATATTAATGTACTTTTAACCTTAGATGAATCGTCTTATAAAGGTGGCGAAAATGGTGATTTTCATCCCATAGCTTGGTATCAAGAATTTGATGGCGGAAAATCATTTTATACCGCTTTAGGGCATACATCAGAGTCGTATTTAGAGCCAGCATTTAGACAGCATATCCTTGGTGGGATTTTGTATTGCTTAAATAGATAAAAAAGAAATGAAAAAAGGAATCTTACTAGTTAATTTAGGCTCTCCAGATAGTCCAAATCCAAAAGATGTAAAAAAATATTTAGGTGAGTTTTTAATGGACGAACGTGTTATTGATATCCCGCTTGTAGCAAGAACAGCCCTTGTAAAAGGTATTATTTTAAATACACGTCCAAAACAATCGGCTGCTGCTTATAAAAAAATATGGTGGGATGAAGGCTCACCGCTTATAGTATTGTCAGAAAGACTTCAAAATAAAGTACAGGAGCAAGTTGATGTGCCAGTTGCTTTAGCCATGCGTTATGGAAGCATGACTATTAAAAAAGGACTTCAAGAATTGGTAGATAAAGGTGTTGATGAGGTTTTATTATTTCCGTTATATCCACAATTTGCTATGGCAACAACAGAGACTATTACGGTATTAGCAGAAGAACTTCGTCAGCAATATTTCTCAAACCTAAAAATAGAATCGGTTCCTGCGTTTTATAATAAACCAGATTATATTGAAGTACTTGCAAACTCTATAAAGAAACACTTAGAAGGTAAGAATTACGAACATTTATTATTTTCCTATCATGGTGTTCCAGAGCGTCATATTAAAAAGAGTGATGTTACTAAATCGCATTGTAAAATAGATAAAAGTTGTTGTATTACGCCAAGTAAAGCACATGAGTTTTGTTATAAACATCAATGTTTAGAAGTTACCAGATTGGTTGCTGAAAAACTTCAATTTAAAGAAGGCTCATATTCAACATCCTTTCAATCGCGTTTAGGTTTCGATCCTTGGTTGCAGCCTTATACCGATAGAACTATTGAGCGTTTAGGAAAGCAAGGTGTAAAAAACATGGCCATTGTAACGCCAGCTTTTGTTAGCGATTGTTTAGAAACACTCGAAGAAATTGCTATGGAAGGGCAAGAAATTTTTCATGAAATGGGAGGAAAAGATTTTACAACTATACCTTGTTTAAATGATGATACCGAATGGGTAAATTTGATTGCAAAATGGATAAAAGAATGGGAAGTATCTAAAACAACTGCAATAAAATAATGTCTAAAATAGCTTCTCAAGATTTAGGAATTCAGCCCATAGGTAAACTTTTAATTAAACAAGCGGTTCCTGCTTCTATAGGTATTTTAGTAATGTCATTAAACATACTTATAGATACCATTTTTGTTGGACATTGGATAGGTTCTGTAGCTATTGCAGCCATAAATGTTGTACTTCCAGTATCTTTTTTTATAGCAGCTTTAGGTATGAGTATTGGTATTGGAGGATCGTCAATAATATCCAGAGCATTAGGAGCTAACAACAATGTTAAAGCGTTAAAAACTTTTGGAAACCAAATAACCTTAACGTTGTTGCTTACCATTACACTAGTTATCTTCGGGTTATGGTTTGTTGATGCTATTATTCCAGCATTTGGAGGCAAAGGAACCATTTTTCAGCCTGCTAAAATATATTATAAAATTGTGCTTTATGGCGTTCCTATTCTGGCGTTAAGTATGATGGGAAACACAGTTATTAGAGCAGAGGGCAAGCCTAAATTTGCCATGTATGCTATGGTAATTCCATCAGTAAGCAATTTGCTTTTAGATTATGTGTTTATTAATCTTTTAGATTTTGGTATGGAAGGCGCTGCTTGGGCAACTACTATTTCATATGTGCTTTCTTTTCTTTTTATTGTTTGGTTTTTTATGTCTAAACATTCTGAATTAAAAATTAATTTTTCGCACTTCGGATTAAATTTAGACATTGTTTCAGAAATAGGAGCTTTAGGTTTTGTTACGCTTTCAAGACAAGCGGTAGTAAGTATTACTTATTTACTTATGAATAATATTTTGTATGATTTTGGAGGCGAAACTTCTGTAACTGCTTATGCCATTGTAGGTCGTATGCTTATGTTTGCCATGTTTCCCGTGTTAGGAATAACGCAAGGCTTTTTGCCAATAGCCGGATTTAATTACGGTGCTCTAAACTATGCAAGAGTAAGGCAGACTATAAATATTGCTATAAAATATGCCTCTATTTTAGCAACTTTAGTATTTATACTTTTAATGGTTTTTCCAGTAGCAATCACAAAAATGTTTACTTCAGATGTTAGTGTTATAAGTCAAACTCCAAGTGCTATGCGTTGGGTATTTGCTGCAACACCAATAATTGCTATACAACTAATAGGAGCAGCATATTTTCAAGCAATTGGTAAGGCTAAACCAGCTTTATTATTAACTTTATTGCGACAAGGGTTTTTCTTTATTCCACTCATTTTTATTTTGCCCAAGTTTTATGGCGAATTAGGTGTTTGGATTTCGTTTCCAATTGCAGATGTACTAGCAACATTGGTAACAGCATATTTTTTAAATAGAGAAGTAGTAAAGACTTTAAAATTTTAAACATGGAATACTATTATTATATTAAATCGTTTCATCTCATTTTTGTAATTACGTGGTTTGCAGGTTTGTTTTATATTCCAAGGTTATTTGTTTATCAAATAGAAGCTTTTCATAAACCATCGCCTGATAAAGAAATTTTAGGAAAACAACTTAAGCTTATGGCAAAACGCTTGTGGTATATTATAACCTGGCCTTCTGCAATATTAGCAACACTTTTTGCTACATGGTTACTTATTTTACGTCCCGATTTTTTACAACAACCTTGGATGCATGTCAAATTAGGATTTGTTGTTCTATTAATAATTTATCATTTAAAAACACATCAATATTACAAGCAATTACAAAACGATGTTGTTAAAAAAACATCTAGTTTTATGCGTATCTGGAACGAAGGCGCTACATTCATTTTGTTTGCCGTTGTTTTTTTAGTCATTCTACAAAGTGCCATTAATTGGATTTGGGGTATTGTTGGTATTTTAGTCTTAGGCATTTTAATTATGTTGGGCTTTAAGGTTTATAAAAACATACGCGATAAAAATCCAGAAGCTTAAAAGTAAAAAATGATTCACAGAGATTATGTCTCGAGGTTTCTTTGAAATTCTTTTATTATTTGGGCGTTATCTTTATCCTTATTCAAGTTAAGGAACAGGTCGGGCTTTTCGTTAAAAGTTTTGGCTAGATGCACGCTTCACCAAAAGCTATCACTATAATCTCTAACGCAGCCATCTGTTAACTTAATTTTATAGAAGCCTTAGGCTGTTTGGACTAATTATTGTTATATTTATTGAACTTAAAAAAAGCACTGTAACAATTCATGAAATTAAAAAAACTTTCTCTACGTACCCGTATTTTTTTAGTTATGATATTGCTTGTGCTATTAGCATCTATACTTATTTCGGTAGTAGCCTTATATCAATACAAAGAACAAAGTGAAGATTATCATAAAGGGCGACTAGAGCGAAAAGAAGCTAGTATTCAAAGACACTTAAAGAATTTTTTAAATGGCAGACAAAACACCTGGGAAGTTAAAACCGAAAATATTCCTTTAATTTTTAAAGAAGAAATTTATAATGTAGCCGATATACATAAACTGCAAATTATTTTATATGATTTAGAAGGTAGCTTGTTGTTATCATCAAAAGCGAGTTTGCAAGTTAGTGAAGCCGATAAGTGTTTAAAATCAGAAGTTTTAAATGCTATTTCTAATAGAGTAGATCATCGTTATGTAGATAAGCATATTGAAAATGGAGAAACCTATCAGTCTTCATATACTTATTTGGTCGATCAAAAATCGAAACCATTAGCCATATTAAATATACCATATTTAGAAAGAGATGATTTTTTAACAAATGAACTTTTAGAGTTTTTAGAGCGTATAGCCTATGCTTTTATGTTCGTTTTGTTAGCAGCAATTGTAATTGCATTTTTGTTATCAAAATACATTACAAAATCATTAAAAGCTATTAGCGATAAGATTAATACCACTCGATTAGAAAAGCGAAACGAAAAGATAGATGTAAACGATACAAGTGAAGAAATTTCAACCTTGGTTAATTCATACAATAGTATGATTGACGAATTAGAAGAAAGTGCTGTTCAACTGGCACGAAGTGAACGTGAACAAGCATGGCGAGAAATGGCAAAACAAGTGGCACATGAAATAAAAAATCCGTTAACACCCATGCGATTAACAGTTCAAAATTTTCAGCGTAAGTTTAATCCAGATGATGAAAATATTCATTTAAAAGTAGATGAATATAGTAAAACGCTTATTCAACAAATAGATACGATGAGTTCTATAGCATCAGCATTTTCAAATTTTGCTAAAATGCCTGCACAACAAAACGAAACCCTTAATGTGGTTAAAATTGTAAAATTAGCACTCGATATTTTTAATGAAAATTATATTTTTTTTACATCAGATTCAGAAAAAGTTATTGCAAAATTTGATAGAACGCAGTTAATTCGAGTGGTTACAAATTTGGTTAAAAATGCCATTCAAGCAATGCCAGAAAATCAAGTTCCGAAAATTATAATTAATGTCGGATCTAATACAAAAGATGTAATAATTACTGTTTCAGATAATGGCACAGGAGTTTCCGAAGAGAATAAAGAAAAAGTATTTGAACCAAAATTCACAACCAAAACAAGTGGTATGGGGCTTGGGCTAGCCATGGTTAAAAACATTATTGAAACTTATAATGGTAGTATTTCATTTAGTTCAGAAAAAGAGAAAGGAACCACGTTTAAAGTAACATTTCCTAAAGCATAATTCTATTCTTATGAAGGTAGGAAATTTAATAATTAACAATTATGAATTATCAAAATATTTTAGTAGAAAAAGAGAATAATATAGCTATTATTACTATTAACCGTCCAAAGAAATTAAATGCTTTAAATAGAGAAACTATTCAAGAACTACATGACGCTTTTAGGGATGCTAATGAAGATGAAGCCATAAAAGTTATTATTGTAACGGGTAGCGGAGATAAAGCTTTTGTTGCTGGAGCCGATATTAGTGAATTTGCCGATTTTAGTGTTAAAGAAGGTGAAAACCTTGCAGCAAAGGGACAAGCATTATTATTCGATTTTATTGAAAATTTATCTACACCAGTAATTGCAGCCATAAATGGTTTTGCGCTTGGTGGCGGATTAGAATTAGCTATGGCATGTCATTTTAGAATAGCAAGCGATAATGCTAAAATGGGTTTGCCAGAAGTATCGCTAGGGGTTATACCTGGCTATGGTGGTACACAACGTTTGCCACAACTTATTGGAAAAGGTCGTGCCATGGAAATGATTATGACTGCAGGTATGATAGATGCTACAACAGCGTATAATTACGGTTTGGTTAACCATGTAGAAAAACAAGAAGAATTAATGGTGTCTTGCCAAAAAATTTCAGCTAAAATTTTACGTAACTCATCAGTTGCTATAACTGCTGCCATTGAAGCTATAAATGCTAATTTTAGAGATGGTGTAAACGGTTATGATATTGAGATTAACCAATTTGGGAAGTGTTTCGGAACCGAAGATTTTGCAGAAGGAACCACTGCATTTTTACAAAAACGAAAAGCTAATTTCCCAGGAAATTGAGATTAGAAATGGTTTTTATTTTTTATGCCTGAGAGTGATATTCGTTTAACGTTGGTGCTATGAATAGTTGCCGATTGCTTACTTGTCCAGCAAACTAAATATGATGTGGGCTACAGCCCTTAAATTTACGACCATACGGCAATGCTAAACAACTTTATAATTTTTTTCTTATAAAGCCAATATTATGAGGTAACTATATTTGTTAATAACCCATTTTAGCTTTAACATTTTTTAATTCATATTATATGTAATTTTAAAGGGCTACTTAAAGAGTAATAAACTTTTAATTTACTATAATGAACCCAAAATCTGCCATAAAAGGGCGTGGTGCACAACTTAATGTGTCTAATCGTTTTTTTGAATTAAGTCATGAAATGCGTGACGATTTTTTAGAATTCTGCCAAAAAGAAGGCGAAGAAAGCGATAAAAACAAAACTCTTTTTCTGGAAGTATTTCCTAAAACTATTGTAAATAAAGTGCAGAGTCCAGATATTGGAATGCAATATTCTATGAATGCTTATCAGGGTTGCGAGCATGGTTGTATTTACTGTTATGCACGTAATAGTCATGAATTTTGGGGTTATAGCGCGGGTTTAGATTTTGAGCGCCGAATTATGGTAAAAAAAAATGCATCAAAATTATTAGAAGCACAGTTAAAAAAGAAAAGCTGGAACGCACAAACCATAGTTATGTCTGGCAACACAGATTGTTATCAACCAGCCGAAAAAGAATTTGAAATTACCCGACAATGTTTGCAGGTGTTTTTAAAATATAAACATCCCGTAGCTATTATAACAAAGAATGCTTTAATTTTAAGAGATTTAGATCTTTTAAAAGCCTTGGCAAAAGATAATTTAATTGCTGTTAATATTTCTATTACGTCTTTATCAGAAGATACTAGACGTGTTTTAGAGCCTAGAACAACAACAAATAAAAGAAGATTAGAAACCGTTAGGGTTTTAAGCGAACATGGTATTCCTGTTACTGTGATGTTAGGACCCATTATTCCATCAATAAATAGTCATGAAATTCTACCTTTAGCAAAAGCAGCTTCAAATTATGGTGCTTTATCTATTGCTCATACTATTGTTAGATTAAATGGTGCTATTGGAGAAATTTTTTCTGATTGGATTTATAAAACGATGCCCAATCGTGCTGAAAAAGTTTTGAATCAAATAGAAAGTTGTCATGGAGGAAGTTTAAATGATTCTAGATATGGAACTAGAATGCATGGCGAAGGAAAAATTGCTGAACAAATAAATAACTTAGTAAAATTGGCAAGGCATAAATATTTTAAAGACAAATGCTTGTTAAAATTAAACTGTGATTTACACAAACCTTTTAAAGAAGGGCAATTAAAGTTGTTTTAAAACCAAAAAGGCTGTCGTTTAGACAGCCTTTTTTAGAAAGTGTAGTTAAGTTAATTGATAGTTTTCGTAAATTTTCTATCTCCTAGATAGCAAACCATTTTATAATTTCCTTTATCTAAGCCAACTAGTTTGTATATTCTTTTTATATCTTTTGTGTTTTCAATTTTTTCAGAATGTACAAGTTGTGAATCTGAAGAAAAATTAGAGTTTGAATAAAAGATTTCTACTTTAAAAGGTTCTTCGTTTAACGTAAGTTGAGTTAGGTAAATTAAGTCACCTGTTAGTCTTGTAAAGGGTTTGAAGATTATTTTTTCTTTTTCCTTATTAAATACAACATTACTAGATTTTACAGAGAAAGGAATAGTGCTAATTTCCATATCTTTTTCTAATTCAAAAATATATATACCATCTGGGAGAGATGTTAAATCGAATCCTTTTGTATAAGTTCCTTCTTTCTGAATAAGTTTTTTATATAATGTGATTCCGTTATCATTTTTAATAGATAATAGATCTCCTTCTTTTACATTGTAAAAAGTTAGTGAGGTTCTGTCAGCATCGTTTTTAATTGTAAATGATGCTTCATTTGCGAAACTTAACAAGGTAGCAAACATGGTTACCATTAAGATTCCTTTTTTTGTGTTTTTAAATACGTTTTTCATAATTTGGAGTTTTTAATAACGTTCAACACCTCAAAGATATGTTAGTTTTGCGATTTGTAAAACATTGATTTTGACTCATTTATATGCTATTTTATCTGTTATTTTTATATCAATTTTACGTTAATTAAAATAGCATATTTATGGGTTAATTGACTATGTTTTTAAGACGAGGTACTAATAGTCTTTTTATTGTATTGTTTTGAATAGATTTTTTTTAAGAAGTTTTACGAGAATATAAAGCAAAAAAAAGTGGGCCACCACAGCCCACTTTACCAACTAAACTAAATAAGACATTAAACTAATTATTAATGAATTTTGTAAACTCTTTACCATTAGAGTTGAATACTATTTTAAAGCTTCCTTTTTTTATTTTGTATGCTAAATTTATAGCTTGTAAGTCTTCTATTTTTTGAGTATGTATTAATTCTGAGTTACCTGCTGATTCAGAATAAACATTAATTTTTAAAGGTTCTAAGTTTGGGGCTAGTTTTGAAATAAGAACTAAATCTCCTTTTTGTCTTACATAAGGTTTGTAGATAGAAGTTTTCCTTTTTTCATTAAATACGACACCATTAGAGGTAACAGTAAAAGGAATTGTATTAATTTCTAAGTCTTTATCTACTTCAAAGAAATAATTACCTGAAGGAAGCGCTGTTAAATTAAATCCTTTTTTATATTTTCCATTAGATTTTATTAACTCTTTATAAAGAACAATACCGTTATAATCTTTTATTGTTAATAAATCTCCTTTACTTACATTATTAATAACTAAAGCTGTTTCTTTATTAGTTTTATCAATTTTGTTAGGAATTTCATTTGCTGTACTTAACATAGTAGTAAACACTGTTACTAATAAAATGCTCTTTTTAATTACATTTTTCATGATTAGGATTTTTTAACGTTCAACACCACAAAGGTATATGAGAAGGAGACGTTAGAAAACATCCATTTTGGCTAATTTATATGCTAAATTATCTGTTAAGCCAATGTAAACATTACGTTAAGTTAATTTAGCATATATTTGAGTAAATTTTTAATAGAATTGCCTGTAATTGATGTAATTTTATTTTAAAAAGTATGTTTATTTAATTTATTATTTATTAGAAATTGGGAAATTACATTTAGTTGTTCTTTATTTTGATATTAGTACAATTGAGTTTAGTATTTCTGAATTATTTCAAGGTAGGGAGAAATCATACATATAGTTTTTGTCTTATTTGATTTTTTTAAATTAAAAAATAGAGCAAAAAAAAAGTGAGCCACCACAGCTCACTTTACCAACTAAACTAAATAAGACATTAAACTAAATTATTAATGAATATTGTAAACTCTTTATTATCAGAGATATTATATGTTTTTACTAATTATTTAAGTTTTAAAATATCGTGTAACTTTTAAATTTTGTAACTAAATGTTTTACGATAACAGATATTACTATTAATCTGCAAGACAAAATTACGGCAGAAGTGGGTTTTAAAAAACATCAAATTTGACCTATTTATATGCTATATTATCTGTTAACTAATTGTTAATTAGATGTGATGATAAAATAACATACAATTCGGATAATAAATGATACGTTTTCATAGTTATATATTGTAATTTTGTAATATAATAGATTTGTTATGATTAATAAAAAACCAACTTTTAGGAAACTTACCCCAAGTTTCGGAAGTTCTATATTAGTTAAGCAACATATAGATACCGTAGATAAGGATGGTGCATATTGGCATTTTCATCCAGAATTGGAGCTTATTTACATTAACAAAGGGCAAGGGAAAACACATATTGGTAACCATTTATCTTATTTTAATAATAGTCAACTTATATTAATAGGATCTAATTTACCTCATAATGGGTTTACAGATAGATTAACAGCTAATGGCACTGAAACGACTATACAGTTTAAATCTAATTTTTTAGGAGACGATTTTCTTAATGTTCCAGAAATGGCTCCTATAGTAGCTTTATTTGGAAGAGCAAAAAAAGGAATACGATTTAAAGTAGGTACTAAAAAGAAAATAGGATCTAAAATTGAAAAACTTTCGGAGTATGATGGTCTTAAGCGGGTTTTGAAATTTTTAGATATATTGAATTATTTAGCAAAAACAGATGACTATTCTTTATTAAATGCCGATGGTTTTGCTTTTGAAACTGAGGCGCAGGATAGTTCTAAAGTAGATGTTATTTTTAAGTATGTTAACAAAAATTTTCAAAAACACATTACTTTAGATGAAATTGCAAGTGAAGTAAGTATGACTGTGCCTGCATTTTGTCGTTATTTTAAGAAAGCCACAGGAAAAACCTTTACTCAATTAGTAAATGAGTATAGAGTGGTTCATGCTACCAAGTTGCTTAATGAAAGCCAAATGAGTATTGCTGATGTTTGTTTTGAATGCGGATTTAATAATTTTTCACATTTCAATAAGCAGTTTAATGAAATAACTGGTAAAAGTGCTTCAAATTATAGAAAGGAAATAAAGATGATTATTGGCTAATGCCATCCCATTCTTTATAAAACTGCTCTAAAAAATTTAGCATATAGTTATGGCGCTCCTTGGCTATTTGTTTGCCGGTTTTGGTATTCATTTTATCTTTTAAAAGCAGTAATTTTTCGTAAAAATGATTGATAGTAGGTGCCGTAGAGTTTTTGTACTCAGATTTACTCATATTAAGATTGGGTTTTATATCTGGATTATAAAGCGCTCTATTTTTAAAACCACCATAATTAAAGCATCGTGCTATACCAATAGCGCCAATAGCATCTAATCTATCGGCATCTTGTATAACATTTAATTCTGTAGATGTAAACTTTTCAGTTTTATTAGTAGATAAACACGATTTAAAAGAGATATTTTCAATAATATTTATAACATGCTCTATAACTAAAGAATCTACATTTAATTTAAATAAAAATTCGCGAGCAATTTTAGGTCCTACACTTTCATCACCATCATGAAATTTACTATCTGCGATATCATGCAATAAAGCACCTAGAGAAACAATAAACTCATCAACAGATTCATTTTTAGCAATAAGTAGTGCGTTATTATAAACTCTTAAGGTATGAAACCAATCGTGTCCGCCTTCAGCGTTTACAAGTGTTTTTTTTACAAAGGTTTTTGTTTTATTTATAATATTTTCAGAATCTGTCATTGAATAAAAATAAAAAATCCTTTCGGTAAGGAAAGGATTTAATTAAAGTTATTTTATAATAGCTGGTTCTACCCATTTAAACTGAAAAGAATTTTCTGGAATTTTCATTCGTTCTGCTATTCGTGTCATTCTAGCGGGTAGTTTCATTAAATAATCTCTTGCTTTTTCAGCTTCATCAGTAAGGTTAGAAATTTTATCTATTTCCCAGCGTTTAATAAGTTTTTCTAAAATATTAATGTAATCTATTGAAGTGTAAACGCCTATACGCTGTGCAGTATTAGAAAATTCTTCGAATGCCGAACCTATTTTTCCACCAGTTTCTCTTAAAAAGTGAGCAGGCATGGTTATTTTTTGTTTCATCATATAATGAAAAGCCATCATCATTTGACTTGGATCTACTTCAAAAATACGTTCTACAAATTCTGAGTATGCATGGTGGTGTCTCATTTCATCTCCAGAAATAATTTTACACATTTTAGATAAACGTTTATTTCCTTTGTCCTTAGCTAATTTAGCAACACGATTGTGTGACACATACGTAGCTAATTCTTGAAAACTTGTATAAACAAAGTTTTTGTACGGATCTCTATCAGTACCAATATCAAAACCATCGGCAATAAGATGTTGTGTAGTAATTTCAATTTCTTTCATATTTACACGACCAGAAAGGTATAAGTACTTATTTAGTACATCGCCATGTCTGTTTTCTTCTGCAGTCCATTGGCGCACCCATTTAGCCCAACCTGTTTTTCCGTTTACTTGGTCTACTCCTTCAACATCCATAAGCCATGATTCGTATGTTGGTAAGGCTTCTTCGGTAATCATATCACCAACTAAAACTACCCAAAAATCATAAGGTAATTCTTTTGCCAATTCTCTTATTTCTTTTATTTCTTCAAAAAAAGCATTATCAGTTGTTTCAGAATTTGGCAAAAAATCGGTTGGTTGCCAGATACTTTCTATTGGTATTAAATATTTTTCAACTAATGCGTCAATGTCTTTTTCTAAAAACTGCATCACTTCAAATCTCTTATTCTTTAAAGACATATTTGTTTTTTTAAGGTATTATATGTTGTGTAATAGTAGTTTCAATACTATTAATAAGTTCTTGTTTGTCTACAAAGGTAGCAACTTTTAAAGGCTTATGCACTGTAAATGTTATATGAGTGCCTAATCCCATGGGTATTTTTCCGTAACGTACTATTTTCCAAGAGTTGTTTATGGTAATAGGAACCACCAATGCCGATGGAATTTTTTTAAATAGAATTTCTAATCCTTTTGTTTGAAAGGGTTTTGGTTTTCCGTCTTTACTTCGTGTGCCTTCTGGAAAAATAACGGCGGTACGTTTATTTTTTTCAATATATTCCCCAAACTTCATTAAAGCGGGTAACGATTGTCTAGGATTTTTTCTATCTATTAAAGCAGCGCCTCCATGACGTAAATTATAAGACACACTTGGGATCCCTTTTCCCAATTCTATTTTGCTTATAAATTTAGGATGATATTTACGCATATACCAAGTAATTGGGTATATGTCGTGTAAACTTTGGTGGTTTGCAACAATTATAAGTGGTTGGTTAGTGTCTATTTGGTGCGGATTGTTAAATGTAAAACGGGTGCCTAAAATATTGCCACAGCACATTAATGCAAATTGAAGTGCATCAACACTTAATTTGTGAGCTTTATAACCAAATACATTAAAACAAAACCATTGAATAGGATGAAATATTATAAGTGTTAAAAAGAAACACAGATAATAAATAATAGTTAATGGATATGACAATAGTTTTTGCATATCGCAAAAATATAAAAACCACGATAAAATCGTGGTTTTAATTTTTTAATTCTATTTTAAGTATAAATACTGTATTAATACACAGGAACACAGGTGTTGTTTTCGCATGTTATACTGGTAGGAGGTGTTACAAAGGAGCAATCTGATGCAATATTCCATTTTTTGTTAAAAAGGTCTTCTTTTTGGTTATAGTTTTCAACTAACATTTCAAGTTGTTCGGTATCAATAGAAGTAGAATAAGCTAAATAATCCCAAGGACCTCCACAAGGTTTGCTTCCAAAAGCTATAAATTTACATTCATAATTATCATTACAAATAGAAGTATTGGCTAAATT
The DNA here is from genome assembly GCA_050294475.1 of Algibacter sp. Lineage (GTDB taxonomy): Bacteria > Bacteroidota > Bacteroidia > Flavobacteriales > Flavobacteriaceae > Thalassobellus. Next base: position 30,589 of record JBNKOE010000003.1, on the reverse strand, counting down.
TTCAATTTCAGCTTTTAATAAATTTAATTCCTCTTGTTGAAATTCTTGGGTAATAGGAGGAAGATCATCATCACATTGTATTGAAAATAATAACAAACAGAATGATATTAAAATAGTTTTTGAGATGGATTTTTTCATTATTTTTTGCAATTTATTTTTTAGATGTTAAAATCTAAAAATGGTTGCGTTAATAAATAAAAAACCCACGATTTTATCGTGGGTTTTTTATTTAAATATTGTTATGCTATTCTAGCAATGCTCGTTGTAAGCATCAATAAGATTTTCGGCAATTAATTCTGCAGGACGTCCTTCAATATGGTGACGCTCTAACATGTGTACCAATTCGCCATCTTTAAATAATGCCATACTTGGAGAACTAGGAGGAAACGGAACCATATAACCACGAGCTGCATCTACAGCTTCTCTATCAACACCTGCAAAAACAGTTACTATATAATCTGGTTTTTTATCGTTAGCTAAACTCATTTTAGCACCTGGACGTGCATTAGCTGCTGCACAACCACAAACCGAATTTACAACTACAAGCGTAGTGCCTTCTTTTGCTATTGCTGCATCAACTGCCTCGGCAGTATGTAATTCTTCAAAACCAACATTTGTTAAATCTTCGCGCATTGGTTTTACTAATTCTGCTGGATACATATTTTTTAAATTTAAATAATTAACAATTTTTTAGATTGCAAAGATACCAATTGTGTAACAATAAGGTATAATTATCAACTAACTAATATTATATTTACGCTCGTTTTTTTATTTTATTAAATAAGTGAGTGTGAACCTATTTAATATACTTTCTTCTTTTAACAGAATGATTTTATATGTAGGTTTGACGATAAATAAAATTTATACTTACATGAGTTTTTCAAAATGGATAGGAGCCTCTTTAGGCTGGTCGTTTGGAGGTCCAATTGGGGCAATTATAGGGTTAGCATTAGGTAGTGTGGTTGACGCATTAGCCGATGGAAAAGAGCAACCACAATTACGTGGACGAGGAAGAACAACGTACCGCACCCAACCACAAAATAGACCACAAACACAATCGGGCGATTTTGAAGTGAGTTTACTCATATTAGCATCTATAGTTATAAAAGCTGATGGTAAACAAGACCAAAGAGAATTAGATTTTGTGCGCAACCAGTTTGTAAATATGTATGGTAAAGAGCGTTCAAATCACGCATTTAAATTATTTAAAAGCATTAGTAGCCAAAAAAATATATCAACAAGGCAAGTGTGTTTACAAATTAAGCAGATGATGGATCATCCGTCTCGTTTACAACTCATGCACTTTTTGTTTGGTATTGCTAAAGCAGATGGTACAGTAACCGAAGATGAGGTAAAACAAATTTATACCATGGCAGGTTATTTAGGTATTAGCTCGAGCGATTACGAAAGTATAAAAGCCATGTTTTATAATAGCAGCGATAATGCTTATAAGGTTTTAGAAATTACAAAAAGTGCTACAGTAGACGAAATTAAAAAAGCCTACCGAAAAATGGCTAAAAAATACCATCCAGATAAAGTGATTCACTTAGGTAAAGAACACCAAAAAGGTGCCGAAGAAAAATTTAGACAAGTACAAGCGGCTTACGAGCAATTGCAGAAGGAACGTAGGTTTTAAATTCCTGCGAAAGCAGAAATCTTATTCAATGAATCTAATATGTTTAATTTTTTTAAAATAAATTAGGAGACCTTTTAACATATTGACCATTAAGTAATAAACCAGTTTTATGAACGATAAAAAAATCTTAGAACTCTTTAAAGATGGTCAGCGCGAAAAAGCTTTTAGTAAATTATATAGCTTATACCCTAAAATTGAAGCATTAGTTTTATCAAAAGGCGGACAAAAGCAAGATGCTTTAGATGTATTTCAAGAAGCCTTAATAATTTTAAATAGAAATCTTGAAAAGTCCAATTTTAAACTAACATCTTCATTTTACACCTATTTATATTCGGTGTCTCGATTTATTTGGAAAGATACTCAGAAGAAATTTTCAAAAGAAGAACTTCATAATTTAAACGATACAGAAGTTGAATACTTTCAAAGTGTTTTAGAAGAAAAAAAATACCAACTCGCAGAGCGTGCATTTCTCGAATTAGGAGAACGATGTCGGCAACTATTACAACTGTTTTACAACAAAGCCATGTCTTTTAAAGAGATAGCGAAAGTGATGCAATTTAAATCTGAAAAAATTGCAAAAAATCAGAAGTATAAGTGCTTAACAAAAGCAAGGGACATCTATCAAACTAGTAAAAAGGTTCAATTTTAATTTGAGAAATCATGGAAAATTATATAGAAAATATAGAGTTAATTAATCGTTATTTAAACAAAACACTTTGTGAAAGTGATATTCAAGCTTTTGAAAACCGTTTAAAAGTAGATTCAAATTTTAGCACTCTTTTTGAAGAGCATCAGTTGTTTTTAGAAGGTTTGAAACGTCAGCAATTAAAAACAGATATTATAAGAGCTAAACAGACTTATGTTAGAAATAAATGGTTTAAGGTTTTTGGGATTATATTATCGGGATTAATCGTTTTATTTGCTGTTGCTTACTTCAATCTTTTTAACTCAGATAAAGAATATTTAAAAGGCAAATTAAATTTTGAATCTGAGTTTGTGCAGAATTTTAATGTGCCTATAGATTCCTTTATTGAAATAGTTGGACAAAATGGGACAGTAATTAAATTCAATCCAAAAAATTTAGAAACCCGTTTTGGAAAACCTATTACAGGAGATTCTTTAAAAGTAGAGCTTATTGAATTGACCACGAAACAGGATTTACTTTTAGCAAACGCTCAAACAACCTCAAATGGAAAAAGATTGATTTCTGGAGGGGCTTTTAAAATTGATATTATTGCAAACGGTGAGCCTTTAGTTTTAAAAGAAAGCAAAACTATTGATGCTCAATTCCCCAAGAATACTTCAGAAGCAGATATGCAAATATTTTATGGAGACCGAGATAATGAAGGTAATATTAATTGGATAGAATCCAATATAAAGTTTAAACAAAATCCTTTTGTTGTTTTTATTAATGAAGGTTTCGTTATAGATTCTGTTTTATCTAAGCAGTTTGGTGTAGTTTTTTTTAAAGGAGTTAGCGTAATTGACACATTAGGGTTTATGAATTTTACTGATTTAAAGAAAAAATTCCCTAAAATTAATTTATATGATAAAGATGCTGACACAATAAGGGTTTTGAAAAAGTATGTCCAAATTATTGATGATTATTATGATGGAGAGCTTGATGATTTAGAGAATCCGTTTAGAGTTGAATCAATTGATGAATTATATAATAAAAAAGATGTTATAATAGATTCTACATTAATTGATTTAGAAGAATATAGAACTAGTGAGTTAAGAGAAATAATGGGGAAATTATGCAAACAAATTACTAAGCAAGAATTAAATGAATTAGAAGAAGTTATTTCTAAAGAAGAATATAAAAAAAGAAGATTAAAGTATGATAATTATATTGAAGAAATTCAAGTTTTTAATGAAGTCTCGAATGAATTATATAAAACCATAGAGCTCTCAAAATTAGGCTGGATAAACATTGATAAGTTTGCCGCAGAAGAAGAAACAGCAAAAATTAAACTGAATTTTAATATAAATACCAGCTATAATGAAATATATATTGTAGATCAAAAAAATAATACCATTCTAAATGTTTATAATGATGAGGTTGATTTACCAATAAATAGAAGTTTTTATATTATTGTTTTAGGAATAAAAGGAAAAGATATTTATGGGTTTAAAAAATCTTTTAGATTTAATAAGAATAGTGAGTGTAACATAGCATATAAAAAGATAAATGAAAAGCAATTAAAATCATTTTTAATAATAGAATAAAAATAAATAAATTGCAAAGACTTAAAATAACTGTTCATAATTATGAAAAACATTTAGATCATCATTTAACTCAATTTGGAGTTTAATAAGTATATAGAATGGAATAAAAAAACCAACTAATTTAATTAGTTGGTTTTTTTATTTTTAAGTGAAAACAACTTTTTAAAGAGATAATTCTTCTTTACTAGTATATACTTTAGTGTCGTTATCTTTATCAAAAATCATAACTATTTTATTGTCGGCATCTAAATAAACAGATGCTAATTTCCAACCGTCTGTTTTAGATGCTTCTAATAAACATTTGCGTACATCAGGATTGTTTAAGTTTAATTGCGAATTTTTAATTGTATCAGCTTTTGCATTAAAAGAAAGTAAAAGCGTAGCAGCTACTGCTAATAATTGTAATTTTTTTTTCATAGAATTTATGTTTTTTGGTTTAAAATATAAACCCAACATTAAAACATATTCTATTAATTTTTAAAAATAATGGTTGAGTGTTCGCTATTTACCGTTAAATCAACAGTTCTTCCCAAAATTAAAGCTCGATTATCTTTGGCGTGTCCTGCATGCATATTAAACGCAACAGGGAAATTGTATTCGGCTAAAACATCTAAAATAAGTTGTTCAATAGAAGAACCCCAAGGTGTTGTGTTTCTCTTAATTTTAGTCATATCGCCAATTATGACACCTTTACATGAATCAAAGTATCCAGCACGTTTTAAGCTTTGTAATAGTCTGTCAATATGGTATTTATATTCACCAATCTCTTCAATAAAAAGTATTTTTTCAGAGGTATCTATACTTGTTTTAGAACCTAACATTGTTTGTAGTATTGATAGATTGCCGCCAATTAATTTGCCAGTAGCAGTTCCTGTTTTGTTATAGCTAGAACCTTTTAAAGTATATGATAAAGAGTCTCCAAAAAGAGCCTTTTTAAAAGTCGATATGGTTTCTTTAATTGTTTCGTTATCATCTTGTAAACTGGTACACATCATGGCATGAAGACTCTCAAAACCTTCATTGTGAATTTGACTGTGTAATGCCGTAATGTCAGAATAACCAATAACCCATTTAGGGTTCTTTTTAAATTTAGTATAATCTAATTTGTCTAATATTCTAACAGCGCCATAACCACCTCTTGCGCACCAAATAGCACTAATTTTAGGGTTGTCTAGGGCGTTTTGAAAATCTTCACATCGTTCTTCGTCAGTTCCTGCAAAATGATTAGCTTGATTAAAAACATGTTTACCAACAACAACATGTAACCCCCAGCTTTTTAAAAGCACTTTTGCTTTTTCTATTTCACCTATTCTATTTTTTAAAATACCTGAAGGTGCTACAATAGCAACGGTATCACCAGCTGTTAAGTAAGGAGGTTGTATCAATGTACTAGTTTTATTTAATGATATGTTTTGAGCTGATAGATTTATTATTCCAAATAAAAAAACAGTTAAAAACAATATGGTAGTTAATGCAATTTTTGACATAATGTAAATGTACATTTTTTTTCTAAATCGAAGTCAAAATGCGTACTTTTACGGCTTAAAAATGAGTCGGTATTCCGAGTGAGACGTTGTAATCTGTTCAATTTAAAAGGTTACTACAATTTTACCACTTTTGTAACGACATTATAATTTAATTTTAGATTGATGAACAAGCCAAAAAGATATACCATTACCACTGCTTTACCTTATACAAACGGTCCTATTCATATTGGGCATTTAGCAGGTGTTTATGTTCCTGCCGATATTTATGCACGCTATTTACGTTTAACAGGAAACGATGTATTGCTTATTGGCGGTAGTGATGAACATGGTGTGCCTATTACTATTAAGGCGAAAAACGAAGGGGTTTCACCTCAAGATATAGTTGATAAGTATCATGCCATTATAAAAAAGTCGTTTGAAGATTTCGGAATTACTTATGACAATTATTCGCGTACATCGGCAAAAATTCATCATGATACAGCTTCAGAATTTTTTACCACTTTATATGATAAAGGTGAGTTTATAGAAGAAACTACCGAGCAATTATATGATGCCGAAGCCAATCAGTTTTTAGCAGACCGTTTTGTAACAGGAACTTGTCCGAAATGTGGAAACGAAGAAGCTTATGGCGATCAATGTGAAAGTTGTGGAAGCACATTAAATGCGACCGATTTAATAAATCCTAAGTCGGCATTAACAGGTAATATACCTACTTTAAAACAAACAAAACACTGGTTTTTACCTTTAGATAAGCACGAAGATTTTTTAAAAGAATGGATTTTAGAAGGTCATAAAAAAGATTGGAAACCTAATGTTTACGGACAATGCAAATCATGGATTGATGATGGCTTACGTCCGCGTGCAGTTACTAGAGATTTAGATTGGGGTATTCCTGTGCCTGCAGAAGGTGGCGAAGGTAAAGTGCTGTACGTTTGGTTTGATGCGCCTATAGGCTACATATCTTCAACCAAAGAATGGGCAGCACGCGAAGGGAAAGATTGGGAACCCTATTGGAAAGATAAAGACACCAAATTAGTGCACTTTATTGGGAAAGATAATATTGTATTTCACTGTATTATTTTCCCATCTATGCTAAAAGCAGAAGGCTCTTATATTCTACCAGATAATGTGCCAGCTAATGAGTTTTTAAATTTAGAAGGCAATAAACTTTCTACGTCTAAAAATTGGGCAGTTTGGTTGCCAGAATATTTAAAAGACTTTCCAGGTCAGCAAGATGTATTACGATATGTGTTAACAGCAAATGCTCCTGAAACTAAGGATAACGATTTTACTTGGAAAGATTTTCAAGCAAGAAACAACAATGAGTTAGTTGCCATTTTTGGTAATTTTATTAACCGTGTTGTGGTATTAACAAATAAATATTACGAAGGTGTTGTGCCTACACCAAGCGACTTACAAGAGGTAGATGAAGAAACGTTAGTAGCTTTAAAAGCGTATCCAGATGTTATTGCTAGTTCTATTGAGCGCTACCGTTTTAGAGAAGCTGGACAAGAATTAATGAATTTAGCCCGTTTAGGAAATAAGTATTTAGCAGATGCTGAACCTTGGAAAGTAGTTAAAGTAGATGAAGCACGTACTAAAACAATTATGTATGTGGCGCTTCAAATAGCATCGGCATTAGCAACGTTGAGCGAGCCGTTTTTACCATTTACATCTACAAAATTAAAAGCAATTCTTAATGTCAGCTCGAATTCTTCGACAGCGGAGAATCGTATCGAGAACACTTGGAATGATATATCAGAAAAAAGCGTATTACTACCTGCAGGTCACCAAATTGGAAAAGCAGAATTATTGTTTTCTAAAATAGAAGATGAAACCATACAAAATCAATTAGATAAATTAGAAGCTAGTAAAAAAGCAAATGAAATTGCTAATGCAGTTGTAGAGCCTCAAAAAGAAACGATTACTTTTGATGATTTTACCAAATTAGATATTCGTGTAGGTACTATTCTAGAAGCCGAAAAAATGCCGAAAGCTAAAAAGTTATTAGTGTTAAAAGTCGATACAGGTATTGATGTTCGTACCATTGTTTCTGGTATTGCCGAAAGTTTTACTGCTGAAGAAGTGGTGGGTAAACGCGTAACCGTTTTAGTAAACTTAGCACCAAGAGCTTTACGTGGTGTTGAAAGTGAAGGTATGATTTTAATGACTGAAACTCCAGATGGAAAATTAGTGTTTGTGAATCCAGATGATGCTAGTGTTGGTAATGGTTTGCAGATAAGTTAATTTTTATATTAGAAGTCTATTAGTTTTAATTTTTTACTCCAAATTAAGTTTAATGAAAAGATTAGTATTCATTGTATTCAGTTTAAGTGTAATTGTCGGTTTTGCACAAAATGAGGTTCTAGAATTGCCAATTGGTTATAAATCGACTTTTTATAACGGCAAAGAATCATTGGCCATTTCTAATGAAAAAACGGGAGAATTGGTGTTGTTTGTTGAAGATTATGGAAATACCAAAGCGATATTACTTAACAGCAAATTTGAAGTTTTATCTCAAATAGAAACCGAAAGTTTGCCTAATTCATTTAAAACATTTATTGGTCATCAAATTAATGCTGATGGTAGTTATAGCATATATTTTACAAATAATAGCAATAAAAAATATGGCATACTTAATCTAGATTTTCAAGCAAAAAATGCAGAAATGCATACATTGGAATTTAAACTAAAAAAAGAAGTGTATGTAGAAAGTATTTCTTTTAAAGGCGACTTTTATTTAATGAGCGTTACTAAAAATGGATCTGACATACATTTTTACAACTTTAATGAAAATGGTGTTAACACAGATAAGCACACGGTTAATTTTAATTTTTTAGACAGCAAATCAGCTAATGGTTTTCCAAAAAGGGCATATAACTATTTAGTGACAAAAGGAATTGGTTCTTCTGGGTCTTTAGTTAAAATGGATAATGATATTCCAAATGCTATTGAAATCACCTCCAAACCCAATAAACTTTATATCAAGGATGGTCAATTTGTTTTTACGTTTGATAATGACAATTCAAAAACAATTGTAGCAACAGTTTCTCCAACTAATTATGAAATGAACATTGATAAGTTTGAACAATTAAAATCTGATAATGCATATTTCCAGAACTACAATTCATATATCTATGATGACAAACTATTTCAAATAATTTCATCACCTGATGAAATGAAATTTTCAATCAGGGATATTGAATCAAAGGAACTACTAAAAAGCATTGTTTTAAAAAAGGAAGATACCATTACATTTAAAAATACTCCGATAATTCAGGAAGGACCGGGTTTTATTGCAGGAACAAGAACCAGAGAAATGGAGGAAACCAGTAAGTTTTTGCGTAAAATATCCAGAGGAGATGTTGGTATTTCTGCATACAAACAAAATACAAATTATAAAATTACCATAGGAAGTAAAATAGAGATTAAAAGCGGCGGCGGGATGATGATGCCAATGGGTGGTTTTGGAGGTATGCCAATGGGAACAGTTGGGTCTTTAAGTGTTAGTTTTAATCCAACGTTTTTTGCTTATAGCGGATATTCATCTACTAAATCTACTCATATAGATTGCTTGTTTAATGACAAATTTGAACATCTTGAAGGTGAAATATCAGAGAATGTATTTGATAAAATCAAAACTTTTGAAGATGGCTTTACAAAAAACACATCAAACGAGCCGCAGTTAAAAAATGTATTCAGACATAACGGTAAATTATATTTTGGATTTGTAGCCAGTCAAGATAAAAATTATCATTTAATTGAATTTTCAGAATAGTTTTGTTAAATCTGGGCAGTACTTCTGTGTATAACGATTTGAATATAAATCAGATATAAATTTTCAAGAGACATTTATAATTAATTATTGTATTGTAAGTTAAATTTTAAGCTGTTTTAAAGTCTAATACAACAGAGTATTCGTATATTCAACATAAAAACAATCAAATACTATAAATTCATGAAAAGATTAATTTTTTTATTATTTGCTATTAGTTTGGTGTCTTGCGGAACCTCTAAAACAGTAAGAACTTCTAAAAAAGTCATTAAAGGCGAATGGACATTAAATTCCATAAGCTATAGTGAAGCAGGAACGTATAATGTTACCTTACTTAATGATGTGTCTAAAGACTGTTTCGAAGGTAGTACTTGGAAATTTATTCCTAATAATAATACAGGAACTTACTCTATTAATGGCGCTAGTTGTTTAACAGGAAATAGAGATTTTGTATTTACAATTCAAGAAATTGACCCTCAAACAGGGCTTTATGATTTTTTATTAAAACCAACAGATGCAAAACATAAATCTGAGACAAATCAAGGTTTTAGATTAAATTTAACATCATTGTCTGATACTGCAATGCAATGGGAACAAACGGTTTCTGTTGATGGTAAACCATTTACAATCATTATGAATTTTACAAAACAATAAATATAGAAATATGAAAACATTAATAAATAAAATTGGAGTAATTGTTTTAGTACTTGTATTAACTGTAAGTTTAACAAATTGTGGTGCTGTTCAAAATGCAAATAACAAACAAAAAGGAGCTGTTATAGGAGCTACAGGTGGCGCTATTCTTGGAGCCATTATTGGAAATAATGTTGGTAAAGGAGGTAACGGAGAAATTGGAGCTGTTATTGGTGGTGTTATTGGTGGTGGTGCAGGTATTCTTATTGGAAACAAAATGGACAAGCAAGCTCAAAAAATAGAAGAAGAAATACCTGGAGCACAAGTAGAGCGTGTAGATAATGGTATTGTAGTAACGTTTGATGAAACTAGCGGTGTGTATTTTGACACTAATAAGTCTAATATTAATTCAGCGTCTCAAGCTACTTTAAATAAACTTATAGCAGTATTTAAAGAGTATCCAGATACTAATATATTAGTTGTAGGACATACAGATAGCCAAGGTTCTGAAGAATATAATATGACACTTTCTAAAAACAGAGCCTATGCGGTTACTAATTATTTATCGGGTAATGGTATAAATAAAGGACGTTTAACAACCAATTGGTTTGGAGAAACTCAACCACTTCACGATAATTCAACGGCAGAAGGGCGTGCTAAAAACAGACGCGTAAATATTGCAATTCTTCCAAACGAAAAAATGGTTAAAGATGCTAAAGCTCAAGCCGGAAATTAAAAAAACAATATAAAGTTTGCTTTAATCTCGTTTTCAATGTTATTTTGAAAACGAGATTTTTTATTTGTAATAAATAATACAAAATGGTTCAATTATTAAAGTATATAACTTCCCAAACGCAACTTCCTGAACAATCGGTAAAAAACACTATTGCATTACTTAATGAAGATTGCACCATCCCGTTTATTTCTCGCTACCGAAAAGAAGCTACAGGCAATCTAGACGAGGTTCAAATAGCTGATATTGTAAAATTTAAAGAACAATATGAAACTTTAGAAAAACGCAAAAAAGCTATTTTAAAAGCTTTAGAAGAGCAAGCTGTTTTAACTCCAGAATTAAAACAAAAAATAGAAACTGCTCAAGATTTAATTGCACTAGAAGATTTATACTTACCGTACAAAAAGAGTAGAAAAACTAAAGCTGAAAAAGCAAGACAAAATGGATTAGAGCCTTTAGCAAAGATTATTATGTCTCAAAATGCAAATGATATAGAATCTATTGCTTTCAAGTATGTAAAAGGAGCTATAAATTCGATAGAAGAAGCTTTAGAAGGTGCTCGTCATATTATTGCCGAATGGATAAATGAGCGTACCGATATTCGAAATAATATTCGCCATCAATTAGAACGTTTTGCTATGATTTCCACGAAAGTGGTAAAAACAAAAGCCGATGATGAAAAAGCTCAAAAATTTAGAGATTATTTTGATTGGGAAGAAAGCTTAAGTAGAATACCTTCACACCGTTTACTTGCTATTTTAAGAGCTGAAAACGAAGGCTTTATTCGTGTTAAAATTTCTATTGATGATGATTGTGCTTTAGATAAAATTGAAAATAGAATAATAAGAAGCAATAACGCTTGCGCGGAACAAATTGAAATAGCCATTAAAGATGCCTATAAGCGGTTATTATTACCGTCATTAAGTAACGAAGCATTGCAGATAGCTAAGGATAAAGCTGATGAATCTGCTATAACTGTTTTTGCAAAAAACTTAAAGCAATTGTTGTTAGGATCTCCGTTAGGAGAAAAACGTGTTTTAGCTATCGATCCTGGTTTTAGAACAGGTTGTAAAGTGGTTTGTTTAGATGCACAGGGGCAATTAAAATATAATGAAACTATTTACCCACATCCTCCAAAAAGCGATAGTATTGGTGCAATGAAAAAGATAAGTTCGTTAGCCGATGCTTATAAAATTGAAGCCATTGCTATTGGTAACGGCACGGCATCACGAGAAACTGAAGCTCTTATAAAAAAGATTCATTTTAAAAATGATGTGCAAGTATTTGTAGTAAGCGAAGCAGGAGCAAGTATTTATTCAGCATCAAAAATTGCTCGTGAAGAATTTCCAGATTATGATGTTACAGTACGTGGTTCTGTGTCTATTGGTCGTCGTTTACAAGATCCGTTAGCAGAATTGGTGAAAATTGATGCGAAATCTATTGGAGTAGGGCAATATCAACACGATGTTGATCAAACCAAACTTCAAAAACAATTGGATGTTGTGGTAGAAAATTGTGTAAATGCAGTAGGCGTAAATATTAATACAGCTAGTAAACCTTTGTTAAGCTATGTTTCGGGAATTGGACTAAAATTAGCTGAGAATATTTTTAATTACAGAAACGAACATGGAGTTTTTACCTCAAGAAATGATATAAAAAAAGTACCTCGATTAGGAGGAAAAGCCTTTGAACAAGGTGCTGCTTTTTTAAGAATAAAAGAGGCTAAAAATCCGTTAGACGATTCTGCAGTGCACCCAGAAAGTTATGCTATTGTTACAAAAATGGCTAAAGATTTAGGGAAGTCGGTTGAAGATTTAATTGGAAATGCAGAACTGCTTAAAAAAATAGACTTAAAACAATATTGCACAGCATCGGTTGGTTTACTAACGCTTGAAGATATTATCAAAGAACTCGAAAAACCTGGCTTAGATATTCGTGAGCAAGCTAAAGTGTTTACGTTTAATCAGAATATAAAAACGATTAACGATTTACACGAAGGACAATTGCTTCCAGGTATTGTAAATAATATTACTAATTTTGGTTGTTTTGTAGATATTGGAATAAAAGAGAGCGGACTTATTCATGTTTCAAATTTATCAGACAGTTTTGTAAAAGATGTAAATGAGCATGTGAGTTTGCATCAACAAATTATTGTAAAAGTATTAGAAGTTGATGTTCCGCGAAAGCGTATTCAATTGAAGTTGCATAAATAAAAATGCGCTGATAATATTATCAACGCATTTAAAACACCCACTTATTTTCCAGAGAAAATAGTGTTGTAACTTTTTCAACAGATACTTGAGTTGTTATGCAAATGTTTGTCTCCCAATTGCTTACTCTTCAATGCTTAATATTTTAATGGTTCAGTTTAATTATCAATATTTTTAATTTTTTTATAAAAAAAAGCGTCCAAATTAATTTGGACGCTTTTAATATTGTATAGATTTTGTTTTTTATCTATTCATATTTTTTATATCATCCATAAAAGTCTCTAAATCCACACCATTATGTACTAGTGTTAAAGCTTTGTCTATAATATATTTTACGTTTACAGCATGAAAACCTAAACCAACAGAAATCTTTTTTAATAATGAAATTTCTGCTTCACCCTCAATCTGATCAATATGTACCATACGCACTAAGTCGTATAAACGTTCTAAACGACGATCATAATCATATGGAGGATTAATAGGATGTTTTTGATAATCTTTCAGAATTATCTGGTAATCTCCTTCGCTAATATCTAAATTATGAGCTAATCTATCTAAAAACGCTTTTTCTTGATCAGAAATAGACCCATCAGCCATAGCAACACGAACTATTGCAGCAAAATGATCTTCATTACGCTTTTTAAAACCACTATCAAATAAATCTGAAAACGACATATGTTTTTTATTTTTTTAAGTGATGCAAACCTACATATTTTTTTTAATAAACTAAACTGAAAAATTTAATTTTTTGGGCGTTATCACAAGGTCGGGCTTTCGGTAGTCGCTCTCTGCGAGGAGCTTTAACAAATGCCTCAAATAAATATTCGCGATTTCTTATTTAATAAAATTAGAATGGATGCGTAATTCTTAAACACAACTTAAATGTTGTTTAGCACTTTAAGTTGTGTAAATTTGTGTTAAATAATTTCAATAATAATACGAAACCTTATATTTGCAATCGTAAAACAAAAATTACGTGAGTAAAACCAATCTCTCGCAAGCATATGCACAGACTTTGCAAACGCAAAATCTGAAAGTAGCTATTGCCAAAACTCAAAGTAAAACACATTTAAAAGGACTCGTAGGCTCTTCATTTTCATTTGTAACATCCAGCGTCTTTAAAGAAACCGATAGGCCTTTTTTAATTGTTTTTAACGACAAAGAGGAAGCTGCATTTTATCTAAACGATTTAGAACAATTGTGTGGCGATAAAGATGTATTATTTTACCCTGGAAGTTATCGCAGACCATATCAAATAGAAGAAACCGATAATGCCAATGTACTTTTACGTGCTGAGGTTTTAAACCGGATAAACTCTCAAAAAAAACCAGCCATAATTGTTACATATCCTGATGCGCTTTTCGAGCAAGTTGTAACTAGAAAAGAGTTGGAACTTCATACTTTAAAAATTGGGGTTAACGATAATTTGTCTATTGATTTTGTTAACGAAGTATTGTTTGAATATCAATTTAAACGTGTCGATTTTGTTACCGAACCTGGTGAGTTTTCTGTGCGTGGTGGTATTGTAGATGTATTTTCGTTTTCGCACGACCAACCTTATAGAATAGAGTTTTTTGGCGATGAGGTTGATAGTATTAGAACCTTTGATGTAGAAACTCAACTATCTATTGAGCAGATTAAAAAAATCAACATCATTCCGAATGTTGCTAATAAATTACTAGAAGAAAAGCGTCAAAGTTTTTTAAAATATATTGCTCAAAAAACAGTCATTTATTTTAAAAATGCCGATTTATTCTTTTCAAGAATTGACGATTTTTACACCAAAGCAGAAGAAACTTTTAAAACACTGTCTACAGATATTAAGCATGCCGAACCAAACGAGTTGTTTTGTAATTCTGAAATGCTTAAAAAACAATTATTAGAGTTTTCTATTGTTGAGTTTGGTGGTTCTGCTGTGTTTAGTGCAACTAATGCATCGCAATTAATAGCATTTAATACCTCACCACAACCATCATTCAATAAGCAATTTAATTTGTTAATTGAAGATTTAAATACCAATCATGATAAAGGATATACAAATTATATAGCCTGTGTTAGCGAGCAGCAAGCAAAACGTTTTCACGATATTTTTGATGATGTAGAAGAAGATGTTCATTACCAAACCATTGTTTTGTCATTGCATCAAGGCTTTTTAGATCACGATTCTAAAATTGTTTGTTATACCGATCATCAAATTTTTGAGCGCTACCATAAGTTCCATGTTAAAAATGGGTATGCTAAAAAGCAAGCCATTACTTTAAAAGAACTTACAAACTTAGATATTGGCGATTATGTTACGCATATAGATCATGGTATTGGGCGTTTTGGCGGGCTTCAAAAAATAGATGTAGAAGGAAAAAAACAAGAAGCCATTAAGTTGGTTTATGGCGAGCGCGATGTGTTGTATTTAAGCATCCATTCCCTTCACAAAATCACGAAGTTTAATGGTAAAGATGGTAAACCGCCAAAAATTTATAAACTTGGTAGTACCGCTTGGAAAACCTTAAAAGCAAAAACAAAAGCACGGGTAAAACATGTAGCGTTTAATTTGATAAAACTTTACGCTAAACGTAAAACCGAAAAAGGCTATCAATACAAACCAGATAGTTATATGCAGCATGAGTTGGAAGCTTCTTTTATTTATGAAGACACTCCCGACCAAAGTACTGCCACGGCTGACATTAAAGCTGATATGGAAAGCGAACGTCCTATGGACAGACTTGTTTGTGGAGATGTTGGTTTTGGTAAAACAGAAGTTGCTATTCGTGCCGCTTTTAAAGCCGTTGATAATGGTAAGCAAGTTGCCGTTTTAGTGCCAACAACTATTTTGGCATATCAGCATTCAAGAACGTTTGCATCTCGATTAAAAGAGTTTCCAGTAACGGTTGATTATTTAAACCGATTTAGAACTGCAAAAGAAAAACGAGAAACTTTAGAGAATCTTGAAAAAGGAAACGTAGATATTATTATTGGTACACATCAACTTGTTAATAAAAATGTAAAGTTTAAAGATTTAGGACTTTTAATCGTTGATGAAGAACAAAAATTTGGAGTTGCTGTAAAAGAAAAATTAAAGACGTTAAAGGAAAATGTTGATGTGTTAACTCTAACCGCAACACCAATTCCGCGTACGCTACAATTTAGTTTAATGGCTGCCCGCGATTTATCGGTTATTACAACAGCACCACCAAATCGTTATCCTATAGAAAGTCATGTCATTCGATTTAACGAAGAAAGTATTCGTGATGCTGTGAGTTATGAAATTGAGCGTGGCGGACAAATATTTTTCATTCATAACCGTATTGAAAATATAAAAGAAGTAGCAGGCATGATTCAACGTTTGGTTCCCGATGCTAAAATAGGTATTGGTCATGGGCAAATGGAAGGTAAAAAACTTGAGCAACTTATGTTGTCGTTTATGGATGGTGCTTTTGATGTATTAGTAAGTACAACCATAATTGAAAGTGGTTTAGATGTACCTAATGCTAATACTATTTTTATTAATAATGCCAATAATTTTGGATTGAGTGATTTACACCAAATGCGTGGTCGTGTTGGTAGAAGTAATAAAAAAGCATTCTGTTATTTTATAACACCAGAATATTCGGCAATGACTGATGATGCTAGAAAACGAATTACTGCCTTAGAACAGTTTACAGAACTTGGTAGCGGATTCAATATTGCTATGAAAGATTTAGAAATTCGTGGTGCTGGAGACTTACTGGGAGGAGAACAAAGCGGGTTTATAAATGAAATAGGCTTTGATACCTATCAGAAAATTTTAAATGAAGCTATTGAAGAACTTAAAGAAAATGAGTTTAAAGATTTATATGATGAAGATGAAGACGATAAAGTTTACGTAAAAGAAGTAACTATCGATTCCGATTTTGAATTGTTATTTCCAGATGATTACGTAAATAATATTGCTGAACGTTTAAATTTATACACTCAGTTAAATAATTTAAATACAGAAGCAGAGTTAGATAAATTTGAAAAAGAATTAATCGATCGTTTTGGAGAATTACCAACTCAAGTGACCGATTTGTTAAATAGTGTCCAAATAAAGTGGTTAGCAACTAAAATAGGTTTCGAAAAAATTATTATGAAACAAGGTAAGTTTGTAGGCTATTTTATAACCGACCAGCAAAGTAATTTTTATCAAAGCAAAGGGTTTACTAAAGTGCTTCAATTTGTGCAAAAAAATCCTAGTATTTGTAAAATGAAAGAAAAACAAACTCGTAATGGTTTGCGATTATTATTAACTTTTGAATCTGTTAAATCTGTAAAACAAGCATTAGATATATTAAAACCTATTGTGGCTTGATTATTGTTTTTTTTGTAAAATAAATTAATACCTATGTTAAACCGAATTATTGTCTTGGTAGTTTTATTACCATCGTTTCTTTTTGCACAACATACCATAAAAGGAACGTTCTCTCCAGCTAAAGACTATAATGTTGCGTTATTATATAAAGCAACGCCTACCATTTCAGAATATGTTACTAATGCAGAAATAAAAGAAGATGGAAGCTTTCAGTTTAAATTAGACTCTTCAGTTACTAAGGGTATGTATAAATTGGTGTATGCTGCACCTCAAGAAGATTATAATTTTGATATTATATATAATGCAAAGGAAGATATAGAACTTACTTTTAATTCGGAAACGGGTGTGAAATTTGTTTCTTCTTCAGAAAATAAATTATTAGCATCTTATACTAGCAGTATGTCTATGGTTACTCAAAGTATTAGTAATTATTTTAGACAACAAAGTAAAGATACCACGGCACTAAAAAAAATATTTAAAACGCAAAGAGAAACGCAGTTAAATTTCGAAAAAGCTGCTCAAGGTACTATTGCACTACAATTTATTAAAGCTAATAAGCCTTACATTCCTAAAAAAGTTGAAAATGTAAAAACATATATCAAAAATTTAGAAGCGCATTATTTTGATTATGTAGATTTTAATAATAAAACATTACAAAGTTCAAGTTTTTTAGAAGAGCGCATGTTAAATTATGTTTTTGGAATGACTAGAGAAACATTAGACGAAAATGCTAATTATAAAAGGAACATTGATGTTTTTTGTAATGCTATGAAAACGACTTCTAATGAGGTTAAGAGGATTCTTTTATTAGATTTATGGCAGCAAATGGTTGATTTAGGCAATGAGTCTGTTGCCAATTATATTTCGAAAACCTATTTGATTGATATTGCATTGGCTTTAAACGATCAGCAATTAGTTGGCGATTTATTGTTGTTTAATAACATTTCTATAGGAGAAAAAGCACCCGATTTTTATTTTGAAATAAATAAAGACAACAAAAAGATAACTAAAAAATTAAGTGAATTAAACACAGCCGAAAATTATATTGTTTTGTTTTGGAGTAGCACATGTTCTCATTGTTTAAATGAAGTTCCTCAATTGGAAACGTTTATAAAAACTCAAGAAAAAGAAAATATACAAGTGATAGCTATTGGATTAGAAGATGATGATAAATTGTGGAAAAACAGAATCAAACAATTTCC
Organism: Algibacter sp.; assembly: GCA_050294475.1. Lineage (GTDB taxonomy): Bacteria > Bacteroidota > Bacteroidia > Flavobacteriales > Flavobacteriaceae > Thalassobellus. Next base: position 12,360 of record JBNKOE010000003.1, on the reverse strand, counting down.
AGATTTTATTCACGTACTTGCCTTAGGAAAATGGGATAATGAAATAGGAAATGATTATGGTGTAACGGCTACACCAACTTATTTTATATTAGATAAAGATAAGCACATTATTGCAAAACCTGAAGATATTGATACATTAAAGCTTTTTTTTGAAGAACAATAATATTTTAAAAATGGTAAAACGCATTCTTTAAATGCTCTATATTAAAAGCTCCAGCTTTTTTTACAATTGCAATAATATCAAAGCGAACTTCAACATCTAAATTATTTACATTCACATATTCATCAACAGCTTTAACTAGACGTTGAATTTGTTTTGGTTTTACAAAATCTTCTGGATTCCCAAAATCTGAGGTAGAACGTGTTTTTACTTCAATAACAGCTAATATATCATTCTTTTTGGCAATAATATCAACTTCGGCTTTATCAAAACGGTAATTACGTTCTATAATTTCGTAATTGTTTTTCAATAAAAAATCAACCGCTAATTGCTCTCCTTTTTTACCAAGTTCATTGTGTTGTGCCATGTAGCTAAGTTATGAATATTTTGTTATTATAAAATAAATTGGTGTTAACAGAATTTAATTTTTAGTCTAGACTAAAAATATTTTTAAACTAAGGTAATTTAATGTATCTTTGTGGTATGGTTTCATTGTCAGAAGAAAATTATTTAAAGGCTATTTATCAGTTAGGACAACAAGGTAGTCTTGCTGTTAGCACCAATGCTATTGCAAAAAAAATAGAGTCTAAAGCGTCTTCGGTTACCGATATGATTAAAAAATTAGCTGAAAAAAACTTAGCTAATTATGTAAAATATCAAGGTGTTAGTTTAACCGAAAAAGGGCGTTTAGCAGCTGCGTTAGTTGTTAGAAAGCATAGGCTTTGGGAAGTATTTTTAGTAGAGAAATTAAACTTTTCTTGGGATGAGGTGCATGACGTTGCCGAACAGTTAGAGCATATAAAGTCATTAAAGTTAGTAAACGAGTTAGATGATTTTTTAGGAAATCCCACACATGATCCCCATGGTGACCCTATACCCGATAGAGATGGAAATTATTCACCAGTAAAAAGCATTAATATTTTAGATGTAGAAACAGGAAAAGAAGGGGTTTTAGAATTAGTAAAAAACTCAACCGATGTATTTCTAAAGTATTTAAACAAAAATAATTTAGCCTTAGGAGACACTATTAAGGTTCTAGATTTTGAGCCTTTTGATAATTCCTTAACTATAGAAACCAAATCAAAAAAGATGATTATTTCTAAGGAAGTTGCCAAAAATTTATACTTAAGCCTTTAATTATGAATACATACAATCCAATATCGGCACTTATCATATTTTTTGTTATTGCCATCATATTTTATGTATTGTTTAGACCAATAAAAGGATGGTTTTGGATTCTTAAAAAGAATTTGAAAGGCAATGAAAAAACGATTATTGAAGATATTTTAAAACAGTTATATCATTTTGAAAAGTCAGAAAATAAAGTAGATATGAAAACCTTGGTTCAGGTGTTAGATTTTAATAATAGTAGCATTGTTGAAGCCATAAAAAAAATGACGATTAACGATTTAATTTATTTTGAATCAGATATTTTAAAATTAACAGAAACTGGTAGAGAATATGCCGTTCGCATTGTTCGAGTTCATAGACTTTGGGAACGTTATTTGGCCGATAAAACGGGCTTTGATAAAACAGAATGGCACGACAGAGCAGAAAGGATGGAGCATAAGTTAAGTCATGATGAAACTAACATACTAGCATCGCGTTTAGGAAACCCAAAGTTTGATCCACATGGCGATCCCATTCCAACAAAAACAGGTAAAATGGCAGAGGTTAATGGTATAGAATTACCGTTGTTACCTGTAAATACTATAGGAAGAATTACCCATATTGAAGACGAACCCGAAATAATTTATAAGCAAATTTTAGCTGAAAACATTCATATAGGATCGATAATTCGAGTTGTTGAAAATAACGCTACTCGAATAGTATTTCTATCGGAAGGCGAAGAATTTAGATTAGCACCTATTGTGGCTGCGAATTTAACCGTAGCAGCTATTGAAAAAGAAATTGTTATTGAAGATAATATTGCTAGATTATCTAGTTTAAAAGAACCTGAGACTGCTAAAATAATAGGGATTTCTAAAGAGAGTAGAGGAGAAAGCAGAAGACGATTATTAGATCTTGGCTTTGTAAAAGGAGCCGATATTAAAATCGATTTAATGAATCCGTTAGGCGAACCTCATGCTTATTTAATAAAAGGAACTTCTATTGCACTTAGAAAAAATCAGGCCTCAAAAATCCTTATTAAGAAAGATTAAATCATGGATACAAAAGTAAAAAGTGCTTGCGAAACCTGTGAACATTTCAATGCAGATGGTTTAAAGAAACTAGGAATAAACACTAGTAATTTCGATTTTGTAGTAGCATTAGCTGGTAATCCCAATACTGGCAAGAGTACCGTTTTTAATGCGTTAACAGGATTACGTCAACATACAGGAAATTGGCCTGGGAAAACAGTAACCAGAGCCGAAGGCGGTTTTGAGTATAATAGTCAAAAATTTAAGCTAGTCGATTTACCTGGAACCTACTCTTTACTTTCAACATCTGAAGATGAAGAGGCTGCGCGCGATTTTATCCTTTTCGGAAAACCTAACGTAACCATAATTGTTGTAGATGCAAATAGATTAGAACGTAATTTAAATTTAGTACTTCAAATTTTAGAAATTACAGATAAAGCCGTATTGTGTTTAAATTTGATGGATGAAGCTAAACGAAATCATATTACTATTGATGAACGCATTTTAGCGCGCGATTTAGGCATTCCTGTAGTACCAACCAGCGCAAGATTTAATCAAGGTATTCCAGAGTTAATTCATACTATAAGTGAGATTGCTAATGGTAATATTATTTGCAAGCCACATCGTATTAAAAATGTACCTAGTAATATAGAAAATGCGGTTAAAACACTTTCAGTTGAAATAGAAAAAGAGTTTCCTAATATAGCGAATAGCAGATGGATTGCCTTTAGATTATTAGAAGGCGATACACATATTATTAATGCATTAAGAGCAGGAGAATTAGTATAACTAATAGGTGTTTGTAAATTATGAAGAATAAAAACATAGATCATATATTAGAATTATCTAATGAGTTACGTTGGCAAATTGGTGATGATTTTCACGATAATTTAACCGAAGGTATTTATGCCGATGCAGCTCAAATAGTTAGTGATACTGTGCAGGTTGATAATTCAAAAAAGCGATTTCGATTAGATAGACAGATTGATAAAATAGTTACTAGTAAAGTTTTTGGGTTTCCTATTATGTTTTTAATCTTAGCAGTTGTGTTATGGTTAACCATTATTGGAGCTAATTATCCGTCAGGTTTATTAGCAGAACTTTTATTAGATACTATTCATCCTATTTTAAAATCGTTTGCTTCAAATGTTGGTATGCCTTGGTGGTTAGATGGTTTATTAATAGATGGTGTTTACCTTGCAGTGGCTTGGGTTATTGCAGTTATGTTGCCTCCAATGGCTATTTTTTTTCCATTATTTACATTATTAGAAGATTTTGGTTATTTACCCCGAATCGCTTTTAATTTAGATAGTTTATTTAAAAAATCTGGTGCTCATGGTAAACAAGCCTTAACCATGAGTATGGGTTTTGGTTGTAATGCAGCTGGCGTAGTTGTAACTCGAATTATTGACAGCCCAAGAGAGCGTTTAATTGCCATTATTACTAATAATTTTTCATTGTGTAATGGGCGTTGGCCTACACAAATTTTAATAGCCACTATTTTTATTGGAGCTGTGGTGCCTCCTGCATTTTCTAGTTTAGTATCCTTATTAGCAGTTATTGGGATAGCTGTTTTGGGTATGGCTTTTATGTTTGGTACATCGTGGGCATTAACTAAAACTATGCTAAAAGGAGAGGTGTCTACTTTTAATTTAGAATTACCTCCGTATCGTCCGCCACGTTTTTGGAAAACTTTATACACCTCGCTAATAGATAGAACCATGATTGTTTTGTGGCGTGCTATTGTATTTGCAGCACCAGCAGGTGCTGTTATTTGGTTAATTTCTAATGTGTATATCGGAAATGAAAGCATTGCAGCGTGGACTATTGATGCTTTAGATGGCTTCGGGTTTTTGTTAGGTTTAAATGGTGTTATTTTGTTGGCTTATATCGTAGCAATTCCTGCAAACGAAATTGTGATTCCTACTATTTTAATGCTAACTGTTTTGGTTACAGGTATTGCTGGTGGTGCTGGCGCAGGTGTTATGTTCGAATTAGATTCGGTTACTGCTACAGGCGATATTTTACGTGCAGGTGGTTGGACTTTGTTAACAGCCGTAAACTTGATGCTGTTTAGCTTATTGCACAATCCGTGTAGTACAACTATCTATACCATTTACAAAGAAACTAAAAGTGTAAAATGGACGGTATTTGCTTCGATAATGCCAGTTGTTTTAGGTTTCATTGTTACTTTTTTAGTAGCGCAAATTTGGAGAATCATTTTTTAAATTTTAAAAAGAATTTATGAATAAGTTTTTAGGCACTTGTTTACTAGTGTTAGTAATAAATAGTGCCATTTTTTCGCAAACTATTATAACTGATAGACCAGATCAAACCGAAAGTTCTTCGACAATTAATAAAGGAAGTTTACAAATTGAATCGGGTATTTTAATAGGATTTACAGAGGATGATTTAAGTTCTGAAAGACAATTATTAGCTCCAACAAATTTGTTTAGATACGGAATTATTGATGGTGTTGAAATAAGAGTTTTAAGTCAGTTTGAAAGCGTTAAAGATCAAAATTCTTCAAATAAAGTTAGTGGTATTAGCGATTTAGAATTAGGAACTAAAATTCAATTATTCAAAAAAAAAGATGTTAATACAGAAATTGCTTTTCTTTCACATGTTATACTTCCAACGGGATCAAAAGGTCTTACAAATGATAAATTAGGAACCATTAATAAGCTTTCTATATCACATGGATTAAACGATACTATGGGGTTAGGTTATAATGTTGGATATGATTATTTTGGGCAAGGTAAAGGCGATTTAACATATTCAATAGCATTAGGAATATCTGTTACAGAAGCTTTTGGTATTTACATAGAACCTTATGGAGCTTTGTTAGACTTTGACACCTATGAATCTAATTTTGACGCAGGTATTACCTGTTTATTAAACAATCAAGCACAATTAGATTTTTCATTTGGTACTGGTCTTAATCATACTATGAATTATCTTTCTGTTGGTTGCTGCATTAATATTGTTAAGGCAAATAAAAATATTTAATGACACCCACAACCATCATCGCCTCCACAGGCTTTTTTTGATGCTGGTTTTTTCCAAAAGTATTTTTTAATTAAAAAAAGCAAAGCAATTCCTAAAGTAAAAAAAACGAGTATGTTTTGAATAATGGTGTTCATAGTGTTTTAGTCGGTAATCTTTTAAAATCCTTAAAACTATTTCAATAATTGAAATGCAATAAGCGCAACAATATAGGCAAATCCACTCATAATAATTAATTGAAGTGTTGGCCATTTCCAACTATTGGTTTCTCGTTTAACAATAGCTAACGTACTCATACATTGCATAGCAAAGGCGTAAAATAATAGTAAAGAAATACCAGAAGCAAATGTAAATAAAGGACCGCCTAAAATAGGATTAACTTCTGCGGCCATACGGTTTTTTATAGTTGCTTCATCGTCATTTCCAACGCTATAAATAGTAGCTAATGTTCCAACAAATACTTCGCGAGCAGCAAAACTACTAACTATTGCTATACCAATTTTCCAATCGTAACCAAGGGGTCTTATGGCAGGTTCAATAGCACGTCCTGTTATACCAATAAAAGAATGTTCTAGTTTATAAGATGCAATATGTTGCTGTATTTCTTCGTCGGTTAATTGTTGTGATGCGTATTCTGTTTTAATAATATTTTCTGCATTATTAAAGTCATCACCAGGTCCGTAAGAAGCTAAAAACCAAAGCACGATTGATATGGCAAGAATAATTTTTCCAGCACCAAAAACAAACGCTTTTGTTTTTTCAATAACCGTTAAAGCAACGTTTTTAAAAAGCGGTAGCTTGTAATTTGGCATTTCAACAACAAAAAAGGTTTTTGTTCTAAATTTCATTACTTTGTTTAAAATAGCAGCAGAAATTACAGCTGTTAAAAATCCAATAAGGTATAAAAACATTAGGGTTAAAGCTTGATAACTTAACCCAAGAAATCGTCCTTCAGGAATTATTAATGATATGATAATTAAATATACTGGTAATCGTGCAGAACAGGTTGTAAAAGGCGTAACCAAAATAGTGATTAATCGCTCTTTCCAACTTTCAATATTACGAGTTGCCATAATAGCAGGAATAGCACAAGCTGTACCAGAAATAAGTGGTACAACACTTTTTCCGCTTAAACCAAAACGACGCATAATGCGATCCATTAAAAACACAACGCGACTCATATAACCACTTTCTTCTAGTACAGAAATAAACAGAAATAAAAAGGCGATTTGTGGTATAAAAATAATAATTCCTCCAAGTCCTGGAATGATACCTTCTGCAAGTAAATTGGTAAAAGCACCTTGCGGTAAACTATTTTTGGTCCATTCGCTAAGTAATGCAAACGCATTATCTATATAATCCATAGGAACACTAGACCAGTCGTAAATAGCTTGAAAAATAGTAAGTAAAATAACTGCAAAAATAAGATAACCCCAGACTTTATGTGTTAAAATACGATCGAGTTTGGTGCGTAAATCTTTGGCTTGAGAGGTATCAATAGTTTGCCCTTTTTTAAGTGCATTGTTTATAAATTGATAACGCTTAATAGTTTCTTTTTGCTGTAGTCGTTTTAAATCGGCTTTACTTTTGGTTTTAAAACTCGCTATAGCATCAATTACATTTCTATCGGTTTTTCCAAAGTTTACATCTTGTGTTATAACTAACCAAAGTTTGTATATAAGTTGGTTAGGAAATGCTTTTTGCAAATTTTCAAAATAATCTTTATCAATTTCAAAGGCATTTAAACAAGGTGTTACCGAAATATCTTTATAATTAGTAATAAGATTTTTTAAGGTATCAATACCTTCATTTTTTCTTGTACTAATTAAAGCAATTTTTGTTTGAAGCTGTTCTTCTAAGTATGGAATATCTAATGAAATACCTTTGTACTTCATACGATCGGCCATGTTAATGACAAGAAGCGTAGGAATTTCTAAATCTTTAATTTGAGTAAAAAGAAGTAGGTTTCTTTTTAAATTTTCAACATCGCTAACAACAACAGCAACATCAGGAAAATCTTTGTCATTTTTATTTAAAAGAAGTTCTATAACAACATTTTCATCTAGTGACGAAGCGTTTAAACTGTAAGTACCTGGTAAATCAATAATATGAGCTTTAACACCACGAGGTAATTTACAAATGCCTTCTTTTTTTTCAACCGTAATACCAGGATAATTCCCTACTTTTTGGTTTAAACCAGTAAGTGCATTAAAAACAGACGTTTTTCCAGTATTTGGGTTTCCTATTAAAGCGACATTTATTTGCTTACTCATCTACTTTTTCAATTAAAATATGAATAGCGGTTTCTTTTCTAATAGCCACATGCGACCCATTAATATTTAAATACATAGGATCTTGAAACGGTGCTAATTGTACAAGTTCTACTGAATTACCAGGTAAACAGCCCATTTCTAAGAGTTTTAATGGTATATGAATAGACGAAACATCAGTGATAATGCCGCGTTCTCCTCGTTTTAAATTTGCTAAAGTATCTTGCAAGCTTATTTAGATTGATTTTAAAGAAACAAAAGTAATGTAAAAATTCAGCCTAAAAAAATTGTAGATAAAACTATTGCTGATATTCTTCTTTTAGAATTTTAATATCGTTAAGAAGCCTTTCTATATCTTCTATATTTGTACCATCGTAAAAACCACGAATTTGTCGTTTTTTATCAATAAGCATAAAATTTTCGGTGTGTACCATATCAAAAGGGCCTCCATCTCCTAGTGTTTTAACGGCGAGGTAACTTTTTCGTGCTAACTCATAAATTTGTTTTTTATCGCCTGTAACTAAATTCCATTTTTTATCAATTACACCTTTTTCTATGGCGTAACGTTTTAGTTGTGCAACCGAATCAATTTTTGGAGTTACAGAATGAGATAGTAGCATAACATCATCATCATTTATAATCGCTTTTTGTACATCAGCCATATGGTCTGTCATAATTGGGCAAATAGTTTGACAGGTAGTAAAAAAGAAATCGGCTACATAAATTTTGTCTTTATAATCGTCTTGAGTTATGGTTTTTCCGTTTTGATTGATAAGTGAAAAATCGGCTATTTTATGATACTTTTTTTGGTATTGAATGGTGCTATCTACCAATTCTGTACTAACCATAGAGGGCTGGTATATTGGTAATGGTTGGTACACATTTAATGTGTTGTAAATTAGCGCGACAATTATTATTGAAATGATTGCAAAAACAATGGCGAATTTCTTGTAGTCTTTAAAAAAAGAAAGCATTTATATGTGATTTTAAAGATTAATTATAAGATTGAATGCAAAAATACGATACATAACTAATAAAGTAGTATTTTTAGTTGAAAAGAATTCTGGAAAAGTTATTAAAAACGCATAAATGAAAGTATTTATATTGTTAGTATGTTGCATATTACCCATAAGTTTTTTTGGGCAAGAATTTGATGAAACGTTAAAAACTATTAGAGACATAGAAGTTAGGTCTGCTTCAAAAAAAATGCTTCAAAAAGCAAATGTAAATACAGGGAATTACGATTTAAAATATCACCGATTAGAGTTTACTATAGACCCAGCATTATCTTTTATTGCTGGAGATGTTACTACTTATTTTAAAGCTAAAGAAGCTTTAAGTAGTATTACTTTCGATTTAGCTGATAATATGACGGTTTCGCAAGTTACACAAAGAGGAAATTCGCTATCATTCGTTCAAAATATAGATGATGAATTGGTTATTACCTTACCTGTTACTCAAAATATAGGAGTTTTAGATTCTTTAACCATTAGTTATTCAGGTAACCCTGTAAAATCAGGTTTTGGTTCATTTGAACAAAATGTACATGCTGGCGATCCAATTATCTGGACACTTTCTGAGCCTTATGGCGCAAAAGGCTGGTGGCCTTGTAAGCAAGATTTAAATGATAAAGCAGATTCTTTAGATGTATATTTAACAACCCCTAGGTTTAATCTGTCCAATAAAGAATATATTGCTGTTTCTAATGGTTTAGAGCAAAGTCAGGTAATTAACGGATTAAATAAAGTTACACATTTTAAACACCGTTATCCAATTCCTGCCTATTTAATAGCCATAGCTGTAACAAATTATAGTGTGTATTCGCATACAGTGGCAAATAATGGAAATCCTTTTGATATAGTTAATTACGTGTATCCAGAAAATTTAAGTTCGGCGCAAACAAGTACGCCTGTTACTGTTGATATTATGAATTTGTTTTCTAATTTATTTGAAGAATATCCTTTTGCTAACGAAAAATATGGACATGCACAATTTGGTTGGGGTGGCGGTATGGAACATACAACCGTTTCATTTATGGGTAGTTTTGATCGTAATTTAATTGCTCATGAATTGGCACATCAATGGTTTGGAGATAAAATTACCTGTGGAAGTTGGAAAGATATTTGGCTTAATGAAGGTTTTGCAACGTATTTATCTGGTTTAACTATTGAAAACCTTGACGGAAATGCTGCTTTTACAACATGGAAACAACAGCGTAACACATCCATTACATCTTTATCTGATGGAGCCGTATATCTTTCAGATGTAGATACAATAAGTGTTGGCAGAATATTTAGTAGCCGATTAACTTACAATAAAGGCGCTATGGTTTTGCATATGTTAAGAAAAAAAATAGGAGACACCGATTTTTTTCAAGGGATTAAAAACTATTTAAGTAATACAAATTATGCCTATGATTATGCTAAAACAGAAGATTTTATTCCTGTTATGGAAGCGGCAAGTGGTGAAAATTTAACCGAGTTTTTTAACGATTGGTTATACAAAGAAGGATATCCTAGTTATACAATACAATGGAATCAGCCTTCGGTTAATCAAGTGCATATTCAAATTTCTCAAACACAAAGCGATCCTTCAGTTTCTTATTTTGAAGCTCCAGTACCTTTAAGGCTAATAGGTACTTTAGGTGAAACCCTAGATATTACATTAAATAACACGGTAAATCAAGAAGACTTTTTTAATGCGGTTAATTTTACGGTAGCTTCTGTTCAATTTGATCCTGAATCAGATTTAATTTCCAAAAATAATACTGTAACACTTGCCACAAATAAATTTGAACTTGAACAAAGTATTTTACTGTATCCGAATCCCACTCAAGAAAATTTCAGCATACAAAAGCCAAAAAGCATCGAGATTAGTCAAATAAAAATATTTAACATATTTGGGCAATTAGTATATCAATCTAAGTGGTTAGAAAAAATTAACATAGCTCCACTTTCTTCGGGAGTTCTTTTCGTACAATTACATACTAGTGAAGGTGTAATTAATAAAAGGATGTTAAAAAACTAGCTATTAATTTTAATAAATTTTCTAAATGATGTGAAAAGCTTACTTTTGTGCGATTATAAAAAATTTTAGATGTCAGTATTTTTAATAAAAGGAGCTCAATTGTTGTTGAGCCTATCAATATTAGTTATTTTACATGAGTTAGGTCACTTTATACCAGCTAAACTATTCAAAACACGTGTTGAAAAGTTTTATCTGTTTTTTGATGTAAAGTTTTCATTATTCAAAAAGAAAATAGGAGAAACCGTTTACGGTATTGGTTGGTTGCCATTAGGAGGTTATGTGAAAATTTCGGGAATGATTGATGAGAGTATGGATACCGAACAAATGGCACAAGAGCCACAGCCATGGGAATTTCGTTCTAAACCCGCATGGCAGCGATTAATTATTATGTTAGGTGGTGTAACGGTTAATTTTATTTTAGCTTTTGTAATTTATATTTTCATAGTATTTACTTGGGGAACAAGTTATTCTTTAAAAGATGATGTAAAGTACGGATATGGTATTACTAAAACCATGGAAGATCTTGGTTTTGAACAAGGCGATAAAATTGTTAGTGCCGATGGTGTTCCAATAGAAGAGATTTCTAGTATTAACTCTAACATAATGTTTAGAACCATTAAGTCTATAAAAGTTGAACATCAAGATGGAAATATTGTTGATGTAGCGATACCAGAAGATATTGGTACTACGATGTTTGAAAACGGAGATACCAGTGCTTTTACAGCGAGATCGCCATTTGTTGTAGATTCAATAGTGCCCGATTTACCTGGTGATAAGGCTGGCTTATTAAAAGGTGATAAAATTATAGCTGTAAATGGTAATAAAGTAACTTATAATACAGATTATAATTATTTTATAAAAAATAGAAATAAAGAAAAGGAAGCGGTTAAACTTACTATTGAAAGAGATAATGTTTTAAAAGATGTCATGGTTATTCCAGACGAAGACTCAAAAATAGGTGTCGTTTTAGAGCCTACTGATGAAGATTATCTTAAACTCCGTAAAAAAGATTATACCTTTTCAGAAAGTGTAAGTAAAGGGTTTTCTTTAGGATATTGGACTATTGTTGACTATTTTGCTCAGTTTAAATACATATTTACAAAAAAGGGAGCTTCACAATTAGGAGGTTTTGCTGCCATTGGAAAAATGTTTCCAGCAACATGGAATTGGGCTGCGTTTTGGGCTTTAACAGCTTTTTTATCTATTATGTTAGGTGTTTTAAACTTATTACCAATACCAGCTTTAGATGGTGGCCACGTTATGTTTTTACTATATGAAATGGTGTCTGGAAGAAAGCCAGGAGATAAGTTTATGGAGTATGCACAAATGGTAGGTTTCTTTATATTAATTGCTTTAGTTTTGTTTGCAAATGGTAATGATATTTTTAAAGCAATTTTTAATTAAATTTTTTAAAAATATTGTTTGCAGTAATTAAAAATATATATATATTTGCGCTCGCTAAGGCGAATATAACATTCCTTCTTAGCTCAGTTGGTTAGAGCATCTGACTGTTAATCAGAGGGTCCTTGGTTCGAGCCCAAGAGAAGGAGCAAAAAAAGTTCAACAGAAATGTTGGACTTTTTTGTTTTTATACAGTTTTTCTTGAATTTTTTATGGATCAAGACTAATTGTTGTGTTTAAGCAAAAATTGTTGTTAATCTAAAAAGGAAGAATTCTATATTTCTCACGCCTCTAAACTGTGCCCTAAAAGCTTTGATTTTGGCATTAAAGGATTCCGCAGAAGCATTGGTGCTTC
>JBNKOE010000002.1:0-3406 GCA_050294475.1 Algibacter sp. | reverse complement strand
AAGTTTGTAAAGCTTATTGAAATTATTAGTCATTGTGTTATGGAAGCCACAGGCTATTATCATTATCAACTGGCTTATTATTTACTTGAATCAGAGATTAAAGTTTCAGTAGGAAACCCATTATCAGTAAAGCGTTTTATTCAGATGAAGTTATCAAAGATAAAGACCGATAAAAGTGATTCTAAGCTTATCAGTGAGTATGCAAAACAGGTAGATATGAAACTATGGCAAGGAAACTCAAAACATCAAACAGAGTGTCTACAAATAACAAGACTCCTTTCTGTATATACAAAACAAAGGGAAGCTTCGGAATTTATTATTTATGTGCAGTTTTAATGCTTGTAAATACAACAAAGCTTGCAGAGCAATTTATGAGCGATTAGTAGCTAAAGGAAAGAGTAAAAAACTAGCCCTAATAGCAGTTTGTAATAAGTTATTAAAACAAGCATTTGCTATTGCAAAATCAGGATTGGTTTACGATCAAACTTACCGAAGTGTTTTAGTGACAAATTAATGAGTTTTTACTTGTTTTTTACCACAGTACTTTGTTATGTGTTGTTTTTATTGCCCATCATTCGGTTTTGGCATATTATCATATGGATACTCATAACCATTTTCTTCCTCAAATTCTTTTTTTACGATGTCACCATAAATAATTTGCTTTACTTCATAATCTTTGGTATCCATAGTCCCTACAAACATCCTTTGATGTAAAGGAACAGCTTCATAAGCTGATTTCAGTTCAATTTTTAGTTTTACAGTCGGGTTTTGTTTATATTCTTCAAAAATCCTTGAGCATTTAGCTATGCTATTTTCTTTCCCATTTAGCTCATTAAATTTGTCTAAAAATTCATCAAGTTTTGATTTCATTTCCACTCCATTTCCAGATTTAATTTTAAAGGAGCCCAAATTTAAAATAGTTACGATTTCACCTTTCTGTAATTCTGTAGTTATTGTTCCCTTGTTTGTTAAATCTTCAATGTCTTTAAATTCGAATATTTTCTTTTCTGGCAGATTGGTAATTTCTACCTGTCCGCTTTTGTAAATTGATAGTTCAGATAAATACGTTTTGCCATCATCATTTCGAAAAAAGACATGAAACTTTTCTCCACTTATTCTTTTCGGCAGAATTGAATCAGGGTCTTCGTTATAGTATGGTTTAGGTTCAGGTATAAAATGTTTAGCAACCGAAGCTTTTCCAACTATTTTGGAATTATTCCCTTTATAATCATGAAGGTTTTCAAGTGTTGGATTTAATTGTTTGATTAAAGAAAAAACATACTTGTACAATGACTCTTTAGTGTATTGCCATTGACCTTGTTCAATATACCAATGTCCTAAGTTGAAAATTGAAATTGCTTTTCCATTTGGTATCGAAGTCACAATCCAACCATTATTCAATTTCTCCTTAAACATCTTTAAGTCAACCATTTCCCAGCAAGAAATTAGTCCGTCACTATAGACTTGTAAGTCAGTATAGTGATATTGCATATTATGAATAATTCCAGGAATCGAAAAACCTTCATATGTTTCCGTTCTCGTAATTTTTGTCAAATCAATCGCTTGATTAGATTTGTTTGATTTAAATATTTTATCAATTAGTTTCATTCTATCTACGGTCGTTTCATAAATGTTGCTAACGTTGTTGTATAAGCTTTGTTGCGTTGTTTAAGCAGTGAATTTACTGAATAAAACACGAACGGCGAAATTCCGAAGGAATTTCCCAAGTGAGCCAAAACCAGCAATAAAGTTTATACGAGCGTATTGTAAACAAAGGAAAGAGCAAAAAACTGGCCTTGATAGCCGTTGCAAACAAACTATTGAAACAAGCATTTGCTATAGCAAAATCGGGAAGACTGTACGATGAAAACTTTGTTTCAAAATTAGCTTCAAATTGCTTGTTTTTTTACCACAGTACTTTGTTACTTGTAGTGTTTTTATTTTTTAGACATAAGTTTATTCAGTCGTGGTTGTAAAATCCAAACTCCAAGAATAGTCGAAAAAATTAAAAACATTTCATAAATCAAGTCAATCGTTTTGTGTTCTTTATTTGTTTCTGCTCTTTTTAATGTTCTTGTAGTAAAAATTAAAATTTTGATTATAGCTATAAGTCCGATAATTGCTGATGGACCAATAATCCAAGTTTCAATTGGGTTATAGGATTGAGTCATAGTACTTCTAAAATTAAGTGCTTGGGGAATAAAAGAAAGTATATATAAAATCCACCATAGGTTTATTCGTTTTTGTAAATCCGTATTTTTATTCAAAACGTTACCAATAGAGTAAATCCATATAAGTATAAGTCCAATGTACAAACCAAATGATAAAAACCAGAAGTCCGATTTTATAAATACAAACATTTGTATGGTTCCTAAAATCCAAATTAAAAAAATCTGCCAATGTTTTAATTTCAGAAAAATGTTCATTTAAATATCACGATTTTGGGCATTACAGGTAACGTTTTCGGCTATGGTTTCGTTGCGGAAAATCAGCTATGATTTTCCGCCGTAAACGAAAGATAGCAAATTGTAATGAATTCCGATTAAGGAATTCAGCCGCAATGAACTATAGCCGTTTTGCCTGTTGCACAAGACTCAAATATAGTTTAAAATTTTAAGATTTACATGAAAGTTCTTATTTATAGGAATGCAAGGCAAGAAAGATTATCAAGAGAAATTATTCAACAATTTTCAGTTAAGTGTTCGTGTACCAGAGCACAATTTCTATCGACGATTAAAAGCAGTTTTACAATTAGACTTTCTCTATCACGAAACCAAAGGCTTCTATGGCAATAGTGGGCAAAAGAGTATCGATCCCGTCGTGTTCTTTAAGTTATGCTGGTAGGGTATTTGGAAAATATCACCAGCGACGGCAAGCTCATCGAGCATTGCAGCATGCGTTTTGATATTCTGTATTTTCTGGGTTATGATATTGACGAAGAGTTACCTTGGCATTCTACCATCAGCCGTACCCGTCAGCTATTTCCAGAGTCTGTTTTCGAACAGGTCTTCACCAGAGTTTTTGAGCTGTGCGTATCGGCAGGTATGGTTAGTGGCCATACCCAGGCTATCGATAGTGCACCAGTAAAAGCCAATGCCTCTATGGATAGTTTAGAAGTAAAAGTTCCTGAAGCCGATTTAGAGGCGCATCTTCGTGAGATTCGTCACATTAGTAAGCGAGATAAGGATAAGCCGCTGCGCCAGGGCAAAGAGAATAAAGCTGATAAGGAACAGCAAACCTTATCGGCCAGTGATAATGAATTGCAAGCTATAAAAAGCAGGAACAATAAATGGGCAAAAGATCAGGACGGGCGCCCTGGAGCTGGTAACAAAGAGAGTCGTTACACCAGTAATAAAACCCATTACAGCCCCACCGATCCCGATGCTCGCATTAGTGTGAAACCAGG
>JBNKOE010000001.1:0-280412 GCA_050294475.1 Algibacter sp. | reverse complement strand
GAACATTTTTAATACCGCTACTTCTATGCAAACCGCTTATATCAAACTGGCCCATTGGTATAAAGATGTGGAGCAAACGGGTTTTAAAGCTTTTAATACTATTGCCCATACTATAACTATAAATTATAGGACTATCCTAAACTATTTTATAAACAGAAGCACCAATGCTTCTGCGGAATCCTTTAATGCCAAAATCAAAGCTTTTAGGGCACAGTTCAGAGGCGTGAGAAATATAGAATTCTTCCTTTTTAGATTAACAACAATTTTTGCTTAAACACAACAATTAGTCTTGATCCTTTTTAATTGATATTAATTGAAATAAAATGCAAAACCCTGTAAATCATAAATTTACAGGGTTTTTAATGAGTTTTGATACTCATATAGTGGAGTCGGAGAGAATCGAACTCTCGTCCAAACAAGTAACCAAAGAGCTTTCTACACGTTTATTCTTTTCTTGATTTTTCGATTAAAAGCTGGTTAAAGACAACCCACTTATAACTTAGCTTTTTTAGTTTCAAAAGTAAATCAAAGCACTTTACTTTCTATATTGACATTTACGATGCCTCAAAAAGGAACGCCGTCAATCAAGGCTTTCCGGAGACATAAAGCTTGTACACCTTGTGTACCTAGGCTAATTCTACTATAATTCGAATTATGCAGCTAAAGCGTAGTTATTCTCGCCGTTTAAATTTTGGTCTAGCCTTTTACGTGTTTCAATGCCATTACACGACGTGCTTACCGTTCAATTAATCTCGCTGTCAAAACCAGTCGACCCCAATTTTATTAAAATAGTAAATTTTATTTTGGCGTTACCCTATCGGGTCAGGCTCTCGGCAGTCGCTTTTTTTGAGAAAAACAAAAAAGAGCTTCAACAATGCCTCCATCCTTAACGCGGGCAGCAAAGTTATTAAAAAACTTTGTATACCACTTCAAAACTAGTACATTTAGTTCAAAATTTATACCAATTTATAGAAGTATGACAAAATGAGTGAAAAGATAAACATAATAAGCAATCCAAAAGTTGCAACCGTTTTTAGTAGGTATCCAAAGTATGTAAAAAAGCAAATGCGTCATCTTCGTCAATTGGTTTTAGAAACAGCATCTAAAATTGATGGACTTGAAACACTAGAAGAATCACTAAAATGGGGTGAACCAAGTTATATTGCCAAACACGGAAGTACAATAAGAATGGATTGGAAAGAAACAAATCCAGAACAATATGCTTTGTATTTTCAGTGTACTTCTCGATTAGTTTCAACTTATAAAATTATCTACAAGGATAAATTTCAATTTGAAGACAATAGAGCCATCGTTTTTAAACTAAATGATGAAATTCCAGAATTAGAATTAAAACATTGTTTATTACTAGCATTAACATACCATAAAAGAAAACATTTGCCTTTATTAGGTGCATAAAAATATATAGAGATGAAACCATTCATAACTATTTTTTTGAATTCCAAAGAAAAGATTAATTGAATGTTACATGAGACTAAAAAAAATATAATTACATATTCATGAAATTTGCCATTATAAAAGAACGTAAAAATCCACCAGATCGTCGCGTGGTATTTTCACCATCAAAATTAGTTGAAGCTAAAAAACAATTTCCAGCAGCTATTTTTAAAGTAGAATCGTCAGATATCCGTGTGTTTTCAAACGAGCAATATAAAGCAGAAGGATTTGAAGTTGTAAATGATGTTAGCGATTGTGATGTTATGATAGGAGTAAAGGAAGTACCTATAGATGCTCTTATTCCAAATAAAAAATATTTTTTCTTTTCTCATACTATAAAAAAACAACCTTATAATAGAAAGTTACTAAAAGCCATTTTAGATAAAAACATAGAGTTGTATGATCATGAAACCATTGTTAACGAAAAAGGATTCCGATTAATAGGTTTTGGTCGTTATGCAGGTATTGTTGGTGCTTACAACGGGTTTAGAGCTTGGGGATTAAAATATAATTCATGGCAATTACCAAAAGCAGAGTTGTTACCAAATCAAGAAGCATTAATAGCAGAACTAAATAAATTAAAAATTCCAAATATAAAAATACTACTAACGGGAAGTGGAAAAGTATCAAACGGCGCTCAAGAAATGTTAGAAGCTATGCATATTAAAAGCGTTTCTGTTAACGATTATTTAAACAATACATTCCATGAACCTGTGTATTGTAAAATTGATGTATTAGATTATAACAAGCGTAAAGACGGAAAAGTGATTAATAATCAGGATTTCTTTGATAAACCAGAAGCGTATGAATCAAATTTTATGCGCTTTGCTAAAGTAACGGACTATTATATTGCTGGTCATTTTTATGGTGATGGTGCACCGTATTTATATACAAGAGCCGATGTAAAATCTCCCGATTTTAAAATAAAAGTTGTAGCTGATATTAGTTGTGATGTCGATGGTCCAGTAGCAACAACATTGAGAGCTTCAACCATAGCAGATCCTATTTATGGTTATGATCCACAAACAGAAACTGAAATAGATTTTAATGATGAAAAGGCTATAACGGTTATGGCTGTTGATAATTTACCATGCGAACTTCCGCAAGATGCTAGTGAAGGTTTTGGCGAGCAGTTTTTAAAACACGTTATTCCTGCTTTTTTTAATAATGATGCCAATGGAATTTTAGAACGAGCTAGAATGACAAAAAACGGAAAACTTACCAAAAGGTTTACTTATTTACAAGATTTTGTTGATGGTGTTGAATAAATTGAAATCATAATTACCTCATATTCAAATAAATATATTATCTTTCAATAATAATAACTAATCAAAATAAAACAATTATGAAAATTATCTATTCAATGTTGTGCTTAGCTTTATTAATGTTAGGTTGTAAAGAAGCACCAGACAATTCAGTAAATGAGTTGTTTGAAAAAAATTCTCAAACGGCTTTAAAATCTATGTTAGATTGGGAAAGCGAAACACCAGATTATTCAATTTATGCTGATAATGCGGTAGCTTATAGTACGTATTTTGGGGCAAAGAAAGATTCTGTAATGATTCATAGTGATGAGTCAAAAGCTAACGATACTGATTTTTTATCAAAGTATGATTTTAAATTATTAACTAATCCACCAGTTTTTTTACCAGGTGTTAATCCAGATACAAAATTACCAGATGGTTCGGTTCGCTATTATGGTGCTTGGGAGGTTACTTTACCTGCAACAGATTCAACAGAATCTAAATCGGGGATTATAAAATTATACGAATCTTTTGATTTTGATGCTGATGGTAAAATTTTAGTTCAGCAAGGTTATGGGGATTATTCGGGTTTAATGAATTATTTAAATAACTAGGTTGTAAAAAATAAAATAGATATTTAAACCACTTATGCTTATAGTAGTAATGAGTGGTTTTTTTATTAAATTTTTTATAGGTTTTATATAAAAAAGCAAAGGTTTGTTTATTTACGGGTTTATATAAATGGAAATTAATATTTTTGTACTAATTAAATTTTAGTTATTATCAAAACAGCCTTAGTTACAGGAGCAGCATCAGGATTAGGTTATGAATTAGCACTTTTATTAGCAAAAGATGCCTATAAATTAATATTGGTAGATGTTGATGAGGAAAATTTATTAAAAGTTAAAACTCAAATATTAAATGAGTTTAATGTTGAAGTTGTTTCATTAATTAAAGATTTAAGTTTACCTAACATAGCACAAAATATTATAGATGATATAGATAATGCGCCTATAGATGTATTAATAAATAATGCTGGTTTTGGTTTATTTGGTTCGTTTACAGATACTGATTGGGAACGCGAATTGGCTATGTTGCATGTTCATATTTTAACAACTACTCATTTAACAAAATTGGTTTTAGAAGGAATGATTAAGCGAGGTTCTGGACAAATTTTAAATATGTCGTCTTTAGCAGCCTTTCAACCAGGACCTTTAATGTCTATTTATTATGCTTCAAAAGGTTATATGTTATCATTTTCAGAGGCTATTGCTAATGAGCTAAAAGGAACAGGTGTTACAGTAACTGCTTTATGTCCGGGTCCAACAAAAACTTCTTTTCAAGAAACTGTCTCAGAAAATACTTGTAAGAATAAAATAACCTTTAACATGGCTTCGGCTAAAGAAGTTGCCAATTATGGTTACAAAGCCATGAAAAAAGGAAAGGTATATGCTATTCCTGGACGATTTAATAAGTTTTTGGCAACCATACCAAGGTTTGTTACTAGAAATGCAGCAACAGCTATTGTTAGAAAAATTCAAGCGAAAAATAGAGCAGAATAATTTTTAAAGGTCTTCTTTTATATAATATTCTTCTGCCTCCAAAATAAAAATAGACCAAAGAGTAATAATATATAGAATTTGGGTTCAGACATACGTTGTGTTCTTTCATTTAAATCTAAAGATTTTTTACCTGCTAAAACTTCTTTTTGCTTTTTTAACAAAACCGCCTTTTGTGCTTCTGTCTCAACCACAATATATGATGTAAGTGGTGTCATTATTTTAGATTTAAAACTCATTTTCACAGCATTTTTCCAATTGTTTTCTGCTTGTTTTGGATATAAAATATCAGATAGCCATTTGCCTTGCATTTGTAAGCCTGTGTTCCAGTTAGAATATTCAATGGTATTTGGGTTTAATTCAAAATTTAAAGAATTTAAAACAATACTAGGTTGGTTATTGTTTGGTAAATATGCTTTAGGATTTTGTATGTTAGGCCATGCTAAAACTTCATTTTTAAAAACTATTTTGGTGTTATCTTTTATAAACTGTTTTGGGGTTTTATCTAAATCATGAGATGCCAAATATCCAAGGGTGTTTAAATGGTAAAAGAAATGGTTTTCTGGATATGTTATTTTAAAATCGGCAAAGTCTTTATTTATAATAGCATCTAACATGTTGTTTGTAACTACAATAATTATTGGGTAGCTATCAGAAAGATTTGTGTACGAATTGAAAAGCACTTTTTTAATGGCACGTTCTAAATAAAAACCACCTTCAAAATTTTGGGTTTTTAATTCGTTTGTCCAATTGGTTTTAAAGCTTTGTGTTGAAGTATAACTGTTTGTAAAACTTATTTTTGCATTTTTTGTATTCAATTCATTTTTATTTAAAAAAGTATTTATTGTATTAATATAATTATCTATTAAGCTGTCTTTGTTTTTAGATGTGTCTACTATAAAATGATAATAAGGTGTTCGCTTTACTTTTGTTAAATTTTCTTTTTCTTTTGTAGATATGTATAATACATGGTTATTGTTTTTAGTATCTATTGAAGTCGTTTTTTGTTCACCTAAAATAAGTTTATGATTATCAATAGTTATAGTTACAGGGTCTTTGTGAATAAATTGAATTCCTGTTTTTCTTATTTCATTTTTAGCAAAAGGAAAGACTCTAAAAGATACTTTGTTGCCTGATAAATAGTGTAATAATCCGGGGTCTCTATTAATGTTTCTAATTTGAGAAAATACCCACATGGCAGATTTTTTCTCTGTCAAAACACCCATTTCTTTTTTGTCACCAACATACAAGTAGTAATCGTTTATCCAACAACCATTTGGTAGATCGATTGTTGTGGCATATTCAGAGGTGAAATTGTTTTTATTAGCATTTGTAATTTCTAAATCAATCCAACTTGTCCAAGATTGATCTTCTTCATTATAAGTACTATTTGATTTTATTGCCGATATTTCAACATCTTTATTTCTTAATTGTTCAGAGCGTAAATTAAGCGGTTTAGTATTAAAGAATATTTTTTCTATAGTATTGATTTTTGTATCAGAAATTGTTAGATTATCTAATACTAACCATTTAAAAAAAGGAGATAAATAAGGTGTTTGAGAACCCGTTATAAAGCTAGATCTTCCGTTTTTATTTTCTTTAATAATGCTTAATGTTTTTGTAAGTGATGATTTATCAATATCATATTTTTTTGAGTAATCTGGTGTATAAATATAGTTTAAAGCTTCATGTAAAATGTGTTTGTCTTTTGTATAGGAAACGGTAATGCCTAAGGGGAAAATCATAAAACTAATTAACGATAAACTGATTAATAAATTCTTAGAATAGTGAGTTTGTAAAAAAGTGAAATCTTTAAATAATTCTTGAATATGAATTATAAAAAGAACTAAAGGTGTTAGCATTAAAAAGCCTGTACCTATAGCTATAATCGCTATAACAGATAGTGGTAAAAAAGGTAGAAACACAATAAAAAAGTATAGTGTATATGAAAATGTGATGCTTTTTGAAATAAATAGTAATAATCTATGCTTTTTGTTTTTAAAAATAGGTAAGCATAATAAAATACCATTTACAAGTGCAATACCGTAAAACCATGGCGAGTTAAAATTTCCAAAAACGCCATTTACATAACTCGATATTAAGCCATTATTTAAAGCAAGTCCAAGTAATGGGAATATAATAGCAACAATATATTTAATGATTAAATGAATACGAGTTTGTTTTTTCTTTTTTTTTACAGCTAGAATATAAACACTACGTATTAAGAAGAAAAGGAATAAAATAACACAAACTATAATACCTATAATTAGAATATGCTGACCAAAACGATAATCTACAAGTTTGTATAGAGGAAGCGTTATTTGGGAAAATAGATATGTGAAAAGTGGGATTGATAATGATAATAAAAAGTTTTTCCATGCTTTATGTTCTTTTTCTTTTGATGTTAATTTTAGAACAATTACAAAGAGAGCATGAACTAGTGTTGGCATTATAAACGTGCCAACATACAAAAATAAATCGCCAGAAAGCATCCATCTTGGGATATTCCATGGAATTATATCTGAACTATAACAACTGTACGTGTAAAGAAAAAGGGTATAAATAATTAGAGCTCCAAATCCATAGTATATAGAAATTTCTTTTTTTCTAAGAATTGAATAAATAGAGTAGAATAAATGAATAATACTTAAAAGAAAAAGACTTAAGCTAAAGTTGTACCAAACTTGTAAATTGTCTTCTTCTAAAAGTGTTTTTATTATATTGAATTCATTATAGAATATTAGTGATAATATAATTACAGGAATTGTGTTTATTATGATTAACCATTTTGGATTAAGTAAGTTTTTCATGGTGTTTTATGATTTTAGTTTGTAAATATTCAAATAACTTATATGAAATAATTAGAAAAGATAAATAGATAAAAGCACCTTCAGCTTGATGTAACCATTGGTATTTTAAATCGGTTTTGTGTTCAATAAAGATTGAAATTAAAATACGTGAGGTGTTTACAAAAAGCGTTATTAAATAGGTGAATAAAAGTGTTGCAGGTAAAGTTATAATCTTATAAAATTCTTGTTCAATGAGTTTTATTATTGAAAAGAATAAGAGTAGATACAGGAGCATCCAAAAGTTAAAACCAGAACATGATTTATCAATTACAATATTCAGGTTTTCATAATAAAATCCAGATTTAGGATTATAAATAGCTTTTGAGTTTGTAATAAAGGAAATGATTTTACTTGTTGGTTTGGTTAAAAAAATAACCATATCGTTTTTTGCATACGAATAAGTAAATTTTGATACAATGAATAGAAGAATTGCTATTATATAATATCTTAAGTTTTTTTTGTTAATCATTCTAATCTGGTTTTGAATTAGCAAGTGTTTTAAATACCCAAAAGCCAATACTTAAAAAAGCACCAAATAATAACGTAAAGAACCAAACCTCTTTGTTTTCTATTGGTTTTAAAACAATATTTATAATATCAATAAATAAATATTTTGGATTGCTTAATAATTCCCAAGAATTATAACGAAGAAACCTTCCTAAGTATACACCAAAAGCCGATAAGAACAGTATACTTGTTATGGTATAATTGGTTAAAGACTCATTTAAATAGATTATTAATTTATTTTTCATATCAACTAAAGAAAGATAGAAAAGTAGTAAGCCGTTACATGCAAAAGAACTGACTACTAAAATATCTAACCATAAAAAGGAATCTCTATGTAATTTTAAATGCATTAAATCTGTAATAATGTAAGGTGCATTTGGTAAAAAAAGCAGCCACACACCAAACCATAATATAAAGCCTATTTTATTGAGTTTTGGGAGACTCACTAGATAGCTTGTAATAGCAAAGGGTATGACTGCTAAAAACAAATTCCAAACTAAAAACAAGTAGAAAAAGGAATGTGTTAGCTTCATTCGTATCATCAGTAAAACAATACTTAAAAGCATGGAGACGCTTATCAAAGAGAATATTTTAAATCGATTTAGGATGAGTTGTTTTATGTAATCCATAGTTTGTAAATTTTATATTCAATAGCTAAAATGGTAATAGTACCAAGAGTATAAGCTACTAAATCGGAAATTTGGAATGTGCTTCCAAGTATCAATTTTATTAAATGATTATTTTGAAGGTTAAGAGTTTCAAGAATATTTGCTAATTGTAAAAACTCAATAAAAAATGCAAATACTAAAACCCATATAGCAATTTTAAAATGATTGTTTGGAATAAAACTTTTAACGAATGTGTAAATAAGGATAACTACTAAAAAATCGCCGAAGGTATGCCGAATGAAACCACGCTTTAAATAAATAGCTATTAATGTTTCAATTATAAAAAGCAGTATGGTAATTATTAAGTATTTTTTGTTGATGTATAGTTTCATATAATTTCTATTTTTTCGCCTAAAAACTTTGGCTCAACATTAAAAAGTATATCTAATGAAGCCTTTGTTCTTGCTATATATTCACGTAGTTTTGTTTTAAAACCATACCTACCTTTTATGTCTTTTGCATTAAAAGCAATGGCGTCTATATTAAAATGTTTAGCTAGATATAGGGCACGTTCATTATGAAATTTTTGAGAGATGATAGTAACAGCTGTTAATCCAAAAATTTCTTTAGCTCTTACTACAGAATCTAGAGTTCTAAAACCAGCATAGTCTAAATAGATTTTGTTTTCAGGAATACCTTTTAATATTAAATCGTTTTTGAAATCGGTGGGTTCATCGTAATCTTTTTTACTATTATCTCCACTAATGAGTATATACTCAATTTTACCAGATTTGTATAATGAAATGGCAGCTTCTAATCTGTATTTGTAATACAAATTTATTTGTCCGTTAGAAGTATATTTGCTTGCTCCTAAAATAAGCCCAACCCTGTTTTCTGGGATTTTTAATTCATTTTCATATATAGAATTTTTAGCTTTTAATGTTACATAAGAATTAACAATTATTATATAAGTGACTATGAACCCGAATAAGTATATTGACTTTTTAAAGTATTTCATTTTAATATTTGATTTAATTGTGTTTCAATACTTATATTCTCTTTTACAATCCAAGTCCAAGTTTGCATTGTTGTAAAAAAAGTTGAAACGAAAAAACTAATTGGAAAAACATTAAAACTAGATTCCCAGATACCATAAAAACAAATGCTAAAACAAATTATAGCATAAAAAGGAAAATATCTTTTGTAGGTTTCTATATTATTGTACTTGTTAAAAATAAAGAAAGGCACTATTGTTATGTAAATAGTTAATGCACAGCAAATAGAAATTGGAATGATTGATAGAAGAATAAAAGGAAACATTTCAGTTTGAAAATCTTCTGTAATTATAATCGTCCAAAATATAGCTGTTGCTAGAAGTATGGCTTTTATAATAGGAGTTGAAAAGGTCATCTATTTTATTTTAAAATTATCTAAGTGTACTTCTTGCCAATTATTGTTTTTTAATTCAAAGAGATAATTTGCATATTTTTTATCTACTTCAAATTTTTGATCTTCTTTTAAATCAACATTTTCAGAATAGTTTTTCAGAATAAAGGTATTATTGTTTGATAAGTCTATTAAATATTTAAAATCCATAGACTGTGCATAATAAAGATTGTAAGTTGTAATGTAACTATCCCAATTGATTACACAAGAAACTATTAAAATTGTAAAAGCAGTTAGCGTATTTATTCTTAATAAATACCAGAAATTTTTTATTTGTTTTACTTTAATAGCTGTTGTAATTAAGCCAATTATTGTTAGAAGTAAATAAACTAACACGCCAATTCGTTTGTATGTAAGTCCAAAATAATAAATGTATTGGTAATCTTTAATTGCAATGTTTACAACAAGTATGGTGTTTAGTATAATCCATATATAAGCTACTATTTTAAGGTTTTTGTTGCCTTTGTAAAAATTTAAATTTCCTCTAAAAAAGTAAAGTATAATTGCTATAGCTATAATTATAGAAGCTATAAGTGCATTTATACCATTGTGTACTTGTGATGAAAAAGAAGATGCTCTTAAATCGTTTACTGAGATTAAATATGTAATATCTGTTATAAGAAAGAATAGGATAAGCATATTTAAAAGAATGATTAGTACTAGTGCTAATTGATTTTCTTTTTTAACAGCTTCCATTAAAAGTTCGCCTTTATTTGTTAGAATATTTCCTGTTTTTAAATCAATTTCGGTTGCAGGGTTTACTTTTATTGGTGTCGAAATATTATAGAGTAAATAATAACCTAATGAAGCAAGAAGTAACCATTGAAAATTGATAAACCTAAAATCAATTTTATTAATAATGTCATTAAACATTGGGTTTCCATTTTTATAAAGCGTAATAAATATGATGATAACGGTGACAGGGATTCCTGTGATTTTTATCCAATGCACATAATCAATATTTTTTTTATGTTCTACCTTTTCTTCTTTTTCATTGATATTAAAATTTCGATGAAAGTAGCCTGAAATAAATGTGTATAATCCATTTAACCAATTTATGTATATAGAAGAACCATGTTCGGCAATATGACCTATTAGAGTAAAAAAGGCAATGCAGTTAGCAATAATTGAAAGATTGGATTTGTAAAGAAAAGTTGCTAAAGCAGTTATTAAATATACTATACAAAAGGCTATAGTTTCTTTTTGTTTAAATGCTTTTGTATTATAAATAGCTAAGACAATAATTGTTATTATACTAAACAATGCCAAGTTCAATCCAACATTTTGTTTGTAAAAAAGTGAACTAAATAATAATGCTCCGATGATTAGTGTTGCTTTCTTCATTATAGTTTATTTAAAAGTACTTTGAAATACAAAGTAATTAATTAAAAAAATAGTTATTGTTTGTTTATTAATTTTTCGAGTGCCTCAATATGTTTTTTAAATTCCATTTCTCCAAGTTTAGTAGTAGAGTAGCGGGTATTTGGTTTTTTACCAATAAATTGTTTTTCTACTTTAATATATTCAGCTTTTTCAAGCGCTTTGGTGTGACTTGCTAAATTTCCGTCTGTGGCACCTAATAATTCTTTCAACATATTAAAATCGGCATACTCATTTACCATCAAAATAGACATAATGCCTAATCTAATTCTGTGATCGAATACTTTATTTATGTTGGTTATGATACTCATTTTCTTATTACTGCGAAGGCAGGAATCTTATTTTATTATTATATATTTTTTTAATAGACGATAAAAGAAATATGCAATTGATAGTATATTTACTAATAGTAAAAGATAGTATGAAATATATGCT
Source organism: Algibacter sp. (assembly GCA_050294475.1). Lineage (GTDB taxonomy): Bacteria > Bacteroidota > Bacteroidia > Flavobacteriales > Flavobacteriaceae > Thalassobellus. The sequence goes on along the minus strand of JBNKOE010000001.1, from coordinate 268,929 downwards.
ATTTTTTCAATAAGTGTCATACTACTCAATCCCCAATATACACCTTTACTTTCATGATAAAAATCTTCATAATTCAATAATATTAAACCAATTATGATGTACAAAGTTAAATCAAGTATAATTATTAAAATTCCAAAAAATATTTTTTTTATCACGCCTTTAAATCATACTTAAAATGCATCCAAGTACCGTAAATAATATGCATAACTCCAAAACCTAAAACCCAAAGCCAGAATCCGTAACCAGGGAACAAAGTAGCAATTAAACCTAAAATAATTTCAATATAACCTAAATATCGAATATCTCCAATGCTATATTTTGATGCATTTACTAAAGCTAGTCCATAAAAAATAAGCATTAAACCACCCGTTTGTCCATACTTTCCGTTACTTAAAATTATTAAAATGTATAAGCCTCCAGCTATTAAAGGAATTAAAAAGTTTATTACCAATCTTTTTGATGTAGCATCCCAAATTTTAGCATTATTCTTTTTAGCTTTTCTAGTTGTTAGTATAATCCCGGTTACAATACTAAAAAAAGCAACAAGACATAAATCTAGCATAACTAATCTAAAAATTTTGCCATCAAGAATTAAAGTTCCGTTACTGTATTGTGTTACTAGCCAATAGGCAATAGCAGCTCCAATGAGTGCATAAATGCCAGCGAGTATTCCAGATAAACCACTTAGAGAAATAAAACGAGACGATTTATTCATTAAATCCTTAATCTCACTGAGGTCTTTTAAATAATCTTTTGATTCCATATAAAAGTACTTTGAAATACAAAGTAAATAATTATTTTCCAATTATGCATCATAAATTTTTGTTAAGTTTGAAAAAAAAATGAATCTGTGAAACCTGTAGAAGAATATTTTCTAAACCAAAAAGAGCCGTTTCAATCTATCATGCTTTATGTTAGAAGTGTCATTTTAAATACGCTACCAGAAATAGAGGAGCGGTATAGTTATAAAATTCCGTTTTATAATATTGGTAAAAAACCAATGATTTACCTTAATATTCTAAAAGGTAAGAATTATGTTGATGTGGCTTTTGTACAAGGTATTTTACTTGAAAATGATTTTCCTGTTTTAAAAAATGATAATAATCGCAAACAAGTACGATCAATTCAGCTAAAAACTCTGGAAGATTTAGATCAAGAAAACTTTGTTCAATTATTACAAGCAGCTTCAAATTTGCTTAGTAAAAGTAAAAAAGCTTGGTTTATTTGATTAGAAAAAGAATATAGTTATAGAATTTAAATATTAAAAATGCCACCAAAAGCAATAACACGTTGTAAGTATGTGAAATGTTGTGAGGCACTTTCTGCTGTATTACTTGTAGTTCTTATATCTGGCATATTAATATAACCTCCTTTTAAATCTAATTGCATAAAAAAGTGTTTAAAGAATGTAAAGTTTAAACCTGCATGTAGTGATACCCCATAACCAGCTAAATGAAATTCGTCATAGCGGTCTTTTTGTAAAAGTGTAGTGTTTGTTTTTGGGTATAAAATTCCTGTAGCTAAACCTTCAGTTAAATTAATTTGAAATTTATCAGTATTTGGAAGTTTAAATATTGATGATATATCATCGTAGCGGGCAAACTCTGCATACACATAATTGAGTCCGTTAGTGTGTTCAAACTTTAAAAAATCTTCAGAAACAAAGTAGTTTTCGTTATTATAAGTGCCGTTGTAAATAGCGCCAGCTTCAGTAGCAGGTAAATTAATATAACCATCAATAGTTTTGGTTGTGTTTTCGTTCATCACGTATTTCATATGGTCTACTCCTAAAGAAATAGTGTATTTATTTGAAATAAAATAACCAATCTTTATGTTGGTTTGCGGAATGGTTATTCTTGTAGGATTGAAATAATCAATATGCCAACCTTTAGGCTTATCATGGGCAGAAGCATTTTTAATAGTGAAATCATAATCTTCTCCTTTAAAGTGAATATCAGATTTTGAGAAAGACTCTCTGTTTCCTCCCCAACTTACAAAGAATTTTCCTTTGTTTGAAGCAGTGTATTTTGTGTTTTCAGTTTCTTGAGCAAATGTGTTTAAGCTCGAAATAATTAGAAGTAGAAATGTGATAGGTTGAGAAAAGGATACTTTCATTGTTTTGATTTTGAAATATTATTTGACGTTATAAATAATCATTCCTTAAAAGGCAAGGGGTGAAAAATTTAATTAATAAAATTTAAAGAGAGTTTATAGTTTTTCTAATAGTTACTAAATTAGAAAGTAGTTGTTCTAAATTATTTAAATGAAGCATATTGGCTCCATCACTTTTTGCATTAGCAGGATCGAAATGTGTTTCAATAAATAAACCATCTACATTATTTACAACACCAGCACGTGCTATGGTTTCAATCATGTCTGGTCTACCTCCTGTAACTCCAGCACTTTGATTAGGTTGTTGTAGCGAATGTGTAACATCTAAAATGGTTGGTGCATATTGACGCATGGTTGGAATGCCACGAAAATCTACAATCATATCTTGGTAACCAAACATGGTACCTCTATCGGTTATCCAAGCTTTATTACTACCAGCATCTTTTACTTTTTGTACAGCATGTTTCATAGCTTCCGGACTCATAAATTGTCCTTTTTTTAAATTCACTACTTTACCTGTTTTAGCTGCTGCAACTACTAAATCGGTTTGACGTACTAAAAATGCTGGAATTTGTAAAACATCAACGTATTGAGCTGCTAAATGAGCGTCTGATATTTCATGAATATCGGTAACTGTAGGAACATCAAAAGTGTCAGAAACTTTTTTTAGAATTTTTAAAGCTTTTTCGTCGCCTATCCCAGTAAAACTATCAATTCTACTTCTGTTAGCTTTTTTAAAACTACCTTTAAAAATATAAGGGATTTCTAATTTGTTAGTTATCGAAACTACTTTTTCAGCAATTCGTAATGCCATGTCTTCACCTTCAATAGCGCAAGGACCACATAGTAAAAAAAAGTTGTTAGAATTGGTATGTTTTATTTTTGGAATATCTTGAAGATTCATCTACTTTGAAATTTTGTGTTGCAAAGATAAGATTAATGACCAAAATAAATATCTACTTTTTAAATTGAATTGATTGTACTTAGCTGATGCGTGCATTAGCGATAGAAATGACAGCCTTTTTTGTGCGCGCTTATGCGCAAAAAAGCTATAATGGATAGCGCGACCCTTTGTGGGTTAGTTACTTACGTTTAAAATAAACTAAAAATAAGATAACCGCAAAGGGTAATGCCCAAATAAAAAATATTATATAATTTATCCATTATTTATAGTTACCTTTGCACGCTTAAAATAAGGCACTATAATATGGCTACTATTAAAAATATTGCAATTATTGCACACGTAGATCATGGTAAAACTACTTTGGTTGATAAAATTATGTATCACTGTCAGTTATTTCGTGAAAACGAAAATACAGGTGATTTAATTCTTGATAATAACGATTTAGAAAGAGAAAGAGGTATTACAATTACTTCTAAAAATGTTTCTGTTATATATAAAGACACAAAAATTAATATTATTGACACTCCTGGTCACGCCGATTTTGGCGGAGAAGTAGAGCGTGTACTTAATATGGCTGATGGCGTTTTATTGTTAGTTGATGCTTTTGAAGGACCAATGCCACAAACTCGTTTTGTATTACAAAAAGCAATTGATTTAGGATTAAAGCCATGTGTTGTAATTAATAAGGTTGATAAAGAAAACTGTACGCCAGATGAGGTACATGAAAAGGTGTTCGATTTAATGTTCGAATTAGGAGCAGAAGAATGGCAATTAGATTTTCCAACTGTTTACGGTTCAGCTAAGAATAACTGGATGAGTGATGATTGGCAAAACCAAACAGAGAATATTGAGCCATTATTAGATATGGTTATAGAGCATGTGCCTGAGCCAAAGTTACCAGAAGGAAATACTCAAATGCTAATAACTTCTTTAGATTTTTCAAGTTTTACAGGACGTATTGCTATAGGTCGTTTAACACGTGGAGAACTTAAAGTAGGACAAAATATTTCTTTAGTAAAAAGAGATGGTTCTATTGTTAAAAATAAAATTAAAGAACTTCATATTTTTGAAGGTCTTGGACGTATAAAAGTAGAAGAAGTACAAACTGGTGATATTTGTGCCATTGTAGGTCTTGAAGGTTTTGAAATTGGAGATACAGTAGCCGATTTTGAAACTCCAGAAGGTTTAAAAACCATTGCTATTGATGAGCCAACAATGAGTATGTTGTTTACTATTAACGATTCTCCTTTCTTTGGAAAAGATGGAAAATATGTAACATCTCGTCATATCAAAGATCGTTTGATGAAAGAGCTTGAAAAGAATTTAGCTCTTAGAGTTGAAGAAACTGATAGTGCTGATAAGTTTATGGTTTTTGGTCGTGGTGTATTACACTTATCGGTTTTAATTGAAACTATGCGTAGAGAAGGTTACGAACTTCAAATAGGACAACCACAAGTTATTATTAGAGAAATTGATGGTGTTAAATGTGAGCCAGTTGAAGAGATGACAATTGATTTACCTGAAACAGTTTCTGGTAAAGCTATTGAAATGGTTACTTTAAGAAAAGGTGAAATGTTAAGCATGGAAGCTAAAGGTGATCGTATGGTTTGTCAATTTGTAGTGCCATCACGTGGTATTATAGGTTTACGTAACCAATTGTTAACTGCTACCGCAGGTGAGGCTATTATGGCGCATCGCTTTAAAGAATACCAACCGTTAAAAGGAGGTATTCCTGAAAGACAAAATGGATCTTTAGTATCTATGGAAAAAGGACAAGCTATTCCTTATTCAATAGATAAATTACAAGATAGAGGTAAGTTTTTTGTAGATCCAGGTGAAGATATTTATGAGGGTCAAGTTATTGGTGAAAATTCTCGTGGAGATGATATGACAGTTAACGTAACTAAAACAAAAAAATTAAGTAACGTACGTTCATCTGGCGCCGATGATAAAGCTAAAATTGTTCCTGCTATTAAATTTAGTTTAGAAGAAGCTTTAGAATATATTCAAAAAGATGAATACGTTGAAGTAACACCAAACTTTTTACGTTTACGTAAAATCTATTTAACAGAAGTAGAAAGAAAACGTAACAAATTAATATAAAATGGAATTCTTAGGAATTTCTTGGGTAGAATGGGTTGGGTATATTGCTACGGCAGTTGTTCTAATATCATTTTTAATGAAATCTGTTATAAAATTACGAATAGTAAACTCCATTGGATGTTTACTATTTGTGTTTTATGGACTTTTGTTAGTTCCCATTTCAAAACCTATAATCATTACAAATTTTGCAATACTTAGTATTAATGTGTATTATTTATTGAAAAAATAAAATCATTTAAAAGTGTCTAAATTCCTACTTAAAATAGAATTAGTATAGATGCGTAAAATGATTTTGTATATTTGACTATTCTTAAAAAGAATAAATTATTTTAAACTTCGTTATAGTTAAATATTTACTCTTTCAAGTCTCTTATAAACAACGATAAATAAATATTAATTGAAAAAATTAATAGATTATATAAATAATAATGTTTTAATTAAAGTTACATCGTTACAAACGGCTTCTGTACTAACTAGATTAATTGCAGGGTTGTTAACCTCTAAAGCTATTGCTGTTTTTATTGGTCCTGTAGGTTTAGCACTAATAGGAAACTTACAAAATTTCGTAAGTTCTTTTCAAACTATAGCAATAGTAGGTTTTTATAATGGTTTGGTTAAGTATATTTCTGATTTTAAAGATAATGTTGTCAATCTTAGTAAAGCCATATCTTCGGTGTTCTATGTTGGTTTTGTATCAACTATTGTTGTGTCTTTCTTTTGTTATTTCAACGCCGATTTAATTAATAATTTAATATTTCCATCCTATAACAATTATGCATATGTTATTGAAATATTTGCTATTGTTCTGCCTTTTTATGCTTTAAATATGTTTTCATTTTCAATAATGAATGGGTTTTCAAAGTATAAAATACTAATCATTATTAATATAATTGGGCAAATATTAAGTGCTTCAGTAGCACTTCTTTTAATTTATCAAAATGCTATAGAAGGAGCATTGATATCTGTAGTTATAGCAGAATCCTTAATCTTTTTAATAACCTTAGTTGGGATTATAAATAGGCGTTCTTTGGTATCTTTAATAAAAGTTAATAATGTTAGTTTAAGTTTTATAAAGAAAATGAGTTCTTACTCTCTAATGGCTCTTTTTACTGCTGTATTACTTCCAATTATAGCTATTGCAATTAGAATGCATATAATAGAAAGAGTTAGCCATATGGATGCTGGTTTTTGGGAAGCTATAACACGAGTGTCTAAGTATTACCTTATGTTAGTTAGCTCATTAATGGCTTTGTATATTTTACCAAGGTTTTCTGAAATTGATACTGTTAAAGAATTTAGAAAAGAGGTGTTTAGTTTTTATAAAACGATAATACCAGTATTGCTTATTGGACTATTGCTAATATATTTGTTAAGATCATTAATTGTTAGTTTTATTTTTACTGACGAGTTTAAACCTGTTGAAGATTTGTTTTTATGGCAGTTGTTAGGAGATTTTGTTAAAGTATTATCTACCGTTATTGCCTATCAGTTTTTAGCTAAAAAAATGTTTTGGCATTATATTTTAACCGAAGCCTTTTTAATTATAATTTTATATACAACTAGTATTTACTTTATTGATTTATTTGATAGTGCTAAAGGAGCTGTAATTGGTCATTTTATTAGTTATGTCATGTATTATGCTATTATCTTACTTATATTTGGAAGTTCTCTTTTTGGAGTGGATAGAGAGGGAATGACGCAGAAATAAAAGTGAATTAACATTATAGGTATTATGAATTTTATAAATCTTTTTAATCTTTAGAAGTGTTTATAAAGAAAGGGGACAAAAAACATGGAAGATTATAGAGTAATTAAATATTCTTTTTCAAATTATGTCACATGGAATGATTTTGTTTCAAAATCTAAAAATGCAACTTTCTTATTTCATAGAGATTTCATGGAATATCATCAAGATAGGTTTGAAGACTTTTCACTACTTATTTATAAAAAAGATAAATTAGTTGCTCTTTTACCTGCGAATAAAAAAGGAAATGAGATTTATTCGCATCAAGGATTAACTTATGGTGGATTTGTATTACCTAATAAAATATCATTTCAAATTGTTTTAGAAGCAGTTTATGAAGCCTTGAAGTTTTTTGCAGAAAGGGATATAGAAAAATTTATTATAAAACAATTGCCTAAAATATATTATAGTAGACCATCAGATGAGATGGATTACTTTTTATTTATTTTAAATTCGAAATTGGTTAGAAGAGATGTTTCAATGGTAATTCCATTAAATCAGAATGTGACATTTTCAAAGTTACGAAATAGATTAATTAAAAGAGCCCAAAAGGCAGAACTAAATTTTAAATTAGAAAGAGATATGACATCTTTTTGGAATGAAATTTTAATACCAAATCTAAAAACAAAATATGGTGTTTCCCCAGTTCATTCTTTAGAAGAAATAACTTTGCTTAAAGAAAAGTTTCCCAATAATATTAAGCAATATAATGTAAGTTTGGAGAATGAATTATTAGCAGGGTGTACTATTTTTGAAACTAAAAATGTAGCTCATGTACAATATATATCAACTAAGAAAGAAGAAAATATTGGAGCCTTAGATTTTCTAATGAATCAGTTAATCTTTCAAGTATATAAAGATAAAAAATATTTTGATTTTGGTATTTCTAATGAAAATGAAGGAAGAAACATAAATGAAGGCTTATTAAATTGGAAACAAAGTTTTGGAGCTTCAACCATTGTTCATGATTTTTATGAAATAGAGGTAGCTAATTATACATTATTAAAAAGCGTGATGTCATGATTAAATTTTTAGATTTAAAATTGATAAATAAGCGTTTTGAAAATGAACTTAAAAACGAATTTGATAAATTTTTAGAATCAGGACAATATATACTAGGGAACCAAGTAGATTGTTTTGAAAAGGACTTTGCAAAATATTGTGGAGTGAATTTTTGTATAGGAGTAAGTTCAGGTCTTGATGCATTGCAATTAATTTTTGAAGCTTATAAAGTTCTTGGTTTACTGAAAGAAGGAGATGAAATCATTGTTCCTGCAAATACATATATAGCATCTATTTTAGCAATTAGTAATACTAGATTGGTGCCAATTTTAGTTGAACCTAATATTGAAACCTTTAATATAGATGTAAACAAAATAACTGGCGTTATAACAGATAAAACGAAAGCGATTTTAGGTGTTCATTTATATGGACAATTATATGATGTAGAGGGATTAGAGGTAATAGCAAAGAAAAATAATTTATTATTAATTGAAGATGCTGCCCAAGCTCATGGAGCTGAATATTTTGATGGAAGGAAAGCAGGAAATGTTTCTGATGCCGCTGCTTTTAGTTTTTATCCAACAAAAAATTTAGGAGCTTTAGGCGATGCTGGGGCGGTAACTACAAATAATATTGAATTAGCAGAGACTATTCAGAAATTAAGAAATTATGGAAGAGTATCAACTTACAAAAATGATTTAAAGGGTTATAATTGTAGGTTAGATGAATTACAAGCTACTTTTTTACGTATTAAATTGAAATATTTAGATGCTAATAATGAAAAAAGGAGGGGTATAGCTCAGTGTTATTTAGAAAACATAAAAAATAAAGATGTTTTATTACCAATAATTAAAAGAAAAGAACAACATGTTTTTCATCTTTTTGTTGTTAGAAGTAAAAATAGAGATAAACTTAAAAAGTATTTATATAATAACGGTGTTGAGACATTAATTCATTATCCTTTAGCTACGCACAAACAGAAAGCATATAATGAAATTAATAAACTAGAGTTGCCAATTACAAAACAAATTCATGATGAAGTTTTAAGTTTACCTTTACATCCATTTTTAATAGAAGATGAGATAAAAGTAATTACAAATCTTATTTTTGATTTTAAATAACTGTGCAGACTACTAAAGAATCATATAAGCAAATTTTTAAGGCGACTACTATCTTTGGAGGTGTACAGTTTTTTAATATTGTTATATCTATAATTAAATCTAAAATTATAGCAGTATTATTAGGCCCAAAAGGAATAGGTATCATTACACTTTTAAATAGTTCGTTACGAATATTAAGTAGTTTAACAAGTTTTGGTTTAGAGTCTAGTGGTGTAAAAAGTATTTCTGAAGATTTTGGTATTGGTGATCGCGGAAAATTAAATAATAAAATATTAATTTTTAGGCATCTAATTTTAATTACTAGTGTTTTTGGGGCTTTATTAGTACTCGTGTTTTCATCTTTTTTAAGTCAGTTAGCTTTTGGGAATAAAGATTTTACTGTAGCTTTTATTTGGTTGTCTTTAGCTGTTTTGTTTAAGCAATTATTGTCTGGAAATTTAACTGTTCTACAAAGTTTGAGTAAGTTGAAACATTATGCTAAAGCTAATTTATTTGGAAATTTTGTTTCTCTTGTTATTACATTGCCAATGTATTTTTATTGGAAAGTAAATGCTATTGCACCTGCTATTTTAGTATCTTCGATAATTAGTTTTCTTTTTTCTTTTTTTTTTTCAAAACAATATTATGTACTTAAAAGTAAAGTATCTATAAGTAATGTATTAATAGGGGGTAAATCAATGTTGGTCTTAGGAATAGCTTTGACTATTAGTGAATTAATAAGAGCTCTAAGTGAATATATTGTTCAAGTAGGTGTAAATTATCAAGGAGGTATAGATGAAGTAGGCTTTTATGGTGCAGGTTTAATCTTGTTAAACTCATATGTAGGTGTTATTTTTATAGTAATGAGTAAAAATTATTATCCAAAATTAGCAGAAGTTTGCAATGAAAATGAAAAAATTAAATCTTTAATTTTTCATCAATCTTATTTTGCTCTATTAATAATTACTCCAATAATAATTATTTTTATTATAATAGCTCCTTTTCTAGTTGAAATTCTTTTTTCAGCTAAATTTAAACCAATAATAGGTATGGTTACTTTGGGGGTTTTAGGAATGCTTTTTAAAGCTGTTTCCTGGACTTTAGGCTATGTAATAATAGCTAAAGGAGACTCAAAAGTTTTTGTAAAGACAAGTTTGTTTTTCAGTGTTATTTATCTTTTAATGTTAATGGCAGGATATTATTTTGAAGGTTTGTTTGGCGTGGGTATGGCATTTTTTATTTATTATGGTATTCATTTTTTAGGTATTAAAATAATTATAAACAAACGATATAAATTGTATTTAAATAAAGAAGTTTATAAGTTGTTTTTTAAATGTTTTTTGTTTTGTTACAGTGTTTTTTTATTAACATATTTACCATGGCCATTTTATAAGTATTTTTTAATGGTTTTGATTGCGTTTTTTTCTATTTTTTACATGGTATTTTTGCTTAATAAAAAAATACCATTAAAAGAATTGTTAACTTTATTTTCAAAAAAACAACTTAATGATTGAGTTGCTTAAAAAAGTGTATTACTGGTTTAAATTTCAATTATCTGTTAATTGGATTAAGACTTTGTATTTTAATTTTAAAAAGCTACCTTTTAAGATAGCAATTAAATTACCAATATATTTTTATGGCAGTGTTAAATTTACTTCTTTAAAAGGAGCTGTGAAAATTGAAGCTCCTTTAAAAAGGGGTATGGTAGGTTTTGGACAACCTTATGAAATGAATAAAAGTTCTAAAGGTGTTTCTGAACTTTATTTAAGTGGAGTTATGGTATTTAAGGGGCATGTGCAATTTGGGAAAGGTTATTTTGTATATATTGGAGGTAATGCTTATTCTGAGTTTGGAAATATGTCTTCTATAGGAACAAATGGGAAACTAATTTGTGTTGATAAAGTTTTTATGGGAGATTATGCAAGAGTAGGTTCGGAATCACAAATTATAGATACTAATTTTCATCAAATGATAAATACTCTAAGTGGTGAGAAATATGCAATATCAAATCCAATTTATATTGGAGATTTTAATTATGTTGGGAGTAGGGTTTCTATAATGTCAAAAACCAAAACACCAAATTATTGTACTATTGCATCAAATAGTGTGTGTAATACTGACTATATTCCTTTAGGCACAAATATTCTTATAGGAGGGATTCCATCAAAATTACTTAAAATTAATATTTCTAGGGATTGGGAAGGTGAACGTGAAAATTTAGATAAATTTTTAAAACGAAAAAGATAAAATAATTTGGATAGAATTAAACTAATTGATATACCAAAAATTAAAGATATTAGAGGAAGTTTGTCTGTTTTAGAAAATGATATTTTACCATTTTCTTTCAAAAGAATATATTACTTATATGATGTTCCGAGTGATGCTTATCGAGGTGGGCATGCTCATAAGGAACAGTTAGAATTTTTAATACCAGTATGTGGTAGTTTTAATGTTGTTTTACAAGATGCCTTTGGTGGTAAAAAGACTCTTATGTTAAATAAGCCTAATAAAGGGTTATTAATACCTAATATGATTTGGCGTGAATTGGAAAATTTTTCTTCAGGAGCTGTATGTTTAGTTATTGCTTCTGATGCTTATAAAGAGAGTGATTATATCAGAGATTTTAAAGAATTTATAATTAAAAATAAATAGGATCTTATATAATAGAAACTAATTTCCTAAAAAAGGAACTTTGGCTAGCTTGATAATGGATATAATCCTTAATGCTTTTCGTTTTTATTTTATTAAAAGCCTTTTTTCCAACTTCTTTTTTTTCAAAGTAGCCAGCTAAAAATAATAATTGTTTGTAATAATTATTATTAAATTTTTGAATAATATCTTTAGGGAATTCATATTTTTTATTAAAAAAATCAAACAAATTTTTCATTTGAAGATTTAAAAAAGCATGGCTTTCAAAAGTTTTTTTATTTGAATAAGAATCATGATGGATTCTGTAAACATGCAATACTTCATTAACCTTATAAATGTTAGTGTTCATTGCTAAATCTACAAGAATAGGATAATCTTCAATAGTAATTTTCATGTTAAAATACCTATCAAAATCAACATGTTGATATAAAAGTTTTTTATTAAAACAAATACCAATAGGTAATATTTTTCCAAGCAACAATTGTTCTTTATATTGATTAATTGGAGCTTTAATGTTGTTGCTATTCGAAAATGGTTTTATCGTATTATTCTCTTCATAAAATTTATCAACACCACTATCAATAAACCCTAAACTAGAATCATTTTTTAAAATATCGACCATTTTTTGAAGTGAATAATCATGTTTTAATAAATCGTCTCCAGCAATATCAAAAATATAAAGCCCTTTGCATCTATCAAGAGTAGTCTTAAAATTGCCTAATATTCCTAATTGTTGTTTATTTTTTTTTATATCAAAAAGATTAGGGTGTTTAGCTTTGTATTGGTTAATGATATTTAGAGTATTATCGGTAGAACAATCATCTCCAACAACAATTTCATAATTAAAGTTTACTTTTTGTCTAAGAATAGATTGAAGTGTCTGTTCAATATGTTTTTCGTTGTTATAAGTAATAAGATGAACCGATAAGTCTATCATAATAATTTAATAGTAAGATTATATATGTGATTTTTTAAAGTGAGGTAATTTAAGGTAAATATAAAAGAAGATGAAAAAATAAACTCTTATTTTTGATTTCGCATAATTTTAAAATTTAATGAGTAACAGAAAAATAGCTTTAGTTGGATTTAGATTAAATAAAGGTGGATCAGAAAGAGTAATGGCTAATCTTTCAAATTTTTTTAGTAAAAAAGGGATAGATGTTCATATAATTATTTTTCATGATGATTTAGGATATTCTTATTCAGGAAGTGTATTTAATTTAGGGAAATTAAAAAGTGATTCCAATACTATTTTTAACAAAATAAAGCGTTTTTATTATTTCAATAATTATATAAAAAAGCATCAATTTGATTTTATAATAGATTTTCGTTTTCGAATAAACCTAATTCAAGAAATTTTTATTAAAAAATATATTTATAATAAAAAAATAATTTACACAGTGCATAGTTCTAAAATAGATAGTTACCTGCCTAATAATTTTTTTTTAGCTAGACTTATTTATGCCAACAGTTATAAAATAGTTTCTATTACAAATGCGATGCAACAAATAATAGAAGAAAAATATCAATTAAAAAACATGAAGACTATTTATAATTCAATAAATATTCCTCAAATAATAAATAGTTCTAAAAAAGAAGTTTTGCTAGATTATGAGTACGTAATTAGTGTTGGGCAATATGTTAATAACGTAAAGCAATATGATAAACTCATATTGGCTTATTCTAAATCTATTTTACCTAAGAAAAAGATCAAACTTGTTTTGTTAGGTGAAGGAGATAAAAAGGAAGAGTTAATACAGGTAGCAAAATTAAATGGAGTTGAAAAAATGGTGAGGTTTTTGGGGTTTAAAACAAATCCATATAAATATATAAGGCAATCCAAGTTTTATCTAATGACTAGTTTATATGAGGGCTTACCAATGACTTTATTAGAAGCTTTAGCCTGTGGAACACCGATAATTTCTTTTGATTGCCCTACTGGACCAAAAGAAATTATTAAACATAAAAAAAATGGTCTTTTAGTAGAAAATCAAAAAATAAATGAATTTATAGAGGCAATAAACATGATGTTTACCAATAAAGATTTATATAATATTTGTAAAAAAAATGCAAAGCAAAGTGTTGAACAATTTTCTATAGATGTAATTGGCCAGCAATGGTTAGAATTAATGAATTATAATTAATTTCTTTTGAAAAACCTATTATACATAACAACTAATTTAAAAGGAACAGGAGGTGTTTCTAGGGTGCTTTCTGTGAAATTAAATTATTTAATTGAAAATTATAGTTATAAAATAAGTGTTTTTGATTCTAATAATTTTAATAATGGTTTCTTTTATGATTTTAATGATGAAATAGGGTTTTATTTTTCAAATAGTAAGAATATTTTTGAATATAAGAGACAGCTAAATAATGTTGTTAGTATAGTAAACCCAGATATAATTATTAATTGTGATAACGGTTTAAAAGGGTCTCTTTTGCCTTTTTTAATAAATGAAAGAGTACCGTTAGTTTATGAAAGGCACTGTAGTAAAAATATTTCTGTAAAATCTTTTTGCCAACAATTTAAGTTAAAGCTCTCTAATTTTTTTTTAGAAAAAAGTATCAATGAATATAAAAGTTTTATTGTTTTAAATAAAGAAGAAAAAAAAAACTGGAACGGGTCTAATTTAGAAGTTATAACTAATCCCTTATGGTTTAATTTATCAAGTAAAAGTAAAAAAAGCGATAATAAAGTTGTTGTTGCAGTAGGAAGACATTCATATGAAAAGAGGTATGACAAACTAATTAACATATGGAATGAAGTTTCTAAAGAACATCCAGATTGGATTCTTAAAATTTATGGTAAAAAAAATGATAAGATCCCATTAGAAAAACTTGCTTTAGATAAAAATATTTTAAGTACAGTTGAATTTAATAATCCAATAGATGATATTGAAAAGCTCTATTCGGAAGTATCTATGCTGTTAACAACATCGGAGTCAGAATCGTTCGGTTTAGTTTTAATAGAAGCTATGGCATATGGAATCCCTGTAATAGCATATGCAACAACAGGGAGTAATAATATTATAATTAATGGTTTTAATGGGTTTGTTGTGAAACAAAATGATGAAAAAAAATACATAGAAAAAATTAATATTTTAATAAAGAATAGAAATTTTAGAAATCAAATGGGAGAAAATGCAAAAAGTAGTTTAGGTAAATATGATATTGATTCTATAATGATAGAATGGCATAATTTATTTATGTCTATTTAGTTTTTATATAAAAATGGCACATATATAAAATTTTATAAAATTGTAAAAGTAAAACTTTGGGATGTTTGCTAAAAAGGTTTATTTTTAAAAAAGGGTGAAGGAGTTTAAAAAAGAATCCAAATATATAAACTAGACCTGTTTTTTTTATATTAATGAACATATATAGTAAATCATTATCATGTATTTTAATTTTATTATTTTTATATAGTTTGATTAAAGTTTCTACAGCTTGTTCTTTTTTTCTTAGGTATTTAGGACTTTTTTCAATTCCTAAATGATATACTTGGTTGTTAATATGTAATATTTTACTGTTAGATTCTTTTAATAAAGCACCAAAGTAATAATCCATAGCATATTGTTTATTTATGAAATCAAAATTAAAAGTATTAAAGTTGGCTTTTTTTGCTAATAAATTTGCAGCTATAGTAACTTTATATGGAGTTTTATTTCTTGTTTTAGCATCAAGAGCTTCACATTTTTTTCCATATTTCCAACGTAATAAATAATCTTTATGAGGTTTGATTTTTTTATAATCGAAACCTCCGAAAATAAAATTATATCCAGAGCCTATAATATTTAAATAGTTAGAAATAAACATTTTATCTTTGAGTTCGATATCTGCATCAACAAGTAAAAACCACTTGTACTTTGATTGTTTTACTAATAATTGTCTTGTTATGGATATACCATTATTTATTGGAGATAGTATATAGCTTGTATGTTTTAAATTGTTAATAACACTATTTATACTAATAATAGTATCGTTAGATAAATCATCAATGCAAATAATTTCAAAATCAATTTTAGCTTTTAAAGCCTGTTTGTGTATTTCGTATACAAGTTTTGTTACATCGTAGTTATATACAGGAATTAATATTGAAATCATATTTATTTATAAGAAAAATGAGAGATTAGAATGATCAAATCAATTGTTGCAACATTAATTAGTAATATCATTGATAAGTTTAGATTGTATACTTCTTTTTTAAATTTAAAAAAAATAAAGACTATAAAATTCAATACTATCACATGATATATATACCATGTGAGATTTTTTATAAATAGTTAAGAGCTTTGTTTTTAGGTAGTTGAGGTGGGTGAAAAATTAATATAATTATAGCTAAAAAGAATCATAGTGGGGTAAGTTTAGTGAAATTTTCATTAATATTATTTAATTAAAGTTTTGTTTATCGTCTTCAAAAATATTTATAAAATAGGCTACTTATATAATTTAAAAAATCATAAATGTTAGTTTTTCCTCTGTACCACCTCATAAACCTGATTTTCATCACATTTTAAAGTTTTGCTTGGATATTTTAAAAGCAAAGCATAATCGTGTGTAGCCATTAAAATAGTATTACCGTTTTTATTAATTTCTTGTAAAACCTCCATAACTTCAACACTGGTTTGTGGGTCTAAGTTTCCAGTAGGTTCATCGGCAAGTATAAGTTCTGGGTTATTAAGTAAAGCTCTAGCAATGGCAATACGTTGTTGCTCACCACCAGAAAGTTCATGAGGGTATTTAAACCCTTTTGTTTTCATGCCTACCTTTGTTAAAACTTCTTCAATACGAGTATTCATTTCTGTTTTATCTTTCCAGCCAGTAGCTTTTAAAACAAATAGTAAATTATCGTTTATAGTTCTGTCGGTAAGTAATTTAAAATCCTGAAAAACAACTCCTAATTTTCGTCTTAAAAACGGAATCTCTTTTTCTTTTAGTGTTTTTAAATTAAAATCTACTATATGTCCTTCACCTTCTGTTAAAGGTAAATCGCCATAAAGCGTTTTCATAAAACTACTTTTACCAGTTCCAGTTTTTCCAATTAAGTAAACAAAATCACCTTTATTAATTTCCACATTAACATTAGAAAGTACTAAACTTTCACCTTGAAAAATAGAAGCGTTTTTTAATTGTAAAATAGGGTTTGACATATGTTGAAATAATTTTTGTAATGTAAATGTATTACTTAAAAGTTAAATCATAAAAGGTAACGATTAAAACTTTTCTTTATTTTCTTTTGAGAATTAATATTTAATAACTCGGTTTATAATTATAGCACGATTGTTGCGTTATAGGATTTAGATTGAATTATCTTTGAATCTTAAATTAAAAAACGAATCATTTAATGACTAAAAAAAATATTGTCTTATTAGTATTGGCTATAAGTTTTAGTTTTCAGGTTATAGCACAACAATCAGCCACATACACAAGTAATTTAGTTGATTATCAAAAAGCATTGTCGCTTTATAATAATCAACAATACCTTGCCGCACAGTCTATGTTTAGGAGTGTGCAAAAAACAGCTAAAGAAGAAGTTTTACAGTCAGATTGCGCTTATTATATTGCTAATTGTGCTGTACGTTTAAATCAACATAATGCAGATAGTTTAGTTGAAGATTTTGTAAAAGGTTATCCAACAAGTACAAAAAAGAATACCGCTTTTGTTGATGTTGCCGATTATTATTTTACAAATGGTAAATATGCTTATGCAAGAAAATGGTATGATAAAGTAGATGAAAATGCACTAGGCAAAAAAGAAAAGCAAAAGTTCTATTTTAACAACGGTTATACAGCATTTACAACAAAGCAATTTAAAGATGCTAAAAAGTATTTGAGTAAAGTTGAAAACTCTCCAGAATATGGCTCTCAGGCTAAATATTATATTGGTTTTATGGCTTATGAAGGCGATGATTATGATAGAGCTAACGAGTATTTTGATCAGGTAAGCGACCAAGAACGTTACAAAGAAAAGTTATCTTATTATCAAGCCGATTTAAATTTTAAATTAGGGAATTTTGAAAAAGCAATTGCGCTTGCTAAAGAGCGTTTAGAAACAAGCGATGAAGATGAAGTATCCGAACTTTCTAAGATTATAGGTGAAAGCTATTTTAATCTAGAACAATATGCTGAAGCTATTCCGTTTTTAACGGCATATAAAGGTAAAAAAGGAAAAAGAGATAGAATTGGTAAATGGAATAATACAGATTATTATCAACTAGGTTATGCTCATTATAAACAAGGCGATTTTGAAAATGCTATTTCAGAATTCAATAAAATAATTGGAGGTAATAACTCAATTGCTCAAAACGCTTATTATCATTTAGGTGAGAGTTATATAAATGTAGATAAAAAGCAGGAAGCTTTAAATGCTTTTAGAAATGCATCTCAAATGGATTTCGATTTAAAAATTCAAGAAGATGCTTGGTTAAATTATGCTAAAATTAGTTATGAAATAGGAAACTCATATCAATCGGCACCTCAAGTGTTAGCTGGTTATTTAGAAAAATATCCAAATACGAGTTATAAAGAAGAAGTTGAAACACTTTTAATTGATTCTTACATCACTTCAAAAAATTATAAAGAAGCTCTTAAATTATTAAAAGGGAAAAATAGTTTTGAAAATAAAGTAGCTTATCAAAAAGTAGCATTTTATAGAGGGATTGAATTATATAACGAAAATAAATATTTAGAAGCAGAATCACTTTTTGATGCTTCATTAAAAGAACCTAGAGATCCAAAATATACAACAAGAGCTACTTTTTGGAAAGCTGAAGCCGATTATAATTTAACTAATTATAATGATGCTTTAGTTGGTTTCAAACAGTTTCAACAACAACCTGAATCTGCATCAACTCCAGAAACAGAAAATGTAGATTATAATTTAGCTTACACGTATTTCAAATTAAAAAACTACCCGAAAGCAATTCAATATTTCAATCAATTTATTTCCAATAAAAAAAATGATAAAGTAAGATTAAATGATGCATATTTAAGGTTAGGCGATGCTTACTTTGTAACAAGTGAATATACCAATGCTATTAATGCATACGAAAATGCTATTAAGTTAAGTGAAATAGAATCAGATTATGCGTTTTTTCAAAAAGCAATAAGTATTGGGTATGCTGGTCAATCATCAAAAAAAATAAAAGAGTTAGATGCTTTTATTTCAAAATATCCAAAATCAAAATTACGAGATGATGCCATGTACGAGTTAGGAAATTCCTATGTAAAAGCGAATCAAACAGATAAAGCTATGCAGGTTTACAATCGTTTAAGTAGCGAATATAAAATGAGTTCTTTTGTGCCAAAAGCATTGTTGCGTCAAGGATTAGTTTATTATAACGCAAGTAAAAATGAGCAGGCATTAACAAAATTCAAGAAAGTAGCAGGCGATTATCCTGAAACTCCAGAGGCTGTTCAAGCAGTTTCTACTGCACGTTTAATTTATATCGATTTAGGACAGGTTGATGATTATGCAGCTTGGGTACGAACGTTAGATTATGTTGAAGTTACCGATTCCGATTTAGATAATGCTACTTACGAAGCTGCCGAAAAACAGTATTTAGATAATAATACCGATAAGGCAATAAAACAATTTAACAGTTATTTAAATGAGTTTCCAAATGGAATACACGCTTTACAGGCACATTTTTATGTAGCACAATTATATTATAAGAAAGATTTATTAGCAAATGCAGCGCCACATTATAAGTATGTTGTTGATGCTTCTAGAAGTGAATATTCAGAAGAAGCGTTATTACGTTTATCACAGTTTTATTTAGAATCTAAAAATTGGAATGATGCTATTCCTTTATTGCAAATGCTAGAGGAAGAAGCCAATTTTCCTCAAAATATTGTGTTTGCACAGTCTAATTTAATGAAAGCAAATTATCAATTACAAAACTATGATGTAGCGGTTTCATATGCAGAAAAAGTATTGGAAAAATCAAAAATTGATAATAAAATTAAAAGTGATGCACACATTATTATTGCGCGTTCCGCTATAAAAACAGGAAATGAAAACCGTGCAAAAGTGGCTTATGCCGAAGTTGAAAAAACAGCTACAGGTGAAGCTGCAGCTGAAGCTTTATATTATAATGCTTATTTTAAAAATAAAGAAGGAAAGCATGAAGCATCTAATACATCTGTTCAAAAATTAGCAAAAGATTTTTCTGGTTATAAGTATTATAGTGCCAAAGGTTTAGTGTTGATGGCAAAGAATTTTTATGCTTTAAATGATGCATTTCAAGCCACTTATATTTTAGAAAGTGTTATTGAGAATTTCAAGGAGTTTGATGATGTTGTTGAAGAAGCCAAAGAAGAGTTAAGTAAAATAAAAGCAGAAGAAGCTAAAACAAATTCATCTATTCAAACTGAAGAAAATTAGTTTATTTGATTAACATCAGTCTAAGTTTAAAAAAATCATCAATCGTCAATAAAAATATAAAAGTATGCGAAAGCACATAAAAAAAATATTATTAGTAGTAATTATATTAAGTGTAACAAATGGTTTTTCTCAAAACAGAGAAAACGACACCATTAATACAGGCGTAATAGATGTTGTGAAACCATATACACCATCAATTTCTGATGCTTTTAAAGTAAAAGAAATTCCGTCTCTAGAAGATGAAACTACAGAAACAAAAAAAGAAATTAAATATAATATATTTTCGTTTCCTGTAGCGTCAACATTCACACCTGCTAAAGGAAAAGCAGCGGTTGTTGAAAAGGCAAAGCCAATAAAACTATATGATAATTATGCCACTTTAGGTGTAGGAACCTATACAACTATTTTAGGCGAAGTTTATTTAAACCACGCTATTAGCAGAAATGAAAGTGTTGGCGGTTATTTAAGTCATCATTCATCTGCTGGAGGCATTGAAGGTTTATCTTTTGATGATAATTTTTCAAATTCAAAAATTAATGTGAATTATGCCTCGCGTTTAAGAGATTTAGCTTGGAATGTAGAAGCAGGATTTCAGTATCAAATGTACAATTGGTATGGTGTTCCAGATGCTATGGTTTTGCAAGCTCAAGCTGCTGACATAGAAGTCGACCATTCTTTTTTTAATGCGCATTTTGGTGGCGATGTTAGTTTTGAAGATACATATATCAATTCTGGAAGTTTCTTTTTTAGACGGTTTGGAGATAATCAGGGCTCAGGAGAAAATAGATTTACAGCAAAAGCAACGGTAGATGTTCCTGTAAATGGTGAAGAAATATCAACTGATATAAAATTAGATTATTTAGGTGGTACGTTTGATAGAAATTATTTTACTGATGAGGAATTAAATTATGGTAATTTTCAAGTAGGAATATCGCCAACTTATCAAATAAAAGAAGATGATTTAACGGTAAATCTTGGGCTTTCTGCCTATTATTTAAACGATAATGAATCTGGTGAGAGCAAGTTTTATATATATCCAAATGTTACGGCTACTTACAGGTTGGTAAATGATGTATTAATTGCTTATGGAGGAATTCAAGGCGATTTAATTCAGAATTCGTATTACGGTTTTGCTACCGAAAATCAGTTTGTGTCTCCAACTTTATTTATTACACCAACCGACCAGTTGTATAATGCTTTTGTAGGTTTAAAAGGAAAAGTGTCTAGTAATATGAGTTATAATATTAGTGGACGTTATATAGCAGATAGAAATAAAGCGTTGTTTATTAATAATATAACATCTTTTGATATACTAAATGCAGAAGATTACGAATTTGGAAATTCATTTGGAATTGTATATGATAATATAGATACTTTTGGATTTACAGGAGAAATAAATGTAGATGTTAGTCGAAATTTTAAATTAGGTTTAAAAGCTGAATATTTTAGTTATTCTACCGATGATCAAGTAGAAGCTTGGAATTTGCCAGATGTTAACGGATCTTTGTTTTTAGATTATCAGATAGACGAACATTGGTTTTCTGGTGCTAATTTATTTTATGTTGGAGAACGAAAAGATTTATTATCAGTAAACGATCCTATTGAAGGAATAAGATCAATGGTAGTTTCTCTAGATAGTTATTTTGATGCCAATGCACATGTTGGTTATCATATTAACGATCAAATTTCGGTATTTGCTAAAGCTAATAATATAGCTAATAATGGGTATCAGCGTTGGCAAAATTTTCCAGTGCAAAGTATTCAGTTTTTAGCAGGAGCAACTTTTAAGTTTGATTTTTAAAAGGCACTTTTTGGCATTCTCACGTAGGCGGTAATCTCATAAAAAAGAAATATCCTTTATGAAAAAACTACTTTTCATTTTCTTTGTTTTTTGTTTCAGTTTTATTGAAGCTCAAAATGTTACAGGACAATTAACACTCTCTGATGTTGCTTTACAGTTAACAAAACAAAAGGTTACATACGACCCAAGTTATTTTTCTATTGATTATCCTAATGGAGATGTTCCTTCTGATAAAGGTGTTTGTACAGATGTGGTTATAAGAGCTTACCGAAAACTAGGTATTGATTTGCAAAAGGAAGTGCATCAAGATATGAAAGCGCATTTTAATTTGTATCCGAAAATGTGGGGTTTAAAAACTACTGATAAAAATATAGATCATAGGCGTGTACCTAATTTAATGACCTATTTTAAAAGACAAGGAGCAGAGAAACCAATAACTAAAAATTCGAATGATTATAAACCTGGAGATGTTGTTTGTTGGAATTTAGGAGGTGCTATTACTCATATTGGTATTGTGGTTAATAAAAAATCGAGTGACGGAAAACGGTATTTAATTGTTCATAATATTGGTGGTGGTCAAGTTTTAGAAGATTGCTTATTTAATTTTAAAATTATTGGACATTATAGGTTTAGCATTCCTGCGAAAGCAGGAATCTGATAAAAAAACAGATGTGTTTTATGAAACATTCACAGCTAAGTTTTAAATACCCAAGGAAATGATTAAATAAAATGTTACCAATAAAAAAAGCAATAGCTGTAACTACATGAAAGACTTGTTTAAAATAATTGTTTTGTTAGTTTCAATAAATTCATTTTCACAAAATCTTGAATGTTGTAACAATCTCAATGATGTAAAAAAAGAAATTCAAGGCGATTGGAAATTAAAAGGCGGTAGTGAAAATTTAATTTATAGGTTTTGCTTTGATAAAAATAAAGGATTTATTGAAGTTCTTGAAGAATTGAATTTACCACCAAAAGCTGAAAAAACGATTGCTAACGAATTAGTTTTTGGTGATAATAGCACAATAGTTAATATAAAATCAAAGAAAAGTGTCTTTTTTATTGAGTTAGTATATTCACATACTTCTGTTTCTGAACAGATTTTGGTATTGAATAAAGACTGTTTTATTTATGGAAAAGGAGAATCTCAACATGTATTTATAAAAGACAAAAGTTAACAAGTTAGCCTCGTCAAATAATCAAAATGTGTGCCTTTTAAAACCAATTCGCATTTAAGTCCAACAGTTTCACAAGCAAGTTTTAGCATGTTAAAATCTAAATACAACCATTTCATAGGTGTTTCTTTTTCGCCTTTATATGAAAGGTAATAATCAAGTTCGCCGTAGTAAGAAGCATTAGTGTCCATCCAATAACCGCCATCTTCATCTTCGTACATGTATTTAATATTAGATGAATCTATTAATATTTGTCCGTTAGGCTTTAGCAGGCTTTTTAAATGCGTTAAGTATTTTGAAACTTGGGCTAATTCTTGAAAGATTCCTGTGCCATTCATCAGTAATAAAATGGTATCAAAGGTTTCTGTTTCATTTAGAATGTTTTTCACTTCAGCATTTAAAACACCACGTTGTTTACAAACTTCAATAGCACCTTTAGAAATGTCAATGGCTTTAATTTGAAATCCTTTTTCTTGTAAATATAAACTATGGCTTCCAGCACCACATCCAACATCTAAAATACTGCCTTTTGCCAATTTTAAAGCTTGTTGTTCCAGTTTTGGCATATCTTTAAAACCACGAAACAAATAGGGTAGTGGTAATGTGTCATCATCAGAAATACTTGTTGAAGTGATGATGTCTTCGGTGTAATCTCCGTTTTGATAATCTATTAAGGCGTTTCCGAAAAGGTCTTTCATTAATAATGCCATTTTTTCATTTCCTCTTAGGAGGAAATCTCATAATAAATATATTATTTTTGCACCATGCAAGACATTATAAATAATCTTCCAAAGCTCGCCAAAGATAAGCATAACGAAAACAAAAAATTCTTCGCGAAGCTAAAAAAGAAACTGCCTAAAAATTTAGATTATGTGATGCAAGACTTGCATGAAGAAGAATTTGAGCGTACCGATTGTTTAAAATGTGCCAACTGTTGCAAAACTACAGGACCTTTGTTTACCGATAAAGATGTAGATAGAATTGCGAAACATTTTAGAATGAAAACACAGCAATTTATTAGTCAGTATTTGCGTATTGATGAAGAGCATGATTATGTTTTGCAAAGTGTGCCTTGTACGTTTTTAGGAGCCGATAATTATTGTTCTATTTACGAAGTTCGACCTAAAGCATGTCGGGAATTTCCACATACCGATAGAAAAAAGTTTCAGCAAATATCAAACTTAACATTAAAGAATGTTGCTATTTGTCCTGCTGCTTTTAATATTGTTGAGGCAATGAAAAAACGGATTAAAGTTTAAAAAATCTATTTATAAATTAAATATTTAGATCTTGTTTTTTTAAAGTTCTTTAACCCTTCTTGCCATGTTGCTTTAATTTCAGTTTCTGTTAAACCAGCTTTAATTTGTTCTTGAAGTTTTTTTGTGCCAGCTAATTTGGTGAAGAATGCGTTGAAGAAATCTGCTTTATTTTCAGTATTATTATAAGCTTCAATAAGCCAATTTAAATTTAAAGTGTTTAGATTTTCTGTTAAGATTAAATTTTTTCCGAAGCATAATTTATCTTGATGTTTTGGATATTTAGAACCGAAATTTGGATGCGGAGTAAATTTGAAATTGTATAATTCAGAATTCAAAAACGGACTTCCAAAAATTTGAAAAGGAAACTTTGTTCCTCTTCCAGCACTTACATTAGTACCTTCAAAAAAACATAAACTAGGATATAGGTTAATAGATTTATCATTTGGTAGGTTTGGACTAGGCTTAATTGGCAAACTATAAGTTGATTTATGAGTGTAGTTTTTTAAGGGAATCACTTTTAATTCACATTGAACACCATTTGTTAACCATTCTTCACCATTAATCATTTGTGCATATTCGCCAATAGTCATCCCATGCACTACAGGAATAGGATGCATACCAACAAAGCTTGAATGTTCAGTTTCTAAAATTGGACCGTCGATATATTGTCCGTTAGGATTTGGTCTATCAAGAATAATTATAGGAATATTAGCTTCAGCACAAGCTTCCATAACATAGTGTAATGACGAAATATATGTGTAAAACCGAGCACCAACATCTTGAATATCAAAAATCATGAGGTCTATGTTTTTAAGTTGTTCGGGAGATGGTTTCTTGTTTTTTCCGTAAAGCGAAATTATAGGTAAATTAGTTTTAGTGTCTATGCCATCTTTTACATGCTCACCAGCATCAGCAGTTCCTCTAAAACCATGTTCGGGAGCAAAAACTGTTTTTATATCTACGTTAAGAGACAGGAGTGAATCTACTAAATGTGTACTATGATTTATTGTCTTTTCTAATTTTTTTTCCATAGTTTCAGGATCAACTAAAAAAATAGAATCTATATCTTTTTTAAAAATAACACTTGTTTGATTTGCCACAATTCCAATCCTTTTTCCTTTAAGTAAAGGTAAATAAGACTCTATTTGATTAGCTCCAACTATAATAGTACTGTCATTTTTAATTTTATTTTGTTCAGTAACTTTAGAGTTCTGATTTCTGGCTTCAGATTTAGATAAGTTTGCACAAGAAATCATGACTAAAACAAATAATAAAACTGTATTTTTGAAAATATTAAATGGCATTGTTAATTTGAATTACGAGTTTTTTATAGCTAAACGCATTATTGGTAGTAAAGCGTATAAAAGTAGCATATCGGCACCAATAATAAAAATTGGTATTGCAGCAATTGCGATTGGCATTGTGGTTATGATGATTGCTATTGCAACAGGTATTGGTTTACAGCAAAAAATACGCGATAAAGTTGTAGCATTTAATGGCGACGTTATTATTTCTAATTACGATAGTAATAATTCGCAAGAAAGTCTATTTCCTATATCTAAGAATCAAGATTTTTATCCAGAATTTAAATCGGTTGATGGTATAACTCATATTCAAGCGGTGGCAACTAAATTTGGTGTTATTCGTACTGAAACTGATTTTGAAGGCGCTATTTTAAAGGGCGTAGGAACCGATTACGATTGGAAATATTTTAAAGAGTTTTTAATAGAAGGAAGACTGCCAACTTTTGAAAAGAAATGGAGCGAAGAGGTTTTAATATCTCAATATTTAGCTAACCGATTAGGTTTTAAGGTTGGTAATAACTTTCAAATGGTGTTTTTAAAAGAAGACACAGAAAAACTTCCTAATATTATAACTTTTAATATTGTTGGTATTTATAACTCTGGATTTCAAGATTTAGATAAACAATTTTTAATTGGAAATATTCGTCATATTCAGCGTATTAATAAATGGAAAGAAGATCAAATAGGAAACTTTGAAGTGTTTATTGATGATTTTGATGAGTTGCAAACAAAAGGCATTGAAATATATAAAAACACACCATCTACTTTTAATACGCAAACAGTAAGTGATAAATATGCTTCCATTTTTGAGTGGATAAAAATATTTGATAAAAATATTTACGGTATTATTGGTATTATGATTTTGGTTGCAGGAATAAACATGATAACCGCATTACTTGTTTTAATACTTGAACGAACTCAAATGATAGGCATATTAAAAGCACTAGGTAGTAATAATTGGAGTATTAGAAAATTGTTTTTATACAATGCTTCTTATCTCATTTTTTTAGGATTATTATGGGGGAATATTTTAGGTTTGGGTTTACTTTTTGCTCAAAAATATTTTAAGTTATTTCCCTTAGATCCAAGTGTGTATTATGTTACCGAAGCACCTGTTTATATAAGTTTTGGTTATGTGTTTGCATTAAACTTAGGTACTCTTATTTTGTGTTTAATAATGCTTTTAGTACCATCGTATATTATTACTAAAATATCTCCAGTAAAAGCTATTAGGTTTGATTAAGGTACAGGATCATAGCCTGAACCACCCCAAGGATGACAACTAAAAATGCGTTTTATAGCCAGCCAGCCACCTTTAATTAAGCCATGCTTTTGTAATGCTTCTTTTGAGTAATGAGAACAGGTTGGAGAATATCTACAAGTTGCGGGCGTTAATGGTGAAATAAAGAGTTGATACACTTTAATTAAAAACAAAAACGGCGCTATAAGTAGTTTTTTTAACATTTTTTTACTCCCTTGAATGAGGGAATCTATTTTATAAAATTGGATTTCTGACTTGGCAGAAATTATAAAGCAATTAGTTTATTGAAAATGTTGTGCCTTCTTTTCCGTCTTTAAGCTGAATGCCAGCATTAGCTAATTCATCACGGATTTTATCAGACAAAGCAAAATCTTTATTGGCTCTAGCTTCTTGTCGTAATTTAATTAAAATATCAACAGCACCAGAAAGTTTATCGCTACCAGAATCTTTTTTTGTAACGTTTTCTAATCCTAGAATATCAAAAACAAAACTGTTTAGAGTGTCTTTTAAAAGAGTTAAATCTTCGGCAGATAATGTTTCACTACCATCTTTAATTTGATTAATATATTTAACGGCTTCAAATAAATGTGCTATTAAAATAGGCGAATTAAAATCATCATTCATAGCATCATAACATTTCTGTTTCCATGCATTGATATTAATTGAAGACATTTCAGAAGCTTTTAAGCTCTCTAATAAATTAATGCCGTCCATAAGTCTAAAAAAGCCTTTTTCACTTGCTAATAAACCATCATCGGTTAAATCTAATACGCTTCTGTAAGACGATTGTGCAATAAAAAAACGAATGACACTTGGTGCATAAGCTTTACTGAAAAATTTATTATTACCAGAAAGTAATTCGTCAGGATTTACTGTGTTTCCTGTAGATTTAGACATGCGCTGTCCGTTTAACTCTAGCATGTTAGCATGCATCCAGTAATTTACAGGAGTTTTGCCTTTGGCAGCTTCATTTTGTGCTATTTCACATTCGTGATGCGGGAATTTTAAATCCATGCCACCACCATGAATATCAAACTGTTCACCCAGATATTTCGTACTCATAGCAGTACATTCTAAATGCCAGCCAGGGAATCCGTCACTCCAAGGCGATGGCCAACGCATAATGTGTTGTGGTTCGGCTTTTTTCCAAAGAGCAAAATCTTGTGGATTCTTTTTATCACTTTGTCCGTCTAATTCACGAGTGTTATGAATTAAATCTTCTAGTTTTCGCTTGCTTAATTTTCCGTAGTCGTGTGTTTTATCAAATGCGTGTACATCAAAATAAACTGAGCCATTTACCTCGTAGGCAAAACCATTATCTATAATTGTTTTTATAAGATCAATTT
Source organism: Algibacter sp. (assembly GCA_050294475.1). Taxonomy (GTDB): domain Bacteria; phylum Bacteroidota; class Bacteroidia; order Flavobacteriales; family Flavobacteriaceae; genus Thalassobellus. Next base: position 240,783 of record JBNKOE010000001.1, on the reverse strand, counting down.
GCTCAATAATATGACCTGTTGCAGTAGGTTCTATACTTGGCGGAAGAAAATTAAACGTGTTTAAAATGTTATGAAAATTGACCGTGTAGCGTTGTACGACTTCCATAGGTTCAATTTGTTCTAAACGGGCTTTTTTAGTTATTTTATCTTCACCAGCATCAGCATCATTTTCTAAATGACCTGCATCTGTTATATTTCTAACATAACGAACTTTATATCCTAAATGCTTTAAATAACGAAAAATCATATCAAAAGACATGAAGGTTCTAACATTTCCTAGATGTACATTGCTATAAACAGTTGGTCCACAAACGTACATACCTATATAACCTTCGGTGATAGGTTTGAATGTTTCTTTAGTTCCTGTTAGTGAATTGTATATTTTTATAGGATTATGTTGATATAACTGCATTTGTAATTTTGTTAAGCTGCTTGTTGATATGCTATTATAATAAGAAAGGGTTGAATTAAAACTTCGTATCTAACTTGATATAGTCTAAAAATTCTCTACGCGTGGTTTCTTCTTTAAATTTCCCGCCAAATTCTGAAGTTACTGTGCTGCTTTCAATATCTCTAATACCTCTAGAATTTACGCATAAATGTTTAGCATCAATAACACAAGCAACATCTTGTGTATTTAAAACCTTTTGTAATTCTTTTACAATTTGAATGGTTAAACGCTCTTGAACTTGCGGACGTTTAGCAAAATAATCAACCACACGATTCATTTTAGATAAACCAACAACAGTACCATTAGAAATGTAGGCAACATGTGCTCTTCCTACAATAGGCAGTAAATGATGTTCGCAAGTTGAGTAAACAGTAATGTTTTTTTCAACAAGCATTTCTCCGTATTTGTATTTATTTTCAAACGTGGAAGCCTTTGGTTTTTTCTTTGGGTTTAAGCCACTAAAAATTTCGTTAACAAACATTTTTGCTACACGATTGGGCGTGCCATTTAAACTATCGTCAGTTAAATCAAGCCCTAATGTTTCCATGATGTGGCGAACATCATCTTTGATGATGTCTATTTTTTCTTCGTTTGAAAGCTCAAAAGCATCCATGCGAAGTGGTGTGTTTGATGAAGTTCCAATATGGTCTTCTCCTAAAGAGTCATATTCTTCTATGTTATTGTCAATTTTCATCAGTAATTATTAATTGCTTTAGATGTTAGATGTAATTCGCCTGTTATGAATATTGAAATTCGATAAAATTATAGTTTAGGCTTATTTCATCTATAAAAAAATCACGTTTTAAGTCTGCAAAGATAAGTAATTCCGTTTTCTTATGTTTTATCTTAACAAACAATTAATTGTAATGTGTTTGTCTGGTGTAAACCAAATAAATTACATTTAAATAAAAAAGCCTGAACTGTTTAAGTTCAAGCTTTTTAAAATATTTTATTGAACTATTAAATATTGAAGCTAAGTGATAGTGTTATATTTGAGTTTACTTTATTGATATTTGCAGTGTCTGTTAAGCCAACATTATAAAGAGGTGTTTCGAAAGAGCGTTCAGATTGGTCATAAGTTAAGTCTAGTTTTGTATTACCAAAATTAAAACCAACTCCCAAAGAGTAGCCTGTTAAATCACCCACTGTAACGCCATCTTTGTACGGACTTTCCTCAAAGCGATAACCACCTCTAAAACTAAATTGTTTTACTTTATATTCGCCACCTAATCTATAGGTTGATGCTGTAGTTAATACATTTGCAATGTCTCTATTTAAATCTATATAATCGTTTTCTGGTTTAAATTTTGTAGCACCGTAATCTTTCTTAGAGTAATCGAAACTAATTAAACCTTGTTTAGCGAAAACATAGGCTAAGCTTCCTGTTATTTTACCAGGTGTTTGTAGTTTGTATTGAGGGTAAACGTTTACAATATCACTAATAAAATTAATATCAGAATCTGCTAAATTAGTGTCTATCGATTGTGTGGTTTCTTCCTCAATAGTGTACCATGTTGGTGAATCATAGGTTAAACCTACTCTAAATTCTGAACTTAATTTTATGATACCACCTAGTTGGAACGAAAACCCATTTCCTGTAGTAGATAATGTATTACCAAAGTCAATGAAATTAATTAATGAGCTAGAATTATTGTTGTCTTCAGCAAGAAATGTTGAACGTTGGTAATCTATAAAATGAGAATTTAAATTTAGCCCTAAATATAAATTGTCCTCATATTGAGTTGCCATGTTAAATGAAACTTTACCATTATAACCCGTAGCTAAGTATGAGTAATTATGCTGAAAAGTGCCATTACCTAAATTTGAAGAATACGTTGTATTATCATCATCGTCTAAATCAGGTTCAAGTATAAAAGATTGATAGCCTAAAAATGCTTGTTGATGCTGAAAACCAAAAACATTTCCTATATCTTGATAGGCATCTTCTATAAATTCATCACCAATTAAAGAAATGTCTCCTAGTCTAACGCCATTAGCATAATTAGAAAAATATAAATCAATAGATTGATTATTTGTATTTGTTCCAACAGCATTCCAATTATCATCATGATTATTAGTTCTATCATAAGCAATCGCTAAAGTAAATTTTTTCCAAGGTGAATTATTATTACTTTTAAATACAAAAGCAGCACCTCCTTGATTTAAATTAAAATTAGAATCGTTTGTCGTTTCTAAATTGCCAAAATAATTGGTGTCGTTATTTGAATCTGTTATATCAATCGAAAAAGAAGCATGGCTTTGACTAAACACGGCAGATCCAGCAGGGTTTAAGCTAACGGCACTCATATCGCCACCTAAAGCGCCAAAAGCACCACTTAAGGCTCTAAAACGAGCAGATCCTTGAATTTCGTCTTGAGAATATCTAACCGCATCAGTAATGTCTTGTGCGTATAAAGTAGACATAGATAGCAAGCCTATGAATAGTAGATTTAACTTTTTCATGTGTGTGTTTTTTAATTTTTTTAAATAAGATTTAGCGACGTCTTCCTCCACCTGAAGAACCAGAACTTCTTGAGCTTCCACTAGAACTTCTACTGCTTGAAGATCTTGAGGCTGAACTCGAGCTAGAAGAACTACTTCTACTAGGTGTATAGCTAGAATTTCTTGAAGATGATGACGATCTACTGTAATTAGAATTATTTCTAGATGGTGTGTATCTTGAATTTGAACTTCTTCTAACTGTAGACGATGTTCCTCTTGAAGTAGAATTTGAAGATGGTGTTCTTACCGAAGTACTTCTTCTTATTGTTGTACTGCTAGATTGCGTTCTTGGACTGTAATTTCTTGTAGCACTACTAGTACTTCGTCTAACAGTATTACCGTTTGTTGAATATCGTGTTGCATTTCTACTAGCAATGGTAGACGAACTATTTCTTCTAGATGTGTTATATTTTGAAACCGCAGTTCTATTTTGAGTGTTAGCAATGCTGTTACGTCTATTAATATTACTAGATCTGCTAACTAAATTTCTGTTATTTATAGAAGCATAACTACCTCTTCTGCTAGCACTATAAGACGTATTATTTCTTGCATAATATCTATTATTTAAACTATAGTAACCTCTGTTTCTATAGCCCCAACTATTATATATCCAGGCACCACCATAATAACCACCGTAATAACTACCATAATACGGAGTACACCAAAAAGGATCATTCCATCCCCAGCTATTCCATCTGTTCCACCGGTTCCAATTCCAATTATTCCATCCGTTATAACCCCAGTAGTTCCAACCTATACCATAACCAGCATTCCATCCCCAATTATTCCAACCGTTGTCTATATAGTTTATTGTAACGTTATTGCTGTTTTGTCCCCAGCCAGCATAACCTTGGTAATCATTAGTAGTAACTATAGAATCATTTTCTATATAATTATTGCCTTCATAACTATCTATATCTGTAAATATTTCACTATTAGAAATCATATAATCGGCTTCCATCGATTTATTTCTAAAATAGTCTTTGTAATAGTTATTTTCGTTAGGTGTTTCTGCAACAGTAGTTTCTTGTTGAATAACTCTAACAGTATTATCGCCATAAATGCCATCATTATCTACACCAACGTATTGGTATGATCCACATGATGATAATCCAAGTAGCAAAGTAATTGCTGCTAGGATTGGCATTTTTCGTTTTATGTAGTTATTAAGTTGCATATCTATAGAATTTAATTGTTGGACATAACAAAAATAGTTAGTTTTGCTGAACTATTTTTATATTTAACATAGTCACAATATTTGTGCCAAAACATTTATATGAGCAAAAAACTTACCAGTAGAGCAGAAGATTATTCAAAATGGTATAACGAATTGGTTGTAAAGGCAGACCTAGCAGAGAATTCGGCCGTTAGAGGATGTATGGTAATTAAGCCATATGGCTATGCAATTTGGGAAAAAATGCAAGCAGAATTAGATAGAATGTTTAAAGAAACAGGACATCAAAATGCTTATTTTCCATTATTTGTACCTAAAAGTTTATTTGAAGCCGAAGAGAAAAACGCAGAAGGTTTTGCTAAAGAATGTGCTATAGTAACTCACTATAGATTGCAAAACGATCCTGATAAACCTGGAAAATTAAGAGTCGATCCAGAAGCCAAACTAGAGGAGGAGCTAATTGTTCGTCCTACCAGTGAAGCTATTATATGGAATACTTTTAGGGGTTGGGTTCAGTCTTATAGAGATTTACCATTATTAATTAATCAATGGGCAAATGTAGTACGTTGGGAAATGCGAACACGTTTGTTTTTGCGTACAGCAGAGTTTTTATGGCAAGAAGGGCATACGGCACACGAAACCAAAGCAGAAGCACTTACTGAGGCTAAACTAATGAATAATGTGTATGCTACTTTTGTTGAAAATTTCATGGCTATTCCTGTAGTTCAGGGTGTTAAAACTGAAAGTGAGCGTTTCGCAGGTGCCGATGAAACATTTTGTATAGAAGCATTAATGCAAGATGGAAAAGCATTACAAGCAGGGACTTCACACTTTTTAGGACAGAATTTTGCAAAAGCCTTTGATGTTAAGTTTGCCAATAAAGAAGGCAAGCAAGATTATGTTTGGGCAACTTCTTGGGGTGTTTCTACAAGGTTAATGGGAGCTTTAATTATGACACATAGTGATGATCAAGGTTTAGTATTACCTCCTAATTTAGCACCAAATCAAGTGGTGATTATTCCTATATATAAAAATGAAGAACAACTTAATGCCATTACAGAAGTTGTAAATGGTATTATGAAAGATTTAAGAGCAAAAAACATATCTGTTAAATTTGATAATAGAGATACGTTTAGACCTGGTGCTAAATTTGCACAGCATGAGTTACAAGGTGTGCCTTTAAGAATAGCTATAGGAGCAAGAGACTTAGAAAACGGTACGGTTGAGTTAGCAAGACGAGATACTTTAACAAAAGAGGTTGTTGCTTTAGATTCTTTAACAGATAAAGTTGAAGGTTTAATGACTGAAATACAAGACTCATTATTTAAAAAGGCTTTAGATTTTAGAGATACTCATATAACAGAAGTAGATACTTTTGAAGAATTTAAAACTGTTTTAGAAACTAAAACAGGATTTATTTCGGCACATTGGGATGGTACAAATGAGACAGAAGAAAAAATAAAAGAACTTACTAAAGCCACAATAAGATGTATTCCTTTAGAAATGAAGGCAGAAGAAGGCATTTGTGTGTACTCAGGAAACCCTTCTAAAGGCAGAGTATTGTTTGCAAAGGCATACTAATTTAAATTTTTTTCAAAAAAAATTATATTAGTGTTGCAACATTTAAAAATAGTTGTATTTTTGCATCCGCAATGGAGACATTGTAAGTTATTTGAAAGAATGTGTTGTAAAAAATTAAATTTAAGTTGCAGTTTTGTAAATTAAATTTATCTTTGCGCACTCTTAAGCAAATGGCCCGTTCGTCTATCGGCTAGGACGCCAGGTTTTCATCCTGGTAAGAGGGGTTCGATTCCCCTACGGGCTACAATTTTTTAATAAAGAAAGAACAAAATAAAATGGCAAATCATAAGTCAGCATTAAAAAGAATTAGAAGTAACGAAGCGAAACGTTTAGTTAATAAATATCAACATAAAACAACTCGTAATGCTATTAAGAAATTACGTGAGTTAACTGATAAGAAAGAAGCTGAAGCTTTATTTCCTTCTGTTGTTTCTATGTTAGATAGATTAGCTAAGAAAAACATTATTCATGCTAACAAAGCAGCAAATTTAAAGTCTGGTTTAGCTAAGCATGTAGCTGCTTTATAAGATACTTTAAAGTTTAAAATATTTAAAGCTTCTCAGAAATGAGAGGCTTTTTTTGTACACTTTGATTTTTTAGAATAATATTTAAAAGAATTATTGAAATGATTAAATATTAACAAACAAAATCATAGAAAAATAACTGTTTTTGATTTCTAAAAATTTAAATTTGCAATTATTAAAGAGTTCATTAATTATATAAACTTACCCTTTTGGAAAATAAAAAAGCAATTAAATTAATCGACAAAATTCTGAATAACCTTGATAAGACAGGTATAAATACAGATACATTAATTGAAGATATTAAGGCATTAAGAGAATATGCCCTAGAAGAGCAAATACCTCTAGTAGTAAAAGTATTAAGACTTACTTATGAGCATATTGAAGCTAATGAAACATTTTTAATTCCTATACTTGATGATGAGCCTATTGATGATGAAAATGTTGTTACGGAAGCAGATTCAGATCCAATAGAGAGTCTTAAATATTTAATTTCTCTTATTAAGAATCTTGATAATAAAATGAATATAGCCGATTTAAAAGAATACAGAGATCTTTTAAATAACTATTAATTTATATAATACTAAGTTTGTTAAAACGATCACTTTTAAAGTGGTCGTTTTTGTTTTTATAAGGTTTCTATTTTCGTTAGCGATTATTCATAGTTTAATATTTAAAATTAATGAAATCATGTTAAGGAGGTTAACTTTTAGTGAGTATATGCATCGAGCTAAAACTATGAACGAAAAGCGAGAGCTAAAAGGTAACGCCTAAAAAAAGTTCCTAAAAAGAAAAAACCTCAACAAATAAATGTTGAGGCTTGGTAGTTAGTTTAATGTTTAGTTTAGGTTCCCATCTTCCGGGAAAATAATTGTATTAGAAACTTAGAGTTTACTTAAATTTCTTTTTTTGTTATCCATTCATGGATATTAAAAATTCTTCATTGTTTCTGGTTTGTTTAAAACGATCGTTTATAAACTCCATAGCTTCAACAGGGTTCATGTCGGCAAGATATTTACGCATTACCCACATACGTTGAATTGTGTTTTCATCTAATAAGATATCGTCACGACGCGTACTTGAAGATGTTAAATCGATAGCAGGGAAAATTCTACGATTAGATATTTTTCTATCTAATTGAAGTTCCATGTTACCAGTTCCTTTAAATTCTTCAAAAATTACTTCGTCCATTTTAGAACCTGTTTCAGTAAGTGCTGTTGCAATAATGGTTAAAGAACCACCATTTTCAATATTACGAGCTGCACCAAAGAAACGTTTTGGTTTGTGTAGTGCATTGGCATCTACACCACCACTTAATATTTTACCAGATGCAGGTTGTACTGTATTGTATGCTCTTGCTAAACGAGTAATAGAATCTAGAAGAATAACAACATCGTGTCCACATTCAACCAAACGTTTTGCTTTTTCAAGAACTATGTTAGCAATTTTTACATGCTCATGAGCTTCTTTATCAAACGTTGATGCTATAACTTCACCACGAACATTACGTTGCATGTCTGTAACCTCTTCAGGACGTTCATCAATTAATAATATCATTTGATAAACTTCAGGGTGGTTTGCAGCAATAGCGTTAGCTACATCTTTTAATAACATGGTTTTACCAGTTTTAGGCTGCGATACAATCATACCACGTTGCCCTTTACCAATAGGTGCAAATAAGTCCATAATTCTTGTAGAAATAGTAGCTTGTTTTTCTGCAAGATTAAATTTTTCTTGTGGAAATAACGGCGTTAAATGCTCGAAAGCAACACGGTCTCTAACAACGTTAGGATTTTGACCGTTTATTTTACTAACCTTTATTAAAGGGAAATATTTTTCACCTTCTTTAGGAGGTCTTACATGTCCTAAAACAGTATCGCCAGTTTTCAAACCGAATAAACGAATTTGTGATTGCGATACATAAATATCGTCAGGTGATGATAAATAATTATAATCTGATGAGCGTAAAAAACCATACCCATCTTGCATAATATCTAAAACACCTTCACTTTCAATAATAGCATCAAACTCATAATCTGGTTCACGGTAGCGATTTCTATTATCTTTATTGCCATTATTACTATGAACGTTACCGTTCTTTTGGTTTTTATGATTAGGCTCTCTTTTTTGTTGAGGTCTAGGATTTGGTTTTTGCTGATTATCTTTTTTCCTGTCGTTTTGAGGTCTAGGATTTGGTTTGTTATCAGTTTTAGGCGCTTCTTTTTTAGTAGGAACAGCCGTTTTTTCCTTAGATTCAACGGTTTTGTTATCAGTTACTTCTTCTAAAGGAAGTTCTGGAGCTTTATCTACAGCTTTGTTAGGTGTATTTCTAACTGGTTTCTGTACACGTTGTCTAGGTTTTCTAGCTGGCTTTGGCTTTTCAGTTTTATTGTCAGTAGGTTTATTATTAGGTTCAACAACTGCAGTAACCGCTTTTGGGTCGGCAGCTTGAGTGTCTAATATTTGGTAAACTAATTCTAATTTTTTTAAAGAACGGTATTTTGGAACGTTCAATTTTTTAGCAATCTCCTGTAAGTCAGCGAGTTTCTTTTCTTTTAATTGTGAAATTTCAAACATTGATGTTTATATGTAATATTTTATATTGAATATAAATTTGAGTTATTCTGAAAATAATGATTTTATTCTGAAGAATTAATAACCTGTTAATGCGGTTATTGAGGATTTATAATGCAATTATACAACTTTATTTTAATTTTTAGTATTATTTTTTAAAAAGAAACTACTATTTTTGCCGTCTAGTTTTAATAATTTTATGCTACAACGTATTCAAACTATATATCTTTTAATGGCTGCAGGCGTTTCTGCGGGCTTAATTTTTGTGTTTGATTTATGGTCTACAACAGACCAAGTTAAAGTATTTGCTAGTGATGTTAATTATGTATTTGCAGCTTTTTTAGCTTCTGCATTATTATCAATCATTTCTATATTTAGATACAAAAACAGGAAATCTCAATTTATGTTGGGACGTCTTAATATCATATTAAACTTTTTTTTACTAGGATTTTTTGTATATCAATCTCTAAATGTATCTGGAGAAACGGCGGTTTCTGAGAAAGGTATTGGGATGTTTCTTCCTATTATTTCTATCGTGTTTTTGGTTTTAGCCAATAAGGCCATTAAGAAGGATGAAGATCTTGTAAAATCTGTAGATCGATTACGATAAACCTAACATCTTAGTAGTATTAGTGCGAAAAAAAACCCAAAGTGAAAACTTTGGGTTTTTTGTTATAACTAAAAAATCGATTTTGTTACTTTATTTCAATAAGTTCTAAATCGAAAATTAATTCTTGTCCTGCTAACGGGTGATTAGCATCTACAATAATATGATCTTCGTTAACAGCAGCTACACGAAATTGTGTTTCTCTACCATCTTGATCTTTAGAAGCCAAACCCATACCTACTTCTGGAGTCATATCTGGAGGAAGTTGTTCTTTCTTTACTTCATAAAACAATTCTTGTCTAATATCTCCGTAAGCCTCAGCTACAGGAATATTAATTGTTTTCTTTTCGTTTAATTTCATGTCAATAATACCTTTTTCAAAACCAGGAATAAGCAAACCTTCACCTAATTTTACTTCTAAAGGCTCTCTTTCTAACGAGCTATCAAAAATTTGACCATTGCTTAATTTTCCTGTGTAATGTACTTTTACAGTATCATTTTCTTTTACTACACTCATAAATAATTATGTTTTCTGTTTTATAAATAGTTGCAAATTTACGGTTTATTAAAGGAAATGAGCAGGCAGGAATCTGTAAAAGTTAAAATAAAGTAAAAGTAAAGAAAACAACATACCGTAAAAGTAAGTAAGTTCTTCCTCATGGGAAGGATTTAGGAAGGGTTTTTAGGATGTCTTACCGGAAATTCAATAACCTCAAGGTTATCAATTTTTTTACCATCAATAGTAAAACGCAACATGGTTCTGGTTTTATGAAATCCGTGTTTGCCAACTGCTCCAGGATTCATGTGTAAAACATGCAATTTTTTATCGGGCATTACCTTTAAAATATGCGAATGCCCACAAATAAAAAGTCTAGGAGGGTTTTGTTTTATAGCTTCAATAACTCTGTTATTGTATTTTGGCGGATACCCACCAATGTGTGTTATCCAAACATCAACACCTTCACACATAAATCTATTGTGTTCTGGGAATTCTACACGCACTTTAGCGTCATCAATATTGCCATACACACCGCGTAAGGGTTTTAGTTTTTTAATAGCATCGGTTACTTTTAAATCGCCAATATCTCCCGCATGCCATACTTCATCAGCTTGTTTTACATATTTTAAAATATCATCATCAATATAGCTGTGTGTGTCAGAGAGGAGTAATATTTTTATCATTTATTATAAGTAAAATGTGTGTTGGTAAAGTTATATATAATTGTTTTAATATGTTATCATTTTCCAGTTAAGAGTTCTTCTTGATATTGTCAGAAAAAAATGATAACTTCGTTTAACATTAGATATAAAACATAAAAACGATTTCATATCAAGTCGTTGGCAAGCATTAAATAAAACCGTGAACTTAACAAATAAAACACATTACAATCCTTGTTTCTGGACTGCATATTGGAACTTTAATTTCTTAATTAATAAAAGACTAAATCCGGATTTTAATGAAAGTCCTAGAAAAAAAGAAGTCTTTGTGTTGAATCTAAAAAGTGATAAGATTTATAAAGACGTCACTCAAAATGTTTTTTGGAAAAAGAAATTTGGTTTAGCTAAAATAACTAAAGAAGGAGCTTTAAACTTCACAAAACGGAACTTTCCTGATAATCTAAAAGAAATTGTTGAGCGTTACGAAAAAGACGAGTCTGAAATGACATTGGACTTTGAAAATTTATTTTCGATAATGGAAGATTCATACAAAAAACATCTTCAAGAGGTTGTTCTTGAAAATAAACCTGTTACTGATTTTGAAAAGGCACATTTAATGTTTTTCATATTGTTTCAAATGATGAGAAATCCAAATTCTTTGGATAGATTAATAAATATATATAAACTTAATGGATGGGAGAAATTTGAGGTTTTTGTATTTATTAAACACATGTTAAGTGATAAAACGGAATTAGGAAAATTAACTACCCCATTTGTAGTACCAACATGGAAAATCTATAAGATAAAAAGGAATAAGTTTCCACTTTCCGATAGTCCTGTGATGATTAGAAATCATAATTTAATGGTTGCATTAGCACCAAATATAATGTTGGAAATAAACCTTGCAGAAAAATGTGATAAGGTTATGCCTTGCATTATAAAGAAAAGATTATCAATATTTAAATACAGGAAATTTCTAAAGAGAACAATTGAAAATTCTTCTAAAGAAATAATATTTGGAGAAGCTACTTTACTGGAAAAACTTAAAAATTCTAGAACTTATAAGAGGCAATTAAAATTAATGAAAAACGCTTGCTAACACCTTGTATAATTAATTTCTCTGGCAAGTATTTGTTTACTAAATTAGTTGCTTAATCACGCAACTAACCATACACCAAACGTTAAACGAACCACTCCAAAAACAAACCTTTTAAACATGCTAAACTAAACCCCAGCAAGCACCTGCGTTAGGGATTGCAGAGAAAAGCCCACAGCGAGGTACGAGCGAGGACTTGTAACGTAAAGCCCGACCCTTGGGTAACGCCCAACTTCTCGATACTATTATTCCGAAAAAAATTGGAATCACTCGAAGTAACCCTATAAATCTTTTAATATATAATTAAGAGCCTTACTATTTAAAGGAAACACAAATCTCTCTATATTTGTTGTTTCAATAAAAGGATTAAAACACATTGCGATATTTTATAGAACTTTCTTACAATGGTAGTGGGTATCATGGTTGGCAAAATCAACCCGATGCTATTTCTGTACAAGAGGTTTTAGAAAAAGCATTATCAATATTATTGAAAGCGCCTATTGCCATTATGGGAGCAGGTAGAACAGATACTGGTGTGCATGCGAAACAAATGTTTGCGCATTTTGATTATGATGGCGATTTTGATACAACTAACTTGGTTTTTAAACTAAATTCTTTTTTACCTAAAGATATTGCTATTCATGATGTGTTTAAAGTGAAAGATGATGCACATACGCGTTTTGATGCTATTAGCAGAACGTATTTATACCGAGTAACGCTAAAAAAGAATGTGTTTTCGTTTGATAATGTGCTTTATGTTAAGCAGGCTTTAGATGTTGAAAAAATGCAGGAAGCTTCTAAAATTTTATTTGAGTATAAAGATTTTCAATGCTTTTCGAAAAGTAATACCGATGTAAAAACGTATTATTGTGATATTATGAAAGCGGAGTGGGCTTTGGTTAATGATGAACTTCAGTTTACCATTAAGGCAAACCGGTTTTTACGCAATATGGTAAGAGCTATTGTTGGTACTATGATTAATATTGGTTTAGGGAAAATAGCGGTGAACGATTTGCATACCATAATACAATCTAAAGATAGGAGTGAAGCGGGTTTTTCGGTACCGGCACATGCTTTATATTTAACTGAAGTTGAATACCCAAAGGATATAAAAATATAATGGCAGAAAAGAAAGAAAGCATATTTGATGTTAAATTATTCAAACGCCTTTTTGAATATATTAAGCCTTATAAAATGGTGTTTTTTGGGCTTAATATTCTCGTGGTTTTACTGGCAGTGTTAAGTTCGGCAACGCCATATATTACTAAATATGCTATTGATGAAAGTATTGAAACCAAAATATCTCAAGATTTTCTGTTTTATGTTATTTTAATGTTTGTGGTTTTAATTATGCAAACGGTGTTTCAGTTGTTGTTTATTTATTATGCGGCTTGGTTGGGGCAAAATTTGGTTATGGATGTGCGTGTAAAACTGTTTAACCATTTACTGCGTTTTAAAATGAAGTATTACGACAATTCGTCGGTTGGGGTTTTAATTACCAGAGCTGTTACCGATATGGAACGTATTGCTGATATTTTTGGACAAGGTTTGTTTATGATTGTTAGAGATTTGCTTGCCATGGTTGTGGTATTTGGGGTTATGATTTATCTTAATGTGAAATTAAGTTTAATTGTTTTTCTTATGTTGCCGCTGCTATTATATGCCACAAGAATTTTTCAAAAGTATATGAAACGCGCTTTTGAAGAAGTGCGAAATGAAGTGTCTAACTTAAACTCTTTTGTGCAAGAGCGTATAACAGGCATGAAAATTTTACAGCTATTTACGCGTGAAACAACCGAGTATAAAAAATTTAAAGCCATAAATGAGCGTCATAAAAAAGGTTGGTTGAAAACCGTTTGGTATAACTCTATTTTCTTTCCTCTAGCCGATTTAGTGTCTTCTATTAGTATTGGTTTAGTGGCTTGGTATGGCGGATTGAATGTGGTTTTAGAAGGAACCATTTCTCAGGGCGATTTAATTGCTTTTATAATGTTTATTCCGATGTTGTTTAGACCATTACGTCAAATAGCCGATAAGTTTAATACGCTTCAAATGGGAATGGTAGCAGCCAATAGAGTGTTTAAAGTTATTGATACTACATCGCAAATTGATGATACAGGAACGCATGTAGCAGAGTCTTTTAAAGGGAATATAAAATTTGATAAGGTTTATTTTAGTTATGTAGATGATGAAGAAGTATTAAAAGGTATTTCGTTTGATGTAAAAGCTGGAGATACAGTTGCTATTGTTGGCGCAACAGGCGCAGGAAAATCGACTATTATTAACTTATTAAATCGTTTTTATGAAATTAAAGATGGTACAATTTCGGTTGATGGTATTGATATAAAAGATGTTACCTTATCGTCTTTACGTACACAAATAGCTGTGGTTTTACAAGATGTGTTTTTGTTTGCCGATACTATTTTGAATAATATTACACTAAATCATTCAGAAATAACAGAAGCCGATGTAGAACGTGCTGCTATGGATATTGGTATTCATGATTTTATTATGAGTTTACCAGATGGCTATCATTATAATGTAAAGGAACGCGGTGTGATGTTGTCTTCTGGTCAGCGACAACTTATATCGTTTTTACGTGCTTATGTTACAAATCCGAGTATTTTGGTGTTAGATGAAGCTACGTCTTCGGTTGATTCATATTCGGAACAATTGATACAAAACGCTACCGATAAAATAACCAATGGTAGAACCTCTATAGTTATTGCACACCGATTAGCAACCATTAAAAAAGCCGATAAAATTATTGTGATGGATGCTGGCGAAATTGTAGAACAAGGTACACACCAAGAATTACTTAAAAAGAAAGATGGTTATTATAAAAACTTGTATGAAGTACAGTTTTTGCAGGAGGAAGTTATTTAAGTTAAATCCTTTTTTATCATAGAATTTAGTTCGTTTGTATCTTCAAAAACCACAAATTCTCCATCTTTAAAATAAGAAATATGTCCTGTTTCTTCACTAACAACAAGAGCTAAAGCATCTGTTTTTTCGGTAACACCAATAGCTGCCCTATGACGTAAACCAAAGCGTTGAGGTATGTTTTTTTCATTATTTACAGGTAAAATAACGCGAGTTGCTTTTACAATGTTGTCGCTTATTACAATGGCACCATCGTGTAACGGACTATTTTTAAAAAAGATACTTTCAATAATGGGCTGGGTGACTTTAATGTTCATTTCATCACCAGATTCCGATAGGAAATCTAAATTGTTATTGCGTTCAAAAACAATTAAAGCCCCTGTTTTAGACATCGACATTTTGTTACAAGCAGAAATAATAGCATTTACATCGGTGCTATCACTAGTTTCTGTTTTTAAAAAGTTGAATTGCTTTAAAAATTTACGACGTCTGTTAAAGTTGGTAGATCCAACCATGAGCAAAAACTTCCTAATTTCTGGTTGAAATACAACTATTAAGGCGATAATACCCACTTTCATAAAACCACCAAAAATACCTGTAAGAAGTTCCATGTTTAGAAATTCTGTAAGTTTCCAAACCAAGTAAATAATGATAATACCAATAAAAATATTGATAGCTACAGTGCCTTTTACCAATTTGTAAATGTAGTAGAGTAGAAGCGCTACTAAGAAAACATCTACGTAATCTATAAAATCAAATTTTAAAAGGTCATTAAAAATTTCCAATGGTAATGGGTTTTTGTAAATTTAGTGAAATATGGTTAATTATAAATGAATTCGTCTTTTGCAATAAAAACATTTTTTAAATCTAATTCTGAAAGTAACGATTTATATGAAATATAATCTTGAAAAGTCAAATATTCATCAAAGTTTAAAATTAATTCAACGACTTGTTCTTCGTTGCTAAATAAATCTTTTAAATCATTGATTAGGTTCTTTTTACTTGATGATTTGTTTATTAAGCTTTCCATAAATCCCATAATTTCAATCTCGTCTGCAAACTTTATGCTAAACCGTATATTCTTTGGAACATTTAAATTATTGGTAAAGTATTCTCCTGCTGGTTCTTCATGATAAACTACATTTGTAAATTCAATAAAGCCTAAATTCTTTTTACTCGTGTCATTACAAGTAAAATAGTTTTTAGAGTTTTCATTTTTATGACTTGAATTGTTCTTTTTATTCTGTAAAAATTTAATATGCGGAATGGCTTGTTTTAAAGTTAAGCGTTTATCAACGTTTACCAACCAATTGGTTGTGCTAATCAGGTTTTTTCTGTTGAGATCTACGCTATCTTTTTGAGTTTCATCGTAAAATAAATAGGCTGGAGAAATATTGTTTACTTCTGAAATTTCAGAATGACTTATTTCTGGTAATAACAGTACTTTTTCTTTTCCGCAGGAAAAAATAAACAACGCAGTGAATAGTAGAATATAATATTTCATTTTTAATTAACTATTTAATGATTCAACTAATTTAATACATTCCATAGCTTCTTTTACATCGTGAACTCTCAGGATAGAAGCGTTTTTTTGCAATGCAATAGTATTTAAAACCGAAGTGCCATTTAAAGCTTCATTGGCAGTGGTTTTTAACTTTTTGTAAATCATAGATTTTCTTGAAACCCCAACAAGTAGTGGTTTTTCAATCATATTGAAAAGTTCTAGTTTGTTTAGTAGTTCGTAATTCTGTTCTAATGTTTTAGCAAAACCAAAACCAGGATCTACAATAATATCAACAATTCCTAATGATTTGGCGGTAGCAATTCTTTCAGAAAAATAAAACAGAATCTCTTTTACAAGGTCATCATAATTTGTTTGTTGTTGCATGTTTTGTGGTGTACCACGCATATGCATCATAATGTATGGAACATTTAAGTTTGCAATAGTTTGTAACATAGTATCATCTAGCTTTCCAGCAGAAATATCGTTAACCATGCAAGCACCAGCTTCAATACATTGTTTGGCAATATTGCTTCTAAATGTGTCAATAGAAATTAATATTTCAGGGAATTCTTTTAAAACTAAATTTACAATAGGAAGTATTCTGTTTAGTTCTTCTGTTTCACTAACATAATTGGCATTTGGTTTAGAACTGTATGCACCAATATCTATAAAAGTAGCCCCTTCTTTTAGCATGCTTTCAGTGTGAAGAAGTATTTCTTTTTCGTTTTTATGTGTACCACCATCAAAAAAAGAATCGGGTGTAATATTTAAAATACCCATCACTTTTGGTAATGATAAATCAATAAGTTTTCCTTTACAGTTTATAGTCATAATCTAAAAATTTCAATATTTTAAAATATCAAATTCCAAACCTAAAACTTTAAATTTGGAACATCAAGCATCGTCTTAAAAACTTTAAACATTAAACTTTTGAACTTTAAACTATTTAAGCGAAATTTACACAAAATTCAATTTATTTATGCAAGATACTTCAAAACAATACGATGCCGTTATAGATACCTGTAAAAGTTTATTTGTTAAAAAAATGAGTGATTATGGTAGTGCATGGAGAATACTGCGTTTACCATCACTTACCGACCAGATTTTTATAAAAGCACAACGTATTAGAAGTTTGCAACAAAATGATGTTAGAAAGGTTGATGAAGGCGAAGTTAGCGAGTTTATTGGTATTATAAATTATGCTATTATGGCTTTAATTCAATTAGAAAAAGGCATTGTAGAACAACCCGATTTATCTACTGAAGAAGCTAAAGAATTGTATGAAAAACAAGTAGCTATTACCAAACAATTAATGGAAGATAAAAACC
Organism: Algibacter sp.; assembly: GCA_050294475.1. GTDB lineage: Bacteria > Bacteroidota > Bacteroidia > Flavobacteriales > Flavobacteriaceae > Thalassobellus. The sequence continues at coordinate 223,404 of JBNKOE010000001.1, read as the reverse complement.
ATGATTATGGAGAGGCTTGGAGAGATATGCGTGTGAGTAGTTTAACCGATTTAATTTTACAAAAATTATTACGCGTAAAGCAGATTGAAGATAATAAAGGAAAAACTTTAGTAAGTGAAGGTATTGATGCTAATTATCAAGATATGATTAATTATGCCATTTTTGCTTTAATTCATTTAAACGAAAAATAAAATTAACTCAAGCGAAAGCGGAATTTTTTTAAATTATAATTACAAATACATGAAGTACATAGTAAACATGTCAAGAATATTAGTAGGTGTATTATTTATATTCTCTGGGTTTATAAAATTGAACGATCCACTAGGGTTTTCTTATAAATTACAAGAATATTTTAGTCCAGATGTATTAAATATTCCTTTTTTAGAACCTTATGCGCTAATGATTTCGGTTTTAGTGGTTGTTTTTGAAGTAGTTTTAGGAGTCTTTTTACTTATTGGTTACAAACCTAAGTTTACGGTTTGGAGCTTATTAGGAATGATTGTGTTTTTTACATTTTTAACCTTTTATGCAGCCTATTTTGATAAAGTAAAAGATTGTGGTTGTTTTGGTGATTTTTTAAAATTAAAGCCTTGGGAAACGTTTTGGAAAGATGTAGTACTTCTAGTGTTAATTATCATTCTTTTTGTGGGAGTAAAACATATTAAACCCATATTTTCAAAACTTCCAACAACCATATTGGCGTTGCTAAGTTTTATTATTAGTTTATGGTTTGGTTATCATGTATTAATGCATTTACCAATGTTCGATTTTAGAGCCTATAAAATTGGAGCAAATATTAAAGAAGACATGCGTATTCCTGAAGATGCAGCAAAACCTGTTGTAGAATATTATTGGAAGTTTAAAGTAAATGGTGAAGAAAAAATAATTACAACTAATGGTTCATATCCTTCTGTTAAAGGTGATTTTATAAGTGTTGATACTAAAGTTTTAGATGAAGGTTACCAACCACCAATTTATGACTTTACAATGGAAAATGCAGACGGAGAAGATTTAACGAATCAATTTTTAGAGGAAGATAATCTTATTGTTGTGGTGTCTTATAGTTTAGAACATATAGAACAAGAAGGCGCTTTAAAATTAAAAGCATTGCAAGATAGAGCTATAAAAAATAATTATAAAATTATAGGTTTAACAGCATCAGGTGAAGATGCTAAAAAACGTATTAATGAAGCTTATAATATAGATTTCAAATGGTATTTATGTGATGAAAAAGCGTTAAAAACAGTAGTTCGTTCTAACCCTGGTATTTTAGAGTTGGATAAGGGAACCATTAAACAAAAAGTACATTGGAATGATATTGATAAATTGGAGTTACCAAAAGTTGAGAGAAAAGTAGAATCAGATGAGTTAGGTAATGTAGTGATATTTATTGATGGTAAACTGTCAACTAAAGAAGAATTTAAGTCTTTAAATAAAGATAGTGTTGAAAATATTTATTTTTATAAGGATAAGGAACCTATTATTAAATATAACAAACAAAATAATACAAACTTTGATAATATTATTAAAGTTGAATTAAAAAAAGATAGTTTACTAACAACTAACAACTAACAACTAACAACTAACAACTAACACCTAACAACTAATAACTAACAACTGATAAGTTACTTACTAAATAAAATCTCATACGCATTACTCACTTTACTAGGAGTAGTTACCGTTATATTTTTATTATTCAATGTGCTTCCTGGTGATCCTGCTCAAATGATGTTGGGGCAAAATGAAGATAGTGAGCAATTAGCACTTGTAAAACAGAAATACGGTTTCGATAAACCTATTAGTACACAGTATTTGTATTATATAAATGATTTGTCTCCCTTGTCATTTCATTCAAATAATCCTGACAATTATACATTTTTAAAACCCGGTAAATACAGTGAAGTGGCTTTATTTTCTATAGGAAAAATAACTACTGTTTTAAAACTACCATATTTAAGAGAATCGTTTACAAAACAAGGGAAAAAAGTAAGTCAAGTTTTAGCAGAAACACTTCCTAACACATTTGTTTTAGCAGTTTCGGCTATTCTTATAGCTATTGCATTAGGAGTCTTTTTGGGTATTATTTCGGCACTTTATAAAGATAAATGGCTCGATAAAGTTATACAGATATTAAGCACGTTTGGTATGAGTGTACCCTCATTTTTTAGTGCCATTTTATTCGCTTGGTTTTTTGGATATATTTTACATGAATATACTAATTTAGAAATGACAGGAAGCCTTTACGAACTTGACGATTTTGGCGAAGCCATGCATATTAAATGGAAAAACCTCATACTTCCAGCCGTCGTTTTAGGCATTCGCCCGTTAGCAGTTGTTATTCAGCTTATGCGTAATTCTTTATTAGAAGTTTTTAATCAAGATTATATAAGAACTGCTCGAGCAAAAGGGTTGAGCGAATTTCAAATTATAAAAAGGCATGCCGTTAAAAATGCTTTAAACCCTGTGGTTACAGCTATTTCAGGTTGGTTTGCTTCTATGTTAGCAGGTGCTGTTTTTGTAGAATATATTTTTGGATGGAACGGTCTAGGAAAAGAAATCGTAAACGCTTTAAATACGTTAGATTTACCAGTCATTATGGGAGCAGTATTAATAATTGCGACCATGTTTGTAATTATAAATATTTTTGTCGACTTAATTTATGTTTGGTTAGATCCAAAAGTTAAATTAGAGTAATTTTTATATTTCCGAGTAGACGGAAATTTTATCTTAAAATAATAACATCATGAAAAAAATAATAGTTCCATTCCTTATATTTTTAATTGTTTTAAGTTGTAAATCACAAGATAATCCAACTAAGTTTTCTCAAGAAGCTTTAAACGATACATTCACAATGTTGGATGGTAATTCAATTGCTTTTAAAGACATTTTAGAAACCTATAAAGGTAAAACAATCGTTATTGATATTTGGGCATCTTGGTGTGGCGATTGTTTAAAAAGTATGCCAAAAGTAAAAACATTACAAAAAGAGTATCCCGATGTAGCATATGTGTTTTTATCATTAGATAGAGGAGTAGAAGCTTGGAAAAAAGGCATCAAAAAATATCAAGTAGAAGGGAACCATTATTATATGCCTTCAGCAAAGAAATGCGACTTTGCCAATTTTGTAAATATTAGCTGGATTCCTAGATATATGGTAATAAATAAAGCTGGCGAAATCGTTGTATTTAATGTTATTGAAGCTGATGACGATAAGTTAATAGAAGCATTAAAAAAATAACTATTTTTGTATCTTAAAACAGGAATATAAATTTTAAATAAAATATCCCTCTTTTGTAAAGAGGTTAATACAACATTATGAGAAAAAATATCGTAGCCGGAAACTGGAAAATGAATAATGATTTAGCACAAACAGAATCATTAATAACAGATTTAAAAAATAAAACTAATACATCAAATGCAGAAGTTATGATTGCGCCTGCTTTCACTAATCTTTATAAAGCATTTGAAGCATTAAGATCAAGCAATATAGAAGTTATTGCACAAAACATGCACTTTGCAGAAAATGGTGCATACACAGGTGAAGTTAGTGCAAGCATGCTTAAAAGCGTTGGTATTGAAACGGTTATTTTAGGACATAGCGAGCGTCGCGAATATTTTAATGAAACAGACGAGTCTTTAGCTAAAAAAGTAGATGCAGCTTTAGCAAACGATTTACGTATTATTTTCTGTTTTGGTGAAGTATTAGCCGATAGAAAAGCAGACAATCAAGAAGCAGTTGTAGAAAGTCAAATAAGCAATGCTTTATTTCATTTAAATGCCGATGCTTTTAAAAACATCGTGTTAGCATACGAGCCAGTTTGGGCTATTGGAACAGGTGAAACAGCAAGTCCAGAACAAGCTCAAGATATGCACGCATTTATTAGAAAAACGTTAGCAACTAAATATGGTAGCGATGTTGCAAACAGCGTGTCTATTCTTTACGGAGGAAGTTGTAAACCAGGAAATGCTAAAGAAATTTTCTCTAAACCAGATGTAGATGGTGGCTTAATTGGTGGAGCAGCACTTAATGCAGACGACTTTTTTGCTATTGTAAACGCATTTTAAGCAACTAGCAATTTAAATAATATTTTGGGCGTTACCCCGATAAAAATCGGGGTCGCGCTTTACATTACAATCTTTTTTTTCGTGCCTCAAAAAAAGGATTTTCATTACAATCGCTAACGCAGGCATATCAACTAAGACTATTAATATATTCAACAATGTCTAATACCATTTATATAGGTTACTATTTTAAAGTACAACCATTACAACCAGCAGTAGAAATTTTAATTGCAGAATTAGGATATGCAGGTTTTGAAAGTTTTGTTGAAAATGAAGATGGCGTTACTGCATACATTCAAAAAGACGAATGGCATGATGCTATTTTAGAAGATATTCAAATTTTAAATTCGGATGAATTTGAAATTACCTATACCTTTGAAGACATCGAGCAAACCAATTGGAATGAAGAATGGGAAAAGAATTTTAACCCTATAGTAGTTGATGATGTATGTTCTGTACGTGCACCATTTCATGAAAAACCCAATACCCAATACGATATTGTTATCGAACCAAAAATGAGTTTTGGTACAGGGCATCATGAAACCACACATATGATGATTCAGCATATTTTAAAAACAGACTTAAAAGATAAATCGGTTTTAGATATGGGTTGTGGTACAGGAGTGTTAGCCATTTTAGCCGAAATAAAAGGAGCAAAGCCAATCGATGCCGTAGATTATGACAACTGGTGCTATTTAAATAGTATTGAGAATGTAGAACGAAATAATAGCAATCATATTACAGTAATAGAAGGTGATGCTAGCGTTTTAGAAGGAAAAAAATACGATGTTATTATAGCTAATATTAATCGTAATATTCTGTTACAAGACATGAAAACTTATGCATCATGTTTAAACGAAAATGGTATGTTGTTTTTAAGTGGATTTTATAACGATGACATTCCAATTATTAAAAGTGAATGTGAAAAGTATATGTTAAATTTTCAAGAAAAGTTAGAAAGAAACAATTGGGTATCACTAAAATTTTTAAATTAGTAGTATCATTAATCCCCAAAGATTAAACGTTTTATGAGTACTAGAGAAAAAACATTAGAAGAATTACTACTTAAAGAAGAGGTTTTAACTCAAAATGAAATTGTTTTACATAATGATGATGTGAATACGTTTGACCATGTTATAGAAACACTTATTTATGCATGCGAACACACGTCAGAGCAAGCAGAACAATGTGCTATTCTTGTACATTATAAAGGGAAATGCACTGTTAAAACAGGTTTGTACGACGATTTAAAACCGCGTTGTTCTATGCTTTTAGATGCTGGTTTAAGTGCAGAAATTATTTAATAACAAATAATTTATTTGCTCATTTTTCCCATAGCACAACTTACAAAAGATTTTGCTTTTGTTGTTAATGCATTTTTTTCTCCAACAACAGGATAGCCTATTTTATTTAATAAATTTTTTGCTTCTAGTATGTTAGCTTCGTTTTGGTAAAAGAAGGTTACGGTACTAATTTCTGTTTCAACTGAAACTTTATCAATACCGTCAATATTAGTTAATTTGTTAAGAATAGTATTAGCACATCCATTACATTTTAAATTCTGTATTTCAAAAGTAGTTTTCATGTGTTTATAGTTATAGTTTTTTATAGCTTACATTTATAACATTCATTTAATTATTTCTTTGGGTATCGAAAATCTAGTTATGAATGTTTTATGTAATCATTTTTTTGTTTTACATGTATTAATTCCAAAAGGTTTATACAACGGACAAAAACTTATAAAGCTTGTTAGTAAAAATATAATAGCGAAAGCCATTAAAACATAGCCTAAAGTACCTTCAATAATATTGAAATAGTAAAGAAGTGAAATTCCTATAGCTATAATAACTCTTATAGCTTTGTCTGTGGTTCCCATGTTTTTTTTCATTAGTTTATGTTTTATTTAGTTATTATAATGTCGTTGGGCATACATAATTAGATGTGGGCGTATTGGTGTTTTTAATGGCTACAAATCCGCCAGAAATATCAATTAAATTATTAAAACCTCTTGCTTTTAAAATGGAAGCAGCAATAACAGAACGATAACCACCAGCACAATATATATAATACGTTTTGTCTTTATCAATAGTGTGCATGTTGTCATTAATATAATCTAAAGCAAAATGTTGTACATTATCACCTAATATATGTTCAGATTTATATTCGCCATCTTTTCTAACATCAAGCGTATTTATTGCTTCACTTTTAAATCTATTAGAAAATTCTTTAGCAGAAATGGATTCAATAGTTTCAATATCTTTCCCTGCCTTTTTCCAAGCATCTATGCCGCCTTTTAAATATCCCAAGGTGTTATCGTAACCAACACGAGATAATCGGGTAATCGTTTCTTTTTCTTTTCCTTCGGGAGTTAGTAATAAAATAGGTTGTTTTATATCGGTAATTAAAGCACCTACCCAAGGTGCGAAAGCACCATGAATACCAATAAAAATAGAATTTGGTATATGACCTTTTATAAAATCTTCTTCATTCCTAACATCTAAAACCAATGCGCCTTCTTGATTTGCAATAGCTTCAAATTCTTCAGGGTTTAAAGGATTATTTCCTTTTTGTAAAACAGTTTCAAAAGCATCATAGCCAGATTTATTCATCATAGCATTTTTAGCAAAATATTGAGGTGGAGGCGGCATACCGCTTAAAACTTCTTCAATAAACTCATCACGAGTCATGTCAGCACGTAACGCATAATTTGTTTTTTTCTGTTCTCCTAAAACGCCAACTGTTTCTTTGCTTAAGTTTTTACCACATGCAGATCCTGCACCATGAGCAGGATACACAATAATATCATCTGATAAAGGCATTATTTTATTCCGTAAAGAATCAAATAGTATTCCAGCTAAATCTTCTTTAGTAAGATCAGATTTTATTGCTAAATCAGGTCTGCCAACATCGCCTAAAAAAAGTGTGTCACCAGAAAATATTGCATGGTTATTACCATTTTTATCAATAAGTAAAAACGTAGAAGATTCTAAAGTATGCCCAGGTGTATGCAGTACTTTAATAGTAATATTTCCAATTTTAAATTCCTCATTATCTTTAGCAATATAAGCGTCGTATTTTGTTTCAGCATTAGGGCCAAAAACAATAGTAGCTCCTGTTTTTTTTGCTAAATCGATATGACCCGAGACAAAATCAGCATGAAAATGCGTTTCAAAAATGTATTTAATTTTAGCTTGTTCTTTATTGGCTTTATCAACATATTGTTGCGTTTCACGTAATGGATCTATAATAGCTACTTCGCCATTAGATTCTATGTAATAAGCTCCTTGAGCTAAGCATCCTGTATATATTTGTTCTATCTTCATTTTAGTGATAATATCAAAAGTACTAATCTTGAATCATTAATTTTGTGACTTTTGTCACATTTAGATTAGCCAATCTCTTTATAAATAATATAAATAGCCATGAGTAAAGTAAATACTCCAAAGCTTTTTTTTAGTTTTTCTCCAGTTATAAATTTTGAAAGAAATACACCTAATATAATTCCTATAATAGCTATAAGTGAAAAGGATAAAAGGAATACCCATTCAATATCTAAAGTTTGAACATCGCCTATAAAACCTATTAAAGAGTTTATAGTTACTATTATTAGCGATGTACCAACAGCTTTTTTCATTGGTATATTAGCCCAAAGTACTAAAGCAGGAACATATAAAAAACCGCCACCGGCACCAATAAGACCAGTAATAGTTCCTATTATTAAGCCTTGTATGAAGGTTTTGTAATAGGATTGTTTTGTTGAACTTAGGTTTGATTCTTTTCTTTTTTTTATCATCGAAATGGAAGCTAAAAGCATGATAATTGCAAAAAAGACCATGATAGCTACATCTTTTGTAAGCGAATAGTTTCCAATGGATATTATGGTATCGGGAATAGCAGGAACAAAATATCTTCTTGATAAATAAACGGCCAAAAATGATGGAAATGAAAAAGCCAATCCTGTTTTAAAATCAACTAATCCTTTTTTATGCTTTTGATAGGTACCTACCATAGAAGAAGTACCAACAACAAACAAAGAATAGGCAGTTGCTACAACAGGATTATATCCAAGAAGATAAACTAATAAAGGCACTGTTAATATAGAACCACCACCTCCTATAAGTCCTAAAACCAATCCAACTACTAAAGCGCCTATGTACCCAAGAAGTTGTGTGTTTTCCATGTTAATGAGGTAGTTTATGTTTTATAACGCCGTAAATAAACGTGCCTACAATAGCCGCTGCAATAACAATAAGCATACTATAAATACCTGAGCCTAATAAAATATACATGGGACCCGGACAAGCACCAATAAGTGCCCAGCCTAAGCCAAAAATGATACCGCCAATTATATATTGTATAAATCCTTTTTCTTTCTTAGGTACAAAGATATCGGCTCCTTTAATACTTTTAAAATGCCCTTTTTTTGAGATTTGTAAAAATAAAATTCCAGAAGCTATTGCTGTGCCAATAATACCATACATATGGAATGATTGAAAACGAAACATTTCATATATTCTATACCAAGATACTGCTTCAGATTTTACTAAAACTATTCCGAAGACAATCCCTACTATTAAAAATTTTAAATATTTCATTTGTCTAGAATATTAAGGGTAAAATTAAATTTGCCATTATCAATCCGCCTATAAAAAAGCCAATGACAGCTATTAAAGAGGGTTTTTGTAAACTACTTAAACCTGCTATAGCATGACCAGAAGTACAGCCACCTGCGTAGCGAGTTCCAAAGCCAACTAAAAGACCACCAATTATTAATAGAATTATTTTTTTTACAGAACCAATGGCTTCGATGTTAAATATTTCATTAGGAACTAAGGTTTTACCAGCGTTTTCAAAATTCATATTTTTAAGTTCTGCAATAGTTTCTGGGTTTAAATCGGTTATACTATCATTTGATAAATAGTGAGTTGCAATAAAGCCTCCTATAATGGCACCAAGTACTACTATTAAATTCCATGATTGTTCTTTCCAATTAATTTTAAAAAAATCAGAAAATTTTCCTGCCCCTGCAATGGTACACATGGTTCTTAAATTGGATGACATACCAAAAGTTTTTCCAAAGTAAAGAAGCAGAGCCATAATAAGGGTAATAATAGGCCCCGATACATACCAAGGCCAAGGATTTAAAATATATTCCATGGTGATTATTAAATTTGCAAAAGTAAACTCAAGCAGCTTTCTGTTATGTAACAAATGTTACTTAAGAAGAAAGTATTTCTATTTTATTTCTACCTAGTTTTATTTTATTTTCGTTTTCTAATTGTTTTAGAATCCTAGATATTACAACCCGAGATGTGTGTAAGTCTTCGGCAATATCCTGATGTTTTACTTGTAAAGTTTTTGAAGAATTGAGTACGGCTTTATTACTTAGGTATTTGTAAAGGCGCTCGTCCATTTTCATGAATGCGATATTGTCAATAGCTTCTAACATTTCGTCAAAACGAGTTTGATAACTTCTTAATATGAAATTTCTCCAGCTTTCATTGTTTTGAAACCATTCTTGCATTTTATTAACAGGAATCATTATTAGGCTAGTATCTTTTTCAGCAACAGCTCTAATTTTACTTTTTGAAGTATCCATGCAACAAGTTAGTGACATGGTACAGGTTTCTCCAGCTTCTAAAAAATAAATAAGTAATTCGTTTCCATCACTATCTTCTCTTAGAATTTTAATATCACCATTCAATAATAAAGGGATGAAATTTAAAGATTGATTAATATCAATTATGATTTCGTTCTTTTTGAAGGTTTTAAATATTCCTTTTTCGAAAATTTCTTTAATTAAATTTTCATCTAAAGTGTTACCAAATTTTTGGAGTAGTATATCGTAATTCATAAATCAAAAATAATAATTTAAAAATTGATTTAATTATTTGGAGTAGTTTTAATAAAAATACTATATTTGCAGCCATAAAAATGGCCTCGTGGCGCAACTGAATAGCGCACTTGATTACGGCTCAAGAGGTTACAGGTTTGAATCCTGTCGAGGTCACTAAATAAAAATGCAACTTGCTAAATATTAGTTTGTTGCATTTTTTTTATTGTCTTTTTTAGTCCGTATTTAGGGGTCAAATCAAAAAGTTGTGGCTTTTGTTTTTAAAGTTTAATTTAAAAATGAAATATTATGACAGAATTAAACATCTTCAATGACCTGTTTTATAACAAACGGTCTTGAATTTTATGTGAGAGTAAAAGTAGTAATTCCACTATTTTTTTTGAAATAACAGATCTAACTCCTCAATTTTTAACTTATAATCTGGATTAAAGTTATCAGAATCCATATAGTTTATCGCCCGGCTTTTTTGTGTGAAAAACATATTCAATTGATTACCCCCAAATTATTCATAGGGGGGTGCGAAGTGAAATCAGGCATTTTTTAACACTAACTTGTGTTAAAAGAGTACCTTAAAGATAGTTGCCATTCAATTTAAAATCTTAATGTTCAGTAATATATATTGTTTAAAGATGAGTGTTTTTTTTGCGCATTTCCAGCTTCCCGAATAAATATAGAATAATCTGCAAACAATACACCTCTTATTTGTTAATTTCGTAGCATCAAATGCCCACAATAAGCGCTAATATGAAAAAAAACTTCGTCTTGTTCCTTTCAGGACTACTAATAATAGCCTGTCAAAATAAAAAAAGCAATTCGGTCATTGGCACATGGTACCAATGCAATAATAACGGGACATACGAAGAATGGAACATCTCCGAATATTACATTTCAAAAGCTGTATCAGACTCTGAATCGGGAAGCCATGAAACTAAAATCGCACTTTACAAAAGTGATATCGAAGAGCAAAGACTTATAATCACCGAAGGCCTCAATGTTGACCTGCGAGGAAAATCCGTGGTATTAACTTTTGCTGTTAAAGATGACAATCATATTACCATTATCGATGAATCTGGTTCCGGGGCGTTCATTCGGTTGAAAGATGAAATTCCTGCAATAGGCACTTCTGATGTAAATGCGTGGAGTAAATTATACATGGATGGGTTTATAAAACGAGCCGCACGAGCCCACTGTGATGACGTGCAGACAATGGAAGAAAAAGAACATTCTTCCACAGGAGTCAGTGCTGATGATCAGGCTTCTCCCTCAGATACTTCTGCATCTTATTGTCATCAGAAAGCAGATAAAATACTGGTTGATAAAATCCATTACTTCCCTGCTACTGATGAAATTTATATGCATCTGTGGCTTAAGAAAAAGTATGGGATGAGATTCCCTGACTCTTTATTGCAATCCCTAGATTCTTTAGTCTACATAAATGATACGATTCTCAGAAGAAGATTACCATTGGGTATCGCTGAGCAATATTTTGATATGGAATTGTTAGACGGAATCATGATATTTAATAATGAGCATGTTGCGTTAGGTACATCCTCAATTAAACGAATCGAATATTATAGTGACCCTAAATATAATGAGTTTATTGCATTTCTGGAGAAACCTCAGGGTCTAACAGGTACAGAATTCTATGGGATTAACGGTGAGGTAGATCAACTATTATATCCGTTTACTTACAGTAAGGTTCAGGATTCATCATTGCTCGACTCTATACACAAGCATCATCATTTTGAAGCAGCAGAAGATTACAAATTTGGTGGTATTCGAATAGAAGAACCTTATAATACAACCTATGCTTTCTATTCCTTTCTGAACGAAACTCATACTGCAAGCTATTGTATTTTTGAAATAGATTCAAATAAAGTTGAACTATTAGATTTAGCTAACCCAAGATTGTACATCTTGGATATGATCCCTACTGCCCTTATGGTCAACAAAAAACCTGTTCTGCTTCTGGAGAATGATATGTCGGGAACCACCTGGTTTTCTCCCGCCATATTTGATGGAAAGGAATTTGTATCTACCTACAATAGAGTAATCAACCTCCAGGACTTTACAGAGAATGAATAAATGACATTCTTTATCTGAGATTATTTCTGTTCAAAAAGAGCATTTTTATTCATAGCAGAAGTAATAGTGGTTTTTATGATTGCCGAAAGCCCCCTCTATGAACCTTCATAGAAGAGTGGAAGCGTCCTTTAATATTAGGGATGCATACTTTTAATCAATTAAAAGAGAGCGAATTTAATGATTCAAAACCGAGGAATGGAGCGTAGTATAGAGTGTTTTTAACTGTAAATCGAGGACTGTGGGGAGAAAATTAATCCTCGATAAGTCCGCTCAAAAACTACGTTTTTTTTTGCCTCTTATTGCAAAGTATTTTGCAATAAAATTACATACAGGGCTTTACTTTAAAGTGATTTCTCACTCAGCGGAGAGAGAGGTAAGTGAACCTATGATTTACTACTATATAATAAATACTTCTATATAGCCTTATATAAGGGGTTTGTGTAGATGTTTAATATTTTAAAGTTTATCAAAATTTACTTTGATATAACAAAAAATGCGTGTAACATTTTTTACACGCAGCTATGAAGTATAAATTATCCCCCGCTGTTCCCTAGTATGTGCTACCGCTAGTTTCCAAAACTAGTGGCGGTAAGAGTGAACAAATAACATTAAAAAACAGCGTTCTGTTTTGTAACAAACGGTCTTGAATTTTATGTGAGAGTAAAGGTTGTAATTCCACTATTTTTTTTGAAATAACAGACCTAACTCCTCAATTCTTAATTTGTAATTTGGATTAAAGTTATCAGACTCCATATAGTTAATAATCGATTGATAAAGTTGAATAGCTTCCGGTCTATCTTTAATTTTATTCAGCTGAGACATACAAATCAGCAACTTTCCGTTGCCCACTTCAAATTCAAAAATTAATCCCAATTTGTGGTTGCGCTCCAAATTGTCAATTACTTGAACTATAGGTAAATAATCACTGGAAGTGTTGTCCAAAATCAGGGAATTACTGGCTTTAATAATGGAGAACCACTGCCAATTGGTATAATCATCTGTTGGGAATGTATTAAATAGAGGGTGCTTTGCGTCTGTTAATATACCTAAAGTACCTGGCGACACAGGTTTCTTTGCCCACTCGCTTATGCCTTTAAACATGCCATAGTTCCAGAATTCAGGGGGGAAATGCCCCGGAAAACTATTTTTTTGAATATCTGCAGTTTGGGGAAATAACAAGACTTTAGCACCATTTTGTAATGCTGTAAGCACCTGATTGTTTAATTCTTCTGCAACAATTATATCATCGGGTACTTTAATAGTCGCTTTTGAAGGATAAACCCAAATAGGATATGAGTTACTGTATTCCGTATCTGGAATCGAAACATTTACCGTTAGTTTTTCAGCTTTGGTTATTGATGAAAGCTCAGCATTTAAATCTCCAATCCTGGATAAACCTCCATTTATAAGTCTTGAATCCGGGAAAGTTTCCTTGTGAAGAATTGTTCCGTCCTGATTTCTGATTTCCCAATTAAGAGCACTGTTTATTGTTTTATTGGAGTAATTGGCCACCATTACTTTGGCCTGAAAATTTTCGTTGTTTGTCCAGCAAAACTTGGGGAATTCAAGTAGCAATACCACATCATTGCATGATTGTTTCCAAACTTTAGGTGTAACAACATTTTTACTATCCATAAAAGCATCGAGAATACCAACAAGGGCAGTACCTTGTCCGGGAAAGTCCTGCAAATCGAGCAATTGAAAACCGGCCAATCCTTTTGTACGCATGGCTGCTTCCATTTCGGCTTTGTAACAAAGTGCCGCCCAAGCTCCGGAAGCTTTATGAAATGCACTGTCCATTCTGCCCATTCCTGCTTTATTGAGTCTGTTACGAAAAACTTCCAGGTTCCATGCACGTAAAACCCCGGTGTATTTGTCTATCTCATTATAATCAGGAAATATCTGATATTGCCCAACTTCGTGGCTTACTATAGGTATGGAAAGCTGAGAAACCGGATAATCAAAATTAACTTCTGTTGAAGGTGTTTGGGTGTTTAATATCCCGCCTTCTCTGGAATCTGCGTAAGCGTGGGTGAGCCTAGTGTGTGTCAGTATTGTGTCGCCTTTGAATGGCGTTCTGGCACCCACAAAAAAATCGCAATACTCCCGGGGTGCCATAAAACCAATATTGTTATTGGACCCCATTGTATAAAGTGGGCGGTGGTCATATCCCTTAAATGCAAGGATATTTTTTTCCACTTTGTCGTGACCACTCCATATTTCATTACCTGGCGAAAACATTACAAATGAGGGGTGATTGGCATAAGCTTTCAACATGGCCATACCTTCTTCTTTCAACATTTGTGCAATGGTGTCAGATTCCAATCCTCCCCAGAAAGGTAACTCAGCCTGGATATAGATACCTTCTTTATCGGCAGCAGTAAAAGCCGCTTCAGGAGGACAATACGAGTGAAAACGATAATGGTTGATACCGTATGATTTGGCAATTTTATAAACTCGTACCCATTCGTCAACAGTCATCGGTGGATGTCCGGTAAGCGGAAAAACCGCAGCTTCATGCTTTCCTCTTAAAAAAGTAGTACGTCCGTTTATAGCGAACTGTGTTCCGTTGACTTCAAACTTACGCATACCGAAAGCAACCGTTTTTGTATCCATACTATTTCCATTCGATATAATGGCTGTTAAATGATAGATAGGTTGTTCGTATTCATCCCATAAGCTGCTGGGCTCACCGAATATATACTCCAGCTTTATTTTAGATTGATAAGCAGTCTTAATTTTTTGGGACTTTAACTTTGTTGTTTTGCCATTAACTGTTTTATTAACCAGAAGTTCAATATCCAGCATATCAAAATTCAATTGATTGTCTGTTTCTAACTCAACATCAATCTTCTGATTGTCGATATCAGGATACACCTGGAGGTTTGAAATAAATGTTTTAGACGAAGCCTCTAAATAAATCTGGCCGATAATTCCGTTCCAGTTGGTTTGGGTATCGTCAGAATAGATGTGAACATTGCCGTATGGTGTCCGTTTTAAATCATTATTTATCTGAACAGTAATATGGTGCTCACCAGGAGTCAAATAACCAGAAACATCAAACTGTTGTGGCGATTGAAGCAGTTGGGATCCTCCAATTAAAGTAGTGTCAATCCATATTGTTGACGATTTAGTCCGTTCCAAAAATAGCTGCACGTGCTTACCCTTAAAACTTTCGGGAATTATTACTTTCTTTCGATACCAGGCCACACCTTCATATTTATACAACCTATTGAGGTGCATGGTGGTTGTATCCTGATTGTGAAAACCTTTTTGATTTGAATCGGTTGTTCCAGGTAGATGAATGGAATCATTTAAGTCAGATAGATACCATTGCTGTTCTATTCCAATATTGGCTGTATCTAAAGCAAACTGCCATTGTCCTTGTAAATCAATATTTGTCCTATATTGCTTTTTCGGAGTAGTATTACATGAGACAAAGGCAAAGACCATCAATAAAATTAAGTAACTATTTTTCATTCTATCTATTCTATTAGTATTGTGCCGTTTATAATATGATGCACAACGTTTACTGTGTAGGTGTATTGAGGCGCGTCTTATGGAGAGCCATTGTAGTGCCTCATTAGCACGTTTTAAGTTTGTTTTTTGTTAAATCAGATAATAAATTAGAAAGCACAAAAGAGAGGAAAAAGGTTATTATTATACACACAGAAGCTTTAAACTTCGTTAATATTGAAAACTCTCTCTCTTTCTACACAGATTTCGTACAGTTCTATGAGACTTTTGAGCTTCTGATTTTAAGTCGTTGAAACTCGTGTAGATTGTCCTTTCAAAAAACATTTTCTTATGAATAAAGATATTAAATATTTTGGAATAGACATCAGTCATTTGGTTTTTGACGTTACAGGTTTTGCTGGTGGTTCTTACAGATGGTTTAGAACGTTTTGCAAGTGGTAGTGAATTGTGCAGTTATGCAGGTTTGACACCTGTAATTAGGAAAAGTGGAAGTAGCGTAAATAGGTGGAGCAGGATTATCTTTTTTCCAAAATGAAGAGCAATGAAAGGGAAATGTGCTAAACGATTGAAGAATTGTGATTATTTAATATACAATATTGTCATTTACATTTAAAATTTAGTCAATTATTCACTTTTATTTTTATATTAATTTATTTTGGAATAAATTACTTTGAATTAATGTTAAGCCAAAAGGATAAATTTTAACAAATGAATAAAAGTAAATTTTTAGTGGTGATTTGTGTTTTGTGTGCTGTTTTTAGCTTTTCACAAAATAAATTGGATAGAATATCTGTAAGCCAGAACAATTTTGTTACTGAAGAAGGAAAGAACATTGTTTTTAGAGGTTTAAACACAAGCGATCCTGATAAATTGGAAAATCAAGGACATTGGGATAAATCATATTTTAAAGAGATAAAAAAATGGGGTGCCAATATTGTTCGTTTTCCAGTGCATCCAACAGCTTGGGCAAAACGAGGTAAGGAAAATTACCTTAAACTGCTAGATGAGGGTATAAAATGGGCAACTGAACTCAATTTATATGTTATTATAGATTGGCACAGTATTGGAAATCTACAAACAGAAATGTACCAAGACGATATGTACGATACCACTTTAAAGCAAACTTATGATTTTTGGAGAACCATTGCTGTAAAATATGGGAAGAACACAACCGTAGCCTTTTATGAATTATTTAATGAACCAACGACATATCAAAACACTTTGGGTACTGCAACTTGGGATGTATGGAAGAAAATAAATGAAGAAATAATTACCATTGTTCGGGCTAATGGAGGAGAAGGCATTCCTCTTGTAGCAGGGTTTAATTGGGCTTATGATTTAACGCCTGTTATTGAAAATCCAATTGATGCTAAAGGGATTGCGTATGTGAGTCACCCGTATCCAGAAAAAAGAGAAAAACCTTGGGAAGATCAATGGACAGCAGATTGGGGATTTATTAAAGAAAAATACCCTTTGATACTTACTGAAATAGGATTTTGCGGACCCGAAGACTCAGGAGCGCATCATCCCGTTATAAGTGATGAATCTTATGGAGATGCTATTACCAATTATGCAGACGAAAAAGGGATTTCCTATGTAATATGGGTTTTTGATCCAGAATGGGCTCCAAGATTATTTGAAGGTTGGCATTTTAAACCATCAAGACAGGGTGTTTATTTCAAGAAGAAACTTCAAGAGTATAAATACAATTGATTAAGATTTTATAAATGAAACTCACATGATGAATATTCAATTTATTTCAATGCTTATTTTTTCATTAGTATTTAATTGTAATGAAACAATACCAAAGAAATATAGCGCAGATAACGAGAATTTTCAATATAATGGCAGGTACGAACTTAGTCAAAATGAGGCTACTTTAATATCGCCAGGAGCGTATGTGTCCATTAATTTTTCTGGTGAATATTGCGAAGTATTTTTAAAGGCAGGAAAAGCTCCTTATAATTATGTTGCCTTTGAGCTGGACGGAATATACCTTGGTAGAAAAAAGATTAAAAGTGAAGCTATATCATCTTATGTATTGGAGGTTTCTTCAAAAGAAAAAACGCATACTTTAAAAATTATTAAGGAATCAGAAGCAAGCAATGGAGGTGTTTTATTTGATGGCATTAAAGTTGAAGCAGTGTTAGATAAGGGGCAGGAACCAAAACATTTTATTGAATTTATTGGGGATTCTATTACTTGTGGAGCGGTTGCTGATGGAAGTGTAACACCTTGTGATGAAGGGGAGTATTTTGACCATGAAAACGTATACTTTTCTTATGGTTTAGATGTAGCAAGAGCATTACAAGCAGATTTTATGCTAAGTTCTGTATCTGGTATAGGAATGTATAGAAATTGGAACGACGAGGCTATAGAAGAGCCCATTATGCCCCAGGTTTATGAAAACCTATATTTAGACACTAATAACTCAAAAAAATATAGTTTTGAAAAGAAACCAGATCTTGTTAGTATTTGTTTAGGAACAAATGATTTGTCAAATGGTGATGGCATAAAACCTAGATTGTCATTTAATAAAGATAAGTACACAGCCAACTACATAAACTTTGTAAAAACAGTTTACAGTCATTATCCTGACACACAAATCATTTTACTAAATAGTCCCATGGTAGTTGGAGAAAACAACACATTACTGGTTTCGTGTTTAAAGAATGTGCAGTCTTATTTTGCCAAAAATTACGATAAATCCATTTTATTGTTTGAGTTTGATAAACTTTATGTCGATGGATGTTTATACCACCCAAGTGTTGAAGAACATAAGCTAATAGCCGAAAAATTGATGCCTTTTTTTGATAATATTTTAAACAATAAATAATGAAGTTTTTAAAAGTTATATGTCTTCTATTGGTTGCTAATGTATCATTTGCTAATGTAATATTGCCTTCTGTTTTTTCAAATCACATGGTACTGCAACAGAAGGACAACGTAAAGTTTTGGGGATGGGCAAATCCAAATGAAGAGGTGATTATTTCTCCATCATGGACGAGTGAAAGCTACAAAACAAAAACAACTAATCAAGCTTACTGGGAACTAACTGTTAAAACTCCAAAATTTGGAGGTCCTTTTACTATAAAAATAAATGGCTATAATGAGATTGTTTTAAAGGATATTTTAATAGGTGAAGTATGGCTGTGCTCTGGACAATCCAATATGGAAATGTCGGCAAATTGGGGGATTAAAAACGGTGAGCAAGAAGTAGCCAATGCTAATCATCCAAACATTCGTTTTTTTACAGTACCAAAGATTACTTCATCAACATTACAAAACGATTTACCAGCAAACTGGGAGGTTTGTACGCCAGAAAGCATGAAAAGTTCAAGTGCATTGGCTTATTTTTTTGCAAAAAAACTACAAAAAAATTTAAAAGATATCCCTATTGGATTAATAGTGTCTGCGTGGGGAGGAACGCCAGCCGAAATTTGGATGCCAGAAGAAACCATAAAAAATAATACGGTGCTTACCGAAGCAGCAAATAAATTGACTCCAGTTGAATGGGGACCCACAGAACCCGCTAGAGCATTTAATGCCATGATTAATCCATTAAAAGGGTTTAACATTGCAGGTGTTCTTTGGTATCAAGGTGAATCAAATGTTGGGTCAACAGTTTATAATAAAACTTTTGAAGCCTTAATCAAATCTTGGAGGGATTTATGGCATAAAGATTTTCCGTTTTATTTTGTTCAAATTGCACCTTATAACTATGAGGATAACTTTGGAGGCGTTCAAATTAGAGATGCTCAACGCAGGGTTTCAAATAAAATAGAACATACAGGAATGGTGGTTATTAGTGATATTTCACCTACTGATGATATTCATCCAAAAGACAAGCAATCAGTTGGTATGAGATTAGCAAATATGGCATTGAAAAAACACTATAAAGTTTTGGATGGTTTGGTTGAAAGCCCTAGTTTTTCTAATGTTATGTTCAAAAAAAACAAAGCCATTGTTTCTTTTAAATATAATGAAGGACTTCACTTAAAAGGCAAACAATCATTATTTGAAATAGCTGGAGATGATAAGTTGTTTCATTCAGCGACATGTAAGTTGAAAGATGCTACAATAATAGTGTCCTCAAAAGAAGTTAAAAACCCAAAATATGTTAGATTTGCTTGGGGAAATAATTTACAATCCAATGTGTTCAATAAAGCTAACTTACCCGCATCTAGTTTTACAACAGACAACTAAAAAACTATATTATGGACTTAAAAAAACTAACTATTTCATTATCAATAATTCTTATATCCTTTATGGGGTGTCAAGCTCAAAAATCAATACAAATGAATACTAAAAACACCGTAGAACAAAAAATTGATGATCTTTTAAAACAAATGACCATTGAGGAAAAAGTTGGTCAAATGAATCAATACAATGGGTTTTGGGATGTTACGGGGCCTGCTCCAGAAGGAGGAAGCGCCGAGAAAAAATACGAACATTTACGAAAAGGGTGGATAGGTTCCATGCTTAATGTAAGAGGTGTAAAAGAGGTAAGAGCTGTTCAAAAAATAGCTGTTGAAGAAACACGATTAGGTATTCCATTAATTATAGGCTTTGATGTAATTCATGGGTATAAAACATTAAGTCCAATACCGTTGGCGGAAGCTGCAAGTTGGGATATGGAAGCCATTGAAAAATCTGCAGAAACAGCCGCTATAGAAGCATCTGCCTCTGGAATTAATTGGACTTTTGGACCTATGGTGGATATCTCACGTGATGCTCGTTGGGGGCGTGTTATGGAAGGTGCAGGAGAAGACCCGTTTTTAGGGAGTAAAGTTGCCGAAGCAAGAGTAAAAGGGTTTCAAGGGGATAATTTAGCCGATGTAAATACCATCGCTGCGTGTGCCAAACATTTCGCAGCTTATGGCTTTTCGGAATCTGGTAAAGAATATAATACTGTAGATATTGGAACTTCAACCTTGCATAATATGGTATTACCACCATTTAAAGCAGCTGTAGATGCAGGGGTAAGAACTTTAATGAATTCTTTTAACGAATTAAATGGTGTTCCCGCAACAGGAAACTCTTATTTACAACGAGATATTTTAAAAGGTGCGTGGCAATTTGATGGCTTTGTGGTTTCAGATTGGGCCTCACTAAATGAAATGATTTCTTGGGGATATGCTAAGGATAAACGTGAAGCTGCAAAAATAGCAGCTACAGCAGGTTCAGACATGGATATGGAAGGTTATGTTTACATTGAAGAATTGGCGCAATTGGTAAAAGATGGTGTTGTAAGCGAATCGATAGTAGATGATGCCGTTAGAAGGATATTAAGAGTGAAATTTGAATTAGGACTCTTTGATGATCCTTATAAATACTGTGATGAAACAAGGGAAAAGGAAACCATTGGTAACAAAAAAAATCATGAAGCAGTATTGGATATGGCTAAAAAATCCATTGTGCTTTTAAAAAACGACAACCATTTACTTCCATTAAAAAAAGAAGGACAAAAAATAGCTTTAATTGGCGCTTTGGCAAGTGATAAAAGTAGTTCTTTAGGAAGTTGGAGAATAGCTGCAGATGATGATACAGCAGTCTCTGTTTTAGAAGGGATGCAAGCTTATACCAAAAATAAGTTAGTATATGCTAAAGGGGCAGATGTTGCCACAGAGAAAGCAGAATTTGTAAAAGAGGTGAAAATAAACACAACTGATAAAAGTGGATTTTCTGAAGCTATAACAGTTGCTAAGCAATCTGATGTTGTGGTTATGGTTTTAGGAGAAGAGGGATTTCAAACAGGAGAGGGAAGAAGTAGAACCAATTTATTGTTACCAGGCGTGCAACAAGAGTTATTGGAGGAAGTCTATAAAGTAAATCCGAATATTGTTTTGGTATTGAATAATGGTCGTCCATTGGCAATTAATTGGGCAAATGAACATATTCCAGCTATTGTTGAAGCTTGGCAGTTAGGTACAGAAACTGGCAATGCTGTTGCTCAAGTTTTATACGGTGATTATAACCCTAGTGGAAAATTACCTATGACATTTCCAAGAAATGTTGGACAAGTACCCATTTATTACAATTACAAAAATACAGGGCGCCCAACAAATAAAGATGGCAATGTGTTTTGGTCTCATTATACAGATGTAGAAAAAACACCTTTGTATCCTTTCGGTTACGGATTGAGTTATACTACTTTTAAATATTCCAATTTAGAACTGAATGGAAATTCCTTTAAAATAGGAGATGATATCAATGTTTCGGTTACCCTTAAAAATACAGGGAATCTTAAAGGAAAAGAAGTGGTTCAATTGTATATAAGGGATTTGTTTGCTAGTGTAACACGACCTGTTAAGGAATTAAAAGGTTTTGAGTTGGTTGAATTAGAAGCTGGTGAAACAAAAACCATTCATTTCGCTTTAAACAAAGAGACCTTAGGATTTTACGATAATGATGGAACATACATTGTAGAGCCAGGAGATTTTAAAGTATTTGTTGGTGGGAGTTCTCAAACTTCACTTGAAGCTGATTTTAGCTTAAAAGATTAGTTTGGATTTATTTTGAGGCTTCTATATTATATACCATTTGTTATTAGACATTACCATAAAAGAATATGATGGTTTTTTTCATTATATGAATCAGGAAAGTAAAGTATATCCTTAGTTACGATTTCTTTTTATATGATGAAATAGAATGGGAAAAGGGCGTTTTATTGCGGTTATTATAAGTAGCAAATGGTATATAAAGAAGCTTTCAAAATCAAATATTGGTGAATATTTTTAGCGAAAGTACAGAACGCAAAAAACAAATTTTGATTTTGAAATGACAAAGGATATTTTTGAAAGAAATTGAAACGATTAAAATAAATAGCCCCAGAACCTGTGAGAGCGGTTCTGGAGCTTAAGGAGCCTCTTTTCTAGTCAATAAGTTTACTATTAGTTTCTTTAATTAATTTCATTGTTGAAACATCCGAGGCAAATACCGAGTTTAATCCTTGGGGTTCTTGAGGTGGATCTGCTGTAAAATCATCACCATGTTGCCATTTTCCGTTTTCAGGATTGGTTTTTGCAAACCCTGCAAATCCCCAAAAATTTGCTCCAGCAAGCACGCCTTGATTTTTATAGCTCTCTATAACTTTATTAAAAACCGCTTTATAATAGTTGTTCCTGTTTTCTACTGAAGCCTTTGGAGATAAGCTTTCTTTTTCTCGAGGAAATCCAAATTCAGACATCACAAGAGGTTTATTGAATTCTTTAGCGACCTCCATATGTTCATTCATATCTTGGTATGTTTTTTTTATGGATTCTTCTGTTGTTTGTGCTTCGTTATTAATATCGTACCAACTCCAGTTTTTTGGCCAAATATGCAGTGTTAAGTAATCAATATTTTTATTGGTATGCAGTCTTTTATACATGGCAATATCTTCTAAAAAACCGTGTTTTCCTTCTGTTCCAGTTGAGACTAAATGGTTAGGATCTAATGTTTTAATCAAGGCAACAGTTTCGTTTAACCAACCAGCAAAAGCTGTTTCGTGATCTGGTGTCATTAATACCCTAGGTTCATTAGCTACTTGCCAAGACATGATGGTGTTATCTTCTGTGTATTTTAACCCAGAATATTTATTGGTTCTTCCTATAATGAATTTAAGATGATTGTAATATGCTTCCTTACAGGGTTTGCAACTATGAAATTGCTTGGTGTAGTTCATGTATTCGTTCCAAGAATATTGCTCTAAAAAAGGGTTTGGAACAGTGCCATAACCATTCCACTTTAGGTATTCAGACATGCCTCCAGACCAAATCCAATTGTTGTTTAAATATAAAACAGCGTACATGTTTCTTTTGCGCATTTCAGCCATTAAAAAATCCAATCCGTCAAGAAGGTCTTTATTGTATTTTCCTTGTTCATATTGTAAGGCAGGATACACTTTAGAGTCTCCTCCGTCACCTTCGGCTCCAACTAAAATGCGTAAATTATTAATTCCTACTGCTTTCATGGCATCCAATTCTTTAATAAGGCGCTCTCTGTCTCCAATATGTTTTGCCGCTATTAAAGGGCCATACCAATAATTGGCTCCCACAAAGTAATAAGGCTCTCCATTTTTAATAAATTGGGTGTTTTTAACGGTTATGTGTTTGATGTCAACATTTCTAACAGATTTTTTGTACTTGGCACTTTTACATCCTGTAAAAAATATTAATAAAAGAATAAAAGTTAATAGTTTATTCATTTTCTTTTAGTGTTTTAATTGTTTAACATTATGCAAGCTCTTGACGTATGGTAAGGCGCCTTCCACATACTTACTTTATCTTCTTTGGTATAAGGAATTCCATTTTTATCTACCCTAAAAAACCATTCTCCATTTTCATAATCAATGAGATGTTTTTTTGTGTAATTCCATATTTTAATTGAAGTGTTTATGTAATCTTGTTTAGGTTTTAAATGGTGAGCATAACTCAACCCTATTAATGCTTCTACTTGTGGCCACCAATGCCTGTCTGCATCAACATGGTTTGAAGTCAGGTTTTTTTCATTTAAAACAGCACCGTCTTTATCTATCGCTTCTTTTAAAAAGGTGTCGGCTACTTTTAAAGCCACCGTATTAGCTTGGTGCAAGAGGACTTTGTTATTAAGTTGTTTCGTAGCTTCAATAACCAACCATGCCGTTTCAATATCATGACCATAAGATACTGAATTGCTTAAAAGCTTCCACTGATTATCAAAAAACAAATCATAATGGTTGTTGTTATTTAAGAATTTATGTAGAAATAGTTCAACGAGCGTTTTTAATGAGTTTCTTAATTGGGTATTATCATAAATTTTAAGCAGAGAGGTATAGGCTTCTAATATATGAAGATGTGTGTTCATAGTTTTTGAGGCATTCATATCCTTGTCACTTAACCGCATATCTTTTATAGGCGTCCAATCTTGATTAAAAGCTTCAAAATAACCAATGTTTAAATCATCTTTTGCGTGCTTTTCAAGTAGCTCAAACAACTCTATCGCCCATTTTTTTGCAGTTTCATTTTTAGAAAACAGGTAATATTCAGATAAGGCATAAATAGTGAATGCTTGAGCATAAACTTGTTTGCGCTTGTTTACAGGATTTCCTTTGTAATTAAGTTCCCAAAAAACAGCTCCGTATGTTTTATCTTTAAAGAAAGTATTTAAATACTGGAATGCTTTATCACAAAAGGCTTGGTACTCGTTTGTTTTTAAATGATTGGAAGCTGCTGAAAATGACCAAAGGATGCGGGTGTTTAAAATGATACCCTTAGGGGCTTTAGGGACTATTGTGCCAAAATGATTTATTTTGCCTACAAATCCGCCATACTTATGGTCTAACGTATTGTTAATCCAATAATTTAATATGTTTTTTAATTCAGAATTTAGTTCTGATTTAAGCTGTTTATAGGCATTAATCATTTAATAAAGTCCTTTGTTTTTTTCAATAAGATTAATTATGGTTTGAACAGAGCCAGCTGAAGAATGGGTGTCTTCAGGAGAGTTTATACAATAATCCATTAATTTTTCTACGGTTGACGTTGCCACGTGCATTCTTGTATCGCAAGATGCATAATAAATATATACGGTACCATCATCATCTGCAATCCAGCCATTTGAAAATAGCACATTTGATACATCGCCTACTCTTTCTTCTCCTTCTGGAGCCATAAAATATCCCGCAGGAGAATGGATTACTTTAGATATATCGTTTAAATCTGTCATAAACATATAAAGCGTGTAGCGTAGTCCAGCAGCAGTATTTCTTACACCATGGGCTAAATGCAACCATCCTTTTTTAGTTTTTATTGGTGCAGGACCCAATCCGTTTTTGAGTTCATAAATAGTGTGATATATTTTGTTGTAGATAATTGTTTCGTCTTTAACAACAGGATTTGTCATGTCATCAATGTACCCCAAGCCAATTCCGCCACCACTGCCAACATTAATAAACCCATCTTGAGGTCTTGTGTAAAGGGCATATTTTCCGTTTACAAATTCGGGATGAAGCACAACGTTACGTTGTTGCCCTGAGTCTGAGATTAAATCAGGCAATCGTTCCCAATTAATCAGGTCTTTGGTTCTTACAATACCTGCATTTGCAACGGCACTACTTGTGTCTCCTAGAGGAGCATTAGGGTCTTTACGCTCGGTACAGAAAACGCCATAAATCCAACCATCCTCATGGTTTATTAAACGCATATCGTACACGTTAATATCTGGATTTCCTTCAATTTGTGGAATTACACATGGTTTGTCCCAAAACTCAAAATTATCAATGCCGTTAAGGCTTTCTGCCATGGCAAAAAATGATTTTCTGTCATTACCCTCGGTTCTGATACATAAGAGATACTTGCCGTTCCACTTCATGGCTCCCGAATTCATTACCGCGTTAAATCCTATACGTTCCAGAGTATTTGGATTGGTTTTTGGGTTTAAATCGTACCTCCAATGTATTGGAATGTGCTCAGCAGTTACAACAGGGTTTTTGTACCGGTTAAAAATTCCATTTGATTTTAAAACAGGGTCGTTATTTCTGCAAATTAATTTTTGGTAGGATTTTTTTTCCTCATCTATATGGTCAGGAATTTTATGCAATGTATTATAATTTAAGGTTAATCTAATTTTTCATCTAAAGTGTTCCACCAATACTTTTTCAATAGAAATAAACAGACTATTAAAACAGCAATTGAAATATATAATGGTGTGCTTTGTTTAAATATGAGATACATGGGTATGATTACTAATGTTGTTTGCGCAATAATGCCTATAGCAACATTGAACATATCACGTCCAAAATCTTTATTTTTCTTGAAGTTTGGATTTTCGCTAGCCAATTTATCGTGGATAGGTTTCCAAAACCCCCAGGGTCTTACATTTTTATAGAATGATTTTAAAACAGCTTCTTCTGTGGGAGGAGCAGAATAAGTTCCTGCTATAGATCCAATGAGTGATACTATAAGTAAAATAGGGAATAAGTATAAACCAAGTACATCTGGAAATAGCTCTGGTACAATAGCTGCAGCCAATAATCCGGCTGCCATTCCCCAGAAAAAGCCTTCTCCATTAAATCGCCACCAGTGCCATTTCAATATGTTGGCACCTACATAGCTACCGTATAAAACAGAAACAATCCACTGTAACACAGAATTTACGTCCTTTGCAAATAGTCCTAATATAATACTTATAAAAACCACAATAATACCTGTAGCATAATTCATGTTTTTTATTTGTCTTGAGTTGGCTTCTGGGTTCTTATATTTTAAATAAATGTCATTAACCAAATAGGCTTGGGCTGCATTTAAGGTGCCTGCAAAAGTGGACATAAATGCTGCTATTAAACCAGCTAATAAGAGTCCTAATAGCCCTACTGGTACAAATTCTTTTATAGCAGTTGGTAATATCAGTTCAAAATCAATATTTCCAGAAACGGTCAATAAATCCAGTTTTTCATAGTATACTAATGCCAAGGCCGCAAAACCAGCAATCATTAAATATCTAATAGGCATTAAGATAACTGAGACAAAACCACTCATTTTTGAAGCTTCGGCAGGTGTTTTTGTTGAAAGGATTTTTTGCATATCGTAAGTAGGTGCGGGACCAGCAACACTTACCAAAACACCTTTAAAGACCATCATCATAAAGAAAATGGTAAATAGGTTAAAGCCGTCTTCCCTTATTTTTTGATTGACCTCTGGGATGATGGAACCCCAATCTAGGTTTAATTTCCATCCAAAAAACGGATTTGTCCAACCTTTGGGTACGTTAAGCGCATGTTCTCCAATAGCCACAAAACCTAAGTAGCCTATTACTAACGCAGCAATAGTCATAATGGCAAATTGAACAACATCAGCCCAAACAATGCCCGACATGCCTCCTAACAGCGAATAAAAAACGGCAAAAAGTGTAAATATAATTCCGTAGAAATGAGGCACGAATTCTGGTGAAACAGCAAAAGGGACATATTGGCTTACTACTTCCCAAGGAATAAAGATTTCAATAAATTTCCCAAGACCTATAAAGCCATACGCTAAATATCCCAAGCACATAACTAAGGCAAAAACAACAACTATAATATGTGAAAGTTTGGCGCCTTTTTTAAATCCAAATCGAGTTCCTATCCATTCTGCCCCTGTAGTGGCATTTGAGCGCCTTAACCATTTTGACAAATAGATCATTAAAAATATTTGATTGAACACAGGCCATAGCCAAGGAATCCATGCACTTTTTATACCATAAACAAACATGATGGTAACCAACCAAATGGTTCCGGAAATATCAAACATTCCAGATGCATTGGAGAGTCCTAACATATACCAAGGAATAGTTTTTCCTCCCAATAAATACTCGTCTTTACTAAGTTGAGCTTTTTTTCTAAGTACCAATCCAATAACAATAATAGAAATTAGATAGGTTGCTATAATTAATATGTCAAAAGTGTGAAGTAATTTCATAAAACACTTATAGTTTAGATTTCAGGTTATTAATATCTTTTAAGAATAATGATTTAGGCTGTTTTGCGAATGCTTTAAAATCGACTTCACTTTTATGCCCTTTATTAGGCATATATTGTTCACCATCACTGCCATTTCTCCAAAAGAGAATCCAAGAAATTCCAGAGTTTTCAATATTTGGATATAAGACCTTAGAGAACCAGTTTTGGTCTGGAGATGATTCTTGAGTAAACCAATTGATGCCATTTAACTTATTTACACCTGTTTCAGTAAGTGCATATAACTTACTTTTTTCGGTTGCAATACTTTTTACGATTTTTAAATCATGTGTAAGGGCTTTGGTAAATTTATCAGAATTTTGAAAATCATAAATATCAATCCCCAAGATATCTACAAAACTGTCACCAGGATAATAGTCTAGATAATCATCATTTGCACCTAATTTATTAGGTGAATAGGTGTAAACTAAATTATGTAGTTTGTAGGTGTCTCTTAATAAATAAACCGTATTACGCCATAATTGAATGTATTCTATTGAATTGCAATTTGGGTTGCCCCACCAGAACCATCCGCCATTCATTTCATGAAAAGGTCTGAAGATTATAGGGATGTCTTTTCCTTTATATTTTAAGGATTTAAAAAAATCAGCGACCTTACTAAGCCATGATTTGTATTTTTCTACATATGAGCCATTACCAATGATATCTTTTACTGTAGGTGTTTTGCTCCAGGAATTACCGTTAGTTGTTGGGTTATCTGCATGCCAACTAATGGTTATAATGCCTCCTTTGCTATAAGCATCAATTATTAATTGCCTCATTGTATTAAAAGGAACACCGTCAATATTATTAGCATTTCCTAGTTCAATGCCACTAATATCAAATCCATAAACCGCTGGAAAATCTCCAACAATATCATTGACATCGCTTTTTGTGATGTTTGGAAAATCAGCCTGTTTCCATCCTATGCCGTAAGCAGTATCGTCTTGATGACCAATAGCAAACCCTTCTTTTGATAAATAAAAAAGCTTTTTGTGAAGTTTTTTAACATTTTTCGATGGTTTGGTATCAACCAACTCGGGTTTTTTATAAACAGAATTATAAAAAGGTTTGCATGAACTAAAAAGGCATAGAATTAAGACGTTGATTAAACGCTTACTTAAATAAAGTATATCTTTTTTTTCAAACATCAATTCTTGTGTTATTTTTGTTTTTTGACAATTTTATATCATTTATCATTATAAAAAATATAATTTTGCAGTAGTATTTTAGAGAGAATCAAAAGTAACTATTATACCGTGCATTTGTATGATATTATTTTATCAATATCTTAAAATATAATTACACATACTATGAATATATTGAATAAAGTCCATAGAGAGATAACTCCTTTAACCCCCGAAGACAGTTTTTTGGTTTTTGACAGAGTTAAAGATGAATTTGATTTTCCTATACATTTCCATCCAGAATATGAATTGAATCTTATTGCAAATGGCAAAGGAGTTAATAGGGTTGTTGGTGATAGTATCGAGGAAATTGAAAATATTGAATTGGTTTTGGTTGGTCCCAATTTACATCATGGATGGTTAAATAACAATTGCGAAAACAAGGAAATACGCGAAATCACTATTCAATTTCATGAAGATTTATTTGACAATGCATTTTTGTCCAGAAAGATAATGAAACCTATCAAGGATATGTTTGATAGATCTATACATGGAATTTTGTTTTCAAAAAAAATAAGCATGGACATTTTTGGTAGAATCTCTCGTGTTTCAAGATTGGATGGCATGGATTATTTTATGGAATTGATTTCTATTTTATATGATTTGGCAAACTCTAGAAATCAAAAGCTTCTGTCTACCTATACAATAAATAGGGATAGCTTTGAAAACAGTGATAAAATTAAAAGAATCTACGAATTTGTACAGGAAAATTTTGATAAACGCATAACTCTTGCAGAAGCTTCTGAGCTCGTCAATATGAGTCAAGTGTCGTTTAACAGGTTTATGAAAAAAAGAACTGGTAAAACATTTGTGGATTATGTTAACGATGTTAGGATTGGTCATGCTGCCATACGTTTAATAGAAAAGGATATTAGTATTTCTGAAATTGCCTTTAATTGTGGGTTTAACAATATTGCTAATTTTAACCGGGTTTTTAAAAAATCAAAAAATTGCACTCCTAGTCAATACAGAAATGACTTTTCAGGTATAAAAAGAATTTTATAATTTTTGTAATTTTATCAAAAAAAAGTCTTTAGGGATACCAGAGAGTGTTTCTAGAGACTTTTTTTTTGTATATTAGTAATCATTACTTTAAATATACTTGTTGAAATATGCGAATAGAACCTTATTTTGATAAAAATTATATTAGTAAATGACAAAATAATATTAATATTAAATTAACAATTCTTTTAATTTTGAAATTACCAGAAAAATAGTCCTTTAATTAAATATACAATAAAATATTAACTATAATTTTAATAAAACAATTATGCCTATGATTTAAATCTTTACAAACGAACAGGGATTTTATTTAGCAATGATATTTTTCGTGTTCTAAATTTTTTTACAATTGCTTATAACAACCAATTTTTTTAACTAAACTAAACTAAATATGATAATAAAGCTTAAACTAGCGATTATTGCATGTCTAATCTTTTGCACACAACATGTTATGTCTCAAGAAAAGACAATTTCAGGAAATGTAACCGACACTTCTGGTATGCCACTTCCAGGTGTAACAGTTTTGGTGTTGGGAACAAGTAATGGAACTTCTACTGATTTTGATGGTAACTATACCCTTGCTAAGGTTAGTCCTTCCGACCAAATTACATTCTCTTATATTGGAATGGTATCACAGACTATTTTAGTAAGAAACCAAACTACAATAAATATTGCCCTAAAAGAATCTTTAGAATCTTTGGAAGAGGTTGTTGTGGTTGGATATGGTATCCAGAAAAAAGCCTTAGTAACAGGCTCAAGCGTCAATGTAAAAGGTGAGGATATTGCTGCACTTAATACAGGAACAGCTATGGAGGCTCTTCAAGGTGTTGCGGCAGGTGTTAGTGTTACAAGAAACAATGGAGCTCCTGGTTCAGGAACAAGAATAACCATTCGGGGTTTAGGTACTATTGGAAACTCAGACCCATTATACATTGTTGACGGGGTGGCTGTAGGGAATATAGATTATTTGAACTCATCTGATATTGCATCCATTGATGTTTTAAAGGATGCTGCGTCTGCAGCCATTTATGGTTCAAGAGCAGCCAATGGTGTTGTATTGGTAACCACTGTAAAAGGTAAAAAGGATAGTCCTGCACAAATTAGTTATGACACTTACTATGGATATCAAAACATATACAAAAATTTAGATCCTTTAGATGCTCAAGAGTATATGTATATTATGGATGAAAGTCGTATTAATGATGGTTTACCTGCAAACGACTGGGAAACCCTACTTAAAAATAATAATTGGCTGGAAACAACTTACCCAGGATTAGGAACGCAATTAGGTGAGGAAATTTGGTCAAAGCTTCAAAACGGTTGGAAGGGTACTAATTGGATAGATGAGATGACACAAAAAAACGCACCAATTCAAAGCCATGCCGTAAATATTACGGGAGGAAGTGAGGATATTATTTATTCAGCGGGGGTTTCTTATTTAAGCCAGAATGGTATTTTAGGAGGTGACATCATTGATGCTGGATTTAAAAGATTAACAGCAAGGCTTAATACTCAAATGGTATTAAAAAAGAATGATGAACATGCTATCATTACGCTTGGAGAAAACTTTACCTATACCAATACAGAAAATAGAAGTGTAGCAACAGGAAATATCTATTGGAATGATTTACACAATGCCTTGGTCCAAACCCCTTTGCAGCCTGCTTATTGGCAACAAGCTATTGATAGCAATGTTAATGAGTTTGGTTTCACCCCTACTTTAGATGGTCTCAGTACTGGTTTTACTAATCCAGTGGCCGCCATGTTTTACCGCAACAACTATAATTATGGTAAAGGAAATAAAGTTACAGGAAATGTATTTGTAGAGTTTGAACCTATAAAAGATTTAAAACTTAGAACGTCTTATGGTGTTGATGCGTGGTTTGGACATAACCGATCCTTGGATCCTACGTATCATTTAGGTGTGCTTTACCGAGATACTACTGATGGTGCTTCACAAAGCCAATACTTTGGCAACAATTATACGTGGTCAACAACGCTTTCATATGATAAGCAATTTGGTGATCACAAAATATCAGCCTTGGTTGGTACAGAGTTGCTTCAAAACCAAATTAATAATGAAGTAAGTGGTACCAGAAATAATTTGTTGTTTCCTGGGAACCCTAAATATGCTTATTTAAATAACACGAAGAGTCCTAGTTCTATTAGTGATATTGAAACTAGTGGTGCTGATTGGGCTGCTGGTGGTGGTGGGTTATTATCCTATTTTGGAAGAGCTCAATACAACTACAAAGAAAAGTATCTATTATCTGCAACAGTGCGCGCTGACGGGTCGTCTAACTTTGCAAAAGGCAATAGATGGGGTGTTTTCCCTTCTTTTTCTGCTGGGTGGGTATTAACAGAAGAAGACTTTATGTCAAATGCATCCAGTTTCCTTGATTTTACTAAACTTAGAGCCAGTTGGGGACAAAATGGTAATCAATCCATTCCTAATTTCATTTATTCATCACAAATTGCGTATGCATTCCCAGGGTATTTCTTTGGAGACACAAAACCTGTATCTGGAACAACATCTTATCCTGAAAAGGTTGTGAATCCTGATGTTACATGGGAGACTTCAGAACAGTTAGATCTTGGTTTTGATGCCCGAATGTTCAATTCAAAATTAGGTGTAACATTTGATTGGTATAAAAAGACAACGAAAGACTGGTTGGTGAAAGCAGCTATTCTAGGTACATCTGGTGCAGATGCACCCTATATTAATGGTGGTGATATTGAAAACACAGGTGTTGAACTAGTATTAAACTGGAATGATAATATAGGTGATTTTAAATATGGTATTACATTATCGGGTGCGCATAACAAAAATGAAGTGACAAGAATAGCCAATTCAGATGGTATTATCCATGGACCAAGTAATGTGCTATCGCAAGGAACTGGTGAAATTTCAAGAGTCCAGGTAGGGCAACCTATTGGTTTTTTCTACGGTTATAAAGCCGATGGAATTTTACAAAATCAAGATGAAGTTGATGCGTATGTAAAACCTACTGATGGTACACCATACTTTGCTGGTCAACGTCCTGGAGATGTTCGTTTTGTAGATCAAAACCAAGATGGTGAAATTGACGAGGCAGATAAGGTTTATTTAGGAGATCCTAACCCTGATTTTGAAGCTGGGCTTCAGTTGCATTTTGAGTATAAAGGTGTTTATGCAAATACAACACTTTCAGGAAAGTTTGGAATGCAAATCATGCAATCATATCGTTCATTTGCCGATAATTTTACCCAAAACTATACCACAAGTATATTCAATCGCTGGCATGGAGAAGGTACTTCAAATAGATGGCCACGCTTAAGCTCTACCTCAAGTAGTAATTTGCAAAACGTTTCTGATATTTTTATGCAAAATGCAGATTATGTAAGAATTAATAATTTAACCATTGGGTATGATTTTGGAAGTAAATTTGCAGACATTGCAGGAATAACAAATCTTAAAATATACGCATCGATAAACAATTTGCATACGTTTACAAATTATGATGGCATGGATCCCGAAGTGCGTTATTATGGAGGTGCTGTAGATGGAGAAGAAGCTACATGGGCTTCTGGTATAGATCTTGGATTGTATCCGCAGGCCAGAACAGTCATGTTTGGATTAAGTGTTGACTTTTAATATAAAAAATTGAGATGATGAAAAAAATAACATATTTTATAGTGATGGCTGTTTCAACAATACTTGTTATTACTAGTTGTACAGATAAATACTTAGACACAGAGAACCTTTATGGCAAAAGTTTGGAGTCTTATTACAAAACCCCTACAGATATTGAAGAAGCAATGGCAGGGGTGTACAATGCCATGTACACGCCCAATGTGCATAGTAATGAAGCCATGGCTGCAAGTTTAATGTCTGATATGATGTTAGGTGGCGGTGGATCAGATGATAAATCGGCTAAATGGGTTGATAATTTTGAAGATCCCTTAGAAGATACGTACCGTGATATGTGGGTACAATCATACAACGGTATTTCAAGAGCCAATGCCATTATTGAAAAAACGGCAGATGCCGATTTCTCTTCGTATTACAGTACTCCAGAAGAAGCTCAGCAATTTAAAGATCAGGCCATTGGGGAAGCTTTGTTTATGAGAGCTTTTTATTATTTTAGATTGGCGAAATTCTTTGGTGGTGTGCCACTAATTATTACTATTGACACTCCTAGAGATTCTCCAAGGGCTACCTATTCTGAAACCTTTGCTCAAATTGCTTCAGATCTAAAATTAGCGATTGAAACATTGCCAGACACGTCTTTTCCAAATATTCCCGAATCTGATTATGGCCATGCCAATAAATGGGTAGCAGAAGCTTATTTGGGGCGTGTATATTTATTTTATACAGGGTATATGACTAATATGGAGGGAACTTCAACTAGTGACTTACCTTTGGTAGAAGGAGGGGCTTTAAGCGCTTCTGATGTAGCATTTTATTTGCAAGATTGTATGAACAATAGTGGATATGCTTTAGCTAGTGATTTTAGAAACTTATGGCCTTATTCTTATGTCAACCAAAGTGCAGGAACAACTGTTTTGCCTTGGGCAGAAACAGAAGGTTTATCATGGGTAGGTCAAGATGGGCATTCACCAACTTTTGGTACTGGAAACTTTGAAACCATGTTTGTACAACGATTCTCATTTGGTGATTGGGGATGGAGTGACGGATATATTTATACCAACAGGCTTTGTTTGTTTACAGCCTTACGAGGCAATACACTAGTTCCTTTTGGACAGGGCTGGGGTTGGTGTACTGTAAATCCAAAACTATGGAATAGTTGGGACGCAGCAGATCCAAGAAAAGAAGGTTCTATTCTTGAAGTAGGAAATGCAGACCAAGCAACAGGTGGTTATGCTCCTGATCAAGGTGATCATGAAACAGGTTTTTTTAGTAAAAAATATACAGCTTTACAACATGATGATGGTTCGGGAAGTGTTAAAGGTATGTTTGTGCAGATGTATGACTGGGGTAGCGCAGATATTCAATTAATGCATGCGCAAGATTTTATTTTTATGCGTTATGCTGATGTATTACTCATGCATTCTGAAATTACTCAAACAGCTGATGGGTTAAATGCCGTTAGGGCAAGAGCAGGATTGCCAGCAATTGGTTATTCTTTAGATGCTTTAAAGCAAGAGCGTTTGCACGAATTTGCGTTTGAAGGATTACGTTGGTTTGATATAGTGCGTTGGGGAGATGTTGATACAGCTTTTGATTATACATTAAGTGTTAACAATTCAGGAACTTCTGCTACGTATCATGCAAATTACAGAACAGAAACTAAAGGATTGGTTCCAATTCCAGAAACTGAAATAAGATTATCAAATGGGATTTACCAACAAAACCCAGGGTGGTAGTTTAATTGTTTAATTTATAAAATTTGAAAAAAATGAAAATATATAAAATAATAAATCTATTTATGGTTTTTTTGGTGCTAATGCTAACGGCTTGTGAACCTAATGTAGATGAAGAACATTTGAAAAACACAGCAGATGTTGATAGTATAGAACTAACAGCTACTCAGACTACAACGGGAGGTAATGAGATTACTTTAGAAATGTCATCACCTGGAGTTTCTGGTTATTGGAATTATATTATTGGTAAAGGATTAACTAACAGAAAAACGATAGTATTTCCCGTAAAAGGAACGTTTAGTTTTAATTTTGTAGGTACTTTGGGGTCTGAATTCTTTGAAAAACCTGTTTCTTCAGTAACAATAGATACTTTGGATACTCCTGTGCCTCCTGAATGGGAAGCATTATTGGGTAGTGATGCGATTGCTGGTAAAACATGGGTTTTTGATGGAGGTCCAGCCCCTGATGGAAGACAATGGTGGTTTATGTCTGCCCCAGGAGGTCCAGAGAATGCTTGGTCGTTATGGTGGAATGCGGCAGGAGATTGTTGTCCGCCTGTAGATGCTGCTGGAAGCATGACTTTTGATTTAGATAAAGGAGCAAACTTTACATACGTATCTGGTCCAGGTGCTACACCTCAAGTTGGTATCTTTGAATTAGACGTAGCAAACCAAACACTTCAAATATATAATGCAAATATTTTGGGTGCTGAAGAACCAAGAGGTAATCCTGACGGGTTTTATCAAATTATTTCCTTAACTGATACTGAAATGGTTTTATATGTGCCTAATAATGGAGGAGGAACTGGTTGGACTTGGGTTTTTAAACCACAATAAAATTTTAAAACCAGTAAGGCATATCTTTTTCAATCTTATGTTTAAATAATTTTCACTAATTCAATAAAAAAGGATTTTATAATAATATTGTAAAGTCCTTTTTTTTATCAAACAGTATATCCTTAATACTCAAATTGAAACGAAACCTAATATAAATGAAACTAATTTTTAATCAAATCTCTAAAGCATTTCTACTTGTCATCATAAGTTTGACTTATCTGTGTTGTAGTAATTCTGATTCGCCACCTGATGACCCTATAGATAATACTCCAGAAGAAATAATTCCAATAAATTTAGAATTAACAGTAACTGTATTAAATACAGATGAAACAAATCCAAATGGAGATGGTTCAGGAAAAATAAAATGTGTAGCAACAGCAGATAATACGGTTAAATTCGGATTTAAATTTGGAAATGCTCCAGAAATACAAAGTACTAATGGAACCATGGACTTTACTTTTACGGAGCCAGGTACTAATAATTATACAATAACAGTGTTTGCTTATTCTAGTACAGGAAATTCAATAAGTAGGTTTACAACAACTTCAGTTTATGTTACAGAACCAGAACTGCAACTTGTTTGGTCTGATGAATTTGATGTTGATGGTAGCTTTAACACGTCTAATTGGACAGCTGAAGTTACGCCTCCAGATAATGGTAGTTGGTTTAATGGTGAAAAACAACACTACACAGACAGATCTGATAATGTGTATGTCTCTAACGGAACTCTCAAAATTGTAGCAAAAAAGGAAACCTATGCATACGGAACTAGTACCAAAGAATATACCTCAGCCAGACTTATTACAAAAGATAAAGTTGAATTTACCTATGGTCGTGTAGATGTTAGAGCAAAATTACCACAAGGTGATGGCACATGGCCTGCTATATGGATGCTTGGAGCTAATATTGACACAGTAGGATGGCCTGCTTGTGGTGAAATCGATATTATGGAACATTGGGGGCATGACCCTGGAAAGGTTCATAGTGCAACACATACAACGTCTTGTTCTGGAGCTTGTGCTAGTGCTAGGGTTGGTACAACAAATTTATCCGATTTTTCCACCACATTTCATGTGTATTCCATAGTATGGAATAAAAATGAAATACGATTTTTAATCGATGATGTATATAAATACAAATACGCTCCAGCTACAAAAACCAACGATAATTATCCTTTTACTGCTAATCAATTTATTATACTAAATGTAGCAATGGGGGGATCTTGGTTTACAATCGACCCTAATTTTATTGAGTCTACTATGGAGGTTGATTATGTTAGAGTTTATCAATAATTCTATTATTATGAAAAAAACAATTTTAATATTACTACTTATAATATCAGCATATTGTAATGCACAAAAATTTGAAAACCTTGCACAAACCCCTCCTTTGGGATGGAACAGTTGGAATACTTTTGGAACCAATATAAATGAACAACTGGTAAAAGATATTGCCGATAAGTTTGTTGAACTAGGTTTAAAAGATGCTGGGTATCAATATATAGTTTTAGATGACGGCTGGATGTCTAAAGAACGTGATGGAAATGGCAATCTAGTTGCAGATCCTGAAAAATTTCCAAGTGGCATGAAAGCTTTATCAGACTATATTCATTCAAAAGGGTTAAAATTTGGATTATATAATTGTGCTGGTTCTCAAACATGTGCTGGATATCCAGGGAGTCGAGGGCATGAATATCAAGATGCACAATCTTATGCATCATGGGGTGTTGATTTTTTAAAATACGATTGGTGTAATTCTGAAAAGCTAAATGCTGAAGGTGCCTATATAACTATGAGAGATGCCTTAAAAGTGGCTGGAAGATCCGTAGTATTTAGTATTTGTGAATGGGGTGATAATGCACCTTGGAAATGGGCCAAAGATGTTGGGCATTTGTGGCGTGTAACTGGTGATATCATTAATTGTTGGGATTGTGAAGTTGGACATGGGTCATGGTCTTCCAATGGAGTGTGGAAGATTATTAATATGCGAAAAGACATTCGAAAAGCCAGCGGTCCAGGTCATTGGAACGATTTTGATATGATGGAAGTAGGTAATGGCATGACTGATGCTGAAGACAGAAGTCATTTTGCTATGTGGTGTATGTTGGCCTCTCCACTAATTATGGGTAACGACTTAAGAACAGCTTCTCAAGAGACCTTAAAAACGCTTGCCAATAAAGAAGTAATAGCTGTAAATCAAGATAAAATGGGTATTCAAGGATTTCGTTTTTCAAATGAAAACAATATGGAAATATGGCTAAAACCCCTTAACAACAACCAATGGGCTATGACGTTTGTAAATATGAGCGACCATCCTGTAGATTTTGTTTTTGATTGGAGAAAGCATGACATTGGAGATGATGTCAATGGCAGGAGGCTTGATTTAAAAAACAATACATTTAAAATAAGGGATTTATTCAATCACAAAGACATTGGCAACACGACTAATAATTTAAAAGCAAAAATAGGATCTCATGATGTGTTGATGGTTACTTTGAGTGAATAATTGACATTAACGATGTTTAAAAAAAGCATAAGTTATATGGCGTAAAAAATATTTATTTGGCTTTTGTGTCTATAAAGCAAGTATTAAAACTTTTTGGTAAGTTATAAAAAGAGCCTTTAGGTTTCTAAAAGTGATGTTGGTCGAATTAGTTCTTTTGTACACCCTCTTTTTTTTAAATTGACTGCATTTAATAATAAGTTTAAGCATCTGTCATATGAAAAAAAGTATAACGTTTCTTGTTCTTTCGTTATTCCTATTGTGTGCTTGTAAACAAGAGGAGAGACCTCCAGAGTCTTATGGGCCATGTCCATCTAAAAAACAGCTTGACTGGCATGAAATGGAGTTCTATGCCTTTATACATTTCTCGCTCAATACATTTACCAATAAAGAATGGGGATATGGAAACGAGTCTCCCAAGCTTTTTAACCCTACTTCTCTCGATACTAGGCAATGGGCTCGAGTTGCTAAAGAAGCAGGAATGAAAGGTATTATTATAACCGCTAAACATCATGATGGTTTTTGTCTTTGGCCCTCAAAATTCACAGAACGTTCCGTTAAAAACTCACCATGGAAAAATGGGCAAGGAGATGTTATAAAAGAACTGTCGGAAGCCTGTAAAGCGTATGGGTTAAAATTTGGGATTTATCTTTCGCCATGGGACAGAAACCACCCAAACTACGGAAAACCTGAATATATCACCTATTTTAGAAATCAGTTAAAGGAACTGTTAACCAATTATGGGGAAGTTTTTGAAATGTGGTTTGATGGCGCAAACGGAGGAAATGGTTATTACGGTGGTGCAAACGAAACTAGAAAAATAAATACTTTAGAGTATTATGATTGGGAGGAAACTTATAAATTAATATATAAAACGTCTCCTAATACATTAGTTTGGGGTGTGGGACCTTCGGAAGCTAGATGGATTGGAAATGAAGAAGGCAGAGCAGGAAAAACGAATTGGAGCTTGTTAAGACAAAAAGATGAGTTGGCCGGAAAAGTACATTATTCCGAATTTATGAATGGTCATGAAGATGGTGAGAAATGGGTTCCAGGTGAAGCAGATGTTTCAATTCGCCCAGGTTGGTTTTATCACGAAATAGAAGATGATAAAGTAAGACCTTTAGAAGAGTTAGTAGATATTTATTATGAGTCTATTGGTAGAAATGCTAACTTATTGCTTAATCTTCCTGTTGATAAAAGAGGGCTTGTTAATGAAAATGATATCGCTAGATTGAAGGAACTCACAGTAGTGATTAAAGCCGATTTTAAGAATGAACTTTTGAGAGCAAGTAAAGTCACGGCGAACAATACCAGAGGTAATGACAAAGTGTATTCAGCTAAAAATGTAGTCGATAATAATAAAAAAACCTATTGGGCAACAGATGATGGGGTTAAAACAGGAACGATTTTGTTCGAATTTAAAAAACCAACAGAAATTAATCGTATTGAATTGCAAGAATATATAAAACTTGGTCAGCGGGTAAAAGCTTTTAACGTTGAGGCAAAAATTAATGAAGAGTGGCGAACAATAGCAAGTGAAACCACAATTGGTTATAAAAGAATTTTAAGAGTGCCTCGGATTAAAACTTCAGCTCTTAGGGTGAATATCACCGATTCAAAATCTAATCTTGTTATTTCTTCCGTTAAAGGTTATAATGCTCCCACTTTGGTAAGGATGCCAAAGATAGAACGAAATAAAAAAGGGGTGATATCCATGCGTTCTGAAAATAGGGATAAAATTTACTATACAACCGATGGAACTACTCCAAACTTAAATAGTGCGTTGTATAAAGAACCATTTAAGCAATCTCAGGCTGTTACGGTAAAAGCGATAGCATACAATGAAGAAGAAAATATATTCAGTAGTACCAAGATGGTTCGTTACGGAAATTCTAAAGAAAAGTGGCGTGTGCTTTCCATAACGGGAGGAGATTTGAAATCAACCGAAAAAATAATTGATGGCGATCCTAGTACGGTTTGTGTGTTAGAGCATAACAATGAAACAGACCCAATGGAAGTAATTATTGATATGGGAACAGCTTTACCTATCAAAGGGTTTTCATATTTTCCTCAACAAATAGGAAATAATTTAAATTTAATATCAAACTATAGGTTTTACACAAGTATAGATAATAAATATTGGAAAAAACAATCGGAAGGGGAATTTTCTAACATTGAAAATAATCCCATTATACAAATAAAAACCTTTCCTTATGTAAGTGCTCGTTATATTAAATTTGTTTCTGTAGGTACTGTAAATCAAACAAATAAGATTTCAATAGGAGAGTTAGATGTTCTTGAATAATAATACGGTCTTAAACTAAAATAACAGTGTTTTTTAACTTCTAACCTTTAGCGATGCTAGAATGTTATTAGTCGAAATTTTAAGTTTCAATCATTATAGGTTAATTAATTTTATTGAAACAAAATTCTGGCATAACATCGAACATGACAAAAATAGAATTAGACCAAAAGGAAAAAATGGAAATCAGTTACAGAGAAGCTGGTAAATTTGAGGATACACGTTATGAAAAAATCCATAATGTTATTTTTGATTCCTCGATTGAGGCTTCAAAACTTGTTGCACATGAAATAGCGAATTTAATTCAAAGAAAAGAAGCATTGAATGAGCCTTGTGTTTTGGGTTTAGCCACAGGGTCTTCGCCTATAAAAGTGTATGAAGAGCTTGTTAGAATGCACAAAGAAGAAGGGTTAAGCTTTAAAAATGTTGTGACTTTTAATCTGGATGAATATTATCCAATGGATAAGGATAACATTCAGAGTTATTACTACTTTATGCACGATCATCTTTTTAATCATGTAGACATACTTTCCGAAAATGTTAATATTCCAGATGGTACGGTAAGCGCAGAAGATCTTCGTCAGTACTGCATAGATTATGAAATGAAAATAAAGTCCTATGGCGGGTTGGATTTTCAACTTTTAGGAATTGGGAGAACAGGTCATATAGGATTTAACGAACCAGGTTCTCATATAAACTCAGGAACTAGAAGTATCACTTTAGATCATATTACACGGGTAGATGCAGCACCAACATTTTTAGGCATAGATAACGTACCAAGAAAAGCCGTTACTATGGGTATAGGCACGGTAAGAAGTGCTAAACGTATTGTGCTTCTAGGTTGGGGAATAAGCAAAGCAGAAATATTAAAAAAGACCATTGAAGGTGAAATGTCTTCTAGGGTACCTGCCACATATTTACAAGAACATAATAACACAACGTTTGTTTTAGATAGTGAGGCTTCTTCAGAATTAACTAGGGTAAAAACACCTTGGTTGGTCAAATCTTGTGTATGGACCGAAGAATTGAAGCTTAAGGCCGTGGTTTGGCTAAGTGAATTAACTAACAAGCCTTTTCTTAAGCTAACAGATAAAGATTATAATGATAATGGGATGTCTGGTCTTTTAATCGAAGAAGGAACTGCTTACGATTTAAACATTAAAATGTTTAACAAATTACAGCATACCATTACGGGGTGGCCTGGGGGAAAACCAGATGCTGATGATACATATAGACCAGAACGTTCTGCTCCAGCAAGAAAGAGAGTTATCATTTTTAGTCCGCACCCAGATGATGATGTTATTTCAATGGGAGGAACTTTTGATAGATTGATAGAGCAAGGACATGAGGTTCATGTGGTATATCAAACATCTGGAAACATTGCGGTTTCTAATGAAGATGCACTAAAATTTGCCGAAGTTTCTATGTCGCTGAATTCAGAATCAACTGAATCAAAAGAAATAATCGATTTTTTAAAGAATAAATCGAAAAATGATATAGATTCCATTGAGGTTAGAAAATTAAAAGGAATTATAAGAAGAAGTGAATCCCATGCAGCGACTAGATATTTGGGATTGCCCGATGAAAATGTTCATTTTTTAGACCTTCCTTTTTATGAAACAGGCACCGTAAAGAAAAGCAATCTTTCAGAAGTTGATATACAAATTATGTGCGATATTATAGAGGAAATTAAGCCGCATCAAATATATGCAGCTGGTGATTTAGCTGATCCACATGGTACACATAAAGTTTGTTTAGATAGTTTATTTGAGGCATTAAAAATACTAAAACCTAAACCATTTATGGACGATTGTTGGGTATGGTTATATAGAGGAGCATGGCATGAATGGGAATCATATCAAATTGATATGGCCGTTCCTATGAGTCCAGATCAAGTACTTAAAAAACGTCATGCCATTTTTTACCATCAATCCCAAAAAGATGGTGTTATGTTTCAAGGAGATGATAATAGGGAGTTTTGGGTTCGTGCAGAAGACAGAAATAGGGCTACTGCCAAAAAATATAATGATTTAGGTTTAGCAGAATATGCAGCCATTGAAGCATTTAAACGGTATCGTTTTTAAGCTAAAAAAGCGAGTGTTGATTAATAGTGCGCTAACTGAAGTTAGTTGTTTTTTTTAGTTATGGATGGTTATCTTTGTTTTTAACATTGATAACCATCATTTTTATATAAGGATTCCTAAATGGAAGCATTTAAAATTTTTTGTTTTACTTCCTCTAAATAAGATCGGCCAATTACATATCTAAGGCCTTCTATTTCAACGCTATTACCCTCAATAGCATCAATTTTATTAATGGCAACGGTGTATGATCGATGTATGCGTATAAAATCTCTGGAAGGCAATAAATTTGTAAAATCAGTTAGCGTACTGTGTATAATATATCGTCCTGTTAGGGTGTTAATTTTTAAGTAATCTTTTAAACTTTCAATAACTAAAATTTCATCTAGAAAAATTTTCTTCATTTTTTTCTTGTCAATTTTAACAAAAATAAAGAGGCGTTCTTTAGCTTTTTCTAAAGGTACTTTATTGATTATATTAAGTCTTCTTTCAACTTTACTAATGGCTTTCATGAACCTAGGGAATTCAATAGGTTTTACCAAATAGTCCAAAACATCCAATTCATAGGTTTCTATGGCAAATTCATCATAAGCACTGGTAATTATCAATAAAGGAGGGGCTTCTAAGCTTTTAATAAAATTTATGCCATCTAGTACAGGCATATTTATATCTAAAAAAATAACATCAATTTTGTTGTTTTTTAAAAAGTTTAAACCTTCAATGGCATTGTTAAATGAATTTACAAGTTCAAAATTCTCAATTTGGTCTAAATAATTCTTAATAACATTAATAGCTAGTGGTTCATCATCAATAATTAAACAATGTATCTTCATGGTTTTGCCATTTATTAATTAATATTCTTATAAAATTATTAGAGGTAACATTACTTTTTTGTGCTTATTATAATTTAACCTACCTTAATTTTAAGTTTCACAATAAATTTATTATTTCTATTTTGAATGCTTAATTTGTAGTTATTTTTATCGTAGCCTAAAGCTAGTCTTTTTTTGACATTATCTAACCCAATACCACTTGATTCTTTTAAATTAACTTTGTGTTTGGTGATTAAGGGCATGGGATTGGTAATAGTAAAATAAAGAAATTTTTCTTTAATTTTAAAGTTAATATCTATTTTAACCTTACCTATATTTTTATTTGCTCCGTGTTTAAAGGCATTTTCAACAAATGTCAACAATAAAAGAGGAGCAATCTCTTTGTCTTGTATGTCGCCCGAAATGTACATGTTTACTTCAAGTGAATCATCATACCTAACACGCTCTAAATCTAGGTAGTTTTGAATGCAAAGTATTTCATTTTGTAAACTTTGCCGTTTTGCTCTAGTGTCATAAAGCATATAGCGCATCAATT
Source organism: Algibacter sp. (assembly GCA_050294475.1). GTDB lineage: Bacteria > Bacteroidota > Bacteroidia > Flavobacteriales > Flavobacteriaceae > Thalassobellus. The sequence goes on along the minus strand of JBNKOE010000001.1, from coordinate 178,827 downwards.
CAGACAGTTTTAAAATTATATTAGGAGTTTTATTGGACTTGACAACAGACAACGAGTAGATATTGTTAAGCGTATTAAAGAAAAAATGGGGAGAGATTTGATTTTTTAAAAATAATAATTCTGTTTCCAGTTGAGTTTTTTCAAGGTCAGCGACCCGTTTGTGTTCTTTTAAAAAATCTAAGGTAATCTTAATAGCGGCAACAAATCCAACAACATAAAGTTCACCAATCATCATATCTATAGCATAATTGAGTGATAATCTGCTGATGTGTTCTGGTCCCTCTGGCCAAACCTTGTCAGGACCCAATAACAGATAGGTTAAATTAAACTTTATTATAACCATAATAAATATGGTTGATAAAATTGAAATGACATATAAAACATATTTTTTTCTATATACCAAAAAAGGCATAAAGACAAGAATATTTAAGTAACAGGACACCATGTGTATGGGGAAACCAAGCAAATTAGACTTGAATGAATATAAATAATCATCAAAATAGCTCCCCCAACGAAACGTGTTAAACATAAAATATACAACCCAAAATATGACGTGATATTTCCACGATATTCGGTAGGATTTGTTATCATCATAGCTCATAGCTTATCAAACATTTTAATTTTTATGGTGTTTAGGGGTTTTAATGTGTTATCCGTCTAAATTACTTTTAAAAACAATAAAATTAGTGAAAATTTAAGGTTAAATTATGATATCAATATATGAAAAACTTTACTCTTTTTATTTTGCTAGCAGTTTTATTTTCTAGTTGCAAAGAAAGTACTACCGAGAATAATCAACGTAAAGCATCCATTGTAAAATTAGTCAACCCTTTTATAGGAACTGGTGGACATGGGCATACCTACCCAGGAGCTACAGTTCCATTTGGTATGGTTCAGGTGAGTCCTGACAATGGCATTTCAAGTTGGGATTGGTGCTCTGGATACCATTATCAAGATTCCATAATTGCCGGGTTTAGCCATTTGCATTTAAGTGGGACAGGAATTGGAGATTTGGCTGATATATTGTTTATGCCAACAAATAAAGCTGTTGACTTAACCATAAACACAACCTCCAGAGATTCACTTCCATATAAATCATCTTTTAGTCATTCCAATGAAAAAGCTAGCTCAGGGTACTATCAAGTTTTTTTGGAGACTCCAAAAATAAACGTAGAGTTAACGTCATCTCAACGTACGGCGTACCATAAATATACATTTGAACAGAATGATGACCAATCTGTGGTTATAGATTTAGGGTTTGCTATTAATTGGGATAAAGCTTTAAAGACGTCTATCGCTATTGAAGATGATTATACAATAAGTGGTTACCGTTTTAGTACAGGTTGGGCAAAAAACCAAAAAGTGTTTTTTGTTGCTACATTTTCTAAGCCAATAACAAAACATATTTTGGTTGCCGACCAAATAAATATTGAAGGAACAACGGCACAAGGAGAAAAAACCAAATCACAATTGTTTTTTAATGCTGAAGGAGATAATGAATTACTTGCAAAAGTAGTAGTATCATCAGTTAGTGTTGCCAATGCCAAAGAAAATTTAGATTCAGGAGATTTTAATTTTGAACAAGTACAAGCAGAAGCAGAAAATACTTGGAATACAGCCTTATCAAAAATAACAGTGGAAACACCAGTTGATTCGCTTAAAACAATTTTTTATACCTCCTTGTATCATACACAATTGGCACCAGTCACTTTTAGCGATAAAAACGGTCAGTTTAGAAAAGAGAATGATAGCATAGTAACAGCCACAAATTATACAGCCTATTCTACCTTATCACTTTGGGATACCTTTAGAGCAGAAAATCCTTTGTTGAGTTTAATAGCTCCTGATAAAACATCAGATATTATTAACTCAATGTTAGTTTATTACAGTACCAAAAAGATTTTACCTGTTTGGACACTTTATGCTAACGAAACCAATACCATGACGGGGTATCATTCCATTCCTGTTATTGTAGATGCTTACCAAAAGGGCATTAAAGGATTTGACGTTGAAAAAGCCTATGAAGCTATGAAAGCAACCATGATGCAGGATGAACGTGGTTTAGACTTTTATAAAGAGTTCGGATACGTTCCATCTAACTTATTGGACGAATCGGTTACCATTACGCTAGAATATGCTTTTGATGATTGGTGTGTTGCTCAAATGGCTAAAGCTTTAGGGAAAAATGATGATTACAACTACTTTATTAATCGTTCTAAAGCATATCAATATGTATTTGATTCTGAAACAGGGTTTATGCGCGGTAAATTGGATGATGGTAAATCTTGGAATGAACCTTTTGACCCGAAACATTCAAACCATAGAGAACATACTGATTATACCGAAGGCAATGCATGGCAACACAGTTGGTTTGTGCCTCAAGATGTTGAAGACCTAGTTCAGTTACATGGAGGGAACGATATTTTTACTAACCGTTTAGAACAGTTATTTACAGAAAGCTCAGAGATAACAGGAGATAATATATCAGCTGATATTTCAGGTTTAATTGGTCAATATGCACATGGTAATGAACCAAGTCACCATATTGCTTATATGTTCAATCATGCCAATAAACCTTGGAAAACACAATATTGGGTACGTCGTATTTTGGATACCCAATACAACACCACACCAAATGGTTTAAGCGGCAATGAAGATTGTGGACAAATGTCTGCGTGGTATGTGTTTAGTTCCATAGGATTATATCCAATGAACCCAGCTTCGGGAGATTATGAAATAGGAAGCCCAATTTTTGAAAAATCAACCATTAATCTTCCTAACGGAAAAACATTTGTGATTGAAGCAGAACATGTTTCAGACAAAAACATTTACATAAAAGCAGCAACTCTTAATGGTAAAGAATTCAACAAAACATCAATTTCTCATAAAGACATTGTTCAAGGAGGCGTTCTCCATTTTGTTATGAGTCCTAAACCCAATAAAAATTGGGGAGTAATAATTAATAACATCCAAAAGTAATATGGATATCATAGATTTAAGCATCATTATATGTTACGTTCTATTAACCGTTGGTGTTGGCGTTTGGATTTCCAAAAAGGCATCAAAAGGACTAGATCATTATTTTCTTGGAGGCAAATCCATTAAATGGTATTATTTAGGTTTAAGCAATGGTTCGGGTATGTTTGACATATCTGGTACGGCTTGGATGGTTGGTATTTTGTTTTTATACGGCGTAAAAAGTTTTATGTTTATGTGGCTTTGGCCTATTTGGAATCAAATTTTCGTCATGATGTTCTTAGCTGTCTGGATACGGAGATCTAAGGTAATGACAGGTTCTGAATGGATTTTAACGCGTTTTGGGAATGACAGAGCAGGGAAAGCATCTCATATTATAGTCGCCATTTTTGCTATTGTTTCGGCCATAGGTTTTATCGCTTATTTTTTTGAAGGGATTGGAAAGTTTATGACCGTTATTTTACCTTGGGATTTAACCTTGCAGTTTGGTGAGACCGTTGTATTTAATTCAGACCAATCCTATGCCTTGATAATTATTTTATTAACTACCATTTATACGGTTAAAGGCGGTATGTTTTCGGTGGTGGCAACAGAAGTTTTACAATATGGTATCATGGTTATAGCAGGATTGCTTGTTGCAGCTTACACCCTTATTTATTATACAGATATCCAGATAACTTCGGTGATTTCAGAGGAATGGAAGAATATATTTTTTGGTTGGGAACTCAGTTCACATTGGAGTTCTAAATATCAGGCTTTTAATAATCTAATTGATTCCGAAGGATATAAAATGTTCGGGGCTTTGGTTGGAATGTCTCTGTTCAAAGGTTTTTTTGCCAGTATTGCCGGCCCTACACCAAGCTATGATTTACAACGAATTCTTTCAACTAAATCAGTTAAAGAAGCAGCATATATGAGCGGATTCACTAATTTAATATTATTTATTCCTAGGTATTTGTTAATTGCTGGTATTGTGGTTATAGCCTTGGTGACATTGGCTCCAGAAATGATTAGTAACCCTTTATTGAATGGTTCTGATTTGGAAATTTTACTTCCAAAAGTCATTAACTTTCATGTTCCTGTTGGGATAAAAGGATTGTTGTTGGCAGGCTTGTTAGCTGCTTTTATGTCAACCTTTTCAGCTTTTGTAAATGCTGGGCCTGCTTATATAGTAAATGATATTTATAAAAAATATTTTAAACCAAAAGCAACAAGTGAACATTATATTAAAATAAGTCATGTTGCATCCTTTGTTGTAGTTGGGTTAGGGGTGTTTATGGGCTTTTTTGCCGATTCTATTAACTCTTTAACATTATGGATTACAAGTGCTCTTTTTGGTGGGTATGTAGCAGCCAATTTTTTAAAATGGGTTTGGTGGCGTTTTAATGGCTGGGGTTATTTTTGGGGTATGTTTGCAGGTTTGGTGGTAGCTTCGTTGCAATTTGTTCTGGATCAAAACAAAGGAAGTTTCACTGCAGGTAGTTGGCTATACGATTTAGCAGAACTACAAGCCATATATCTATTTCCAATAATCTTTGGTTTTTCAATTTTAGGATGCCTTTTAGGAACACTTTTAACACCAGCGACAAATATGGATGTGCTAAAATCTTTTTATAGTAATGTGAGACCCTGGGGTTGGTGGGATCCAGTTCATTATGTGTTAAAAAATGAAGACGAGAGTTTTGCTAAAAATAAAGATTTTAAAAGTGATATGTTAAACTGTGCCATAGGAATAGTATGGCAATCCAGTATGATTGTGCTTCCTATTTTTCTTTTAATTAGAGACTACCCAAAGACAATAATGTCGTTGATTGTCTTTTTGGTCACTTCAATCATTTTAAAACATACATGGTTGGATAAAGTTAGAAGATTACCTGATTAAGCAAGTATAACTTATCTTTATAGAAAAGAAAAATCAAATTAAGTTTAAAATTAAAAAATAATAAAAGTGAGTAATATTCCTTGGCAAGATAGGCCAGAAAACAGTAAGGATGTTATTTGGAGGTATTCTGAAAACCCCATTATAGACAGGTATGCCATACCATCATCTAACAGTATTTTTAATAGTGCCGTGGTGCCTTTTGAAGACGGTTTTGCTGGCGTTTTTAGGTGTGACAATAAAGCGGTGCAAATGAATATTTTTGCAGGGTTTAGCAACAATGGAATTGATTGGGAGATTAACCATGAGCCTATTGTAATGAAAGCGGGGAATACAGCCATGATCGATTCAGATTATAAATACGACCCTCGTGTGGTTTTTATAGAGGATAGATATTGGATTACTTGGTGCAATGGCTATCATGGACCAACAATAGGTATTGGTTACACATTCGATTTCAAGGAATTTTTTCAATGTGAAAATGCCTTTTTACCTTTTAACAGAAATGGCGTTTTATTTCCTCAGAAAATAAATGGGAAATACGCTATGTTGAGCAGACCAAGTGATAATGGTCATACACCTTTTGGAGATATTTACATTAGCTATAGCCCAGATATGAAGTATTGGGGAGAACACCGTTGTGTAATGAAAGCTGCTGCTTTTGAAGATAGTGCATGGCAATGTGCCAAAATAGGTGCTGGCCCAATCCCAATTTTAACTGATGAAGGTTGGTTAATGCTATACCATGGTGTTATCAATACCTGTAACGGATTTCGTTATGCCATGGGTGCTGCTATTTTAGACGAAAATGAACCTGAAAAAGTAAAATACAGAACGCAACCATATTTATTAGGGCCAGCGGTATCTTATGAACAAAATGGAGATGTGCCAAATGTGGTCTTTCCATGTGCAGCTTTGCACGATATAAAAGAAGATAAATTAGCTGTTTATTATGGTGCTGCCGATACGGTTGTGGCTATGGCATTTGGTAAATTAAGTGAGGTAATTCAATATACAAAAGATAATAGTTTGTGAAAATGTGTTTAAAATTTAAGTGTTTAGTTGTTTTTAGTTGTTTCTCACTCATAGGTTGCGCACAGCCTATGAGCGAAACAACACCCAAAAACTATATAGCTTATAAAACTATAGATGCAATAAAAATAGATGGAGATGGCTCTGATGCTTCTTGGGATAAAGCAGAATGGTCAGATGCTTTTATTGATATAGAAGGTATCAAACAACCAAAGTATAAGACACAAGTTAAAATGCTTTGGGATGATGAATATTTTTACATACTAGCAAAATTGGAAGAACCGCATGTTTGGGCTACCTTAAAACAACGTGATACCATTATTTTTTATAATAATGATTTTGAGGTATTTATTGATCCCGATGGAGATACGTATAATTATTATGAATTAGAAATAAATGCGCTAAATACAGCTTGGGATTTGTTTTTGTCTAAACCTTATCGAGAAAATGACAATGTGGTTTTAAATGATTGGACATTAACAGGATTAAAATCAGCCGTTAAGATAAATGGTAGCATCAATAATCCATCATCAGATACAGATGAAGGGTGGCAAGTAGAATTAGCCATTCCTTGGGAGGCTTACAAAACATCGTATTATCAAGATAATGTGCCAAGAGACCAGTTTTGGCGAGTCAATTTTTCAAGGGTTAACTGGCAACACGATATAACAAATGGAAAATACGCGCGCAAAAAAGATGATAAAGGAAAGTTTTTACCAGAGTATAATTGGGTATGGTCTCCAATGGGCGTAATTAATATGCACGAACCAGAAAAATGGGGATATGTGTACTTTTCTTCAAAAGCAATTGGTTCAAAAGATGCGTTTTCAATTCCGCAAGACGACAAAGTTAAAGGGGTATTGTATAGTTTATATAGAGCACAAAAAGCGTATTATAAAGATCACGAATCTTGGGCAACCTCATTGGACAGTATTTCAAAAGGAAATCTTATTATCGATAGTAAAACTTTAATTCCTACATTAGAAAATCACAGTTCAGGATATAATATTTCAGTAAAAAGTCCTTTTTCAAATAAAACCTTAATAATCAAAGAAGATGGAAAAATTATATCAAAATAAGATTATTATGAAACTATCAAAATTAGTATTGTTACTCTTATCAATTGGTTTGTTTTCGTGTGCCAATAAAGAAACTAAGCAAGCACCAAAAGAAGATATAAAACCAGCCTTTAATTTTGGTGTTTGGACTACTGCAGATCCAAAAAAATCAAATGAAGACTATATTGCTGAATTTCGAAAGTATAAAAACGCTGGCATTGATGAGGTTTTAATAAACACCAACACAGATCCTGAACTTTTAAAACGATTGGTGCCTTTGGCAACTAATGAAGGCTTAAATGTGCATGCTTGGATTATGACCATGAATAGACCTGGTGATTCGATTGCTTTGCAGCACCCAGATTGGTATATGGTAAGCAGAAGCGGAAAATCGTGTTTTGATGATCGCCCCTATGTAGATTATTACCAATGGTTATCTCCTAGTAATCCTGAAGCGCGTCAACATATCTATGATTTGTTAGAAGGATTGGCAAAAGTACATGACGTTAAAAGTATTCATTTAGATTACATTCGGTATCCAGATGTGTTTTTGCCAGTGGGCTTATTGCCTAAATACAACTTAGTTCAAAATAGTGAATTACCAGATTATGATTTCGATTATTCTGATGCCAGTGTCAATACTTTTATTGAAAAATTTGGTAGAGATCCTAGAAAAATGGAACATCCTGAAATTGATATTGAATGGAAGCAATTTCGTTTAAATCAAATTAAAAATGTTGTTAATCATGCTTATGAAATAGCTCATGAACATGGTAAAATATTAACGGCTGCCGTATTTCCTTATCCAGAAATGGCAGATCATATGGTGCGTCAACGTTGGGATAAATGGAACATTGATGAAGTGTACCCCATGATTTATCATAACTTTTATAATGAAGGGTTAGACTGGATAGCCTTTGCTACAAAGCAAGGCGTTTCCGATTTAAAAGAAAAACAAACTGGATTAAATACAGGAATTTATGTTCCAGGATTAGAGTCTAAGGAACAGCTTAAAGAGACCATTTTATTAGCCAAAAAAAATGGAGCTAAAGGCGTGGCATTTTTTGATGGAAATGCCTTGTCGGATGAGTATTTAAATATCATAAAAGAAACGAAAGCTAGTTTGCAATAATTTCTTTATAAATAATTAAAAAATAACCCTATGTCAAACAGAAGAGATTTTATAAAAACAACTGCGCTAGGAGCCATAGGAGCAAGTACATTTTTAAGTTGTAAAAATGCTTCAGAAAATAAGTTAGAAGAAACTTCTGCTACATTACTTTCACAAAAGAAGCCATTAATTATTTCTACATGGAACCATGGTTTACCAGCCAATGAAGAAACTTGGAAACAGTTAAAAAATGGAAAGTCAGCTTTAGATGCTATCGAAGCAGGCGTGAGGATTCCTGAGGGCGACCCAAAAGTTCGAAGTGTTGGTTATGGAGGTTATCCAGATAGAGAAGGCAAAGTAACCCTTGATGCCTGTATTATGGATCATAATAGTGATTGCGGATCGGTTTGTTTTTTAGAGGGTATCATGCATCCTATTTCGGTAGCAAAACGGGTATTGGAGAATACACCTCATGTTATGTTATCTGGAGAAGGAGCACTTCAATTTGCATTGGAAGAAGGTTTTAAAAAAGAAAATCTATTAACGCCAGAATCAGAGGCGGACTGGAAAAAGTGGTTAGAAGAGTCTAAATACAAACCCGTTATAAACATTGAAAATCACGACACGATTAGTATGTTGGTTATTGATGATAATGGTAATATATCAGGCGGTTGTACCACTAGTGGAGCCGCTTGGAAAATGCATGGTCGTGTTGGTGATTCACCTATTATTGGTGCGGGATTATTTTTAGATAACGAAGTTGGCGGAGCTGCTGCAACTGGTTTAGGTGAAGCAGTTATAAGAACTGCGGGAAGCGCTATGGTAGTTGAATTAATGCGCCATGGTAGAACACCCCTCGAAGCCTGTAAAGAAGTAGTAGAACGCATTTATAACAAGCACAAAAACCGAAAAGATATGGAATATTTACAGGTTGGTTTTATTGCCGTCAATAAAAAAGGCGAGCATGCCGGTTATAGTTTAAGATCTGGATTTAACTACGCTGTTTGCGACGAAGAGAAAGGAAACAGAATGGAAGACGCACAATTTAAAATGGCTTGGGATAATTAATAATCTTTAATGAACTACAGAAGTTTAATCATAGCGTTATTTCTAATAAATGGACTATCTAGTATAGCTCAAGAGAACATACCTTTCTGGTTAAATGAAAAAATTAATCAGGAAAACAGAATGACTATGCACGCTTCATATTATGTATATGAAAGTGAAGCATTGGCTAAAAATGGTGACTGGGAGCAATCTAAAAATTACTTAAACCTTAATGGTTTTTGGAAATTTAAATATGTTGAAAGTCCGAATGACTTGCCAAAAGGATTCGAAAAAACAGATTTTAATGATACAAACTGGGATGATTTTAAAATTCCTGCCAACTGGGATGTAAAGGGCTATGGCTACTCCATATATACCAATACAACCTATGATTTTGCACATTGGATAACTGTAAATCCACCGTTTGTTCCTGTAAAATACAATCCTACAGGAGTTTATAGAAGAGAAATTTCCATCAATGAAAATTGGAAAGAAAAAGATGTTTTTCTTCATGTAGGTGCTGCAAAATCAAACCTTACCGTTTGGGTTAACGGTGTTTATGTAGGCTATGGTGAAGATGGTAAATTACCACAAGAGTTCAATTTAAATAAATTCTTGAATGTTGGAAAAAATACCATTGTTTTAAAAGTTATGAAATGGAGCGATGGCTCTTATTTAGAGTGCCAAGATTTTTGGAGAATGAGTGGCATCACAAGAGATACCTACTTATATGCTAGAAATAAATCTCATTTAGTAGATTTTGAAATAGTTCCAGATTTAGATGATGCTTATGTTGATGGCACCTTAAAAATAACAACTCAATTTTCAGATTTAAAAAAGAAAGATAATTACTCTTTGGAAGTCCAACTCAAAGATGGAGAATCATTAATTGCGTCAAAAAGTGTGAAAATTAATGAATCCCAAAAAAATCCGACATTCAATTTTTCAGTAAAAAACCCGAAAAAATGGAGTGCAGAAATTCCTAATCTATATCAAACTAACTTCATTTTAAAGAATAAAAAAGGAGAAATAATAGAGGTTATTCCGCAAAACATAGGTTTTAGAAAAGTGGAAATTAAAGGAGGGCAACTTTTAGTAAACGGACAACCCATTTACATTAAGGGAGTCAATCGTCATGAAACTGATCCAACCACGGGACAAACCATTTCTAAAGAACGCATGGAACAGGATATTAAGGTTTTAAAAGAGTTTAATATCAATGCTGTTAGAATGTCCCATTACCCCAACGACCCTTGTTTTTATGAATTATGTGATAAATATGGTATTTATTTAGTAGATGAAGCTAATTTGGAGTCTCACGGAATGGGGTACGATATTACCAAAACACTTGCTAACAAACCCAATTGGGAGCATGCTCATTTACAACGAATAGTGAGAATGGTTGAACGGGATAAAAACCATCCATCCATTATTATTTGGAGTATGGGTAATGAAGCAGGGAATGGTTATAATTTTTATCGTGCATATTTATGGTTAAAAGAAAGAGATTCGTCAAGACCCATTCAATATGAAAGAGCAACAGTTGGTGGTTGGTCGGGGAAAACATTGAAATTTGATTGGGATTCGGATATCATAGATCCTATGTACAGTTCACCTAAAGGGATGGAGGAATATATTAAAGCAAATCCAAATTCAAGTAGACCATTTATACAATGTGAATATGCACATGCCATGGGTAATTCTATGGGTAATTTTAAAGATTACTGGGATGTGATTAGAGCGCATAAAAACTTTCAAGGTGGTTTTATTTGGGATATGATAGATCAATCTATTTATAAAACAAAAGAAGATGGCACGGTAATTTTTGCTTACGGAGGTGATTATGGACCAAAAGACACACCAAGCGATAATAACTTTTTAAACAATGGTGTATTTAATCCTGAAAGACAGCCAAACCCACACGCTTTTGAGGTTAAAAATGTACTGCAAAACATTCATACATCTTGGGAAGATAAAGAAGATATCAAGATTAAAGTATTCAATGAATTTTTCTTTAAAAATTTAAGTAATGTTCGTTTAAATTGGACATTGGTTTTAGATGGTGTAGAAGATGAAAACGGAACGATAGAAACTTTAAATATCAACCCGCAACAAGAAAAAACATACCAACTTCCTATTCATCTAAAAGGAAAAACGTATCAAGAAGCTTTTGTAAATATTAGCTACACTTTAAAAGAAGATGAACCATTTTTACCGAAAGGTTATGAAATAGCCAAAGAACAACTTCACCTTAAAGGTGTTTGGAAAAACAATATAGAGTTAGGAAATGAAAGAAAGATGGTTGTTGAAAAAAATGATAATTCTATTGTTTTTAAAAGTGATAAATCAGAAATAGTATTTGATAAAAACACAGGATATATTACAGGTTATATGTTTAATAATGAGCCAATTTTAAAAGAAGGTTATCAATTACAACCAAATTTTTGGAGAGCGCCAACCGATAATGATATGGGAGCAAAACTTCAAATAAAATTACGACCTTGGAAAGAAGCCATGGACAACCCAACTTTAATGGATTGGACATATTCTATAACAAAAGACCATAAAATTAAAGTAAAAGCGGTTTATAATTTACCTCAAGTTTTTTCTGAGTTAACTTTAAATTATGAACTGAATAGTAATGGCGAATTATATGTGCAAGAATTATTAAACATAGATGAGGATAAAGAAACACCTATGTTGCCAAGATTTGGAATGAAAATGATGTTACCTAAAAATTTCAATACTATTTCGTACTATGGAAGAGGACCATGGGAGAATTATATAGATAGAAGCTACAGTTCGGAGGTGGGACTCTACAATCAAACAGTTTCAGAACAATATTATCCATATATCCGTCCTCAAGAAACAGGTAACAAAACAGATAATAGATGGATGGAATTATCAAACAATAGTATTAAATTACGTATTGAATCTGATAATTTTTTCAGTTTTACAGCATTACATTATCTAGCCGAAGATTTAGATGATGGGTTAGAAAAAGACCAAAGACATGCTGGCGATATTAAAGAACGAGACTTAACAAGTTTAAAAATTGATTACAAACAAATGGGCTTAGGAAGTATTGATAGCTGGGGAGCATGGCCTATGGAAAAATACTTGCTTAAAGACAAAACATATCAGTATCAATTTAAAATAACGCCATCTTTAAACTAAATTAAATGAAGTCATTAAAACAAATTTTAGCACTAATAGTAGTTGCCGTTTTTTGTTCCTGTGCGAAGCAAAAAGTGTTTACAGAAAAGGATATACAAATAATTCCTAAACCAGCAGAGTTATTACTTTCAGATGGCGTATTTGAGTTTTCAGAGAACACCAAGTTTGTAGTAAACAACGATTTTCAAAAGGAAATTTCTAATGCATTAATAAACAAATTTGAAAAGGCTGCAGGATGGAAACCTGAAGTTTCAGATGTAGTTCCAAAAAGCAATTATGTACAATTTAAAGTTGATGATAGTTTTGAAAACGAAGCATACAAACTAGATGTAAATAACGAAAACGTCACCATTACAGCTAAAGATAATGCAGGTTTTATTTATGGATTGGAAACTATTCGACAATTACTCCCAGTTGATATTGAAAGCAAAGATGTTGTTATTAATACAGAGTGGATTATCCCTAATCTAACCATTAAAGATAAGCCACGTTTTCAATACCGGGGACTGATGTTGGATGTGTCACGTCACTTTTTTAATGTTGATTATGTAAAGAAAACTATAGATCGATTGGAAATGCTTAAAATGAATGTTTTGCATTTGCATTTAGTTGATGACCAAGGCTGGCGTATTGAAATTAAGAAATATCCAAAATTAACAGATGTTGGAGCTTACAGAAATGGAACAATCGTAGGGCATTATCCAGGAAGCGAAAATGACAACAAAAGAGAAGGAGGATTCTATACTCAAGAGCAAATAAAAGACATCGTTGCTTACGCTGCAAAAAGGAATGTGACAATTATTCCAGAAATTGAATTACCAGGTCACAGTAGTGCAGCTATTGCTGCCTACCCTTATTTAAGTTGTTTCCCAGAGGAACCAACTGAGGTGCCGAATGGTATGATGTCTGAAACTTCTAAAGAACTACAAGAAAATGGACAGATAAAAATTGTTCAAGAATCATGGGGGGTGTTTAAAGACATTTATTGTGCAGGAAAGGAAGACACATTCACGTTTTTAGAAGATGTATTAACTGAAGTTTTACCATTATTTCCATCAAAATATATTCACATTGGCGGTGATGAAGCCATAAAGCCTCATTGGAAAATCTGTCCTAATTGTCAAAAAAGAATCAAAGATGAAGGTCTTAAAGACGAGCATGAACTGCAAAGCTATTTTATAGAACGAATAGAGAAATTCGTCAATTCAAAAGGTAAAAAAATAATAGGTTGGGATGAAATTCTAGAAGGAGGTTTAGCGCCTCAAGCAACCGTAATGAGCTGGAGAGGGACTCAAGGAGGAATTGAGGCAGCAAAACAAGAACATGATGTGATTATGACACCTGGAACACATTGTTATTTTGATCATTATCAAGGTCCAGAAAATGAAGAACCTTTAGCTATTGGAGGGTATACCCCCATAAGTAAAGTTTATCAATTTGATCCTGTTGTAGAGACGATGACGCCTGAAGAGGCAACATATGTCTTAGGTGGTCAAGCAAATCTTTGGTCTGAATATATAACAACAACAGAAAAGTCTGAATATATGATTTTTCCAAGATTGGTTGCCATGTCAGAAGCCTTATGGGGGCCAAAAGAATCACACGATTGGGATAATTTTTCTTCAAGAATTGAAACTATGTTCAAACGCTATGATTATTTGGATATCAACTACGCTAAAAGCATGTATTTAATAACCTCTAAAGTCAGTGTAGATTTAGATAAGAAAGCTGTTTATATATCGTTAAAAAACGAATTTACAAACCCAGATATTCGTTATGTTTTAGGTGATAAATCTATGGATGAAACCGCCACAAAATACACAGATTCCATAGCACTTAAAGAGACAACTATAGTTAAAGCGTCTTTGTTTAAAAGCAATAAACCAGTTGGTAAAGTTTTTACAGATACTATCAAATTTCATAAAGCGGTAGCTCATAAGGTTACTTATTTAACACCATACAGTGACGAGTATAAAGGAGCTGGTGCTTTTGGAATGGTAAATACAATACGTGGAACCAAAAATTTTCATGACGGTCAATGGCAAGCATGGTTGGTAGGTGACATGGGAGTTGTTATAGATTTAGAAAAAGAACAAACGATACATCAAGTAACTGTTGGTACGATAGAAAATCAAGGGTCGGGTATTTATTTCCCAACATCTGTAAAAGTATATGTTTCAGAAGATGGAGAAAGTTATAAAGAAGTTGGAGATATTGAACGTCCATTTGCAATCAATTCAAACGCTGAGTTAAAAGATTTTAAGATTGATTTTGACTCTGTAAAAGCAAAGTTTGTAAAAGTGATGGCAACTAATTTAAAGACGACTCCAAGTGGAGGTAATGCTTGGTTGTTTGTTGATGAAATATTAATTGATTAACAATGGGAGTAATATAAAAACCATAAAAAATGAAAATAAAGAAGAGAATAGCCGTCATTGCAATTTTATGTTCAATTAAATTGTTTTCGCAAGCCATTTATGAAGACGAACGATATGTACCAGAAACAGATCCATTAGTATTGAAAAACTTAGATGAATGGCAAGGCAAAAAATTCGGGTTATTAATGCATTGGGGAACTTATAGTCAATGGGGAATTGTGGAATCTTGGTCATTATGTCCTGAAGATTATGGTTGGTGTGAGCGTAAAAAGGGAAGCAATCCTGAAAACTATTACGAATACAAAAAGGAATATGAAGGGTTAAAAAAGACCTTTAATCCAACAAAATTCAATCCTGAAAAATGGGCAAAAGCCGCTAAATATGCAGGAATGAAGTATATGGTATTCACAACAAAACACCATGATGGATTCAATATGTTTGATACTAAGTATTCAGATTATAAAGTAACAGATCCTGAATGTCCTTTTAGTTCTAATCCTAAAGCAAATATTGCAAAAGAAGTTTTTAATGCTTTTAGAAATGAGAATTTATGGATTGGTGCTTATTTTTCTAAGCCCGATTGGCATAACGAAAATTACTGGGATCCTTATTTTCCACCTTTTGATAGAAATGTGAATTATGATCCAAAACTGTATCCAAAAAAATGGCAAAAATATGTAGACTTCACACATAATCAGATTTTGGAATTGCTTACAGATTATGGTAAAGTAAACATCTTATGGTTAGATGGTGGCTGGGTAAGAGAAAGAGATAGTCTAAATATTAAACAAAGTTATGATGAAAAATTTGCTGAGAACACATCTGGTGATGGATTTATAAAACACAGAGTGGTTGACCAAGACATCAAAATGGACGATTTGGTGGTAGAAGCGCGCCAAAAACAACCTGGACTAATTGTGGTTGACAGGGCAGTTCATGGCAAAAACCAAAACTATTTAACACCAGAGAACCGTGTGCCCGAAAAAACGTTACCATATCCTTGGGAATCTTGTATTACTTCTGGTGGCGGATGGTCTTACACGCCAGATGCTAAGTATTTAACAGGAAGACAAGGCATTCATATGCTTATTGATATTGTCGCTAAAGGAGGTAATTTATTGCTAAACGTAGCTCCTGGACCAAATGGCGAATGGCAACAAGGTGCTTATGATTTATTGGCAGAATATGGAGATTGGATGAAAGTAAATGGAAGTGCCATATACAACACAAAACCTATAGAGCCATTTAAAGAAAACAACATTTGCATGACACAAAATAAAGAAGGAAATGTATTCTTGTTTTATTTGGCAAAAGACGGTGAAAATAAGATACCTTCTGAGGTGGTTGTAAAATCAATTAATCCTAAAAGAGGAACTAAAATCACAATGATTGGTTCTAAAAAGAGATTAAAGTGGACAAAATTAAACAATGGCTTTAAAGTCGTTATTCCAGAGGAATTAAGAAATAATTTACCCTGCAAAGAAGCTTGGACATTGAAAATCGATAAAATAATCAGATAGAAAAAAGAGTTTATGCGTTTAATTCATAAAGCTAGAATATCAATAAAATTGGCATTGGTGCTATGCCTATGCTATTCTTGTTTTTACGGACAACAACCCGCAGATTATGTAAATCCATTTATAGGAACATCCAATTTTGGAGCAACATATCCTGGTCCAATTGCACCTAGAGGGATGGCAAGTATTAGTCCGTTTAATGTAGCAGGTTCGCAAAATTTGCCCTTAGAAAAAGACAGTCGGTGGTTATCCAATCCATACGTTCATGAAAACACGTTTTTAACTGGTTTTTCACAAGTTAATTTAAGTGGCGTGGGATGTCCTGATTTGGGAGTTATTTTATTAATGCCAACAACTGGAGCCATTGAAACCAATTATTTAAAATATGGTTCTACCTATTCCTACGAATTGGCGAGAGCAGGATATTACAGTTCTAAAATTGACAAGTATAATATTAGGGCAGAATTTACCGCATCAAAACGAGTAGGTGTTAGTAAATTTTCCTTTCCAAAAGGGCAATCAAATATTTTACTTAATCTAGGTTTAGGGTTAACGAACGAAGAAGGTTCTATGGTTAAAATTGTGTCTTCAACCGAAATTGAAGGCATGCGTAGTGTTGGCTCTTTTTGTTACAACAGTCCAGAAGATGCTTATCCAGTCTATTTTGTTGCTAAGTTTTCAAAACCTGCCGATGATTTTGGTGTTTGGAAAAAGCCTTCAACATATAAAGGTGTTGAAGCTCAATGGATGACCTACAATGGAATAACCAGATTGATGGAGCATTCAACAAAAATGGTTGTAGGCGATAGTATAGGGTCATATTTCACTTATAATTTTGAAAAACCTGAAACGGTTGAAGTTAAGATAGGAGTTTCTTATGTGAGTATTGAAAATGCACGAGAAAACTTAAAAAAGGAAACGGATAATAAATCGTTTGATGATGTTTATAAAGAAACGTATAACAATTGGAATACATTACTTTCTAAAATTATGGTTGAAGGCGGTACAGATGAAGAGAAAACAATTTTCTATACAGCTCTTTACCACACATTAATTCATCCCAATACCTTAAATGACGTTAATAGTGAATATCCTGAAATAAAAACAGGTAAAATAGGTAAAACTGACGGAACACGTTATACCGTATTTTCGCTTTGGGATACTTATAGAAATTTACATCAGCTTATGTCATTGGTATATCCACGACAACAATCTGATATGGTAAAAAGTATGTTAGAGATGTATGACGAAAATGGGTGGTTACCAAAATGGGAATTAAATTCTACCGAAACCTTTACCATGGTTGGCGATCCTGCCAGTATTGTAATTACAGATACCTACCTAAAAGGGATTCAAGATTTTGATGTGCAAAACGCCTATAAAGCTATGTTGAAAAGTGCCGATCAAATAGAAAATAACCCATTACGACCTGGACTTAAAGATTATATAGAAAAAGGGTATCTAACCACAAAAAATAGAGGTTCGGTTTCAACCACTCAAGAGTATAATGTTTCAGATTATTCAATAGCATTATTAGCCAATGCTTTAGGGAATAAAAAAGATTACATACGATTTAAAAACCGTTCAATATCTTATAGAAAATTGTTCGACAAACATTTAAAATTACTGCATCCAAGAAATGAAGATGGTAGTTTTTATGAACCTTTTAATCCGTTATCTGGAGCGAATTTTGAAGAAAATATTGGTTTTATTGAAGGTAACGCATGGCAATATGCCTTTATGGTGCCTCATGATATAAAAGGACTTATAAAATTAATGGGAGGTAAAGGAGGCTTTATTAACCAGTTACAAAAAGTGTTTGATACCAATCAGTTTGATATGGCTAACGAACCCGATATAGCGTATCCGTATTTGTTCAATTATATAAAAGGAGAAGAATGGCGAAGTCAAAAATTGGTTAAAAAATTGGTGAAGCAATACTTTACAAATCAACCAGCAGGCTTACCAGGAAATGATGATACAGGCACCATGTCCGCTTGGTTAGTTTATTCCATGATGGGTATTTATCCAATTGTACCTGGAGAACCTAAATATGTTATTACTGCCCCAATGTTTGATAAAATTACCATTCAATTAGATTCAAAATATTATAAAAATAAAACATTGGTCATCGAAAGAGAATTAAACTCGAATGGTAACATCAAAAAAATTCAATTAAACGGGAAAGATTACAACAGTTATTTTATAACACATAATGACCTTGTAAACGGATCAACCTTAAAAGTGATTCAAAATTAAAAATAAATGAAACATCCATGACTAAAATTTTGTCACACGGCGAAATGATTATATGGATGTTACATGAGACCATTGAAAAACAATTGATAATAAGCACATGAAAAAGATAATAATACTTTTAGCTGTTTTTATAGGAATGCTAAATCACGGATTTTCTCAAAGCAAATATCCCTATCAAGATTCAAAATTGCCAGTAGAAGAGAGGGTTTCAGATTTATTAAGCAGAATGAGTTTAGAGGAAAAAGTGCGCCAAATGGATATGTATAAAGGCGAATTTTTTAAGGATGGAGAAGATTATTCTAAAAGTAAAGCAAATGAAAAAATAGGAAACCTTGGTGTTGGTGCTATCCATGATATTTATCCACGTTCAGCAAAAATGATTAATGATCTTCAAAAAGATGTCATTAAAAATAACCGTTGGGGCATTCCAGCACTTATTATGTGCGAAATGCTTCATGGCTATTTAGATGAAGGCAGTACCGCTTTTCCAATGAATATTGGTTTAGGCGCTACTTGGGATACTAATTTAATGGAAAAAGTAGGCAAAGTTATAGGAACCGAGGCAAGAGCCCATGGCGTTCATTTTGGCTTAGGACCTGTACTTGGGGTTGGTAGAGAACCACGCTGGGGACGGGTTGCAGAAACCTTGAGTGAAGATGTGTATTTGGCGGGCGAAATGGGTTTGGCAATGGTTCAAGGTATTCAAGGAGATACATTGTCTGCTGATAATGCAATCATTTCAGAACCAAAACATTTTGCGGTACATAGTTATCCACAAGCTGGAGGCAATTCGTCGCCAGTCATTGTTGGTGAACGTACGGCAAGAGAGGATTTTTTACCCTCATTTGAAAAAGTATATACCAAAGGAGGCGCATTAGGAGCTATGTGTGCGTATTCAGAGTTGGACGGCATTCCTTGTGCAGCAAACCATTGGTTGTTAACAGAGGTTTTACGTGATGAATGGGGTTTTAAAGGCATTGTGGTTTCCGATTTAGGAGCTATTAAATACATTCAAACCACGCATTATGTAGCAGATTCTCCAAAGGAAAGTATTCGTCAAGCGGTATCGGCTGGCGTAGATATGCAATTCTATGATTTTTCAAACGAATTTTGGCAACAAACCATTATAGACCTGGTTAACGATGGAAAATTATCCATGACTGATATTGATAGAGCAGCTGGAGGTGTTTTAAGACTTAAATTCACATTGGGGTTGTTTGAGAATCCGTACACTGATAAAAATCTTATAAAAGAGCGATTCCACTCCAAAGAAAACCAAGAAATCGCTTTAGAAGCTGGACATAAATCTATTGTTCTGCTAAAAAACGAAAACCATATGTTGCCATTAAGCAAGGATATAAAAACCGTTGCGGTAATAGGTCCTAATGCCAATGCATCAAGGTTAGGTGGTTATTCGGTAAAAAATAAAGTGGCAACTACAGTTTTAGAGGGAGTAAAACAAGTTGTTGGAGATAACACAAAGGTTCTTTACGAAGAAGGTGTGCCATTAATAGTCAAAGGACAAATTATTCCATCTAAATATTTATTCACTCCAGGCGAATCTCAAAATGGATTAAAGGGCGAATATTTTAACAACAGAAATTTAGAAGGTAAACCAGCTTTAACTCGTATAGATAGTGAATTGCAATTTGATTGGCCATGGAATCCAGGAGAAGGTGTAAATGATGATGATTTTTCAATTCGTTGGACAGGTTTCATTAAATCAGATACGTCGTTTGATGGATGGATTGGTTTAAGTTCTGATGACGGCATTCGCATGTGGATTGATGATGTACTGGTTATTGATAATTGGAAAAAAGGTGCTACTAATATGGTAACAACTCCTAAAAAAATTGAAGCAGGTAAAAAATATAAAGTTCGCATAGAAATGTGGGAAGGTGGCTGGGGAGCCAGAGCCCATTTACGTTGGAATTTAAAGAAAGTGAATTTTCAACCAGCCATCAACATTGCCAAAAAAGCAGATGTTGCTATTGTTGTTTTGGGTGAATCTAGGGAATTAGTAGAAGAAAATAGAGATGTAGCTACGCTCGATTTATACGGTATGCAAAAACAACTTATTGAAGCTATTCAGCAAACAGGAACTTCTGTTGTTTGTGTGTTGTTAAATGGTCGTCCGCTTTCTATCAATTGGATAAACGATAATATTCCTGCTATTGTAGAAGCATGGTTTCCTGGTGAAGCGGGTGGAAAAGCAGTAGCCGATGTCTTGTTTGGAGATTATAACCCAGCAGGTCGACTTCCTATTACGTTTCCTAAATCGGTTGGACAATTGCCTATTTATTACAACCAAAAGCCTTCTGCCATTCATAGATATGTGAGCGAAAGCGAAAACCCACTCTATACATTTGGTTATGGATTGAGCTATACCACATTTGAGTATTCAAACCTTGCGTTAAACACAAAAGAAATAAAATCTGATGGTACAGTTAAAGTTAGTGTAGATGTTAAAAATACTGGTAATTATGATGGAGACGAAGTGGTTCAATTATATATCAATGATGTTTACAGTAGCATAACAACACCTTTAAAAACCCTAAAAGGATTTAAACGGGTATTTATAAAAAAGGGAGAAACAGAACATGTAGAGTTTCTCTTGACTCCAGAAGAACTTGCTATTTGGAATCGTAATATGCAAAGAGTTGTAGAATCAGGAGAGTTTGAAGTGATGGTAGGAGGTAATTCAATGGGTTTGCAAACCATAAGTTTCAAGATTGTAGATTGAATCGTATAAAGCCAATGACTATTAGCTTTTTGCAAACTAAAAAAAAGGTTTCTAGGTTTAACGTTAATATCTAGAAACTTTTTTTAATAAAGCGTAGTAGCAAGGTTCAATATGTTATATAAATACTTCTCTGAATAGTTAACAATTGTATTTTGTAGGGGAATATAATCAAGCTATTGGGTTCTGTATAAGTAATTCACGAAAATTTTCCCAACACCTTTTCAGAATTGTTATTGGTCGAAATAATAGAACTATAACGTTGTAGATTTTTAAATTTAACTTACTTATTAACCTAAAAGTTAAAAATATTATTAAAACGATTATTAACTCAAAAATTAAATTATGATTCAAAAAGTACTAAAATTACTGTTTGTATTTTGTTTGTTTGCGTTTCAAAATGCTCAAGGACAGACTACAGTAACGGGGACAATTACTGATGCTTCTAGTGGAATACCACTGCCAGGAGCTAGTATTGTTGTAAAGGGAACAACAAATGGTGTTTCGTCTGATTTTGATGGAAACTATAGTATTGATGTTTCTACATCAACAGTAACATTTGTGGTTTCATATGTTGGATATGCTACAAAGGAAGTAGCATTTACTGGCACAACACCTTTAAATATCTCTTTATCAGAAGATGCAAAACAATTAGATGAAGTTGTTGTGACCGCTTTGGGTATCAAACGAGAGAAAAAATCATTAACATATTCCGCACAAACGGTATCTACTGAATCTCTTTCTGATGCTAGGGCGCTAAATGTAGCCAACTCGCTCTCAGGTAAGGTTGCAGGTTTAAATTTCTCTACGACCAGTAGTGGTGTTGGAAGTTCCTCTAGAATTACAATTAGAGGTAACCGATCTTTAACAGGAAATAACCAACCGTTATATGTGATAGACGGTGTGCCAATGGATAACACGGTTTCTTCTCCTTCTGTAGATATAGGAGGGCGTACAAGTTTTGACGGTATTTCAAATATTAATCCAGAAGATATAGAATCTTTATCGGTATTAAAAGGACCATCTGCCGCCGCTTTGTATGGGTCACGTGCTAGTAATGGGGTTATTGTAATTACTACGAAGAAAGGTTCTTCTACCGATAAGGCTCGTATTACGGTGTCTTCTAATTTTATGGCTTCAAGTGCCTACAATTTATTAAATTTACAAAATGAATATGGTCAAGGTAGTGCTGGCGTTTATAATGCTGTATCAAAAACCAGTTGGGGACCTAGAATGGAAGGTCAATCTGTTTCGGCTTGGCAATTAGAACACAACCCTGATTACGCTGGTCCAGCTACATATGCCTTTAATCCACAACCCAATAATGGTATGGACTTTTTTCAATCAGGTTATAACTGGTCTAAAGGAATATCAGCTTCTATGGGGACTGAAAAAATACAAGGCTATTTTTCATATACAAATACCGAAGCTGAAGGTATTGTTATAGGAAACGAACTGGATCGTCATAATGTTAATTTGCGTTTAACAAGCGATTTAACAGATAAGTTACATTTAGATGTTAAGACCAATTTTATTTCACAAAAAATTGAAAACGCTATAGGAGCAGGTGAAGGTCAAATAGGTGAGGCCGTATACACCATGCCAAGAAGTTTACCTTACAGTCAATACAAAGATTTTGAATATATTGATGATGCAGGACAATTAAGATATAATTATATAAACGGCAATACATTAAGTACACTAGGTAATAATCCTTTTTGGCTTGCGAAAAGAAATTTAAGAACAGACGAAAGAAATAGAGTTATTACATTTGCTTCATTAACATATGATTTTACAGATGAATTAAGTTTAATGGTAAGAACAGGTTTAGATAAAGCGACAAATAAAGCGAAATCTTCGCGTTATGCAGCGGTTGCAATACTTAACCAAGATTTTGGAAGTTATTCTGAATCTATTAACGAAGTAACAGAGTTAAACTCAGACTTCTTGTTGACTTATAACAAAGATTTAGGAGATTTTAAATTAAACATAAATGCTGGTGGTAATGCTCTAATTCAAGAGCGTACTGGAATAAGTAGTGGAGGGACATTAAGTAGAAGAAACTATTTTGCATTAACCAACCTTCAAAGCACAACGGTTAACCCAGATTATAACCATAAAAAAATTAATTCTTTGTATGGTTCTGCACAACTTGCCTATAAAGAATATTTATTTTTAGATGTTACGGCACGTAATGACTGGTCATCAACTCTACCTGAATCAGATAGATCATTCTTTTACCCATCTATTGGTTTAACAGGAATACTTACCGATATGTTCGATATAAAATCGGATGCATTATCCTTCTTAAAGGTGAGAGGGTCTTATGCTCAGGTAGGAAACGATACCGATCCATATCTTTTAGCAAACCAACTCACTTATTATGGTTTCAATGGAGGTGTTGTTCAATCTTCAACATTACTTAATAACCCTAATCTTAAGCCCGAAATTTCTAGTTCAACAGAATTTGGTTTTGATGCTCGTTTTTTGAACAATAAAATTGGTTTAGATTTTACGTGGTTTAAGACCAATACTACAGATCAAATCTTCACAATTAATGTGCCTGAATCTTCAGGATATTCAAGACAAGTAGTAAATGGAGGAGAAATTGAAAATAAAGGAGTTGAAATTGTTTTAAATGCCAATCTTGTAGAAACTGATAATTTTTCTTGGGATGCGACTGCTAATTTTGCAACTTTTAAAACAGAAGTGTTAAGTATTTTAGATGACCGTGAAGAGCTTAATCTTTCTACAGGAGCTGAAAGGTTAGCGCAAGCCATTGTGAAAAAAGGTGGAGGTTATGGAGATCTGTACATTCGTGGTTTTAATCGTACCGAAGATGGTAAAATTATAGTAAATGCAGATTCAGGACTACCTGAGTTTACTTCTGGTTTTGATGTTTTAGCTGGTAACTTTACCCCAGATTGGACTGCTGGTCTTAATAATCAATTTAGATATAAAGATTTCTCACTTAGCTTTCTTATTGATTTTCGTATAGGAGGTGAGGTTATCTCTTATTCTCAAGCTAGAATGGCAGGTGCAGGTGTAAGTGATATTACCTTAAGAGGTAGAGATGGTTTTGTTGTTGATGGTGTAGTTGATAACGGAGATGGTACATATTCTCCCAATGCAACATCCGTTACAGCTGAAAACTATTGGTCACAAGTAGCGAGTAGGGATCCAAGATCTGCCGAGGATTTTGTTTTTGATGCAACAAATGTTAGATTAAGAGAATTGGTTTTAGGGTATTCTTTACCGAGCAAATTTTTAGAAAAAACGCCTTTTTCTGGTGTTAACTTGTCAATTGTAGGTAGAAATTTATTCTTTTTCGTAAATAAAGCAGAACATTTCGATCCAGAACAAGGAGTAAGTGTTGGAAACCTTCAAGGTATTGAGTCTTATAATATCCCATCTACAAAAGATTTTGGATTCAATGTAAAATTAAATTTTTAAAAAAATAGAATATGAAAAATTATATAATCAAATTTTTTGCGATAGTTTTCCTGTTTCAATTAACAGGATGTACTTCAGATTTTGACGAAGTGAATACCAATCCAAATTCACTGACTTCAGATCAATTAGATGGAACCTTAGCTGGACCAGCGTTCGCGAATGCTTTATACAAAGGGACAGGGAATGCCTCTTGGAGTCTTCCAGGAGACGATTATGGAACATATGGATTAGCAACAGCTTTGCACTCCATGATGTTTGCGCATTATATGG
The DNA here is from genome assembly GCA_050294475.1 of Algibacter sp. Lineage (GTDB taxonomy): Bacteria > Bacteroidota > Bacteroidia > Flavobacteriales > Flavobacteriaceae > Thalassobellus. The sequence goes on along the minus strand of JBNKOE010000001.1, from coordinate 153,930 downwards.
CGCCAGGTTGGGATGCAGATACCGATGCCAATGGCATTAATGATGGATGGAGAAGTAGAGGTTGGTTAAGGTTTTATACATTAGCGGTGCCTTCTTTATTGAATACCTATAAGGCTACAGAAGGAAATGCTGAAGCCACTGCCATTCTTGATATCTGGAAAGTGTACATGTTCCATAGGTTTACGGATCATTGGGGTCCTGTGCCTTATTCAGGAGCTGGTATTGGAGGCTCATCTGTGCCTTACGACTCTCAGGAATCTATGTATACCGACTTTTTTAATCTTTTAGAAGCAGCTAATACGACTTTAAGTGCCTCTTCAGAATCTACAGTTGCTGTATTTGGAGATTATGACGAAATATATAGTGGAGATGTTGAAAAGTGGAGAAAATTTGGGAATTCGTTAAGATTACGTTTAGCCTTAAGAATTTCGGATGTAGATGCGTCGAAAGCTCAAGCTCAAGCTGAAGCAGCTGTTTCAGCAGGTGTTATGCAGTCTAATGATGATAATGCATATTTTCATGTAACTTCGGACACATACAACAACTTTGTGGATATTATGAAATATTGGGGTTTTTATATGACTGCCGATATGGAAAGTATACTTAAAGGGTATAATGACCCTAGAATGCGTAAATGGTTTGCTCCAAGATCTAGTGCGACAGAGCCTCCTGCAGGAGAGCTTTACCCTATAGAAGATTATGTAGGATTGCCTAACGGAGGAGGAGCCTTATTAGATAGAGATGGCAGTAATTTAAGTTTAACCAATCAAGAAACTACGTTTGCAGACAATAGCACAAAAGATATCGAAGTTATGATGGCTTCAGAATCTAATTTTAACCGGGCAGAAGGGGCTTTGAAAGGTTGGAACATGTCAGGAACAGCCCAAACACTGTATGAAGATGGCATTCGTTTATCAATGGAACAATGGGGTGTTAAAACAGAAGATATTGTTCCTTATTTGGCAGGAACAACTACAGCAGCAGTGCCTACATTTGGTGATTTATACAACGATTCTACACCTCCAGTTGATGTGCCTGTATCATGGGCTGCTACAGAAGGTGAACAACTGAAACAGATCGCAGTGCAAAAGTATTTAGGACTTTTCCCTGAATCTTGGGAAGCTTGGTCGGATTTACGTAGAACGGATGCAGATATATTGTATCCATTGCTTACTACTTTGGATCAAACAATTGGTTATGGGGTAATGAAACGAGTAACTTACTTGCCTAACGAATATAGTACCAATGGAGATGCTGTTTCTGAAGCTACTTCGCTTTTAGGAGGTCCTGATGAAGGAGGTACAAATGTTTGGTGGGATGTGAATTAAATAAAAAGTTTATTATCATATTAAAATAAATTAAGTTTAGTTTTTAAATAGAGGTAAGAAAGAATGATTCTTGCCTCTATTTTTATTTATATAAAATGTTTTAATTTTAACCGTTCTAGTAGAAATTTGTGAGATGATGAATTTTAAATAATTGCTTAATTATGAGTGTGATAAACAATATAAATAACATGAAATTATTAATTGTATCTATATTAGTATGTTTTCCAACAACCTTTTTTGCCCAAACTAAATCAAATGTATTTAAGATAAGTTATGATTATTATGAAAATGGTAAAAGGGGACATACAGGAGTAGCAATATTCAGCCAAGACCAAATGGTTTATCTGTCAAATGTAGATGATAAAATCAAAAATTATATAGATTTAAAAAATAGGCAGAATATAAGTACCATAACATACGAGAATGAATTATTTAAAAAGGTAACTTCTTTTGATAGCCTGCCTGTTCCAAAACTTGATGCAGAAACTCAGGTTGTTCTTGGGTATAAATGTCAACACGCGGTTTTTTCATATTTTTCTAACAGAATTGATGTATGGTACACAGAAAAAACCATTGCTAAAGGCTCTCCTTATGGTACATACCTTCCTAATAACAATGCACTTGTACTAAAACTGGTTTTTAATGGAAATCATACTGTTTTAGCTAATGCCATAACTGAAATTACAGGTTTTTCCCCCTCAAACAATTTTACCAAAAATGCCATACAAGTAAGTAAATCTGAATTTGAAGAAATAATAATAAATTCTAGGTATACAAGACTTAAAATTTTTGAAAATGAAAAAATAAACTTCGACCCAAATTTGGTTATTCCAAAAGAAAGTGAATTGCAAACCAACCATGTATATCATTTTTCTAAAGGGAGTGTGGTTATGAAAAGAATTAAATTGACTCCTGAGTTAAAAAATAGTGGATCTATATTTGCAAAATTAAGCTGTCAATCAAACGGAGATGCTTATGACAGAACAGGTTCCGTTTTTATTGTTCCCGCAAAAAGAAAAGAGGGTATGGTATCTGTGTTAGATGCTTACCTATACGGGATAGACAGATTGCCTATTTTTACAGATAATGAGGGTAATACATATCAGGGGATTATTAAAGAAGAAAATTATACGCCTCCAATTGAAATACTCCGTTTTTTTACCTCGTTTGGAGTTGGCTATTTTAATGAAAAACGAAAAATCAACAATTATAATTGGGGAAAAAGTATAGTGTATAAAGAAGATGTTTCCTCTTTAATCCCCATTGATGAAGACGAAATCTGGATAGGTGTTTTTATTGGAAACTATGATGCAGGTGGTCATGTAATAAGCCTAGAACTTGATTTTTACCCTTCAACGGATAAAGTAGAAAACGATAAGAAAGCTAAGTTTATAGAGCCTCTATTTTCAACAGTCAATACCTTGGAAATGTCTGGACAAAACTATGGACGTTTTTTTGCTAATGATACACTAAGAGTTAACTTTGATATTAAAGAGAATATAAAAAACTTGCAATTATTATATACCACTACAGGTCATGGAGGCTGGGGAGGTGGTGATGAATTCAATCCAAAGTTGAATAGCATATTTATTGATGGTAAGGAAGTGTTTAAGGTAATACCCTGGCGAACAGATTGTGCATCCTATCGATTATTAAATCCAGCATCTGGTAATTTTTTAAACGGACTTTCGTCGAGCGATTTAAGTCGATCAAATTGGTGTCCTGCAACGCTAACGCCTCCATACATGATTCCTCTTACGATGCTAAAAAAGGGTAAACATATTTTAGAAGTAGTTATAAACCAAGGAGCTAATGAAGGGTCTAGTATGAATCACTGGAGTGTATCGGGAATACTTGTTGGTGAATTTTTAGATGTTTATCAAACGGTTGAAGATAATTAATGTTGTTATATGGTTTATGCCTTAGCTTAAGCTAATTTGCCCAATAAATGATATTATTAATGGTCATTAATTATGATGAGTTTTGAGTTGTAAAAATACAAATAACTAAGTTTTATATTCTTGATTCTTCTTTAGTCTTTATTCAATGGTTATCTGTCGAAATAATTTAGATACTTATTTAGGTTTATATAATTTAGTTAGAACCTAAAAGAGTTTAGTTTTTTATGAGTTATTTGAAGTTAGTTTTTAAATGAAGAGCTGAAGATTCAGCTCTTCATTTAAATATTTTTATGAATGAATTTAACAGAAAATGAGTTCTAATTGAATATGGATTTTACAAGTGAGATAGTCTATTCAAAGCCTTACTATAAATTAGTTCAAACAAAATCTATAGGAACAACACCCGATTTATATTATAAGTTTATCAATTGGATAGCAGGAGAATTTGATTTATATCTTCAAGATGACTCTGCAGGATTAAAAGTGTACTTTCCTAATGGATGGATTAATATTGAAACTATTGATGAATTTAAAACAGATATTAATCTTCAAATTACAATAATGAATAAATCTAAAGCAGTATGTGAAAAAATGAATAATCAATTGGGTTCAATATATAATCAAATAACCCAAAAATGTAGAATACAATCAACAATTATTTAATATGGCTAACACTAACCAATTACCTTCACAAACAAAAAATAATACATTAGTCCCAATAATAATTATAGCAGGATTATTTTTCATTTTTGGATTTGTCACATGGATTAATGGCGCATTAATCCCTTTTATGAAAACTATTAGCGAATTAACATCGGCACAATCATTTTTAGTTGCTTCTGCCTCTTATATTTCTTTTGTTGTGATGGCACTTCCAGCATCGTATATTTTATCAAAAATTGGATATAGAAAAGGCATGTCTTTAGGGTTATTTATAATGGCAATAGGTGCTTTAATATTTATACCAGCCGCAGAAGCAAGAACCTATTGGATGTTTTTAACAGGCATTTTTATTCAAGGAGCAGGAATGACACTTCTTCAAACAGCATCAAACCCTTATATCACTATATTGGGGCCTATTGAAAGTGCTGCCAAACGGATTGCTATTATGGGAATAGCTAATAAAGTTGCAGGAGCTTTAGGCTCTCTTATTTTTGGAGCTATTTTATTATCGGGAATAGATGAGATTAAAGAAAAATTAAGCACTGTTTCCAATGCTGAAAAAATGCAATTATTAGATATTATGGCCGATAGTGTTGTCATGCCATATATAGTAATGGCTATTGTTTTATTTGTTTTAGGGTTATTAATAAGAAAGGCGCCTTTACCACATGTTGAAGCAGAACCCATCAAAGAATCAAAAGATAGTAAAACAACAAAGACCAGTATTTTTCAATTTCCGCATTTATGGCTTGGGGTATTAACATTGTTTATGTATGTAGGTGTTGAAGTTATAGCTGGAGACACTATCATAGCATATGGTATTTCTTTAGGTATTTCTACTGTTTATGCCAAGTTTTTCACAACGTTTACCTTAATGGCTATGGTGGTTACTTACGCTTTGGGAGTTATTTTGATTCCTAAATATATAAGCCAAACTTTTGCATTAAAAGTTAGTGCTATTTTAGGAATTGTTTTTTCGTTTTGTATTGTGTTTACTAGTGGGTTTACATCAGTTTTATTTGTGGCTACTTTAGGAATATCGAATGCTTTAGTTTGGCCTGCAGTTTGGCCACTTACTTTAAAGGGTTTGGGTAAATTTACAAAAACGGGGTCGGCCTTATTAATTATGGCAATATCGGGAGGCGCTATAATTCCGCTATTGTATGGTAAATTAGTAGATTTTAAAAAAGCTAGTTATCTGGCAAATGGTATGGAAGAAACTTTAGCAACAGCAGCTTCTGCAGCAAGTGGTTACTGGATTTTATTACCATGTTATTTGTTTATTCTTTACTACGCCGTACATGGCCATACACTAGGGCAAAATAAGCAGCTTTAAAAAGCGAACTATGTCTGCATCATTAAAATCTTTTATTTTTTTACTTGTAATTTTGATTACTTTTTGTAGCTGTAAAGACAAAAAACCTAAATTGAGTGATGTTAATGAATCCTTTGTTTTTAACAAAAAAGTAACCATCAATAGTCACGCAGCAACAGTTGTAGAGACAAAACCTAATAATTTATTGGCAGCTTGGTTTGGAGGGATGCATGAAGGAGCTAATGATGTTGGGATATATGCTGCTTCTTATAATGCTAATAGGTGGTCTACTCCAGTATGTTTGATAAAACCTTTAATAAGAGAGCAAGACACATTGCCATGTTGGAATCCTGTATTGTTTAAAAGTCAAAGCAATACATTGTATCTGTTTTATAAGATTGGTAAAAATCCAAGGGAATGGTTTGGAGCAATGCTCACTTCAAAAGATGGTGGGGCAACATGGAGCCAACCACAATATTTACCCGAAGGAATATTAGGACCTATTAAAAATAAGCCTGTAGAAATAAAACAAGGGGTACTTTTATGCGGAAGTAGTACAGAAAGTGCTAAAAACAATGAATGGCGTGTCCATGTAGAGCAATACATTGAAAATACTGGTAAATGGCATAAAACACCAATTGAAAATAAAAAGAATTTTGACATTATACAGCCTACATTTTTGGTGCATTCGGATAGTATAATCCAAATGTTATGTAGAAGTAAACATAATAAGTTAGTTAGTTCTTGGTCTAATGATTATGGAAATTCTTGGAAACATACAGACACAATAGATGTTGTTAACTCTAACTCTGGGATTGATGCTTTATCATTAGGAAAAAAAACGTTTTTACTCGTTAACAACCCCTTGCCACAGGGTAGTAATTGGTATAATGGGCGCAATATTTTAGATGTTGAGTACTCTAATGACGGATTGAACTGGGAGAGAATTTTGACTCTTGAAAATAAGCAAGAAGGTCAGTTTAGTTATCCTGCCATAATCCAAACAGAAGATAAAAAAATACATGTTTTATACACCTATAATAGGGAATATATAAAACATGTGTCTTTCCAATTAAATATGTAGTGGTATTAACTTAAGGATTAGAACAATCTATTGTTTTAAAAGAACCAGTTGCCTTTTCCAATATATTCTACAAGTCTTTAGCGTTAATTCATAAATTTCCTTGCAATTTGTAGTAAACGAAAAGAGAAGTTTTTAATGATATTTTCTTCGAACTAAAAATTCAGTCTAAAAACGGCATTTGGTGTTATTTCCAAAGAATTTTGAACCGTTTCATTGATAACACCATCATCATTAACACGATAAAAATTCCCAATTTCATTTTCTCTATCTAGTACGTTCCAAATAGATATTCCAATATTTGCACTTGTTTTATAGCCAATCTTGAAGTCATATAAGGCAGAAATATCTAATCGCATGTAATCCTTTAAATTACTGCCATTGGTGTCACCATATGTTATTTTATAGCTTTTATAATTTACAGTGTTATTTCCAATTGTGGGTTCAGTTGTTGGCTTTCCAGAATGCCAATTAAATCCTGTAGAAATTTTTAATTTATTAAAACTATAGGCTGTTCCTAAAGTAATGGCATGCGTTATATTAAAGTTACTAGGAAATGACCTTTCTTGATATTCTTTAAAAGTATAGGTGTTTTCCATAAAAGAATAACTGACCCAACAATTAAGTTTATCAATCCTTTTTCGGAACAAGACATCAAATCCTTTTGCATTATAACTACCTCTTGATTTTGAAAATTCATACTGATTTTGAAAACCCTGGCTTTGTGATGTAATGCCATTTACTCTTTTAAAATACCCTTCTATATTAAAAAGCCATCCTTTATTGCTGTAATTAATACCCGTTGAAATTTGTTTGCTTTTAATAATTGGAATATCATTATCATTTGACAATTGCCATCTACGTTTTTCAATGCCTAAAAAGTCGCTTTGGAAATTAATGACTTGAGAGGTGTTTTGATGTTTAAATTCTCCTAAGATTTCCCATGTAAAATTGGTTAGGAATTTTTGACTAAAACTTAAACGGGGTTCCCAAAGTTGCTTTTTAAATTTTTCAAGATAATTATATCTTATTCCAAAATTTAAGTTAGTGTTTTTATCTAAAGACCTGTATTCTAATTTTGAAAAAACGCCATGTGCTCTTAGAACTTCTGAAACCAACGAACGTAATAAAGGATTGTCAACATCATCAAGATTGGTTACCTCTGTTTCAACAAAATGATAACCGTTTAAAAGGTGAAATTTGTCATTAATTTTGTAATCTGCTTTAAGTTTTACGCTAGTTTCTGAAACAGCATTCTCTTGCAGAAACCTTTGTGAATCTAAAATATTAGCGTTTATTGATTTTAACTTATAATCTGTTTCATAAATTTCAAATGTTGATTGCAGAGCATCATTCCAAATGCGCTTATAGTTTATACCACTGGCAATACTGTTTTGGGTTAAGCGACTTTCTTTAGATTCGAGTTGCTCATTAATAATAGCATTTTCGTTGAATAAGAGTTTGTTGTAAACATTTATAAAATTTAATCGCAATTGGTCTTTGTCACTTATTTTATAAAGCCAACGTAATGACGTATCATAAAAATCAAATGATTTGTTGGAATTTTTAATACTGGTTTGATTATCTTCAACCTCGGTATTTTGAGAAATTCTATTAAAAAAAGATTTGTACGTTGGTGTTTTTATAAAATCATTGATGGATTTTCTAGTACCAATTTGAATAGAAGATTTTTTTCCTACTGGAAAATCAATGAATCCATTAATATTTGTTAAGTTAACACCAATAATTCCTGTAAATTTTGTGGTGATATTTTTATTGGTCTGCATTTCAATAGTGCCAGAAACCCCATCGGTGTATGAAACATCACTCCCGTTTTTTCTTAAAGACACTTTATGTGTAATTTGTGGGTTGTACATGGATATCAATCCGAAAAAATGCCCCGATTGGTACATTTTAATGTCATCCCAAAGAATTAAATTTTGGTCATGGGTTCCTCCTCTTATATTAATATTGGAAACGGTTTCATTTATACTTTGAATCCCTGGTAAACCTTGTATAGATTGCAAAACATCTGTTTCAATTAGTCCAGGTAAAATATCAAAGTCTGAAAAATTTATTTCAAATGATCCGTTATTTATTTTGTTGATTCCGTTAACAAGATAATTTGAAATAACAACTTGTGATAATGATTGAAAATTTGGTGTCAAAAAAATAGTTTCACATTGATTTAGAACAAATAAATTGTAAGGTTTATTAATGGTTTTATATCCTAAATATCGAATGGTTACAGGTTCTGAAACATCATGTATCTCTATCTTGAAGAATCCTTTATTATCACTTGTTGTGGAAGATTTTAATGTTTGGATTGTAGCCCCAGATAAGGGTTGAAACGTTTCCATATCTTTAATATATCCACATAATACCTTGGTTTTGTTTTGTGTAACCAATACAATACCAGAATTTAAATCGGTAAACATTAAACCTGTTACCTTTTGAAGGTATTCAAGTGCTTCCTTAAACGATAAAGAGGTTTCTGGTGGCTTTAGTGAAATGCCACTAACTATATCTTCGGCATAATTAAATTGAACATGATATTGTGTTTCAAGCAAACTAATAACTTGAGACAAAGGTTTTAGTTCTTTATTTTCCTGTGCAGATAATCCACTCAATGAAAACAGAAAAACTATTAATAAAACAACTTGATTAATCTTTATTTTCATGAATTACTATGAGGGTTGGTGAACTCATTTCATAAGTTAAATTCATGGGTTTTGTAATGGCTATTAAGGCATTCTTTAAATTATCATGAACAAATCCTCCAGTAAACAAGCGGTTAGAATCTACATTATAGCTTATCTCTATATTGTATTGTCTTTCTAACTCAGCAAAAACCTCTTTTATTGGAATAGCTTCAAAAACACTTATGTTATCTGTCCATTTTGGTGCCTTTATAATAGTTTTTCCTTCTTTAAATGTTCCATTTAAAATTTGATAGGTATCTCCTGCCTTTAAAAATCTTGTTATGGTATCTGATACTACTTTTACAATGCCTTCAAAACATTTTACCTCAAAATAATGCTCTCGTGCTTTTACATTAAATTGAGTTCCTACAACTGTAACTACTCCTTGGTTTGTTACAACATCAAAGGTTTTTCCTTTACTTACTCTAAAGTAAGCTTCTCCATTTAGTTCTATTTTTCTGTTATTTTTCCATTCCTTTTTATCAAACGCTACTTCTGTCAGTGCGTTTAAAGTAACTATTGAATGGTCTGGGAGTTCAATGGTTTGCTTTTCACCTGCCAAGGTTTGTACTTGTGTAAGATGATTAAAAAAGAAGGTAAAATAAAAGCCCAATGTAATAACCACGACACTGGCTATTTTTAATAGCGGATTTAACCAGTGTATTTTTTTAACAGTACTATTATATCGTGATTTAAACGTTTTAAAATCATCTATTTGATGAAAACGTGATGCTTTAAAATGCTGTGCTCCATCAATGATTTGTTGATTGAATTGGGCATCATCCCGTTTATTGAACAACAGTTCTTCCTCATCGGTAAGCTCATTATTTAACCATTTTTTTTCTAAATCATCTAAATCCATAAATCATTCTCTTTAATATATAACAACTTAAATCCTATTTCTCCCGATTTTCTATATTTTAAATCCTTCTAATTCTTTTTTTAAAATATTAAAAGCACTGTAAATTCTATATTCCACAACTTTTTGTGTAATACCCAACATGTCAGCAATTTCACTATGCTTTTTGCCTTCAACCTTATTTAATAAAAAAGCAACCCGCTGTTCCTCTTTTAAATTTGATAACACCTTTTTATAGCGTTCTAAAAATTGTTCTTTTTCTAAAATAAACTCTGGAGATTCATTATTGGTAAATTCATTTGGTTTAATATCTTGTTGATATTTCAAAACAACTTTTTGATGCTTGATTTCATTTAACATCATATTGTTGGCAACTGTGTATAAAAATGATTTTGCTTTATTAAAACTTACTTTTTTACAATTATCCCACAATTTTATAAATGCTTCTTGGACTCTATCATTTGGGTTAAATTGCTCTCCATATTTATAATACAAATAGTTGTTTAAATCTTTGGCATATTTATTATAAACACGCTCAAAAACCACTTCTTCACAAATAGTATTATTGAGTTCTTTTTCCAAATTACTTTTTTTGTTTTCAAAGTTATATAAAAAAATGAAAGAAAAATTCAGGAGTTTTTATAATTGGGTTGTTATAGTTGTATAAGAAGATAATTTATGAAAATATCATCTAAGGTTTTTTTTATGTTTCCCTTAATATTTGGAATACTATTGACTTCATGCAGGAAAGAAGAGACTGAGTATATCCAAGCTCCAGAAGACGAAATATTAGTGGCAAACTCTACAATAGCCAACTTAATGAAAAATTCATCAAGTAATGATGGCTCCAAGGATAATATTCTTGATTATGCCAATTGCTTTGATATTAAATTACCTGTTCAAGTATCAGTAAATGGTACTGAAATTACTGTAAATACAAGTGATGATTACAAAATAGTTGAATACATTTTTGACGAATCTGATGATGATTATGATACGTTAAACATAACCTATCCAATAACAATAATACTTGACGATTTTTCTGAAGTCACTATTAACAATGTATCTGAGCTTAATAGCTATTCCAATAATTGTAATGGAGAAAATGAAATGGATGATGACATTGAATGCCTTGATTTTCAATATCCAATAACCATATCTGTTTTCAACACTAATAATGAATTTACAAACACCTCAAGCATACAATCTGATAAAGATTTATATGGTTTTATAAATACTTTAAATATTTCTGATTATGCTCAAATAAACTTTCCTGTTTCTGTAACACTTTTAGATGGTTCTCAAATAATTGTAAACGATTTAATTGAACTTAAAGATGTTATTGATGCCCATAAAAACGATTGTGATGAGGATGATGACTATGATTATAATGATGACGATTGTATTGATTGCAATGTAGAAGAGTTAGCTTCCATATTAACAAGTTGCACAGATTGGACTATAGACAGATTGGAAAGAGATAGCAATAACCACGACAACTATTATGACGGTTATACTTTTAACTTTTTCAATGATGGAACACTTTCGGTTTATTGGAGCGGTATTACGGCCTACGGAACTTGGACAACTAGTGGTACAGCTATGAATTTACATGTCAACATTAATGTGCAAGGTTTAGACTATTGCAATAACAATTGGGTTCTACATGAAATATCTAAATATACTGAAAGCAAAATTGATTTAAGAGTTGGTGATAGTGATAGATTACGTTACACTAAAAATTGTAATTAATATAGTTTAATAAAGACAAAAAAATAGCTAAAGAAAATTTTATCATTCTTTAGTATAACATAAAGCTAGTAGAAGTGCCCTATGAAAAAGAAAATTTCTTCATTAAATCCTAAAAAAGGATTTTGATTACTAGCAACTTACTGCTTCGGTATAAAAACTGAAGCAGTATTGTTAATCAATTAAAAAAAATGAAAATGAAAAAGTGGATTTTTATAATTTTCCTTATTGCTGTAGGCTTCTTTGTTTATAAATATGTATATCACGATCATAGGGATATAGAAACAGAAAAGCCTGAATTTTCCTTAACAACCATTGAGCTTTCAAATGAGTTTTCTATTGCCCCAGCTAAGTCAGAAAAAAAATATCTCAACAAAACCATAGAGGTGACGGGGCAAATAAGTGGGCAATCAAATAGCACTATTACTTTAGATAATATTGTGTTTTGTCAATTTACAAATCCAATTAAGTCTCCATTAGAAAATAATACCCAGATTAAAGTTAAAGGTCGTTTTATAGGCTATGATGATTTATTTGAAGAAATAAAACTAGACCAATGTATTATTAATTAATCTGTTAAAACCTATAGTTATACTAAACAATTCATCAAACTCTAATTAAATTTTAAAACTTAAAATCCACCTTATGAAATCCATAAAAATTTTATTCATTCTGTTTCCTATACTAATGTATTCACAAGAAGATTTGCTAAATGAAATAGATACAGATTCTACCGGTGTTGAGTACGCCTATGCATCATTTAAAGGTTTAAAAATTGTAAATTTTGAATCGACAAAATTAGTTAGACCAAAAGAGTTTACTTTAATTGTATCACATAGATTTGGAACGCTCAAAAATGGAATAGATACTTTTTTTGGATTGGATGATGCTGTAACAAGATTGAATTTTGTGTATGGTCTTTCAGAAGGTGTAAATATTGGGGTTTCTAGATCGTCTTTTAACAAAACATATCAAACATCTATAAAATATCGTCTTTTAAGACAAGTAAAAAACGGATTTCCTTTTACTATTGTAGGTTACAATGAGATTTTAATTAATACTGGTTTAGAAAAAGACAATTTACCACTTTTAGAATTCAAACATCGTTTAAGCTATACAAGTCAATTATTAATTTCAAGAAAAATAAATACCAATTTATCGGTTGAATTAGCTCCTACTTATTTCCATGAGAACCTAACTTCCAGCATTTATAACAACGATGATGTGAAAGTAGGTGAACAAGACAACTCACAATTAGCTTTAGGACTTGGAGGGCGTTATAAAATTAGTAAGCGATGGTCTATAAATGTCGATTATGGTTGGCATTTAAATAGAGATAAAAACTCGCCTTTTAAAAACCCACTATCTATAGGTTTTGATCTCGAAACTGGCGGACATGTATTTCAATTACATTTCACTAATTCTCAAGGCATGAACACTAATACCTTTTTAGGTCAAGCAACTGGAGATTGGACAGATGGTAATATTTATTTTGGATTCAATTTAAGTAGAACCTTTTAAGATATGGTAAACACGAACCTCATTAAAAAACAATTAAAAAATTAAGCTATGGACTTCAAAAATTTAACTTATATCTCAGTGATTTTTTTATTAATGGTTAATTGCTCTAGTGATAGTACAGATGATTTATTGTCAGATCCAACTCCTACACCAACTACGGTTACCTATAATGATAATATAAAAAGTATTATGACTAACAATTGTATATCATGTCATGGCAGTTCGCCTACAAATGGAGCGCCTATGCCTTTAACTACCTATAGTCAAGTAAAAAGTGCTGTAGAAACCAGAGGATTAATTGCTAGAATAAATAGCACGTCAAATCCCATGCCTCCATCGTCTAGTAATCCTTTATCAAACGCAGACAAAAGTCTCATTTCAAAATGGGAAACAGATGGTCTTTTAGAAAATTAAAAATTAACTTTAAATAAAAATGCTATGAATTACAAACACCTAATTTCGGTACTGGTAATATCCATGTTACTTTTCAATTGTTCAAGTGGTGGAGACGACCCAATTGAGCCAAATCCAGAGCCGAATCCAGAACCAAACCCAAATCCTTCCACTAGTAAAGTAACTTATAATGCAAATATAAAAAGTATTATAAGTAGTAAATGTACGTCGTGCCATGGTAGTCCGGCAACAAATGGAGCTCCAATGTCTTTAACATCGTATGCATTGGTAAAAAATGCCGTAGAAAACCGAGGGTTAATAAGCAGAATAAATAGTACGTCTAACCCTATGCCACAAGGTGGATTAATGTCTCAAGCAAATAGAGATTTAATCCAACAATGGAAAGACGATGGTCTTTTAGAAGAATAAACATAATTATTTAGTTTTTAAAGATGAAATCAATAATTTATTTTATTACGTTTTTAAGTATAAATGCTTTTTCGCAAACTAAGTATATTACAAAAACAGGAACTGTTGCTTTTGAAGCATCAGTTCCTTCTTTTGAAGAAGTTGCTGCCAAGAATAATTCTACGACAGCCATATTAAACACTGAAAACGGAGAATTTGCAGCATTGGTTTTGGTTAAAGGATTCAGGTTCAAAAATGCCTTGATGGAAGAGCATTTTAATGAAAACTATGCCGAATCTGACAAATACCCAAAAGCAACATTTAAGGGAAAAATACATGGTTTTTCTTTTAAAGATTTAAAGAAAAGCACTTCGTTTAAAATAACTGGAGAATTATTTTTTCATGGAAAAACAAAAAAGTTTGAGGATATTCCAATAAATGTTTCAATTGATAGCAATGATATCATTAATATAACAGGAAACTTTAATGCAATTGTGTCAGATTTTGATATAAAAATACCAAAGATTGTTCAAAACAAAGTCTCCCAAGAAATTAAAATACACTATCAATTTTATTTAAATCCGAAAAAATAAAGTATTCTAATTTACTTGTAAAACTGTTTGGTAGAACAAACGTCTTGGTAGGGGTGGTGTGTCTATCCATTAAACGATGACTAATGATGAATTTTTTTTTAAAGTTAGTCTTACTATGAGATTCTACCGTTTTTTTCGAGACATTTAGTGAATCAACAATCTCATCATATTTTAAACCTTCAAATTTATTCAGTTTTAAAACTTTTTTACAAAATTAGGAGTAGGAGTAAGGTGTCAATAATCGTTCTTAGACGTTTGATTTTATGCTCCAATAAGTCATTGTTCTCAGAGATTCTCTAATGATTTCAGATTTAAATTTTCCAGTAAATCTAATTTATCTTCTTGCTTTTCTGTAATAATCTGTATAAATGGTATACCTAACAGAAAACAAATAGCCTTTAACAGAATTTTTAATGTTTATAGTTTTTCTATTTATCCAAAGATTAACAAAAACTTACTTATATCTTCTGATTTATATAAAGTTTTATTGTGTCTTTATAAAAATATTAAAATTTAACAAAATATTAATAGGGGTTAAGCTTTAATATTTCGTTTTACACATATAAATATAATAAAAGACTTCTTTATAATATTTTGTTTTTGAGTTTTTGAATTAGTCACTCAATTTTGAGCAAAAACGGAGAAAAGAGGATTGTTTAAAAGCAGTCCTCTTTAATTAAAACTTTCTAAAACAATTATACAACAAACAGTTAAGAATTTATTCTTAAGAAGATAAACATCAATTAATATATAATTTTCATGAAACGCACTTTAATTTTTCTTTTTACTCTATTAGTGGCTTTTACGTTCAAAGCAGTAGGTCAGTCATTAAATTATGAAAGTCCATTGCCAGTAAATCAAACCATTAAAAAAGGTGTTTTACCTAATGGTATGACCTATTACATTAAAAGCACCGATGTAGTAAAAGATGCCGCTAGTTATTATATTATTCAAAATGTAGGTTCTGTTTTAGAAAATGAAGAACAACGTGGATTAGCACATTTTTTAGAACATATGGCTTTTAACGGAACAGAACATTTTCCTGGTAAAGGTATTTTAAATACATTACAAAAGCACGGTGCTATATTTGGTAAAGACATTAATGCCTATACTGGTTTTGATGAGACGGTTTATAATTTAAACAATATACCAACAAAAGATGGGTTGGTAGATACCTGTTTAACTGTGTTAAGCGATTGGTCCAATTATTTGTTGTTAATTGATGAAGAAATCGATGCAGAGCGAGGTGTTATTAAAGAAGAATGGCGTACACGTCAAAGTGGTAGAAGTCGTTTGTTTGAAAAGACTTCGCCTATTACATTTAACCATTCAAAATATGCCGATAGAATGCCAATAGGATTGATGTCTGTTGTTGAAGGGTTTGATTATAAAGCGTTACGTGATTTTTATCACGATTGGTATCGTACAGATTTACAAGCTATAGCCATTATAGGAGATGTAAATGTTGATGATATAGAGCAAAAAATTAAAGCAAAGTTTTCAAATATTCCAGCTGTTAAAAACCCAAAAGAGCGTATTGTAGTAGATATACCAGATAATAAAGACATGGCATATGTTTTTGGTACAGATCCAGAAGTGTCAACAGCATCTATTAGTTTAGGTATTCGTCATAAAAAATCACTAAAATCAGAAACTGTTACAGATCTAAAACGGTCGTTACTAGAGTCTATGGCAACAGGTATGTTGTCTGCAAGAGTTTCAGAAAAATCACAAAATCCAGATGCTGCTTTTTTAGGAGCTCAAATTGGTTATTGGGGATTTACTAGAACCTCCAATGTTTTTAATATCGGTATCTATCCTAAATTAAATAAACAAGCAGAGGCTTTTAAAGAGGTATTAACCGAAGTGGAAAGAGCCGTAAAATTTGGATTTACACAATCAGAGATAGATAGGTCTATTGCCGAATCTAAAAGTTCTTATGAAAATCAAATTGCCAAGAAAGATGATGTTAGCCACGGTCAAATAGAGCAATCCATCCAAAACAACTTTTTATCAAATAGTACCATGACGGATGTTGAGAAAGAGTATGAAATAGCAAAGCAGATATTTAATGCAATTACCCCACAAGAACTCCATGAAACAATAAAAAGATTATATTCTCAAGAAAATAGATATTTAAATGTCACAGGAGTGGAGGGACAAGATAATTTAACAGAGGCTGAAGCTAAACAAATTATTTTAGAGGTAGAGAATGATTCGTCAATTCAACCGTATTCAGAATCATTGGGTGGAAAAACATTAGTATCCGATTTAAATATTAAAGAAGGTACAATATCAAAAATAATTCCTAATAAAGAAACAGAATCAACTACATTTGTATTGAGTAATGGTATAAAAATGCATTATAAGTTTGTTGATAAAGAAAAGGATAAGGTATCTTTGAGTGCTGTTAGCTATGGAGGAACATCTCTTTTAAGCGATGATGAGTTGCCATCTGCTAATTTGTTAGGTAATTTAATTTCAATGTCTGGTTTAGGTGATTTTAATGCGACCGATTTACAAAAAATATTAGCAGGAAAAACTGCTAATGTTAACATTAGTCTTGGTGATATTACCGAGTCCCTTTCTGGTTCTTCAAATACCAAGGATGTAGAAACCATGTTACAAATGGTTTATGTTTATTTTGTGAAACCCCGTTTCGACGAACAAGCTTTTCAAGTTTTAGAGAGCAATATTGATAATTACATCGTCAGACGAAGCAAAAATTTAAAAGAAAAAATGAGAGATAGCTTAACGGTGACTCTTTATGGAAAAAACAATCCTAGAAAACGAATTTTCAACCAAGATTATGCTGATGCTATTTCGTTTGAAAAGATTAAGGATATTTACAAAGAACGTTTTGCAGATGCCTCAGATTTTGAGTTTTTTATAATTGGCGATGTCAAAGAAGAGCAGTTAAAACCTCTTTTAGAAAAATATGTTGCCAGTATTCCTACTAAAAATGTAGCAGAGGTTTATAAAAAGAATGAAGCTGAATGGATGTCGAACAACATTGATAAGGATGTTTATTTAACCATGGAAGATCCTAAGGCTACTGTAAACATTGCCTATAAAAAGGAAATGCCATACTCCATAAAAAATAGTATTTATACCAGTGCTTTGGGAGATATTTTACAATTGCGAGTAATAGAAACCGTAAGAGAATCAGAAGGAGGAGCATATAGCCCACAAGCTGGTGCTTATTTTACTAGAGAACCGAAATCTCAAATTTATGCAGTATTTCGTTTTGATTGTAACCCAGATATGGTTGATAAATTAGTAAATATTGTTAATGAAGAATTACAAAAAATAGCTAATGGCACTATTAATGATGATGATTTAAATAAAACAAGAACAAACTTTATAAAGGAACGCGAACAATCAAAAGATAAAAATGGGTTCGATATGAGTTTGCTTAAAAATTATTTTAGATATAACGAAAACATGAATGACCCTAAAAACTTTGAAGATATTGTAAACAAAATGTCTAAAAGAGATATTCAAAATATGGCAAAAGAGGTTCTTAGTGAGGGGAAGTCGTATGAAGTTATATTTAAACCGAAACAATAATCAAATATTATAAAGAAATGAAACATATAATTTTAGCATTTGCTTTTCTTGCAATAACTTTTGCTCAGGCACAAATTTTAGAACCTGTAAAATGGTCTACATCCGTTACTAAAATATCAGATACAGAATACGAATTGATAGCAACTGCTAATATTGATAAGCATTGGCATTTGTATTCACAGACGGTTCCAGAAGGTGGCCCTGTTGCAACAACGTTTACATTTCAAGGTAATGGCAAGTTTTTAAAAAAGGGAAACACAACAGAAGACAAAGGACAAACTATTGACGATCCTGTTTTTGGAATGAGAATAAAGTTTTTTGAGACCAAGGCATTCTTTAAACAACGAATAAAATTAAAAGCAAAAGAAGCATTTAAAATAAACGCAACCGTGGAGTTTATGGTTTGTGATGATAGTAGATGCTTACCACCTACAGAAGTAGAATTAGTTTTTAATGTAAAATAAAAATAGATTGATTTAATGAAAAATTTTCTTTTTGTCTTAACCGTATCAGTCTTGTCGTTTTTTGGGCATGCACAAATAATTGAGCCTGTAAAATGGAGCACATCTGTAGAAAAACTATCCGATAGTGAATACGAACTGATATCTACAGCAACTATAGAATCTGGATGGCATTTGTATTCACAAAATGTTCCAGAAGGTGGGCCTATAGCAACGACATTTACTTACGATGATAGCGAAGGGAATTTTAAAATTTCAGGAAATACGTCTGAAGAAGAGGGACATACCATTGATGACCCCGTTTTTGGAATGAAAATTAAATTCTTCGAAAAATCGGCGACCTTCAAACAAAAAGTAATAAATGAAGGAGGTATTAAAACCATTAATGCCTTTGTAGAGTTTATGGTTTGCGATGATAGTAGATGTTTGCCGCCAACAGAAGTGGAATTAACTTTTAAAATAGATGAAAATACCGTTGCGAGTGCTACAGAAAAAAGTACAGAAACAGTAGCTTTAGCTAATGTAAAGACAACGAATACTGACGATTCGAAAAAAGGACTTTGGACGATTTTTTTAGGAACATTATTTGCTGGGTTATTTGTCCTATTTACACCATGTGTATTCCCAATGATTCCAATGACAATGAGCTTTTTTCTTAAACAGAATAAGGATGGAACAAAAGGTAAGTTTAATGCCATTTTTTATGGTTTATGTATTGTTTCAATATATGTTTTGATTAGTTTACCATTTCATATTTTTGAATCATTATCACCAAATATTTTTAATTCTATTTCAACTAATGTTTATTTAAATATTTCCTTTTTTATAATTTTTATTGTTTTTGCTTTTTCCTTTTTTGGAGCTTATGAGATTGTTCTTCCTACTAGGTTTGCTTCAAAAGCTGATTCAGCTTCTAATACAGGAGGTCTTTTAGGAATATTCTTTATGGCATTAACGCTAATTATTGTTTCCTTCTCTTGTACTGGACCAGCATTAGGTTTGATATTGGGAAGTGTTTTGTCTTCTGATGGAGGTGCAACAGCATTATCTGTAGCAATGTTAGGTTTTGGATTAGGATTAGCATTTCCTTTTATGTTATTTGCTTTATTTCCTAGTTGGTTATCCTCCCTTCCTAAATCTGGAGGTTGGTTAAATACAGTGAAGGTTGTTTTTGGTTTTGTTGAATTGGCATTAGCATTTAAATTTTTATCAAATGCCGATTTAGTTTTACAATTGCACTGGTTAGAACGAGAAGTGTTTATTGCTATTTGGGTAGCAATATTTGGTACACTTTCTTTGTATTTATTTGGAAAAATACAATTACCACATGATTCGCCTTTAACTCATATTTCAGTAGGAAGAATGAGTTTAGGTATGATATCATTGATTTTTACATTATATATGTTGCCAGGTCTTTGGGGAGCACCTTTAAATTTAATAAATGCTTTTCCACCACCACAACATTACAGTGAGTCGCCTTATGGAGTTGGTTTTACAAAACTAAGCTCTGGAACTGTTTCAGTAAGTCATGATGGAATTCCAGAAGGAGCCCATTTAATGGCACCACATGATATTTTAGCATTTAACGATTACGATAAAGGATTGGCATATGCTAAAAAAGTTGGTAAGCCCGTTATGATAGATTTTACAGGATATGCCTGTGTGAACTGTAGAAAAATGGAAAATAATGTTTGGACAAAACCTGATATATTGAAAATTCTTAAAAATGATGTGATTTTAATTTCTTTATATGTTGATGATAAAAGAAAGCTAGATGAAGAAGATCAAATAATTTCAAAAATATCAGGCAAAAAAATAAAATATATTGGTCAAAAATGGAGTGAGTTACAAACCATTAAATACAAATCTAATACCCAGCCCATGTATGTGTTGATGGATCATAATGGAGATAACCTTATCAATCCAGTGGCTTATACGCCAAATGTAGATGAGTATCACAACTGGTTAAGAACAGGTGTTTCTAATTTTAAGTAAAAAAATCATTAATAAATTTTAAAAAATAAATAGGCGCTAGCAGTTTTATCTTCTAATATTTATACTGTTATCAATCCAGTTGTAAATATTAATATTATTGAATTTTAAATGCAATAGGAGCAATTAAATCCATTGTATCAGGAAGCGTAATACTCAATCCTTCTTCACTAAATTTATATGAAGTAATATTTCCTCCTAACATCTCGACTTTATCAAATTCCTTGCTATAATATTTGCTATTAAGTGATAATGATTTGATTATTAATTCTTGTTCTTTAGGCAGTTCCATGACCATAGCATAAAGAGTATCACCTTTTTTGGTAAATCTGATATCTTCTGAAGTGTAAGGACCTCCTTTACCTTCATTAAATCCCTGTGCATTAATAGGGTTTGCATTTTCTGCTTTTGGACCTTCACCATAAATTTGCCAAGGACGGGTTTCGAAAATACATTCGCCGTTAATATCCATCCACTTTGTAATATTCTCCACTACTTTTAATTCTTTTTCATCAATAGAACCATCGCCACGAACAGGAATATTTAGTAAAAGGTTTCCATTTTTACTAACAATATCGATTAATAATTGCATGACTGTTTTTGCTGATTTGTATTCATCTCGGTTGTATATTCCACGGTCGTAGTGCCAACCTCCAATACAGGTACAAGATTGCCATGGTTTCTCCTGAATACTATCAGGTGCACCACGCTCTACATCCCAAACTAAGCATTCTTTTTGTTCATCAGTAAGTATCTTACCAAAAAGAACAGCCTCCAGTTTTCCGTCATGTAGTTTCATGTTTGAGTTATAATAATGCGAAGCTATTTCAAGTCCTACATTACTTACGGGCCATAAAGGTAATCCGGTATCATCAAAATAAATTAAGTCGGGATTGAACTGATTAATCATATCTATGGTACGATTATAAAAGTTTAGGGAGTATTCCTCAGAAGGAAGAGTAGCTCCATTTTCCCAGTTCCATTGTTTATGAATGCTTCCAATATCTGTACTTCCTTCACTTAATGGGTGATTTTGAGCATATAAATTTTGAGGGTCTAGACCTTCCCACCATTTACCTTTACCATCTTCCTTCGTTAGTGTTCCATCATAAGGAATGCCTACATAGTCTCCTTCGCTATCAGTCATCTGAGATGACTCATACCACCTCCAAGCATGAGCTGAATGAATACTTATTCCAAAAGGAAGATTATTACTTTTTGCTGCTTTAGACCAACCTGCCAATATGTCTTTTTGAGGACCAATAGCAACAGAATTCCATTCCTGATATTTACTGTCCCACATGTCAAGATTATCATGATGGTTTCCCATGGCAAAAAAGTATTTTGCGCCAGCTCGTTTATATAAAGAAACTAATTTTTCAGGATTCCACTTTTCTGCTTTCCATTCATTTATCACATCTTTAAAACCAAATTCGGATGGATGACCATAATGCTCTAAATGGTATTTATATTGCCAATGCCCTTGAGCATACATATGTCTTGCATACCAATCTCCTGCTTCGGGTTGACATTGCGGCCCCCAATGTGCCCAGATTCCAAATTTGGCATCACGAAACCATTCAGGTATTTCGTACTGTTTTAAAGATTCCCATTTAGGTTCAAACTTTCCTGCCTGTATTTTTTCTTTTACATTCTCGTTCTCTTTACATGAAATCATTGAGATAATGCAAATGAATATTATAATAATACCTTTTATTTTCATGATTAATTCATTTTAAAATATTTAGTAGCTATGTTATTTAATTGTTTGGTTTTTATTGTGCAACTATTTATATATGATTTCGTTATGTGATTAAGCAACTAATTTAGCAAATAAATCACAAATAGAATACTTTACAGGAATGTTTGTAAGTAAGGAGTGATAAAGTAATTAATTATACACGTTAGCGGTAGTTAATTTTTTCTATATGTTATCTCGATATCCTTTAATTTGTTGATCCTCATTAAAATATTGAAACCAAAAACAATATTCTCAAAATAAAGGTCTTTTATAAAATCAGAAATTAAGATTATTGAAAAATCTAAAGGAAGATAGAAAACACATGTTATCGACCAATTTTAAATAAAGGGTAAAACTATTTTAATTTTATTTATAAAAACGGTTAGTAACATAAGTTACAATCAAACGTTTAAATTCAAGTATTTTTATAGTTAAAAAACATGAAATATATTTTTGCACTTTGTTTAGTTACATTATTAAGTTGTAACAATTCAAAAAAAGAAAGTTATAAAATAACGAGTTCTGAAACTAAAACGGATCAAGAACATCCTGGTAAAAAATTAATGGAGACTTTTTGTTATGCTTGCCATAGCCCTTCTGCTAGTCATGATGCCAGATTAGCACCTCCAATGATTGCTATAAAAAAAATGTATATTAATAGTAATACTTCAAAAGAAGATTTTATTAATTCAATGCAAGAATGGATTAAAAATCCAACCAAAGAAAAGGCAAAAATGTTAGGGGCAGTTAGTCGTTTTGGTGTTATGCCCAAAACACCTTACCCAGAAGAAAGCATCAAAGAAATTGCCGATTATATGTTTGATAATGATATAACACAACCAGAATGGTTTGAAGCTCACTTTAAAGAACAAAAAAATATTAAAAATAAGACTGAAACTTATGCCGATAGAGGTTTGCGTTATGCTTTAGGAACTAAAAAAGTTTTAGGACAGAATTTGATAGGTACTATTCAAAGAGCAGGAACACAGGAAGCATTGACTTTTTGTAATGAAAAAGCGTATCCTTTAACAGATAGTATGGCTGTAGTGTATAATGCATCTATAAAGCGAGTATCTGATAAACCAAGAAATCCAAAAAATCAAGCAAATAAAAGTGAACTAGAATATATTAATACATATAAAGAGAGGATTAAGAATAATGAAATATCAAATCCTATCGTTGAAGAGTTAAAAGACAAAGTTCATGTATATTATCCTATTACAACTAATATTATGTGCTTACAATGTCATGGTAAACCAGATGAACAGATAAGTTCAGAAACATTTACTTTATTAAAAAAGTTATATCCAAAGGATAAGGCTATTGGTTATGATATTAACGAAGTAAGAGGTGTTTGGCATGTTACATTTCAAAAATAAAGGGAAGGTATGAGTAAATTTTCTGAAATATTAAAACAAAACAAACCTGTTTTAGTCGATTTTTTTGCTGAATGGTGTGGTCCATGTAAAATGATGAGTCCTATTTTAAAACAGGTTAAAGAAGCTCTAGGTGATCGTGTGTTTATAGTAAAAATTGATGTAGATAAAAATCAAACATTAGCTGCACGTTATCAAGTTAGAGGAGTACCTACATTAATGCTTTTTAATGAAGGAAAACAAGTTTGGAGACAGTCTGGAGTGGTTCAGAAAGATGAAATTATTAGTGTGATTACAAACGTTGGTTAATGCGTTTGTGGTTTCGTTTTTTTTAATTAACACTGTTACTTTTTATATCTAGTAATAGTGGGTATAAGTTACAATTAGTAAGAGTGACTACTTGATTAATTGTATTTAGTTGATTGGTTTGAAGTTAAGAGCACTCATTGTTTGAGTGCTTTTTTCATGATAACTTTGTTTCAAACAATTATTTTATACTAGCATAAATTTTTATTAATGAATTTAACTGAAGAATTTTGGGACAACCGTTATCAAAATAATGATATTGGTTGGGATTTGGGTGTTGTTTCCCCTCCACTAAAAGCATATTTTGATCAACTTACTAACAAGGAACTTAAAATTTTAATTCCAGGAGGTGGTAATGCATATGAAGCAGAATATCTTTATAAAAAAGGATTTAGAAATGTTTATGTGGTAGATTTATCTAAATCAGCTATTCAAAATATTAAAAATAGAGTACCTCAATTTCCAGAAGAACAATTAATACATTCTGATTTTTTTGATTTAAAAATGTCTTTCGATATAATTATTGAGCAAACTTTTTTTTGTGCAATAGACTTCAATTTACGAAAAGACTATGTACTTAAAATAAAAGAATTATTAAGAGAAAAGGGTAAACTTGTTGGTTTACTTTTTTCTGTATCTTTAAATACAGATAAGCCTCCTTTTGGTGGGTCAAAAGAAGAGTATTTAAATTATTTTCAACCATTTTTTAATATTGAAATTTTTGATGCATGTTACAATTCAATTGAAAGTAGAGTTAATAGAGAATTGTTTATCAAACTGAAGTTAAAATAGAATTTTTTTAAGGGGTTATAGTTAATCGAAAATAGTTCCTCGACGCTTTGCGTCGGGGTTTCCGTTGAACTTGTCATTCCTGTGAAAACAGGAATCTAAATAACAGAATTAAGGTTTTTGACACTAAGGTCAAAATGAAACGAGCGAAATGCCTCTATGGCTCTGCCTCGAGGATAGTTTGTTTCAAGAAATTCTTTTATTTTTTTCAGCCTAGTACATTTTGTGTAATCTAAGTTACGTCTCATTATTAAAGAGTTAAGTATTTTTATATACAATTTAAAATTTAATAAGATGAGAAATATTATAAAAATAAAAGTTTTATTAAAAATAGCTTTAATATCAGGTTTTACAATAATAAGCGCTTGCAATAGTAATGAAGTTTCTATAGAGAAAGAAGGGCAAGATATCCTAGCTTTTTCTTTGACAGAAACAGAAAAAGATGCTTTGTTGTTTATGTTGGAAGAAGAAAAATTGGCTAGAGATTCGTATACTTTTTTAGGTAATTTATGGTCGATTAATCAATTTTATAATATTCAAAAAAGTGAACAAAAACATATGGATGCAATAGAAAATTTATTGTCACAAAGTAAAACGGAATACAATATTTTACCTGTTGGAGAATTTGTTAATCAGGAACTACAATCATTATATAATCAGTTTAAAATTTCTGGTGTAATAAATCAAGAAAATGCACTACAAATTGGAGCTACTATTGAAGATTTAGATATTGTAGATTTACAAGATTATATTGATGGAAACTCAAATCCAGCCATCATTTCAGTTTTCGAAAGTTTACAATGTGGCTCTCGTAATCATTTAAGAAGTTTTATTTCCGCAATAGAAAATACGGGTAATACTTATATACCACAGTATTTAAGCCAAAACGAATATAATGTTATTATTAGCGATACTCACGAGAAATGTAATTGATCTTAAATTGAAGTTAATTCTTTGTTCTTATGTAACATAAGTAGCCGTTTAGTCTTTAAAAGACATTTATCTTTAGTTTTAAATTTAAAGTAAATGTCAAAAATAGTTATTTTAGGAGCAGGTATTTCTGGTCATGTTGCAGCATCTCATTTGCGTAGAAAATTAGCAAAAGAGCATGAGGTTGTAGTAGTATCTCCAAACAGTAATTACCAGTGGATTCCATCCAATATTTGGGTAGGTATTGGCAGAATGAAATCTAAAAAAATATTATTTCCATTGGAGCCTTTGTATAAGAAAAAAGGAATTGGTTACAAACAGGCAAAAGCAATATCATTTTTTCCTGAAGGAGATAAAAATGAACATACTCCATATATTTTAGCTGAATATGTTGTTGGAGAAAAAAAAGGACAACAGGAAAAGGTTACATATGATTATTTAATTAATGCTACTGGGCCAAAACTTAATTTTGAAGCTACCGTAGGCCTAAAACCTGGGCAAAACAAAACCTATTCAGTTTGTACCTATACACATGCAAATCATGCTTGGAAAGGACTAAATAAAGTTATCCAAGAAATGAAGCAGGGTAAAAAAATAAAAATTCTTATTGGTACTGGACATGCAAAAGCAACTTGTCAAGGAGCAGCTTTTGAATATATTTTAAATGTAGAACAAGAATTACGTCGACATAAAGTACGAGATATGGCTGAAGTGACATGGATTTCAAATGAATACCAATTAGGAGATTTTGGAATGGATGGTATGCTATTAAGTTATAAAGGTTTGGCTATGAAATCGAGTGAAATGGTTGAAATGATTTTTGAAGATCGAGATATAAAATGGATACTTGGAGCTGGCGTAAATAAAATTGAAGAAGGTATTGTTTATTATGAAAATTTAGAAGGTGAAACCAAAAAAGAAGCCTATGATTTTGCAATGTTAATTCCTGCTTTTTCTGGTCATGGGTTTAAAGCATTCAATAAGAATGATGAAGATATTACAGAAAAACTTTTTAAAGG
Source organism: Algibacter sp. (assembly GCA_050294475.1). Lineage (GTDB taxonomy): Bacteria > Bacteroidota > Bacteroidia > Flavobacteriales > Flavobacteriaceae > Thalassobellus. Next base: position 127,233 of record JBNKOE010000001.1, on the reverse strand, counting down.
GTTTATGATTGTTGATGCAGATTATACATCAAAACCCTATGAAGAATGGTCTGTTCAAGATTGGCCAGAAACGTATCAAAATCCAAGTTATAAAAATATTTTTGCTCCAGGTATTGCATTTGCACCACCACATGCTATTTCTAAACCAAGAGTGAGTAAAAACGGAACACCTATTTCCCCTTCTCCACCACGAACGGGAATGCCATCAGGTATTACAGCAAAGTTGGTTGCAGATAATATTATTGATACTATAAAAAAAGGAAAAGAATCTTTAGAGCATAAAGGATCTATGGGGAATATGGGCGCAGCATGTATTGCATCAGCAGGATATGGGTTAATGCAGGGAAGTGGTATTAGTATTACCACATATCCTATTGTTCCAGATTATAAAAAATTTCCAAAAACACAGGGTAGGCAATTAGGAAAAACGTTTGCCGAAATTGGGTTAGCAGGTCACTGGTTAAAACTTGCTTTGCATTATGCATTTATTTATAAGGCTAAAATGCGACCTTTTTGGTGGATGATTCCAGAATAGCAGTAAAATTCTGGAACCAAGCAAATAAGAGTGGTTCCAGAATAATTTAAAAATTCAAAAAAGATGACACAGCGTATTTCAAAATATCAAAAATTCAAAATGATGAACCCTATCATTCAGTTTTTTAAATTCATTTATTTAAGTATTAAAGTAATGATTATTGTAGCTGGAGGACATGGAGGCACTAGAAAAGTTAACTGATTTCATGATTATCAGTTTTTTTGGTTGGTGTTAGTAAAAGGCATTTATAAGTAATTATATGTGCCTTTTTTTTGTAATCATTGTTACACGGTAACTATTGTTACAAACTTACGGTAGACACTTATATATTTTTGCTGTATTAAATACACCTATTAATGCAAAAAATAAAATTTTTACTTACTATTTCTTTATTGTTTGGCTCGATTGTTTTGTATGCTCAAGACCTTGTTCCAATAACAAAAGAGACTGTATTATCTAAAGTATCAGATAATAATACATCTATCAAGATTTCAGAGCAAGAGTTTAAAAAAGCGCGTGCAGATTATAGACAAACCAATGCGGTGTTTTTACCAAACATAACTGCAAGTCATACAGGAATAGCAACAACAAATCCATTAATGGCATTTGGTTCTAAATTAAATCAAGAGATTTTAACCCAAAACGATTTTAATCCAGCATTGCTTAATAATCCTTCGCAAATTGAAAATTATGCAACTAAGATTGAAATCCAACAGCCATTAATTAATCTTGATGGTTTTTATCAACGTAAAGCAGCCAAGTCTAAAATGGAAGCTATGTCTTTAAAAACGCAGCGGACAACTGATTATTTAGCGTTTGAAGTTGATAAAGCTTACATGCAATTACAATTAGCCTATAAAGCGGTTGATGTTTTAGAAAAAGCACTAAAAGCCGCAAATGCTAATAAAAAGTTAGCAGAAAATAGTTTTAAACAAGGCTATTTACAACGTGCCGATGTGTTGAATGTTGAAGTACGAGTAACCGAAGTTGAAAATCAATTACAATCGGCAAAAAGTAATGTGCAAAATGCTTCAAATTATCTGTCCTTTTTAATGAATGATGAAAGCTATGTTGTTTATAAGCCAATAGATAGTTTATCGGTTTCAAGTTTTAAGTTAGAAGATAAAATGGTTTCAGAAAACCGTTCAGATATTAAAGCTATGCAATTAGCTTTGGATGCATATGGAGCTATGAATAAAGCCGATAAAATGGCCTTTTTACCAACTTTAAATGCTTTTGGTAATTACCAATTGCATGACGATCAAATTTTTCAAGGTGATGCCAATGGGTATTTATTTGGTGCACAATTAAGTTGGAATATTTTTCAAGGATCTAAACGCTTTGGGAAGGCACAAAAAAGTAAAGCTGAATTTGAGAAATCAAAATTAGAATACCAACAGTATGTATCAAAAAGTAATTTAGAATTGAATAAAGCAAAGCGTATGTTAATTGATGCTGAAAATAAGTTGCATTTAACAACTCTGGCTTTACAACAATCGGAAGAAGCTTTAAGAATAAGAACCAATAGATTTAAAGAGGGCTTAGAAAAAACGTCTGATTTATTAATGGTCGAAACTCAATACGCTCAAAAACAATTAGAATATTATCAAACCATTTTTGAATATAATTACGCACAAGCGTATTTACAATTTTTAACTAAAGAATAAATAAAGCAGTTAGCAGTTAATGATTGTTCTAAATTATTGTAAAATGAAAACATCAAAAAAAATAGTAATTCTACTATCCATAATTTTAGTAAGTTTTTTTACTTCTTGTGATAAAAATAAATCCAAAGAAAAAGAATTGGACTTTGTAATAAAGGAAAATCCTAAAAATGGAAATGATAAACGGATATCTTTAAAATTAAACCCAATGCAAAAGAATCATCAATTAATGAATATGAGAGATCATTTAGAAGCAGTGCAAAACATTGTTACTCTTTTATCAACAGAAAATTATGATGAAGCTTCAAAAATTGCCTATACTAAATTAGGTTCTACAACAGAAATGAAATTAATGTGTGCATCATTTGGTGATAAGAATTTTGAAAACTTAGGATTAGAATTCCATAAAAGTGCGGACAGGATGAGTGAAATTTTTAAAAGTAAAGATAAAAACAAATCGTTAAAAGCATTATCAAATACAATGAATTTTTGTGTGCAATGTCACGTAACATATAGACAATAAAGATGATAACACATGTAATCATAATGTCACACTAAGAACAGTTGAAGTGCAATAATAACTTAAAATATTAAATTAATAAAAATGAAAAAACATATATACATATCAATACTAGCTACAGCGATTTTGTTAATTACTAGTTGTGGTAATGATAATAAAAAGTTGGTTGCAGATAATGCGCCAGCCATCAAAGTAAAAGTTAATCAGGTTGAAGCTAATGGTAATAGTCCGTTTTTGTCTGTAAGTGGTGAAATTCAAGCAAAAAATAGTGCCGATTTAAGTACTAGAATGATGGGAACAGTTAATAAGGTTCATGTAAATGTTGGAGATAAAGTGCAAAAAGGACAATTATTAGTTTCTATTAATAGTATTGATTTACAAGCGAAACAAGCCCAAGTAAAAGCTGGTATTATAGAAGCTACAGCTGCTTTTAATAATGCTCAAAAAGATTATAATCGTTTTAAAAATTTGTTTGCAGATAACAGTGCTTCTCAAAAAGAGTTAGATGATATAACGGCTAATTTTGAAATGGCAAAAGCACGTTTAGAAGCAGCTAATCAAATGAAAAATGAAGTAAACGCTCAGTTTGCCTATACTAATATTAAAGCTCCTTTTAGTGGTATTATTACAAGTAAAAATATAGATGCAGGTGATATGGCAAATCCAGGTATGCCATTAATAAGTATAGAAACTCCAGGAGATTTTGAAGTGGTGGCTATGGTGCCAGAAACGGAAATCTCTGAAATTAAAAAAGGCACTACCGTTGATGTATTAGTGAAATCTATTAATAAGGCTTTAAAAGGAAGCGTAAGCGAAGTAAGCACATCTGCAAAACATACAGGCGGACAATATTTAGTAAAAATAGATTTAGATAAAACCGATGCTCATATTTTATCGGGCATGTTTACGAGTGTGCAATTTCCTGTGGAAAGGAAAAAGGCTTCAGGAATGGTTTTAATTCCAGAAGAAGCTATTATAACAAAGGGACAGTTGTCGGGTATTTATACGGTAAGCCAAAGCAATACAGCGCTGTTGCGTTGGTTACGTTTAGGAAGAAAGGTTGGAGAGCAAATAGAAGTGTTATCTGGTTTAAAATCGGGGGAAACTTATATCGTTTCTTCTGAAGGGAAATTATTTAATGGTGCTAAAATAAGTGCTAAGTAAGCAGTAGCAGTTTTCAGTGTCCTGAAAGGTTTTTAATTAAGAATAAAATAATAGTAAAGAATTATCGCGTTAAGGATAGAAGTGGAAATCCTTTTTTTGCTGCCATATATGGCAAAAAAAGATTGTAGCGGATAGCCTGTTAAAACGCCCTAAATATATAGATTACCTCTTTTGGGGTAATGAAAAAAGTAATAATTATGAAAGAAGGTTTAGCTGGAAAAATAGCCAAAGTTTTTATAAGTTCTAAACTTACAGTGCTTTTAATGATCGTTTTTATGGTTATTGGCGTGTATAGTTCATTTTTAATTCCGCGAGAAGAAGAACCACAAATAGATGTGCCTATTGCCGATATTTTTGTGGGGTATCCAGGTGCAAGTCCTACAGAGGTAGAATCGCGTGTCATTAAACCTTTAGAGCAATTAATTTCTAACATTAAAGGCGTTGAGTATGTGTATTCAACATCTATGAAAGAGCAGGGGATGGTTGTTGTACAGTTTTATGTAGGCGAAGATATTGAGCGTTCGTTTGTGAAACTTTACAATGAAATTAATAAGCACATGGATGAAATGCCAAAAGGAGTTACATTTCCTTTAGTAAAAACACGTGCTATTGATGATGTGCCTATGTTGGGATTAACGCTGTGGAGTGAAAGCTACGATGATTACCAATTAGGGCAAATGGCTCAAGAGCTAGAAAGTGAAATTAAGAAGGTAAATGATGTTGCAATAACGCATAAAATAGGGGGAAGAAACCGACAATTACGTGTGGTTTTAGATAAGGATAAATTGGCTGCTAGCGGATTGGACTTTTTATCGGTTTCTGAAATGATAAAAGCTAATAATACGCAATTAAATTCAGGGAATTTTGATAAAAACGATACCGAGTTTTTAGTAAATACGGGGACGTTTTTAGAAAGCGTTACCGATGTTGAAAATTTAGTGGTTGGTGTACAACAAAATAAGCCTATTTATTTAAAGCAAATTGCGGCTATTATTGATGGCCCAGAAATACCACAAAGCTATGTGAGTTTAGGTTTTGGTCAAGCGAGTAAAAAAGCAGGCGATTATCAATCTGAATACCCTGCGGTTACCATATCGGTTGCTAAAAGAAAAGGTGCTGATGCTATGAAAATAGCAGATGTAATTATTGACAAGGTAGATCATTTAAGAAAAAATTTAATCCCAGACGATGTACATGTAGAAATAACAAGGAATTATGGTGAAACAGCATCTCATAAAGTGTCCGAATTATTGTTACATCTTATAGGTTCTATAATAGCAGTAACCTTTGTAGTTATGTTGGCCATGGGTTGGCGTGGTGGATTGGTCGTGTTTTTATCGGTGCCAATTACCTTTGCTTTAACCTTGTTGAGTTATTATATGTTAGATTATACGCTTAACAGAATTACGCTTTTTGCTTTGGTTTTTGTTACAGGTATTGTGGTAGATGATTCTATTATTATTGCCGAAAATATGCATAGGCATTTTAAAATGAAACGTTTGCCATTTAAACAAGCAGCGTTATATGCTATTAACGAAGTAGGTAATCCAACTATTTTAGCAACATTTACTGTTATTGCTTCTGTGTTGCCTATGGCTTTTGTGTCTGGTTTAATGGGGCCTTATATGGCACCAATGCCAATTGGAGCTTCTATTGCTATGATTTTATCGTTGTTTGTAGCTTTAACAATAACACCATATTTAGGTTATATTTTCTTAAGAGAAAAAGATAAAAAAGGGGTTGTTGAAAAACCAGAAAAACCTTTAGAAGATACTTTTATTTATAAAATATATAACAAATTTGAACGTCCATTAATAGAGAATAAGGCAAAAAGATGGTTGTTTTTAGGACTGACTTTTGCTTTGTTAATAGGTTCTATGGTTTTGTTTTTTACCAAATCGGTTGCTGTAAAAATGTTGCCATTTGATAATAAAAATGAATTTCAAGTGGTTATAGATATGCCAGAAGGCACAACACTTGAACGTACAGCAGTTGTTACACAAGAAATTGCACAATATTTATCTACACGACCAGAAGTGGTTAATTATCAAAATTATATAGGCACATCTGCTCCTATAACGTTTAATGGTTTGGTGCGTCATTACGATTTACGTGGTGGTAGTAATATGGCAGATATTCAAGTAAATTTAATTGATAAAGGAGAACGTAGTGCACAAAGTCATGATATTGCGAGATTATTTCGTCCAGATATTCAAAAAATTGCAGCAAAATATCATGCCAATGTAAAATTGGTAGAAGTACCACCAGGACCACCAGTGTTGTCAACCATAGTAGCTGAGGTTTACGGACCAGATTATAGTAAGCAAATGGACATAGCGAATAGTATTAAGACTATTTTAAAAAATACCGATGATGTTGTAGATATTGATTGGATGGTTGAAGACGATCAAATTGAGTATCAGTTTGATATTAATAAAGAAAAAGCCATGCTTTATGGAGTAGCGCCACAGCAGATAGCATATACTATGAATATGGCATTATCTAATAGAGCTATTACTAACTTGTACGATGAGGATGCTTCAAACCAAGTAGGGTTGATTTTGGCTTTAGATGAAAAAGAGAAGTCAACTATAAATGATATTTCACAATTAAAAGTAAAATCGAAGCAAGGCACTATGATACCAATTGCCGATTTAGTTGATATTAAGCAAACCATTAGTCCTAAAAGTATTTATAGAAAAAACCAAAAACGTGTGGTTTATGTGATGGCAGATATGGCTGGTAAATTAGAAAGTCCTGCATATGCTATTTTGGGAATGGATGAAAAGTTGAAAAATATTAACCTTCCAGAAGGTTATAAGTTAAATGAAATGTATTTAGGTCAGCCAGCTTATGAAGATGATTATACCGTAAAATGGGATGGCGAATGGCAAATTACTTTAGAAGTTTTTAGAGATTTAGGAATTGCTTTTTTAGGAGCCATCATCTTAATTTATATTTTAATTGTTGGTTGGTTTCAAAATTTTAAAGCACCTGTGGTTATGATGGTAGCTATACCATTATCATTAATAGGAATTATACTTGGTCACTGGATTATGGGAGCCTTTTTTACAGCAACATCATTTATAGGTATGATTGCTTTAGCAGGAATAATGGTACGAAATTCGGTATTGCTAATCGATTTTATAAATCTGCGTTTAGCAGATGGTATTTCGTTAAAGCAAGCTGCAATTGAAGCAGGAGCAGTACGTACAACACCTATTTTGCTAACAGCAGGAACAGTAGTTATTGGTGCTTTTGTTATTTTATTTGATCCTATTTTTCAAGGTTTAGCCATTTCATTAATGGGAGGAACCATTGTTTCTACGGTATTAACATTATTGGTGGTGCCATTGGTGTATTATATGATAGAGAAAAAAAATTATAAATAATATAGACACATGAAATTAGTAATGGTTACAGCGGTGCATGAGTTTCAGAAAGATGTTTTGAAACTCTTTAAAAAAGCAAATATTGAAAGTTTTAGTAGTTCTGATATTGATGGCTATAAAAGTGTCTCTTCAGTTTTAATGGCTTCTAATTGGTTTTCATCTTTAAAAGGAGGAACGGAATCTAGCTTATTTTTCTCTTTTACAGAAGAAGATAATATTGATTCTTTATTTAATTTAATTAAAGAGTTTAATGAAAACTTAGAAACCAACAATCCAGTAAGAGCCATTGTTCTTCCAATAGAAAAATATATTTAAAATTTATAAATTAAAAAAGATGAAAAATAGAATTGTAAGAGGTATTGCAGGATCATTCGTTTTAATAAGTTTACTATTAGCAATCTATGTAAACATAAATTGGCTTTGGTTTACAGCATTTGTTGGTGCTAACTTATTACAGTCGTCTATTACAAAATGGTGTTTAATGGATACTATCTTAGAAAAAGTATTTAAGATTAAAGATTAGAAGATATCACGAAATTGTTTTTTCTAAATTTTTAAAAGAGAAAGTATTTTATGAAAAACTTCATTATTCTCATACACGCCTTGAAAGGTTTGAGATTGAGGTCCGTAAGCAAATAAAGGCACCATAGTTCCTGTATGATCGTGTGTTATAAAACTACCTTCTATTTTGTGATCTTTTATATTTCCTTGTGGAATGCTAAACCCTGAAGTTTCATGATCGGCAGTAATAATTACCAAAGTTTCACCATTTGCATCTGCAAATTTTAAAGCTTCGCTTATGGCCTTGTCAAAATCTATTGTTTCTGTAATTATGCCAGTTGTATTATTTGCATGTCCAAAGCTATCAATTTGTGCACCTTCAACCATAAGAAAGAAGGGTTTGCTTGCTTTTTCTAAATATTGAAGACTATATTTTGTAGCATCAGCTAATATATTTCCCCTACCATTTAAAACAGAAGGAACATTTTTTTCAGAAAAGAAAACACCAATCTTATTGTTGTTAGAGGTGCTTATATCAAGAATAGATGGTAATAATTTAAAATTGTTATCAATTGGTGTTTTTATAAAATTTGATGCGCCACCTCCAATAAATACATTTAATTTGCTTTTTACTAAATCTTTAGATATTTTTTCTGTTTCTGATCGATCTTTAACATGTGCATAAAATGACGCTGGCGTTGCTCCTGTAATTTCATCGGTAGTAATACAGCCTGTAGAAAACCCTTTTTTATAAAGTATTTCTACTATGTTTTCAAGCATCATGCCATTTGTGTCTGTGCCAATAGCTCTATTATTTGTTTTTTTTCCTGTAGCTAGTGCTGTTCCAGCAGCGGCTGAATCTGTTGTGAAATCATCGGCAGATTGCGTTTTTATTAATCCCATACTTTTAAGTTGCGTTAGAGATAAGGCTCCGTTATTTGAAAGGACTGCTGATGATATTTGCGATAATCCATTACCATCACCTATTAAAAGAATCACGTTTTTAACAGGAAGTTGTTTTTGGTCTGTTTTAAAACTAGGCGTATATACTTGTGAAAAAGTAGTAGATGTAACAAACCTATTAGGTAAAGAATTAATATAGTTAACGCATTTGTATGGGGTATCTGTATTTATAACATCAATACCCATATCAAAAAGGGTTTTCCATGAACTTTTAGAGTCTGGTGTTCCCCAAAAGCGAAACGGTTTGTTCATTGCTTTCGCTTTTGTAATAACAGCTATAACACGATTATAATCTTCATGAGTTAATCGTCCTTTGCCATTCCATTTTGAAAATTTACCAAAGTCTAAACTTACCATGGCTACTTTTTCTTTATTTTCAAAAGAAATAGGTTGACTTAATTCTTGATAATCAAAGAAAATAAAAGGGGGATATTTTGAATAAGTATCTGAATTTGGTCTATTTCCAGAAATAATTATTTTAATGTTTTGGTTATTAATTATTGTTGGATATGTTTTTAAAATAGTTATCAATTTATTTAAAGTTGAAACCGCTTCAGATTTTACATCTATCAATAAAAATAATTCTTGATCTTTTTTAAAGCTCATTTCTAAAGCCGTTTGTAAAGGCTTTAAGTATAAGGCTTCTAATGTTCTTGATGTAATTATATCTTTTTCATTATGAGCTACATATAAATTATTTTCTATTAAAAAAATATCGGCTTCTATTGAATTTGCTCCATTTGCATAAGCATCCCAAAAAGGTATTGTTTGAATGTAATCGTTATGAGAATGTATTTTAGGTATGCTTTGTGCTATGAGTTTATTAGTTCCAAAAAGTATAATTGAAAAGTGAAAAAAGAATTTTAATAGATGTTTCATTTTAATATTATTTACTATTTATTGCCTTAAACATTTTATGATAAATCTCATTATTTTCATAAATACCTTGGAAGTTTTCAGAGCCTTTACCTTTTGCAAAAACAGGAATAAGATTGCCACTATGTTGGTCGTAATTAAAATAAATTGAAACCTTTTCTGGTTCCTCTATTTTTTCTCCAGTTATTTCATTAATAATATACGATTTACCAACGCTTACGCCACCTGTTTCATGATCGGCAGTTACAACTAAAAGGGTATTTGGATGTTTTTTTATATATTTTAAAACAATTTCTAGTGTTTTGTCAAAATCTAATATTTCTTTTTTTAATAGTTCGGCATTCATAGCATGACCGCCCCAATCTATATAAGATCCTTCTATCATAAAAAAGAAAGGTTTCCCTTTTTCTGTAAAATAGTTTAAACCTAATTTAGTAGCATCTTGTAGAAAACTTGTTCGTCCTTGAATTTTTGATGGTAAACCTTCTTCAGCTAAAAGATAGCCGTTTTTTTTATTTAAATCGTAATTTGATAAACTTACAGAATCTAGTTTATAGTTTTTAGTAATTAGTGCTGCATATAAATCCTTTTTATCGTCTCTATGCTTAAAGTGTTTTAAGCCGCCGCCAGCAAAAAAATCAACATCCACTAGTTGTAAAGCGATATCGTCTTGTAAATCTCTGTCTTTTACATGCGCATAATAGGCGGCAGGTGTTGCATGGGTAATGGATGTTAAACTAACCAAACCTGTTTGATACCCTTTATCTTTTAAAGTTTCTAAAATTGTTGGCAAAGGCAAGCTGTCTTTAGATACGCCTATGGCTCTTTTATATGTTTTTTCTCCTGTAGAGAATGCTGTTGCTCCTGCTGCTGAATCTGTAATGGTATGACTTGTACAGGATGTTTTTATAAGTCCAATACTTTCAAATTGTTCAAAGTTAGGTGTGTTTTCTCCAAAGTAAAAAGCTGTAGATATTTGTGGAAGCCCCATGCCATCTCCAATCATAAATATGATACTTAATGGTTCTTTTTCTGATGTTTCAATTTTTGATTTTTTTTCTTTTGAATGCTCAAAGCATCCAAAGAATAAAAGACTGATGCTAAGAAATGTTATTTTTAATAGAATTTTCATGTGTTTGTGATTATTGTTTTTCAATTTTAACTTCAACAAAGACAGGTAAATGATCTGATGGATATTTACAGTCTTTAGAATCGCTTAAAACAGCATATTTTAATACAGTAATTTGATTTTTATCAGTAAAAATATAATCAATTCTATGGATTACAGGTTTGTTAGTTTTAAAGCCATTAAAAGTTCCTATAGGACCAAAGGGTTTTGATACACTGACTGTTTTTGAGTCATTTAAAATTTGAGAGAGATATTGTATTTGAGTACTTGTTGCATCAGAATTCAAATCTCCCATTAAAATAACGGGGAGATGATTTTTATTAAGGTTATTAATTTTATCTATAATAAGTTTTGAACTTTGTATTCTAGCTTCGTTTCCAATATGGTCAAAATGAGTATTGAATACCCAAAATTGTTGTTGTGTTTTTATGTTTTTAAATAAAGCATAAGTACAAATTCGTTCTAATGCAGCATCCCAACCAATAGATATTTTGTCTGGTGTTTTAGATAGCCAAAATGTTGATTGTTTTAATACTTTTAATTTGTTTTTATTATAAAAAATAGCACTGTATTCTCCTTTTGTTTTTCCATCTTCTCTCCCTACACCTACATAATTATAATTGGTAAGTGTACTGTCTATATAGTTAACTTGATGATGTAGCCCTTCTTGTATTCCAAATGCATCAGGAGTATAAAAGGCTATTTGATTACACAAATAATCTTTTCTTTTTTCCCACTGATTTTCTCCATCATCAGGGTTGTCATACCGAATGTTATATGTTATTAGCTTATAGGATTGTGCTTCTAATGACTTTGGAAGGAAAATAAAGGACAAAATTAAATAAGAGAAAAGTTTCATTTTGCGTGGATGTTAGTTGCTATAAACGTATTGTATATTTCTTAAAAGTTTAAAGTAATTAATGAAAGGTACTATCTAAGTGTTTAGATAGCACCTTTTAAGTTCAATAAAAAACACCAAAAAAAATTAATTTTTTTTGGTGTTAAAATTATTTAGTATCCATCGTTTTGTTCTAAATAACCTGGCGTATTTGAAGCCCCATCAATTGCAGTCTGAGGAATTGGAAACAATCTATGGTTTACATCACTATCCGATTTTTCAGTCCAAGAATCTTCATTGTGACCAAAACGGATTTGATTAGTTCTTCTTAAACCTTCCCAATAAAATTCAAAACCAAGTTCACGATACATGATGTCTAAATCTATAGATGAAAGAGCTGCAGGTATTGGTGCATAAGCTGTTCTGGAAGTTCTAACCGTGTTTACATCGGCTAAAGCACCAGCATTATCTCCTTTTCTTAATTTTGCCTCGGCACGCATCATATATATTTCTGCATAGCGCAATAACACAATATCTATACTGCTATAATTATTTGCATTTTCAGACGTATGGCTAAACTGATATTTTGATATACGATAACCCGTATGGTGCAATCTGCCTTCATTTGTAAAATCAACTTGCAAAGTAAGATCTACATAACCAACATTTTTATCAGGGCCATTTCCTTTAATTTGTATGACTGGATAAATTCTATAATCACCATTATCGCATCTATAAAAAGCTCCATTGGAATCTTTTCTTGGACCCCAAATGATTCCACGAATAATACCTCTGTCAAACTCATAATCTTCAGCCGTAGTACAGTAGTAATGGTCTTCATCATTACTAGGATCAACACCAGTTAAGTCTTCCAAATCAGCTGGGATTTGTTGGTTTTGATGGTAAAATCTTGAATCGGCATCTGCTGGATCTATACTTCCATAGGCATCTACCCAAGTTTGATAGAAATCTGGTGTAATGGCTGGTCCGTCCGTACCATCTGAACTTGTAAACTCTGGTCTTCCCCACATAGAACCTGGTAACGACCAATAGGTCCATCGACTATGTTCTTTTTTTAGCACACCGCGTTGATCACAAGCAAAGATTAATTCAGAATTTTCATGGTTGTCGTCATTAAATAAATCAAAATAATCTGGAGATAAGTTGAATTTACCGGAATTGATAATCTTATCTGTGTACGTTATGACTTTATCCATATCTTCTGTTGTGAAGTTAGGAGTACCGTATGGATTGCGATACACAGCAGCATTTAAATACAATCGAGATAAGAACCCCCAAACAGCCGCTTGTGTCATTCTACCTGGGCCTTTATCAGTATTGATTACATCTACAACAGATAACAATTCACTTTCAATGTAGTCTATTGCATCTTGTCCACGAAGAATTTCTGATGTTTCTGCTGATGATTCTTTTTTAAATGCAAGTCCCCAACTATCCAATGCCAACATATTCAAATAGGCTCTTAAAGTTTTCATCTCGTAAAGTGATCCTTGTGCTTCTGAGTTTCCACTCTCAGCTAAAGGAGTCAGTACTTCTATAGCCGATAATGTTCTGGAAATATTTTTTGTAAGTTCATTCCATGCGCTACCCACTAAATCGTTAGTTGGTGTCATGGTGTGCATATGTGCTTCTAAAAATTTACCACCATCATACCAATCTGTTCCGCCTCTATAAGGTAGTATAACTTCGTCTGAAGAGATTTCCTGTAAGCCAAAATAGTTAGTATGCCTCCAAACCCATGCTATTTGACCGTATGCTGGTGCAATGGCTCCACTAATAGCTTCTGCTTGTCCACTTCCCGTTAAGGATTCGTCTAATACCTCTTCCTTCAAATCGGTACAGCTCCAGTTTAAAAATAAACTGGCACCAAGAATTGTTAATATTATTTTATTTTTCATATGTTTATATTTATTGTTTTTCAATGGTCGCGTGGAACTTCCAAATAATCATTCCTTCGTGGGATTAAAAATTAACTATGGAGTTTCCATCTTATTTTTAAAATATTTTTAAATTAAAATGCTAGGTTTAAGCCAAATAATACAGTTCTACTTTTTGGATAACTGTAGTAATCAATTCCAAACGTTTGAATGCCACCAATAGCACTTCCAGTATTTATTTCGGGATCAAATCCGCTATACTTTGTAATGACAAATAAGTTCTGTCCCGTTATAGAAAAACGAATATTATCAACCAAATTACCAAGCCCTATGGTTTTTGGCTTTAAATTATACCCTAATGTGGCATTGTTCAATCTTAAGAAACCACCATCTTCAATATATCGAGTTGATACTATATTTGAATTGGAAAAACTCTCGTTTGGAAACTTAATGGCTCTATCTGTTGTATTAAATGATTGAGAAAGGCTACCCACGTTGAATAAAGACATAGCTACATGGTTATAGATTTTGTTACCACCTACACCGTTAAAATTCAATCCTAGGTCAAAATTTCTGTATTTAAAGTTCATGTAGAATGCATAAATATAATCTGGCAATGCACTACCAGCTACAATACGGTCATCGTCCAGAATTTGTTCATCATTATTTTGGTCTTTGTATATATTTAATCCGTCATCACCAATTCCAATAAATTCTTTTACATAATATGAGCCGATTGATTCTCCATTAAGAATACCATTGATGGTAGCACCTGTTTGTCCAGATCCTTGAGCTGCACCTGTAGTTAATATTTTATATGGTGAATTTTTTACTTTATTTTTTGTTACCGATATATTTCCTCCAATATTGTATGAGAAATCTTTACTTTGATCACTATTATAATCCAAGGATATTTCCATACCAGAGTTTTTTATTTCCATGTTAGGAATGTTTGTCCAGTATTTATCAGTAGGTTGAATTGGATCTACTGGGGTAACCTCTAATAAAATATTTCCAGACACTTTGTTAAAGTATTCGATAGTTCCCGTTAATTTACTATCAAGCAATCCAAAGTCTAAACCTATATTGGTTTGTGTTGAAACCTCCCATTGAATATCTGGGTTAGCCAAACGTGTATAGATGGTTCCATAAGGATAATCGCTTAATGTTGTTGCACTAGGATCTAATGGGTATGTGTCATTATCGGTATTGCTTTCTGTATAACTGGCTAGAGTAATTTTGGAAGGGATTTCTTGATTTCCTGTTTGTCCCCAACTAGCTCTTAATTTTAAGTTATCAAAAGGAGCATCACTCATAAAATCTTCCTTACTAATATTCCAACCAAGAGCAACTGAAGGGAAGTAACCGTATTTGTTGTTTTTTCCAAATTTTGATGACCCATCGGCACGCATGGTTGCCGTCAACAAGTATTTATCGGTATACCCATAATTTAATCTTCCAAAAAATGATTGTAACTCATTTACGGTTGCATAAGCGGATTGCTCCGTTGGCTCACTGGCTGTTTCAATTTGATATTTAGGTTCAACACCATTATTAGGGAAACCTGATAGACTAAAACTTTTCTGGCTTACTTTAGTTTTTTGATATGTTTGGCCGACTAAGAATGTAAAACTATGTTGCTCTATGTCCTTAATATATGTCAATGTATTCTCAACCAAAGTATTACTGTTTTCAGTAGTGATTGTATTTAAATAACCTAGGGAAGTATTGGTGTCTGTAGAATATGGCATAGTTTGCACATCTCTATTCGTATTAGAATAATCTGCACCTAAATTTAATTTATAGGTCAATCCGTCCATTATTTCAAAAGAAGGCGAGATATTGGCTAAAATGCGGTTGTTGTAAGTTAAGTCGCTGTAAAGTTTTTCACTAATTAAAGGATTAAAAACATCATTACTTAAATGAGTGGTGGGTTCTCCATTTGTATATGCAGGGTCGGTAGGATTTAATTGTAGCATATTGTTTACTATTGAAGTAGAATTGGGTCTATTGTTTTCAATTCTACTCCCTGTTAAATTAAACTCTACTTTAAATCTATTATCCAGTGCTTTTTGAGTTAAATTTAAACGACCTGAATAGCGTTTTAAATCACTGTTTCTAAAAATACCTTCTTGATCATCAGCACTAAGTGATGCAAAATAGGACGATTGGCTTGAAGCTCCACTCATTGAAAAGTTTACGTTTTTAGAAATGGCTGAGCGAGTTAACTCATCTTGCCAATTTGTAACCGAACCTCCATCAATAAGTGTTCCTCCAATAGCTGTTACTTGTTTACGAAATTCATCAGCACTAAACACATTAACTTTATTTGTAAGCGTTGAAAAAGCAGTAGAAGCGGAAAAGTTTATTTGAGTTTTTCCAACCTTTCCCTTTTTAGTAGTAATTACAACTACTCCATTAGCTGCTCTTGCTCCATATATAGCAGCAGCAGAGGCATCCTTAAGAACATCAATACTTTCAATATCTTGTGGGTTGATAAAGTTTAAAGGGTTAGATGCAACGCCATTAACCGTATTATCAAGGGCAAAACCATCAACAACGTAAAGTGGTGTTGTTCCTGTACGCAAACTACCAACACCTCTAATAATAATATCTTGTGAAGCACCTGGCTCACCACTTACCGATGACACATTTACGCCCGCTACTTTACCTTGCAAAAGTTGCCCTGCATTGGCTACTACCCCTTTGTTAAAATCTTCGTTCTTTATAGAAGATATAGCACCAGTTACATCAGATCTTTTTTGAGACCCATATCCCACAATAACAATATCATCTAGTTGTGAAGCATCTGCATCTAAAACGATGTTTAATGCGTTGTAATTTTCAATGAGTACTTCTTTTGTTTTCATTCCTAAGAATGATATCTCTAAAATATCTCCAATTTTGGCGTTAATTTTAAAGTTGCCATCAAAATCGGCAGAAACACCATTTGTTGTTCCTTTTATTAAGATGTTTGCACCAGATAAAGGAACGTTTAAATCATCATAAATAACACCCTCTACTTGCTTTTGAGCCCAAGAGATAGATGTTATACTAACCATAAGTGTTAGTAGTAGTAAAGTAAATTTTTTCATTTAAGTATAAATTTTTAGTTGTGCTAAAACTAATTTAAGTAAAGAGTAAATGAGGGTAATTTTGTTTCCGAGAAGAGGATAAATTATTCAAATGAGTTCAAAAAACAGATAAAAAAAGAGGATTTTTGTTTCAATAACAATTAGGTAACATACAGTAAATCTAGCAGTAACAGGTGGAGTTAAAAAACCTGTTCTTTAAATTCTTTAGGACTTTTTCCAAAATACTTTTTAAAAGACCGTCCAAAGTATTTTGGGTCATTATAACCACACTCAAAACTAATTTCAGAAATGTTTAGTTTCTTTGTTTTTAATAAGACTTCTGCTTTTTGTAATCTAAGTGAGGTAATAATATCTGAAGGCGATTGTTTTAATATTTCTTTAAATAAACGGTAACATTTTACTCTAGATACACCTAATTGTTCTACTAGCATTTCTACATTAAAAGAAGGGTTATGCAGTTCTCTTTTTATAATCTCTAAGCTCTTTTTTAGCAATTTATCGTTAGGAGTTGTTACGGGGGCTTTTTCTGTTAGAATATCAAATATTTTTTGTTGAAATTTATTTTCTTCAATGACGCCTTGTTTTTTTGAAATTAAGGACGTTATTTTTTTTGTAATAAAAGATTCGCTTGCTGGTAGCTGAATGAGTGTGTCGATGCCAAACTCTATAGATTGTTCTTGCAATTCATAATCAATATATTCAGAGATATAAATCATAGGTGTTTTTGTCCTATTTGTATCTTCTTTGTAAGTATTAAGAAAGTATACTAATTCTTTTGAAAAGGTAGCTTGGTAAAATACGATAAGATTAAAATGAATTTGTTTTATAGCTGAAGATAAATTGCTAACAGAATCTTCAAAAATTAAGTTATAATCATCTTGTTTTAGTATTTGATTGGCAGTCGCATAGTTTTCTGCATCACTAAAAACTAAAATATTTTGTTTGTTTAAAGATAAGCCGTCGTCTTGTTGATTTAAATGTTTC
Source organism: Algibacter sp. (assembly GCA_050294475.1). Classification (GTDB taxonomy): domain Bacteria; phylum Bacteroidota; class Bacteroidia; order Flavobacteriales; family Flavobacteriaceae; genus Thalassobellus. The sequence continues at coordinate 109,674 of JBNKOE010000001.1, read as the reverse complement.
CATGAAATAGATTCTATCTGTTTATTGTCTGTATTAATAATGCCTATTGGGATTTGTAAAGTAACTTGAAATGTTTCTCTTGAATTATTAATAAGTTGTCCTTTTAAGTCTGATAATAATACTTGTAAAGCTTTAAAGTAAGGGCTATAATGCACAATACTATACCAGTTGTTTTTTAAAATAGTGCTGTTTGAGGTGAGTTGAATTTCTAAAAAGTTAGTTAAATTATTTATATCGATACTCAAATTACTATCTGTATCAGAATACTTACTAATATCATTAAAAAAGTATTGTAGTAATAAGCGAAAACGAAGTACATCTATTTCTACCCAGCCAATAGAGGTATCTATTTTGCAATTAAAATTTACCTTATTATTTAATAAAGATTTTTTAAACTTTTCTAGACTGTTTTTTAGAATTGGAAATAAATTAATAGCCGATGTTTTTACAGAACCAATATCTTTTATGTGGTTTAGATAATTCCATTCTGAAACAAGATTTACTAATTTACCAGATTGCGTTATTAAATTTTGTTTAGCTTCAGTATCTGTTTTTAAGGTATTTGATGTTTTTATTATTTCAGTTATGGGTTCTTGAAATTCTGATAATACAAAGGTTTTGAATTTTTCAATCTCAAAGTCTTCATTCTTAAGATTATTATGCAATGCTAATAATTTTTCTTGTTGTAATACAATTTTCTTGTTTTTTTCGTCAAGCTTATTATTTACAATTAGCAAATCCCTTTTTTGATTTTCTATAATTTCTGTACGAGCTAAAATTTGAATTTCTAGTTTTTTTTGCTGTTCAGTAGCCGATTTGTTTTTTAAAAAAATAAATGCTATTGCACATGCTAGGGTAAAAATTGATAACAGGATATAGAATGATATAGTTTTGTAGAATGGTTTTTCAATATGGAATGAAATAAGCATAGACTCTATATTGGTATCGGGTTCTTGTTTAACTAAAAATCTATAATTTCCAGAATCTAAGTTGGTGTAGTTTATTTTGCCGTTGTTTAATAACAGCCAATTTTTATCTTTTCCTTCTAATTTGTAATAGATACTTTTTGAGTCTCTTTTAGGAAACTTAATTGGTATGAGTTCAATATCTATTTGATTCTCTGAAAAGCTTTTTTTAATAGTTGATTCATAGGTTTCGTTACCATCTACAATCAATTTAATTTTAGCCTTTGTATGGTTAAATTGAATATTGTCTGGGTTGAAATAATTAAGTCCGTTTATTCCTCCAAAAAACAACAAACCTTTAGGGTCTTGATAATAAGCGCCTTCTGAGAATTCTGAAACTTGCCATCCGCCTTTTGGGTATAAAGTTTTTACCTGAAAATTATTTTTATTTATAACGGCAATACCTTTTGTTGTACTAATCCAAATCTCATTTTTTTTTGCTAAAATGCCATAAACAAGTTGACTTGGTAAGCCGCTTTTTTCTGTTATATTTTTTATTACTCCTTTTTGTTTATCATAAATGCTTAAGCCACCTAGTGAAGCAATCCAATAATAGTTAGTTTGTTCGTCTTTATAAACCGAGTATATGCTATTATTTAAAAGACCTTCTTTAGTATTAATGGTTTGTAATTCTCCGTTTTTTAAATCCTGTAATTTAACCTGATTACTGTTTGATATATTATCAATAGTTTCGTTATCAAATGATTTGTTTTCTACATGATATTGAGATAATGCTTTCTCAATTTTAATTGTTTTTAACTCGCCTTTGTCTAAATCTAGTAATTTAACGCCGTTATTTTCGGTTGCAAGAATAAGTTCGTTATCGATAACTTTTATATTTCTTATGTGGTATTGAGAGACTGTTTTTTGACCTTTAAAAGCTTCAAATCTATTCGTTTTTAAATTGAACTTAGCGACACCTCCCCAACAAGCTATCCATAATTGTTTCTTAGAATCTTCGTACATAGAGTAATTCCTGTTGTTTGGAAAATTTGGAAAGTATTCAGCATCATATAATGAGTAAGTCGCATTATTTTTTATTCGAATAATGCCAGCATACGTTCCTGCCCATACAGTGCCATCTGAAGCTGTAAATAAAGACCTAATACGTTTCCAGTCAGGTTGAAAGAATGCTTCTTTAATTTTGAATTTAGTATAGTGTTTGCTTTTTTTGTTATAATAAAAAAGCCCTTTTGTATAATATCCTAACCATATACTACCTTTTGAATCTTTAGTGATAGCACGTATTGTTTCATTTGGAATATTTGGAAATTTTAAGGGGTGAGGTGCTACCGAGAATATTTTATTTGAATTTCTATATGTCATACTAATACCTCCATCTTTTAAACCAAGCCATATATTACCAAAAACATCTTCATGCAAGGTTTCTATTTCATTGCTATTAAAACTGTGATTAGAATACGGATCTTGTGTGTAATGTTCAATGTGGTGTTTTTGTGATTTTTTTAGATTATTTGTTATAATGAATAAACCGTTTTTACGAGTAGCATACCAAATATTTCCAGATTTATCTTTAAGAATACTGTTAATAACAATGTTGGGATATTCCTTTAATAGTAGTTTTTTTAATACGTCATTATCTTCCTTTGTTATTAATAAAGAATCTGATTTTTGAAACTGACCATTAATAAATTCGAAATAATCATTTTTTGTATGAACAATTATATTTCCGTTTTTTGATAAAGAAATATCTTTAGGTTCACTGTTGAAAGTGTAATTTTTAAATTGTTTATTATTAAGGTATCTACTTATTTTTGAGTCTTCTGTGAGTATCCAAATAATACCATTGGCATCACGCTTAATTTTAATTATGTAATTGCTAGCAATAGAGTTACTATTATCAATATCGTGTTTAAAAACAGTAAACTTATAACCATCAAAATAGTTTAAACCGTCCCAAGTAGCAATCCATAAACCACCATTAACATCGTTTTCAATATCTTCTACAGAGTTGTTTGATAATCCATCGTTTGTAGATAAGGATTTAAACTTAACATTTTGTCCTACTAATATAGGGTTGTTTAATAAAAAAAATAGAATTAAAAGGAGAGGTAAGTTTTTCATAATCAACTCGCTAAAATACTGTAAACTTTAGTTTGAATGATTATTGATAGATTAAATATGCTTTAATTAATAGTTAAGATTCTGGTTTTATAATTAATCTAAAGCATTTTTAGTTACAAACCATCTCCAGCCAATAATGGCCATTTGTAGTTTGGTGGTTTTTGCTAAATCTAATTGTTTTTTAGAGTAACTAGGTAGTAGTATTTTATTAACTTTTGCTAAAAATTTGAAGACTTGCTTTTTCATGTGCTCTTAATTATTGTTTTACAATTGTCACATGTAACATCCATATATTTGTTTTCTGTGTGAGTAAATTTTTAGTCATGTATGTTTCATTTTTATAATCCTTGTTAGAAAACAAAAATAGTAAAACTTATTCTAGACTAAGTTCTACCATTTGTAAGGATTAAATAATCGATATAATAAAGATTATTACATCAACTACAAATTTGGCAAGTGTAATCATAATTTTTGGTTTTAAAAGGTTAATATTTGATTCCGTTTATTGATTGTCTTCTCAATATATATAATTAGGAATCTTCCTTCCAAGCGTTTTTAATAAAATCGATGCATTTGAATACAAAAGTGTAAGTAAAAAAATCGAATAGGTTTTAATATTTATGTGACTTGCTTCATTTAAGTTTTTATTTGAAATTGGTTATTCTATTTTTTGTTTCATATTTAAACAATTCAAGGGGTTTTTGAGAGGTTGTTTTGAAAACCAAGGGGCGTTTTATTATAAAAAGCAATGTTTTTTATGTTTTTGTCTTTTTTTAAAATTGAAAACATAAAAAAAGACACCCAGAAGAGAGTGTCTTAAAATTGATGGTAATTAAATAAAAAAGACACCTTAAAAAGTGTCTTTTATAATATCCATTATGTTTGCTTTTTTATTTAGTAGTAACAATAATAGCACCATCTTTAGCTTTGTCACCATAAATACTCATTGCTGTTTTTGGTTTTAAATTATCAACTACTTCCAATTTGTTTTCTTTTGATAATTTATCGAGAGTTTCAAAATCTGATTCTTTACCATCAATTATAATAAGCTTATTTGTGTCTGGGTCGTCAAAAAATCTAAATAATTGTTTTGTATTTTTGTTATTGTTTTGATTGAAAAATTGTTGCATTTGCTGTCTTAAACTATTTAAGTCTAAAGAAGAACCATTAAAAAACAAGGAGTCTTCTTCATCATTAAAAAAATCGTTTAAATTAAGACTACCAAAGGAACCAAAGTTTTGCCCCATTAAAGAATCATTAGCAATACTAAACCCTAAATTATTTAGTTGATTAAAACCAATGGTGTTGTTTTTGTCTTGAGATATGAAAAGTAAATTATCTTTTCTTCCGAAAGTAATTTGATTTATAGGAAAATTACTGGAAAAAGCACTTACAGCTGATCCATTTTTACCATCATCTAGTTTAATTTTTAATCCAGTAAGTTCATCTAAATCATTTCGCTTAATGTTACTGAAGGAAGCTTCTATGCCATGATCGTTAAGCATACTCTTAATATCATTAAAATCGGCATCCGATGTCCTTTTGTCTATAGTGACACTAATATTGTCACCATTTGAAATATGAGAATTTATGTTTTCATGAGCAAAACTTTTAAAAGAAACAAAACATAAAATAGCGATAATAGATATACCTATTCCTAATTTTAAAACACTTTTTGATTTCATGATTTTTAATTTTTAATTACACATATAAAATTACTATAGGAAAGAATTTTTTAAAAAAGTTTAACTAAACTTTAAAACAGAAACGTTAATAAATGTGAATTTTACTAGAAAGCAAATTTTTAATTATTAGTATTTCAATTTTCATTTATATTATCTTCGCAAAAAATGTTTTTATGAGTGTAGTTTTGGTTGTTTTAGGTTTTATTTTATTAGTTGTAGGAGGTGAGTACTTGGTGCGTTCGTCTGTAGCTTTATCTTTTAAGTTTAATATTTCTAAAATGGTAATAGGTATGACGGTGGTTTCATTTGCAACCTCTGCACCAGAACTATTAGTAAGTTTACAAGCAGCCTTAACGGGTTCGCCAGCTATTGCAATTAATAATGTTGTAGGCTCTAATATTGCCAATATAGGTTTAGTTTTGGGTATTACGGCATTGGTTGGTGCTATTGCAGTAGATAAGTCGTTTTACAAGCTTAATTGGCCTGTTATGATGCTCTTTTCTATTGCTCTTTACTATTTTCTTAAAAACGATAATTTATTATCATTTATTGAAGGCGGTATTTTATTTGCTGGTCTTATTTTATTTTTAATAGTTTTAATAAGAAATTCAAGAAAAGACATAGTTGCAGAAGAGGTTGACGATTCTCTGGCGGTAGTTTCTAATTTTAAAATAGGTCTTTGGTTGTTAATAGGTGCAACAGCTCTTTACTTTGGAAGCGAATGGTTGGTAAAAGGAGCAAAGGATATTGCAATTTCTATTGGAGTAAGTGAAGCGGTAATTGGTGTATCTTTAATTGCTGTAGGAACCAGTGTTCCAGAATTAGCCGCATCAGTTATTGCAGCAGCAAAACAAGAAAAAGCTATTTCATTAGGTAATTTAATAGGCTCTAATATTTTTAATATTGGCTCTGTTTTAGGTCTAACAGCCATAGTTAAACCAATTTTAGTTGATAATGATAATATATTGAATAGAGATGTTTTTTGGATGCTAGGCTTTTCAGCAATATTAATTCCTTTAATTTTTATTCCTAAACAAATGCAAATAAGCAGACTTAAAGGGTTCTTTTTAGTGTTTGCGTATGGAGCATTTATGTTTTTTGTATTTACTTCTAAATAGTTACTGTAAATAATTTTACTATAAAATAAAAGGCTAACATTAAAAATGTTAGCCTTTTATTATGAACAAAACTTATGTTGGTTTTTAAATCTTAGCAGATTTAACAGTTTTAATAATTCTTGCAGCAATTTTATAAGGATCACCGTTTGATGCTGGACGTCTATCTTCTAACCATCCTTTGTATCCTTTTTCAACAGCGATTAATGGAATACGAATTGAAGCGCCTCTATCTGAAACTCCCCAAGAGAAATCTGTAATAGCAGCAGTTTCATGTAAACCTGTTAAACGTTGGTCGTTAAACTCACCGTAAACAGCAATGTGCTCATCTACAACAGGACGGAAAGCTTCACATATAGCAGCATAAACTTCTTTATCTCCACAAGTTCTTAAAGTTGTGTTAGAGAAGTTTGCGTGCATACCAGATCCATTCCAATCCATATCTTTTCCAAGTGGTTTTGGATGGTAATCAATGTAGTAACCATATTTCTCAGTTAAACGGTCTAGTAAATATCTAGCAACCCAAATTTCATCACCAGCTTTTTTAGCGCCTTTAGCGAATAATTGGAATTCCCATTGTCCACAAGCAACTTCTTGGTTAATACCTTCAAAGTTTAAACCTGCTTCAATACATAAATCAGCATGCTCTTCTACTAAATCTCTACCGTGAGTGTTTTTTCCACCAACAGAACAGTAGTACATACCTTGTGGAGCAGGATAACCACCAACAGGGAATCCTAATGGTAATTGTGTTTTAGTATCCATAATAAAATACTCTTGCTCAAATCCAAACCAGAAATCATCATCTTCATCGTCAATAGTAGCTCTACCATTAGAAACGTGAGGAGTTCCATCAGCATTCATAACTTCAGTCATAACTAAATAACCGTTGATGCGATCTGGATCTGGGTAAATAGCAACAGGAACTAATAAACAGTCAGAAGATCCGCCTTCAGCTTGTTTTGTTGATGATCCATCAAAAGACCAATTTCCTATTTCTTCTAAAGTCCCTTTGAAGTCTTCATGTTCTTCTACTTTAGTTTTACTTCTCAAGTTTTGAGTTGGATAATAACCATCCAACCAAAGGTATTCTAATTTAATTTTTGCCATAATAAAATTTTATAAAATAAGATACTAAATGTTAATTAGACAAATATATATTATTATAGAGATACTTCTAATTTAATGGGGGGCTTTTAATAAAAAGCTTAGTTATTTTTATTTATACCCCATTTTTTTCAGGTTTATTTTAAAAAAAAGTATATTATTTTATATAAATACTGAAATATTGTTAACAATAAAATTTAATGATTATGCTTATATTTTATTTTAGGTACTTATTTTTGTAAAAGGATATAAGAAAATTAAACAAGCCTTAATTCATAAAGAAAATGTCGAAATTAAGATTTCATGCTATAAAAGAATCATTAGCACACAATCCAGTTAGTGTTAAAGAAAATGTGCGTCGTTCAGAAATATTTGGTAAAAACGTATTTAATGAAAATACCATGCGCCAATATTTAACAAAAGATGCTTTTAATGGTGTTATGAATGCCGTTAGCCATGGAAAAAAAATAGATAGAAGTATTGCCGATCAGGTATCTTCGTCGATGAAAGATTGGGCATTATCAAAAGGCGTAACACATTATACGCATTGGTTTCAACCATTAACAGGAACCACAGCTGAAAAACACGATGCTTTTTTTGAAACTATAGAAGGTGGGATGGCTATTGAACGCTTTGGAGGCGACCAGCTAGTACAACAAGAACCAGATGCTTCTAGTTTTCCTAGTGGCGGCATAAGAAACACTTTTGAAGCAAGAGGTTATACTGCTTGGGATCCTACATCGCCTGCATTTATTTACGGAACAACATTGTGCATTCCAACAATATTTGTGGCTTACACAGGCGAAGCTTTAGATTATAAAACACCATTACTTAGAGCGTTACATGCGGTAGACAACGCAGCAACTGCTGTATGTAGGTATTTTGATAAAAATGTAAAAAAAGTAACTTCTTCATTAGGTTGGGAACAAGAGTATTTTTTAGTAGATAAAATGCTGGCAGCCAGTCGTCCAGATATTACTTTAACAGGTAGAACCTTGCTAGGGCATTCATCTGCAAAGGGACAACAATTAGACGATCATTATTTTGGAGCCATTCCTACGCGGGCATTCAATTTTATGCGCGAGTTAGAAACAGAATGTATGCTTTTAGGAATTCCTGTAAAGACGCGTCATAATGAAGTAGCACCAAATCAATTTGAGCTTGCACCTATATTTGAAGAAGCAAATTTAGCTGTCGATCATAATTCACTATTAATGGATATTATGGGACGCGTTGCTTCTCGTCATAATTTTAAAGTGTTATTTCACGAAAAACCATTTGCAGGTATGAATGGTTCTGGTAAACATAATAATTGGTCCTTGTCTACAGATACAGGCGTTAATTTATTAGCGCCAGGAAAAACCCCCATGAGTAATTTACAGTTCCTTACTTTTTTTATAAACACCATAAAAGCAGTAAGAGAAAATGAAGCATTGTTGCGTGCAGCAATAGCATCGGCAAGTAACGACCACAGGTTAGGAGCTAATGAAGCACCTCCAGCAATTATTTCGGTATTTATAGGCGAACAGTTAACCAAAGTTTTAGAAGAGTTAGAAGGCGTTACTAAAGGAAAATTATCTCCCGAAGAAAAAACAGAATTAAAACTAAATGTTGTTGGTAAAATACCAGATGTTTTATTAGATAATACAGATAGAAACAGAACATCACCTTTTGCTTTTACAGGTAATAAATTCGAATTTAGAGCTGTTGGGTCAATAGCTAATTGCGGAAATCCTATGACGGTTTTAAACACCATTGTAGCAAAACAATTAAAAGATTTTAAACTAGAAGTTGATGCTTTAATAGATAAAAAAGACTTAAAGAAAGATGAGGCTGTTTTTAATGTATTAAGAGAATACATTAAATCGTCTAGAGATGTTTTGTTTGAAGGTAATGGATATGGAGTGGCTTGGGAAGCCGAAGCAAAAAAACGAGGTTTAAGTAATAATAAAACAACTCCCGAAGCTTTAACGGCTAAAATTTCCGAAAAATCTATTGCATTATTCGAAGAGATGCAAGTTATGAGTAAAATAGAATCAGAAGCCCGTTACGAAATAGAAATGGAAGCTTACTGTATGCATATTCAAATAGAGGGAAGAGTGTTAGGTGATATTGCTAGAAATCATATTGTACCAACGGCTGTTAAATACCAAAACATTTTAATAGAAAATGTAAAAGGTTTAAAAGAAATTTTTGAAGAAAAATATAATACTGTAGCCAAAGAGCAAATTAGTTTAATAGAAGAAATTTCTAGTCATATAGAAGGTATTAATGCCAATGTAACTAAATTAATAAACGAACGTAAAAAGGCGAATACTATAACTGATATAGAAAAGAAAGCCTTGGCTTATTGTAATAAAGTAAAACCTTTGTTTGACGATATTCGTTACCATTGCGATAAATTAGAACTCCTTGTTGATGATGAAATTTGGCCATTAACAAAGTACAGAGAATTGTTGTTTACGCGCTAGTTTTATTATTTGGGCGTTACCTTTATCCTGAATTTAGTTCAGAATACAAGGTTAGGTTTTCGGCAGTCGCTCTTTGTTAGGAGCTTCAACAAATGTCTTAATCTTTAATGCGGGTGTATGTTAATTTCTGTCTTTTATATAGAGAAGTGTTTTTTTTGTGGGGTTTCGTTTAACGGACCGCATATGAGGCGTGTGGGGATTGAAATTATCTACCTTTCCAAAAACTCACTAAGCCTAATGCTTTTACAAGCGACTAATTTAACAAAACAAAGTGGCTTTAAAAGCATTGGGCGAACAAATAGAAATCACCACCCTTCGCGAATCACCTAAACCCCACATGACTTATATGCAGTGTTGTAAGCTGGCGTTTTTCGTTTCTTATGTTTTCTTGCGATGGCGTGAAAGCTCTTTTAAATTTGTGAGGTACGAGCAAACTTTAAATGTGCTTGAACATAGCTAGTGTTGATTTAAATTCTTGCTTTCAATACATCTAGATTTGACTTGTGCTTAACGATATTTTCCCTAATTATCTTACAAAGGTCTTCGTTGAAATCAATTCCCTCCTCTTTGTGTTTGAAAAATTCTCTTCCGTTTTCATCCTTTTCCAAAACTGCATGTGCGAATTTATTCCTAATAGAATTAATTTCATAATCATATTCGGATGAAAAATCGGCCATGTTCAGGTCTTCCAGAATTTTTGATAGAGTTAATATTTTATACTTAGCACTATAAACAAAATTGTCCTTGGTCAACTGATTGAAATTCATTTTTCGTTTACAATCTTGAACAAATTCAGTTTTCTTGGTGAACAAATCAATTAATTGGTCGTAAATTGATACGGATAACTCTTCAAAATTTAAGCTTTCATTTTTTAATGCTTTTTTGATTATTTCAATCATTTCGACATCAAGAGAACTTGTTTCATGCATTATCATACCTCGCATTGCTATTATGCTCTGGAATTTCTTTAATGTAAGACCAATTAGATTTATTGTTGCTTGTAAAACTAATTCTCTGTGGTCTCCTAGAAGAGTATTTGTCTCTAAAAAACTAACTCGATTGATTTTGTCGGTATCTTTTAAATCTGCTTTGGCAGTATAGAAAAGCACTTCAGATAAGACAGAAAACTCTTGGCTACGAATCTTTTTAATGACTTCATCTCCATTAATATCATTCAAGTGATAATCAGTTAAAATTAAGTCAAATGAATCATCTAAAGATTTGAAAAAATCTTTAGATTTTGAAACAGTTATAATATTTGGTTGAAAACCTTGTTCAATTAAATATTCTTCTACTTCTTGAATCATTTCATCATCAATGAAGTCCTGAATTTGGTCGTCAAGCCAAAGTACTTTATATTCTAATTTCATCCTATTATAATTTTTATAGAGGTACCTTTTTTCTCTTCTGATTCAATATCAATATTTCCTTTCAAGCTGTTATTAACCAAATCTTTTACTTGAAATAAACCAATTCCAGAACCATTGGTCGTTGTGAAACCTAAATCGTAAACATTATCAAGGTCCTTTTGAGCAATTCCTTTTCCATTATCATCAAAAGAGATTACAAGTGATGATTTTTTCTTACTGAAATTTAATCTAATGACAGTTGCTTTAGCTTTCTCAGAATTAGAAATTAGGTTATCAACGATTGTTGTAATTTCCAAAGGTCTAAACTCCTTTATAAATTCACCCTTAAAATCATCTTCAATGATAATGTCCATTGATGTATCAATAACTTTATCCTCTAAAAGATATAGTTCATTTACATAATCCTTAATAAAATCAACTAAATCAGTTTTAATTTCTGATGCCTTTAAGTTGAAATTTGCTTTGGTTACAAAATTTGCAATTGAACTAATTTTAGATGCCTCTAAAGAAATTGTTTTGATATATTTTTGAGTTTTAATATCTAGATTTTTTGGACTTAAATGCTTGATAAGTAATTTAAGGTTTCGACTTACTCTACTTGAAGAATGATAAATCTGATGCTGTAAACCAACTATTCTTTCTTTGTCAGTACCAATTAATGCCCCTTGAAAAGCACCTTTTTTCTTTTCGGTTTCTAAATTGGTCTCTAACTCCTCATTTTTGATTAAGTTATCTAAAGCTTCTTCTCCAGCTTCTTCTGTAGTTTTCTTTAATTCATCAAGGTTTTTCTCGATTTTAGAAATGCTTTCTACGATTGCATTTTTATCGTAATCATCACTTTCTAACTGTTTTTTAATTTTTGTTAATGTATTCTTTGTTGATTTCTCTTGCTTTTTATCAATTATTTCAAAAATTTCCGGTGCAACTTCAAAAGAAATAATTCCTTTAGACTTTGTAAGGTTAGCAACTAGATTTTCAATAGCTTCTTTCTGGCCTTTACTGTCTAATACGATATAATCTTCATTTGACAAATCATTACCCCAATCCGTTATATCTATAATATATTTTTCTAACCTTTTAAGATTATCATAAAACCAATCAACTAATTCAAAATATGGTTTTGACTTAATTAGGCCGTCTCCACGACTTGATGTTTCTCGTAGTTCATCATTAGGTTCATTGATTGATATATAACCTAATGTCTCTCTAGTTCCTAAATATCTATTATAACCTTGAGATTTACGATTATCCATTTTTAATGGGTCTTCGTACCTATCTCCATAAGGATATATTCTTAATCCATTTTTATAAACGAAAATATGCCCATAACTTACAGAATCAACTCCCATTCTTTTTTTGAAAGTAAGTTTAGCAGAATGATTTAGAAAATATAGTTCACAGTCGACATTAAATAAATTCTCATATTTATTTTCCTCGATTATTTTATAAACTAATTTTCCTCCTTCAATTAAGGAAGTTTCAATTTGCTTTTTGTCTTTTCCTCGGACTTTACTTACTATTTTTGTTGTTTTAATTTCTAAAGTTTCAAAAATCAAATTTTGTATCTCTCCGTTTACCGTGTTGTGATATTCAGTTTCTTTTTGGTCATTTTTTAGTTCATCAGGTACAATTAATTCAATTGTAAATTCATCTTCTTCAACTTGTGTATTTGGGTTGATAAGTTTAGCAAGAGCATTTTTTAGTTCTAAAAACTTACTTTTTGACCATTCGCTTTTTAAATTGGAAATCTCTAAAACAGTTCCTTTTTTAATGCTATAATTACTTTTGGGAATAGTTTCGTGTAATACACTAATGTTTACGAACTCTTCTTTAAGATTACCTTCAAATTTATCCCATTGAGTAAGTAGCGTTTCAACTTTTGAATTTGGCTCGTCTTTTATAGTTTCAAGATATAATTCGCCTCCAAGCCTGTCACAAGAAAACCTACCTATTCCTTTTGCTCCAGCGTAAGCTCTTTTTACTTTTATTTTATCTCGGTAATCGTAACTATCTTCTTCTGTTCCCTCTTTTTTAGCTGAATATGCGACAAAAAGCCATTTATTAATTAAGTCATCATAATTCATTCCTTTGCCGTTATCTTTTATTATGATTTTGGCATTATCTGAATAAATGTTTTCGAACGTTATTTCAACTTTTGTTGCGTGAGCATCATATGAGTTTTTTACTAATTCAAAAACCGCAATAAAGTCATCACTAATTAAATCACTACCTATGATGTTCTTTAATGCTGAACTAATTTTAAATTGTAATGGTGTTTTCTGCATTAGGAAATAAGCTGTTTTAAAATTAATCCTGCTTGTTCACCAAATAGCGGTGGAATTGCATTACCAATTTGCGAATATCTGGGAACTTCTTGTGTCCTTCTTTTTCCTCCTGTTGTATATTTTCCCTTAAACTCATATGTATCAGGAAAAGACTGTATTCTTGCATATTCACGCACAGTCATAATCCTAGGTTCGCAGTAATGAATATAGTCGTCAGGCAATGTTGTTATTGTTGGCGTTGGTTTATCTGCTTCCAGAATTTTTGTGCTACTTTTTTTAAGTTGAAACCTTTCTCTGTAAGTAGAACTTGTTAGATTTTCGTCTAACGCAATTTTAAATCTAGTCTTTATTGCTTCTGTATGTTTTGCAAATCTATGACTATCAACTCTGCTATTTTTTCTTTTGTATTTTCGAATAAATTTCTGATAATTTGATGTAGCTTCTCCATAAACTCCTTCTTTAAAGCTTTGTGTTTCAGAATCAACAACTCCATTAGATTCAAGTAAGTCTGAAATCGCATTTTCTAAAGTAGGATTAAGGGTAAGATTTTTACTGACTAAAAAAGCTTCTTTATTATTTGCAATGCCCTCAAAGAAACTATCCTTATTTATAGATGGATTTTCGTTAATGAAATCATTTTGAATTCCTACTAAAATAAATCTTGTTCTTTTCTGAGGTATACCATATTTAGAAAAATCAATTAACTGACCTTTTACAGAATATCCTAGATTCTGAAGTTGCTCAACTACGTATGTTGAGTAAGCTTTACCTTTTTTATTATTATTTTTAAATCCTAGTGTAAAACCTCTAACATTTTCAAAAAAAAGTAATTTTGGTTTTACAAAGTCAATGAATTTTATGTAAGAATTTATTAAATCGTTCCTTGAATCATTCTCAACTCTCCTTCCAGCCATTGAAAAACCTTGGCAAGGTGGCCCCCCTGCAACTAAGTCTATTTTTCCTCTCAGCTGAATTAAGTCATTAGAATTATTTTCTAAAATTTCATTTATGTCGTGATGTTTCTGTTCTAACCAATTAGGCCAATCAAAATGCTTTTTCTTTTTGATTAAATTATATTCAAGAGTTTTAAAAGCATCTTCGCTTTTTTCAATTGCAAATGCTCCTTTCCAACCAGCATTATGAAGTCCAAGTGAAAGTCCTCCACAACCCGAAAACAAATCGATATATGTTTTAGAATCTTTCATTTTAAGTTTTTTCTTTTGTAGGGTATAATAAATCTCGAATATCAATATCTAATACATTAGCGATATTTAATAGATTTTCCAAAGATGGTTGTCTTGCATTAGTACACCATTGAGATATAGTTGATTCATCTTTTCCAATTTGTTCAGCCAACCATTTGTTTTTCCTTCTTGTTTCAGCAAGAGCAACTTTAATCCTATTGATTTCCACTTTAGCCAATTTCTTTGTATTTAACGCAAATATATTAACTTATTCGAAATTAAATTGACTTTGACTGCTCTTATTTTCAGGTGGTGGTGAGGAAGTGAAAGCTCTTTTTATTTTGTAAGGCACGAGCAAAATAAAATGTGCTTGAACGTGTTTTTTTTTTTTTTTTTTTTTTTTTTTCAGCTTGCTTACAACTAATGGATATGAAATCGTTTTAATGTTTTATATCCAACGTTAAACGAAGATAGATGAAAATTTTTACAAACCCAAGAGTATTTTCTATCTATCAGTTGTTTTTAATAAATTAAAAATACCATCTCATAATTTTCAAAAAATCTCATTATTAAAAAGTGTGGTTTTATAGTTCAAAAAATTACCTTTGCACCACAATACAATATTATGAGTCAAGAAGTTTCAAAACGTTATGCGCAACGAGGTGTTTCAGCATCAAAAGAAGATGTACACAATGCTATTAAGAATATTGATAAAGGATTATTTCCTAAAGCATTTTGTAAAATAGTACCAGATTATTTAACAAATGATGACGATTATTGCTTAATCATGCATGCCGATGGAGCAGGAACAAAATCGTCTTTAGCATATATGTATTGGAAAGAAACTGGCGATATTTCGGTTTGGAAAGGCATCGCTCAAGATGCTTTAATAATGAATATTGACGATTTATTATGTGTAGGCGCAACCGATAATATTATGTTGTCTTCAACTATTGGAAGAAATAAAAGCTTAATTCCAGGAGAAGTACTTTCTGCTATTATTAATGGAACCGAAGAATTATTAGAAGATTTAAAATCGTTTGGTGTAACCATTCATTCAACAGGAGGCGAAACGGCCGATGTTGGCGATTTAGTTAGAACTATTATTGTAGATTCTACGGTAACAGCACGTATGAATCGTAAAGATGTAATTGATAATGCGAATATTAAAGCTGGCGATGTTATTGTTGGTTTAGAAAGTTTTGGTCAAGCCTCTTACGAAAAGGAATATAATGGCGGTATGGGAAGTAACGGACTTACTTCGGCGCGTCATGATGTGTTTAGTAAATATCTAGCTAATAAATATCCTGAAAGTTTTGATGCTTCAGTTCCAGAAGAATTAGTGTATTCGGGAGGTGTTAAATTAACCGATGCGGTTAAAGATGCACCTATTGATGCGGGTAAACTGGTATTATCGCCAACACGTACTTATGCACCAATTATAAAAAAGATTTTATCTCAATTTAATAGCGATACCATTCATGGTATGGTACATTGTTCTGGTGGTGCGCAAACTAAAATACTTCATTTTGTTGATGAGTTTCATATTGTAAAAGATAATATGTTTCCAATTCCGCCTTTGTTTAAATTAATACAAGAACAAAGTAAAACCGATTGGAAGGAAATGTATCAAGTGTTTAATTGCGGACATAGAATGGAGCTTTATGTAACTCCTGAAATAGCTGAAGATATTATTGCGATTTCTAAATCTTTTAATGTTGATGCTAAAATAATTGGTCGTGTTGAAGCATCTAAAACCAAAAAGCTTACAATAAAAAGTGAGTTTGGAGAGTTTAATTATTAAAATTATAAGTATTTTATTAAAACGGAATAGTTTTTGATAATTGTTTTAGCTTAAAAAATATTTCAACCTAACCATGAGGCATTCGTGACTAGCTTTTCGATATCGAAGGAAATTATTAAATGAATGTTACATGCGATCAAAACAATAATTGTAAGCACATGAAAAGTATTCTTTTAATCCTTGTTTGTTTATTTTTTCAAATTATTACTGCACAACCAGATTCGCTATTTATAAAAAAGCCAAAAGCTGAAAAATATGAAGGTCCGCAATGGATTCAAGAAAATAAGGCTACATTAGATTTAAATGAAGTTGCTTTTTCTAATTGGAATTCTGGGGGTACAAATTCTATTTCAGGACTTTTAGGAGTTAAAACATCTGCAGATTATACAGATAAGTTTTTTTCGTGGAAGAATGATGCTATCCTTCGTTTTGGTATTAATAAACAACAACAGAAAAAATTAAGAAAGACAGATGATTTGTTTGAAATCAATTCAAATATTGGTTATAGACCTGATGGTGTGTCAAATTGGTTTTATTCTGCGAAGCTTAATTTTAGAACTCAATTAACAAACGGTTATAAATATCCAGACACAGATAATCCTATTTCAAGGTTTTTAGCACCAGGATATTTGTTTTTTGGTGGCGGAATGGAATACGGGAAGAATATAGATGAGTTAGCATTTTATTTTTCTCCACTTACATTAAAGCAAACTTTTGTTTTAGATGAAGATTTGGCAAATGCTGGTTCGTTTGGTGTTACACCTGCTGTTTATGATGAAGAAGGTAATATAATTAAGGAAGGAGAACGTACAAGGAAAGAAGTTGGTATTTTAATGACTAACAGTTATGAAATGGAAGTGGCTGAAAATGTAAACATGAAACATAGAGTGAGTTTGTATACCGATTATATAAATAATTTTGGTAATGTAGATTTAGATTGGAGTATCGATTTCGATTTTAAAGTGAATAGTTTTATTAGAGCAACTTTAGGATCGCATATTAGATATGATGATGATGTAAAAACCACAAAGCCATCTGAGATAGAAGGTGAGCTAGATGAAGCAGGAGCCAAAGTGCAGTGGAAACAGTTTTTAGGTGTTGGTTTTGCTGTAGACTTTTAAAATTTTATTCTTTTTTAGTTTGAAAAATTTGTTAACTTTTTTGTGTTAATAAATATTTATATTACTGATTTTTAGTAATTTGCATTTTTTATCTGTAAACTTTATGACTTTTATCATGTTTTGAGTTTGTTGTATTTTGTTACTTTATGGTTATAACTTTAATCTAAAAACACAAACTATCAAATGAGTACAGATGTTACTAAACAACCTCCAAAAACCTTTACACAAGATGAAGCTTTTAATGCTTCATTAAAATATTTTAAGAACGACGATTTAGCTGCTCGCGTATGGCTAAACAAATATGCTTTAAAAGATTCTCAAGGGAATATTTATGAGCTGACTCCAAACGATATGCATCAACGAATTGCTAAAGAATTGGCAAGAGTTGAAAAGAAATATGCAAATCCTTTATCAGAGAAAGAGATTTTCAATCTTATAAAAGATTTTAAATATATCGTTCCTCAAGGAAGTCCTATGGCTGGTATTGGTAATCCGTATCAAATTGCATCGCTTTCAAATTGTTTTGTTATTGGTAATTCTGGTGATTCTGATTCTTACGGAGGTATCATGAAAATAGATCAAGAGCAAGTACAGTTAATGAAACGTCGTGGTGGTGTTGGTCACGATTTATCACATATTCGTCCAAAAGGGTCTGCTGTTAAAAATTCAGCTTTAACATCTACGGGTATTGTTCCTTTTATGGAACGTTATTCTAATTCAACTAGAGAAGTAGCTCAAGATGGAAGGCGTGGTGCTTTAATGCTTTCAGTCTCTGTAAATCATCCAGATTCTGAAGATTTTATTAATGCCAAATTAGAGCAAGGAAAAGTTACAGGAGCTAATATATCTGTAAAAATTGATGACGGTTTTATGAAAGCTGTTAAAAATAACAGTGATTATGTTCAGAAATACCCTATTTTTAGTGATAATCCAAAGGTTTCTAAAACCATTGTAGCAAACGATTTATGGAAAAAAATTGTACACAATGCCTGGAAATCTGCAGAGCCAGGTATGCTGTTTTGGGATACTATTATTAATGAATCTGTACCAGATTGTTATGCCGATTTAGGTTATAAAACAGTATCTACAAATCCATGTGGTGAAATACCTTTATGTCCTTACGATTCTTGTAGATTATTGGCTATTAACTTATTTTCTTATGTAGATAAACCTTTTACAAAAGATGCGAGTTTTAACTTTAAGTTATTTAAAAAACACGTTGCTATCGCACAACGTATTATGGATGATATTATTGATTTAGAATTAGAAAAGATTGATAATATTTTAAAAAAGATTGATGCCGATCCTGAATTAGATGAAGTTAAAGCATTAGAACGTAATTTGTGGATTAATATAAAAACGAAAGCAGCAGAAGGACGAAGAACAGGTATAGGTATAACTGCTGAAGGAGATATGTTAGCAGCATTAGGTATTCAGTACGGTAGTGAAGCAGGAAATGCATTTTCATTAAAAGTACATAAAACTATTGCAATAGAGGCTTATAGAGGTTCAGTACATTTAGCAAAAGAACGTGGTGCATTTGGAATTTTTGATGCTGAGCGCGAAAAAAATAATCCGTTTATAAACCGATTAAAAGAAGCCGATAGTAAACTCTACTATGAAATGTTAGAATATGGTAGACGAAACATTGCTTTGTTAACTATTGCCCCAACAGGAACAACAAGTTTAATGACGCAAACAACTTCTGGTATTGAACCTGTATTTTTACCTGTTTATAAGCGTAGAAGAAAAGTAAACCCAAATGATAAAGATGTACAAATTGATTTTGTTGATGAGGTAGGTGATTCTTGGGAAGAATATGTGGTGTTTCATCATAAATTCAAACTATGGATGGAAGTTAATGGTATTGATACTACTAAAAAATTCAAACAAGATGAGATAGATGATTTAATAAAAAAATCACCTTACTATAAAGCAACATCTAATGATGTTGATTGGATGAGCAAAGTAAGTATGCAAGGTGCTATTCAAAAATGGGTAGATCACTCAATTAGTGTTACTATTAATTTACCAAATGATGTAACCGAGGAATTGGTAGGGGAGTTGTATTTAAAAGCTTGGGAAGTTGGTTGTAAAGGTGTTACAGTTTATAGAGATGGATCTCGATCTGGTGTTTTAATTGCTAATGATGAAAAAGAAGATGATTGTCATGATACGTTAACATCATTCCCAGTAAAACGCCCCCAAATTTTAGAAGCAGATGTGGTTCGTTTTCAAAATAATAAAGAAAAGTGGATTGCTTTTATAGGTTTGATTGATGATAAGCCTTATGAGATTTTTACAGGACTAACGGATGATGAAGTCGGTATTTTAATTCCGCGTTGGGTAAATAAAGGTGTTATTATAAAGAGTAGAGAAGAAAATGGTAGTTCGCGTTACGATTTTCAGTATAAAAATAAAAGAGGTTATAAAACAACTATTGAAGGCTTATCATATAAATTTAATCCTGAGTTTTGGAATTATGCAAAATTAATTTCTAGTACTTTAAGACATGGAATGCCAATTGATAAAATTGTCGACTTAATTAATAGTTTACAACTAGATAGTCAATCTATTAATACATGGAAAAATGGAGTAGGACGTGCATTAAAGCATTATGTTGCAGATGGAACCGAAGCTAAAGGACAAGTTTGTGATAGTTGTAAATCGGAAAATTTAATTTATCAAGAAGGTTGTTTAACTTGTAAAAATTGTGGATCTTCTAAATGTGGTTAATAGCATATCACTTATTAAAGAAAAAGGAAGTCATTGGCTTCCTTTTTTTATTTATAATAAAACTCAAAACTATTTATTTTTCAAAAATTATATAAATTCTTTTAAAACTAATAGAAATGGGATACTTAAAATTACGTCAATTATATATAAAAGAGAAAATAGTTTAAATGTTGATATGCCTAAGTTTTTATAGAATATAAGTTTTCGTTTTACATGTGTTTCTTTAATTATGTACCATAAAAAGACAACTAAAAATAGCTTCATCAAAAAAAAGGGAATAATGCCATATTGAAGAATAGCGAGAAGCGTATTAATCCCAAAAGACCATATAATAAATGGTCTGTAAAATATAAGAACAGAAGATAATTGTCGCATAATACCTTCTATAACGACAAATTCTGAGTAATATTTTTAAAATTCAATTATTACACAGGTCTATAAATGTTGAGAATTCATAAATTATCGTATTTTTGGTGTCCAATAAAAAAGGCAGATGTTAGAGAAATTACAAATAATAAAACAACGTTTTGATGAGGTAAGTGATTTAATCATTCAACCAGATATTATTAGCGATCAAAAACGTTATGTTCAGTTAAATAAAGAATATAAAGACTTGCGCCTTCTTATGGACAAGCGAGAAGAATATTTAGAGTTAACTAATAATTTAGCTGAAGCTGAAGAAATAATTTCTGATGGAAGTGATGCAGAAATGGTTGAAATGGCTAAAATGCAATATGATGAAGCTAAAGCAGGTATTCCAAAACTAGAGGAAGAAATAAAAGTGTTATTAATACCAAAAGATCCTGAAGATTCTAAGAATGCTGTAGTTGAACTTCGAGCAGGAACAGGTGGTGATGAAGCAAGTATTTTTGCAGGCGATTTGTTTAGAATGTACTCAAAATATTGTGAAAGTAGAGGATGGAAAGTTGATACTGTCGATTTTAGTGAGGGAACTAATGGTGGTTTTAAAGAAATTCAGTTTGAAGTAACAGGTGAAGATGTTTATGGAACACTAAAGTTTGAAGCTGGTGTACATAGGGTACAACGTGTACCTCAAACAGAAACACAAGGTCGTGTGCATACAAGTGCTGCAACGGTAATGGTTTTTCCTGAAGCTGAAGAGTTTGATGTTGAAATTAATCCGAAAGACGTTCGTATAGATTTTTTCTGTTCTTCTGGTCCTGGAGGTCAATCAGTAAATACAACCTATTCGGCGGTACGTTTAACTCATATTCCAACAGGTTTGGTGGCACAATGTCAAGACCAAAAATCGCAACATAAAAATAAAGAAAAAGCCTTTAAAGTATTGCGCTCGCGTTTATACGAAATGGAGTTAGCTAAGAAGAATGAAGAAGATGCGGCTAAACGAGGAAGCATGGTGAGTTCTGGTGATAGAAGTGCTAAAATTAGAACCTATAATTATTCGCAAGGTCGTGTAACCGATCATAGAATAGGATTAACACTTTACGATTTGAGTAATATTGTAAATGGCGATATTCAAAAAATATTAGATGAATTACAGTTGGCTGAAAATACAGAGAAGTTAAAAGCTAATGATGATTTAATTTAATTATTATTCCTGAGAATTCAGGAATTTTAAAACACATTATAGTGACAACAAACCAATTAATAGAGCAAATCAACAAAAAGAAATCTTTTTTATGTATTGGATTAGATGTTGATTTAAATAAAATTCCACAGCATCTTTTAAAAGAAGAAGATCCTATTTTTGCTTTTAATAAAGCTATTATAGATGCAACACATCATTTATGTGTGGCTTATAAACCTAATACGGCATTTTATGAAGCTTATGGTTTAAAAGGTTGGAAAGCTTTAGAAAAGACTATTAATTATTTAAACGAAAAGCATCCAGAAATTTTTACTATTGCTGATGCAAAACGAGGTGATATTGGTAATACAAGTACCATGTATGCCAAAGCTTTCTTTGAAGATTTAGCCTTTGATTCAGTTACTGTTGCGCCATATATGGGGAAAGATTCAGTAGAGCCTTTTTTAGCTTTTGAAAATAAGCATACTATTATGTTAGCATTAA
The DNA here is from genome assembly GCA_050294475.1 of Algibacter sp. GTDB lineage: Bacteria > Bacteroidota > Bacteroidia > Flavobacteriales > Flavobacteriaceae > Thalassobellus. Next base: position 87,693 of record JBNKOE010000001.1, on the reverse strand, counting down.
CATCTAATACAGGTGCATTCGATTTTCAAACAAAAACTGTTGATGGAAAAGAGTTATACAAGCAAGTTTTAGAAACATCAAAAACTTGGAAGAATTCAGAAAACTTAATGTATGTTGTTGGAGCAACAAAAGCTGAGTATTTTGCAGACATACGTAAAATTATTCCAGATAGTTTTTTATTAGTCCCAGGTGTTGGCGCTCAAGGTGGTAATTTGCAAGACGTTTGTAAATTTGGAATGAATAAGCAAGTTGGATTACTTATAAATTCTTCAAGAGGTATTATCTATGCTTCAAATAAAGAAGATTTTGCGCTAGAAGCTGCAAATAAGGCGGAAGAACTTCAAAAAGAAATGGCATTGATTTTAAATTAATAGTCGTTAATACTGGTAGTTCCCGATGATTATATGAAACTACAAGATCAACTCAATAGAGTCATTCATTTAAAAGAAACTCCTAAACGCATTATTTCTTTAGTTCCTAGTCAAACAGAATTGCTTTGCGATTTAGGTTTGAAATCAACTTTGGTTGGTGTTACTAAGTTCTGCGTGCATCCGCATGATATTAAAAAAGATGTAGCTGTTGTTGGGGGTACAAAACAAATTGATTTAGAAAAGATTAAATCATTATCTCCAGATATTATTCTTTGTAATAAAGAAGAAAATACTAAAGAGATTGTAGAGGCTTGCGAGTTAATTTGTCATGTGCATATCTCTGATGTGTATTCGATAGAAGATAGTTCGGAATTAATAAAACAATACGGAGCTATATTTGATAGAAATAAAGAAGCAGAAGAGTTAATAACGAAAATTAATGTAGAGGTTGAAGACTTCAAGGTTTTTATTAGAAATAAACCGACATTAAAAACCGCTTATTTTATTTGGAAAAAGCCTTATATGGTAGCAGGAAGTAACACCTTTATAAATTATTTACTCAAGCTTAATAAGTTTGAAAATGTTTATGAAGTGAACGAACGTTATCCAGAAGTTAATCTTGATAAAGAGCATATTAACAAAACAGTACAAGTTGTTTTTTTATCTAGTGAGCCCTTTCCGTTTAAAGAAAAGCATAAGAATGTGTTTAGAGAAAACTATCCTCAAGCTAAAATTATTTTAGCTGATGGAGAAATGTTTTCTTGGTATGGCTCTCGGTTATTAAAAGCTTTTAGTTATTTTAAGCAGTTGCGTTTAAATCTTCACAATAGTCAACTTTACTAACGTCTTCAACAAAGTTTGCAATAGTATTTTCAAGTTCTTTTAGGCTAATTAGCTTTTTTACGTTAGGCTTAATTTTTCCAACTTTACAAAAATGTGTACTCATAAGTTCTTTTTTTTATAAAGTACGTAGTTTTATAAGTTTTGGATGTAAGAAAAAAGTTAAAGAAATGATAAATAATTTTAAACAATCATTTGTTGTTCTCTATACAGGTATTTTAACCTATTAAGTTTATTAAGAAGTTTTATGGCTTTGTATTCAGAGATATCACTTAGCGCAGAATCTGTTTGTCTAAAATTATAAGCTTGCTCAACAAGTTCTTTGTAACGTGCGTTGAGTTTGTCTTGATTCTTTTTTATGATCTCGTTTCTGTTCATTATGGACTGAAAAACAGGTATTTAAATATACGATATTTATTCAGAAATAAAAAAAATCCGATAATTAAAAAACTATCGGATTAATTAGAATAATATATTTTAGTGTTTAATCTTGCAAAGCAAACACTTTTTTTAATAAATCAGTAGTTCGTGAAGATAGTTTTGTGCGTATTTCTTTTTCTTCAACAGCTATCATAGTATAAACACCTTTTAAAGCTTCTCCAGTAACATAATCTGTTAAATCTGGGTTTACATTATTTGTAAAAGGGATAGCATTGTATTTATTTATTAAGTTACTCCAAATTTTATCGGCACCAACTTTACTAAAAGAATTTTTAATAACAGGATTAAATTTATCATAAAGAGCTGTTTGTGTTTTAGATGTTAGATATTGAGTAGCTGCATCATTATTGCCAAGTAAAATATTCTTAGCATCAGCAAACGTAATACCTTTTACAGCATCAACAAATATAGGTGTTGCTTCTTTAACAGCATCTTCGGCAGCTCTATTAAGTACTTTTAAACCTTCATCAGCTAAATTGCTTAAACCAACATCTCTAAGGGCTTTATCTACTTTTTGTAATTCTTCAGGTAATAGAATTTTAACTAAATCATTTTTAAAAAAACCATCGGTTTGGGTAAGTTTACTTACTTGTTTATCTATTCCTAAATCTAAGGCTTGTCTTAAACCAGCAGCAATGTCGGCATTACCAATAGTTCCTGTGCTTTGGGGTAATTGATTGACTACTTGTTGAAGTTCTGCACAGGCAGTAAGATTAAAAATTAAAAGAATTGCTAAAAGTTTACGAATCATGATTTTGGGTTTTAATTTTAGTAAATATAATATTTTAGACCCTTATAAATATGGTAGGTCACTATTTTAATGATGAATTGGTTTATGAAAAAATAACTGTTTTATTATTAAAAACCATTACTTTTCTATTGGCATGAAGTTTAATAGCATTTGCTAAAACAATCTTTTCTAAATCACGACCTTTTGCTATTAATGCATCAATAGTATAGGTGTGCGAAACGTGCGCAACATCTTGTTCTATAATAGGTCCAGCATCAAGTTCTTCAGTAACATAATGACTCGTTGCTCCAATAATTTTCACACCTCTTTTGTAAGCTGAATGATAGGGTTTTGCACCTACAAATGCTGGTAAAAAGGAGTGATGTATATTAATTATTTTATTAGGATATTTATTTATTAGTTTGCCTGACACAATTTGCATATAGCGCGCTAGAACAATAAAATCTATGTTATGAGATTCTAATAATTGTAATTGTTTATCTTCTGCTTCAGCTTTGGTGTCTTTTGTAACTGGGATATGATAAAAAGGAATTTTAAAATTATCGGCAATAGGTTTTAAATCGTTATGGTTACTAATTATAAAAGGAATTTCTAAGTTTAGTTCTCCAGAGTTATAACGCCCTAATAAATCGTATAAGCAATGGTCGTATTTAGAAACAAACAGTGCCATTTTAGGTTTCTTTTCAGAAGAATAAATACGCCATTTCATTTCAAATTTATCGGCTAAAGTTTCTTTAAAATCTATTTTAAAATTGTCAGTTGAGAAATTAGTTTCAGTAAATTCACTTTCTAGACGCATAAAGAAAATATTTTGTTCTCTATCTACGTGTTGGTCTAAGTATATAATGTTTCCTTGTTTTTCTGCAATAAAGTTAGTTACAGATGCTACAATGCCAGATAAATCGTTACAGTGAATTAAAATGGTGATTTTGTTCATTATTCTAAATTCAAATTAGGGGTTAAAAATACTTTAAAAATTAACAGTATACAGGTTGAGGTTATGATTTTAGATAATCTCTTAAAAATAGCTAGATTTTTTGAATATTCCTTAAATTAGCAACGATATAAATAAGTTTTTTTAAGAATGATACAAGTAGCACCATATAAACCAATTAATAAAGTTCGTATTGTAACAGCAGCCTCATTATTTGATGGACATGATGCGTCTATAAATATAATGCGTCGAATTATTCAAGCTACAGGTGTAGAGGTAATTCATTTAGGACATGATAGAAGTGTTGAAGAGGTTGTTAATACGGCCATTCAAGAAGATGTTAATGCTATTTGTTTAACATCGTATCAAGGTGGACATAACGAGTACTTTAAATACATGTATGATTTATTACAAGAAAAAGATTCTGGACATATCAAGATTTTTGGTGGTGGCGGTGGTGTTATTTTGCCTTCCGAGATTAAAGAATTGATGAATTATGGCATTACTCGTATTTATTCGCCTGATGATGGAAGAGAAATGGGACTTCAAGGAATGATTAATGATTTGGTAAAACAATCAGATTTTGCCATTGGAGATGTTTTAAATAATGAAATAGGTAATCTAGCTAAGAAAGAATTTAAAGCGATAGCTCGCGTTATTTCTTCTGCAGAAAACTTTCCCGAAGTAGTAAAAGAAATTCTTGATAAAATTCATATAAAAAATAACAATTCTAAAACGCCGCCTGTTCTAGGAATTACAGGAACGGGAGGCGCAGGAAAGTCAAGTTTGGTTGATGAGTTAGTACGTCGTTTTTTAATTGATTTTCCAGAAAAAACGGTTGGTATTATTTCTGTCGATCCTTCAAAACGTAAAACAGGTGGTGCGCTTTTAGGTGATCGTATTCGTATGAATGCTATTAATAATTCGCGGGTTTATATGCGTAGTTTGGCAACACGACAATCTAATTTAGCGTTATCAAAACATGTTAATGAAGCAGTTGAAGTACTAAAAGCAGCAGAGTATGATTTAATTATTTTAGAAACTTCAGGTATTGGTCAATCGGATACCGAAATTATAGAACATAGTGATGTATCACTTTATGTCATGACGCCAGAGTTTGGAGCAGCTACACAGTTGGAAAAAATTGATATGCTTGATTTTGCCGATTTGGTTGCTATTAATAAGTTTGATAAGCGAGGTTCACTAGATGCTTTGCGAGATGTAAAGAAACAATACATGCGTAACAATAATCTTTGGGATACCCCACAAGATGATTTACCAGTATTTGGAACCATTGCTTCTCAATTTAACGACCCAGGAATGAATACGCTTTATAAAGCTATTATGAATAAGTTGGTTGAGAAAACGGATGCCGATTTAAAATCTACCTTTCATATTTCAGATGAAATGAGCGAGAAAATATTTATTATTCCGCCTTCAAGAACACGATATTTATCTGAAATTGCTGAAAATAATAGAGCTTACGATAAAAAAGCAAATGAGCAAGTTGAAGTAGCACAAAAACTTTATGGTATTTATAAAACAATCTGCTCTGTAGCTGTCATTTCAAACGATAATGAGAAATCTCATTTAAGTAAGTTTGGATTAGAGGAAGAAAAAATTATTCTCCAAGCTAAGAATGAAACAGATAAAGAATTTTTAAATCTTTTAATAAAAGAATTCAATCGGGTTAAGCTAAATTTAGATCCTTATAATTGGGAAGTTATTACTGGTTGGGAAGACAAAGTAAATACATATAAGCAACCTATTTATTCTTTTAAAGTTCGCGATAAAGAAATTAAAATAGAAACTCATACCGAATCCTTATCACACAGCCAAATACCTAAGGTTGCTTTACCAAAATACCAAGCTTGGGGCGATATTTTAAAATGGTGTTTACAAGAAAATGTACCTGGTGAGTTTCCTTATACTTCAGGATTATATCCATTTAAGCGAACAGGTGAAGATCCTGCAAGAATGTTTGCGGGCGAAGGCGGACCCGAACGAACCAATAAGCGATTTCATTATGTGAGTGCTGGCTTACCTGCAAAACGATTATCTACAGCTTTTGATAGCGTAACTTTATATGGAAACGACCCTAATTTACGACCAGATATTTATGGTAAAATAGGAAATGCTGGCGTTTCTATTTGTTGTTTAGACGATGCTAAAAAACTATATTCTGGTTTTAATTTAGCCGATGTTATGACATCGGTTAGTATGACAATAAACGGACCAGCTCCTATGTTGTTAGCCTTTTTTATGAATGCAGCTATCGACCAACAATGTGAGATTTATATAAAAGAACATGGCTTAGAAGCTGACGTAGAAGCAAAAATTGCTGAAATTTATAAAGGAAAAGAACGTCCGAAATACCATGGTGAATTACCAGAAGGTAATAATGGTTTGGGATTAATGTTACTTGGTGTAACAGGAGATCAAGTCTTACCAAAAGCAGTTTATGAAGCCATTAAAGTTAAAACGATTACACAAGTTCGTGGTACCGTTCAAGCCGATATTTTAAAAGAAGATCAAGCACAAAACACCTGTATTTTTTCAACAGAATTTGCCTTGCGTTTAATGGGTGATGTTCAAGAATATTTTATTGAGAATAATGTGCGTAATTTTTATTCGGTTTCTATTTCTGGATATCATATTGCTGAAGCAGGTGCTAATCCTATAACACAATTAGCGTTAACTTTATCTAACGGATTTACCTATGTTGAGTATTATTTAAGCCGAGGTATGGATATTAATAAGTTTGGTCCGAACTTGTCTTTTTTCTTTTCAAATGGAATCGATCCAGAATACGCAGTTATTGGTCGTGTAGCTCGAAAAATATGGGCAAAAGCCATGAAATATAAATATGGTGCTGATGCTAGAGCGCAAATGCTTAAATATCATATTCAAACGTCAGGTCGTAGTTTGCACGCTCAAGAAATTGATTTTAATGATATTCGTACTTCGCTTCAAGCATTGTATGCTATTTATGATAATTGCAATTCATTACATACAAATGCTTACGATGAAGCTATTACTACACCAACTGAAGCATCTGTGCGTCGTGCCATGGCTATTCAACTGATTATTAATAAAGAATTGGGCTTAGCTAAAAATGAAAATCCAATACAAGGTTCTTTCATTATTGAAGAGTTAACAGATTTGGTAGAAGAAGCTGTGCTTTTAGAGTTTGATAGAATAACAGATCGAGGCGGGGTTCTTGGAGCTATGGAAACTATGTACCAACGTTCTAAAATTCAGGAGGAGAGTTTGTATTATGAAACATTAAAACATAACGGTAAGTTTCCAATAATAGGTGTGAATACCTTTTTAAGTAGTAAAGGTTCTCCAACTGTTATTCCTACTGAAGTTATTAGAGCTACAGAAGAAGAAAAACAACTTCAAATTAAAACTTTAGAAAATCTTCACAAAGCGAATGAAACAAATTCATTGTTAAAAGAACTTCAAAGAAAAGCTATTAACAACGAAAACATTTTTAAAGTCCTAATGGATGTTTGTAAAGTATGTTCTTTAGGTCAAATTACAACGGCGTTGTTTGAAGTAGGAGGACAGTATCGTAGAAATATGTAAGTTGTTTTTAATGCTGAATCAAAATATTTATTTTTAATTAAGCAGATAAAACTTTAATTAAGTTAAGAAAAATATAATTGTATTCTTGTTTGTTTTATCGATTACGTTCTCAAATGTTTATGTAACAGGAGTTGTAAACCTGTTTAATGAGAGTTTTTAGTCTACCAATCGTCCTTTGAATTTAATAAATTATAACCAAAAAGGCACGGGGTTTTTAAATATTAAAAAATGTAAGTTTACGACAACATCTAGTAATTCTGGTTTTAAGTTATATTTATATAATAAAAAAAATGTCAATTTTAAAATATTACAAGTAACCAATATTTTGAAATGGTTAAGCGTGAAAACATAGTAAACCTAAAATAATTTTAAATAAATATATTAATGTAAGCTTATATTGAGATATTTTATATAATAAACGACTCAATTACATTAATTTATCTACTTAAATTATATATTTGACTTTTATAAAAAAAAATATATGCCTACTACTAAATATAACAACATTTATAGTATTGCTTTACTTAATTCTGTCTATCCGTTATCAAAATCTCTTAATAAATTTTTTTCAAATGTTATAGTTTATAAGCAATATAAGAAAGGCGATTTTATTGTAAGAAGTGGAGAGGTTTGCAATAGACTTTTTATAATTAGAAAAGGATTGGTACGTGGATTTTTTAATTATGACAATAAAGAAATTACTACATGGGTAAGTGTAGATAATGAATTAGTAACTTCTATATCTGGTTATTTTAAGAATGAAGCAGCTTTAGAGAATATAGAGTGTTTAGAAGATACTTATACAGAAAGTTTAAGTTATGAGCATATGCATTTTGCTTTAGAAAACTTTAAAGAAATGGCTCATTTAAATAGAATTTTGATGGAACAATATTATGTTCATTCAGAGTATCGTTCTTTTATGGCTAGAATTCCAACAGCTAAAGGTAGATATGAATATTTTGTTAAAATTACTAATCCTGAGGTTGTAAAGCGTTTGCCCAAAAAGTATTTAGCATCTTTACTTAGTATACGTCCTGAGACACTTTCAAGAATACTATAGATTAAATTTTACAAGAATTTAATATAGAATTGATTTATGTCAATTTTGTTTATACTTTTTTAAGTAACATGTTTTTATTAAAAATATATTTGTCTAATGTTATTAATTGAGTAACATTAAATTGCTATCATTAACAAAAAAAACACACCTATATTAGGTGTGTTTTTTTTGTTATAATGTTAACATCCAACTACGTTGTAATTGTTTAAACTTTTTTAATTCACTACGAAGAATAGGTAAAAAATCTTTACCATTACTATTTGAGCGTTCTAATCTATATGAATTTTTATATAACATATTTGTAAGACGCTTTAGAGAAGCAACATGTTTATGTTTTCTTTCAGAAAAACGTTCTAATTCTGCATTTTCAATTTCTGGTGCTAATGATACCGATTGTTGTACAATATCTCCAGAAAAATAAATATTAATGTCTTCTGAACCATCTTCTTTGAGCTCAGATAAATCATGATTTAAGTACAACGAAATATTTTGCGATAACACAAAAATCTCTTGAGCTTTTTTATAAATCGGTAATTCCGATAGGTTTAGTGGGGTATTAGATAACATTTCTACTCTTTCTTAGCATTTTTATCAAAATTACTCACTAGAATTGATATTCGTCTTTAGAATTTAAAGTAAAGTTGTATATTTACTTTAATTATTAACTTTTTATAGTTAAATTTCTTTTAAATGAATTTAGATGCACTTAATTGGAAGATTTTAAGGTGTTTACAGCAAAATGCAAGACAATCTAACGCCGAAATTGGTAGGCAAGTAGGAATTAGTTCGCCTGCGGTTTCAGAACGTATAAAAAAAATGGAAGATGCTGGTATTATTTTAGGATATAAAACTATTGTATCTCCACTAGATATGGGTTATCAATTAAAAGCCATTATTACTTTACGCGCTTTTATTGGAAAATTAAAGCCTTTTTTAGATAAAGTAAAAACCTATGATGAAGTGTTAAATTGTTATAGAATAACTGGAAATGAAAATATTGTTATGGAGGTGGTTTTAAGAAATCAAAAACATTTAGAATCTTTTATAGATCAACTTATTGTTTATGGCGAAACTAAAACTCAAATAGTATTATCTCATGTAATACGTTATAAAGAATTAAAGTCTACAAAATAAATTTATACTTAGGCATTAAATTCTCCAAGGTGGATTTTTTCTGTTTTTTCCAGCGTGATATAAAATAATATTATTACCATCGGGGTCATTTAAATGTGCTTCTCTCCAAAGCCAAGATTTATCTTCAGGTAATTGTTTAAAAGTGATGCCTTTTTCTTGAAGGTTTAAAACCAATGTGTCTAAATTATCATCTTCAAAATAAATGGTGATACCATTTCCTTTAGGCAAATTATCTACTTTATGAATTGAAAAAGTAGTATTTCCGTTTGGACATTCAAATCTTACATACCTTGGAATGGCATCTACAATAAGATGCAATCCCAAGATTTTGTAAAATTTAGTAGCTTTTTCAACATTTAATGATGGTATGGTTATTTGGTTTAAATCCATAAAATCTCTTTTTCTTCTTCTATTTTTTTCTTTTTCTTTCTATTTAAATAAAGTCTTAATATAAATAATAAAAATATACAAAGTACTGCAAGTAAAGTTATAATATACCAAGTATTATCAAAACCAAGCTTATCTGCCATTTGCATACCAGCATTGTGACCAAAAATATGGGCAACAGAAAAAGATATGGAATAGAGTGCCATATATTCGCCTTGGTTTCCTTTTTTAGCACGATCCATGGCAAATGCATTAGAGAAAGGAAAAGCTATCATTTCACCAAAAGTCATAAGTAACATTCCAATTATCAAAATACCTGTCCAAGATGTAAAGTTTAGAATAATAAAACTTAACCCTGTAAGAATTCCACCAAAAAGCATCAAGCCAGATTTTGTATATCTAGTGTTTTCAAGCCACTTAATTAAAGGCATTTCTAATGCAAAAATGATAAATCCATTCATGCCTAGAATAACACCAATTTCTAGTTCGCTTAAATGATGCACATCTTTATAATAAATAGGTATAGTAGAAAAGTATTGCAAGAATACTATTCCAAAAATCATCAGTTTTCTGGTTTGCTATAAGCGCTTAATGCAACAAACATAGCTGGTCTAAACATATCTGCAACTAGCATAACTAGAAATATACCAAAGCAAAATGAATTAAAAGTTGTTAAGAATTGCAGCTCAATAAAAAGGAATCCAGTAGCAACTAGGCTAAATACCATAACTTTATAAAAACCAATTTTATCGGTTAATCGTCCACCTAACCAAGAGCCAATTACAGAACCAACACCAAAGGCGCTCATAATCCAACCAACATCACTCAATGAAAAGTGTAAGCTTTTTGTTAAGTAAAGCGATAGAAATGGAATGACCATTGTACCAGCTCTATTTATAAGTGTTATTAATGCAAGCCACCATACTTCTTGTGAAAGGCCTTTAAATGTGTTTAGGTAATTGTTTGCTAGAGTTTTCATTAGTTCTGTTTGTTCAAGTTTTTACTTTCAATTGTTTTTTAGTTTTAATTATGAGTGGATAATAGACAAAAAAAATCCGACTGTGAAGTCGGACTTTTTAAAATACTGTAATATTATATAAACATATCACCACAATATAGAACAAGCCCAACATCCTCTCATTAAATAAGAGGTCCATTGTTTTCTACAAATTGTGACGTTATGACGCATTTTTATTTTTATTAGACTACAAACTTATATAAAATTATTAGAAGTTGTATTTTTGAAATGAAAATATTTTAAAGAAAAAACATCCATAGCTATATTTTTAATAATTTATAAGAATGAATATTTGGGTGTTACACTTTAGTAATTACTAAGCATTAGATATAAAAATGAAGCATTTATTAATACTATTATTTTTAGTAACAATTTTAAGTTGTGCACAAGAAAAGAAACCTGTAAAGGGAGAAACCGAATTTCAAAAAGAGCTTAATGCCGAATATAAAGATGCTACAACATCACCTTTAAAAGATAAAGATAGAAAGGTTTTTGAAGGATTAGAGTTTTTTAAGTTTGATTCTACTTATGTTGTTAAAGCTAAATTAGAAAGAACACCAAATTCTAAATGGTTTAATATGAAAACAACTACTAGTAGAGTTTCTAAAGAACGTGTTTATGGTATTTTATATTTTGAATTAAAAGGAGAACAGTATCACTTAAATATATATCAAGGTAAAGATTTAATGCAAAAGCAAGGTTATGAAGATTACTTATTTCTACCTTTTCTAGATGAAACTAACGGATTAGAAAGTTATGGAGGCGGACGTTATATAGATGCTAGAATTCCAGAAGGAGATACTATGACGATTGATTTTAATAAAGCATACAATCCTTATTGTGCTTATAACGATAAATATTCTTGCCCTATAGTGCCACGTAAAAATTATTTAAAGACAAGAGTAGAAGCAGGTGTTAAGGCTTTTGCGAAGCATTAGATTCGTTTTTCAGAATTATCTTTATTCTTAAGGTATGATGAATGTTAGTTTTTAAACGAAAAATAAAAGATAGATTTGTTTTAGTTTAAAAAGTACATATTATGAGTCATTCTAGAGTATGCATTGTTTGTAAAAAAACATCGTTTGAAACAGCAGTTACTAAATTTTATCATAAGGAAAGTGAATTTTATATATGTTCGCAACACATTCCTATTTTGATTCATAAACCAGAAGAGTTGATAGGTTTGTTGGATGGCGCAGATGAATTAAAAGGGGCTTAGATATATTGTTTGATTAATGTAGAGTTTTGGATGTTTTCCTTTTCCATTTTCTTTTACTTTAAAGTCAGATTCATTCAATTTCGAGAAATCTAAGTTTTTATTTCCCGATAAATTGGTTTGAGAAAACCCAATTCCCATTCTGTAAATCATAAATAATATTTGAAGCATAAATTTTTTCACCTTATATAGGTAACAAATAATATGAAATCGTTTCAATATTTTATATCAGACGTTAAACTAAGTTATTTGTTCTTTCTGACAAAATCAAGATTTTTACTTTACCAAATGCAAGCCTAAAAAAACGAGTAAAAGTTGTTTATTAATATTTTAGTCTTTCAACGGAATATAAATTTCGGTTAACCAATTGGCTGGGTTTGGTATATTTCTAGGATTGTTTGTATAAATTTCAAAAGGTTTTATATCAGATGGAATTAAATTGTTTTTAGTAATATAACTCATTGATTTTTTCCATGCTTCAGGAAGATTAGTGTAGTTTCCTTTTAAAGTGGTTTTAAGAACTCTTGTTTTAGCCATATAGCCACACAGAATATCATTATTTTCAGTAAGATTAATAAAATTAATTTTATTAATAACAGGAATGGCATTACTCATAATTACATTTCCGTTTTCAGGATTCATTTCATTATAAATAGTAAAAGGCATTCCGCTTGCAACAATATTATTCTGTGCCATATAGCTCATTAACTTGCTATATTGTTTAGCCATAATTTTACTAATATTTGAGCTTGTAGCAGATGTTGTTTTGTAGATAAAAAAGCCACCACCATATTCCGTAATACCATTAATTTTTATATTGTATACTTTCATACTATTAACAGCAATACTATCTAGTTTTTCTAAACCTCGTTCAAAATCAGGACCAACTTGTTCATCCATAGCTCCAGAGAAAGCAGTATAGGCTTTAAAACCAAATGGTAAATTTTCGCCACTTATGTTCCAAGTAACTATTGTTGAGCCATCAGTATTCGGAGTAAAATCCCATGTTATTTCAGAAGCAGGAAATTCTCCAAACTGCATGTTTTGTTTTATCGATTTGTTGTTGGTTGCCTCCGTAATTTTCATAGTACCAGCACCGTTTTTATCTATCCAGCTATAAGTGCCATTTACACCTTTTGTTTGTTCTCCAAGTGTAATAACTGTGCTTGGTTCCTTTTTAATCCATGGCGACCAAGTTTCCCAGTTTTTTAAATCGATAACATTGTCATACAATATAGAGACAGGAGCATTTATAGTACGGCTTCTTGTAACTTTATATGAGTTTGGTTGTACTGCGATATAAATTGCAGTACCAATAAAAGCAATAAGTAATAAGAATAAAATGTATTTAAAAATTTTCATTTACTTGATTTTGAGAGTATTATGATAATCAAATATAACGATTTTTAAGCTTGATTATTAGTTGATTATGTTTGGTTGATTAAAAATAATAATTTCATACTAAAAAAACTTAATTTATGTATAAATAACAATGAAAAATTTTATAATTGTTTGTATTTTTACGTATTAATCAAGAATATCATTTCATTATGAAACTAAAAACAGTATTAAGTGTATTTTTATTAGCAATCGTTTTGTTTTCCTGTGGAAACGAGAACAAAGAAAAAAATGTAGAAGCAGACATAACTAAAGAGAAATCTGATTTCGATTTTAATGTTGAACAATTTGCAGATATTAAAGTATTAAGGTATCAAATTCCAGGTTGGGAAAAACTAAGCTTAAAAGAGCAAACATTAGTTTATTATTTAACACAAGCAGGTTTATCAGGAAGAGACATCATGTGGGATCAAAACTACCGTCATAATCTTAAAATAAGAAAAGCACTTGAATCTGTTTATACCAATTATAATGGTGATAAAACATCAACAGATTGGAATGCGTTTGAAACTTATTTAAAACGTATTTGGTTTAGTAATGGTATTCATCATCATTATTCTAATGATAAAATTAAACCTGAATTTTCTTCAGATTATTTAAAGGAGATATTGGCAGCAACTCATACTGTTTTAGAAGGAGAAGCTTTTGATGTTATTTTTAACGATAAAGATTCTAAAAAGGTAAATAAAGCTAAAGGTGTTGATAATGTGTTGCTTTCTGCTGTTAATTTTTACGGACCTAATGTTACAAATGCCGATGTTGCAAGCTTTTATAAAACGAAAGTATCTCCAAATCCAGAAAAACCTTTATCATTTGGTTTAAATTCTCAATTGGTAAAAGAAAATGGTGTTTTAAAAGAGCGTGTTTATAAATCTGGAGGACTTTATGGTGCTGCAATTGATGAAATTATTAAATGGCTAGAACTTGCCAAAGGTGTTGCTGAAAATGAAGCACAAGGAAATGCTTTGGCTTTATTAATTGATTATTACAAGACAGGTGATTTACAAACTTGGGATGATTATAATGTGGCTTGGACAGCTGTGACAGCAGGTAATATAGATTATATAAATAGTTTTATTGAAGTGTACAATGATCCACTAGCTTATAGAGGGTCTTATGAGACAATAGTTCAAATAAACGATTTTGATATGTCTCAAAAAATGAAAGTGGTATCAGATAACGCACAATGGTTTGAAGATAACTCTACTTTAATGGAAGCACACAAAAAAGAAAATGTTGTAGGGGTTTCTTATAAGGTTGTTAATGTTGCTGGTGAAGCTGGCGATTCTTCTCCAAGTACTCCAATTGGTGTTAACTTACCAAATGCAAATTGGATTCGTGCTGCTGTAGGTAGTAAATCTGTTTCATTAGGAAATATTACTAATGCTTATAGTAATGCAGGAAGTTCAGATCGTTTAAAAGAGTTTGTTAATGATGAGGAAGAATTTCAACTAGAAGAAAAATATGGTCGTTTAGCCGGTAAGTTACATACCGCATTGCATGAGGTTATTGGTCATGCATCTGGTCAAATAAACCCTGGAGTAGGTACTGTAAAAGAAACTCTTAAAAATTACAGATCGACTTTAGAGGAAGGTCGTGCCGATTTGGTAGCTTTATATTATTTATACGATTCTAAACTTCAAGATTTAGGTTTAGTTGACGATTGGAAAGCTGTTGGGAAAACGGCTTATGATGGTTACATAAGAAATGGACTTATTTCGCAATTAATTAGATTAAATTTAGGTGATGATGTTGAAGAAGCTCACATGAGAAACAGACAATGGATTTCTGCTTGGGTTTTTGAAAAAGGACAAAAAGATAATGTTATTGAAAAAATAACAAGAGACGGAAAAACATATTATAATATTAATGATTATGAAAAACTTCATGAGCTTTTCGGACAATTATTAAGAGAAACGCAACGTATAAAATCTGAAGGCGATTATGTAGCAGTAGAAGCTTTAGTAGAAGGTTATGGCGTAAAAGTAGACCAAAAACTTCATGCTGAAATTTTAGAACGAAATAAACAATTTACATCAGCACCGTATAGTGGTTTTGTAAATCCAGTTTTAGTGGCTGATAAAAATGAAGAAGGCGAAATTATAAGTGTAAAAGTAACACAGCCAAAAACGTTTTCTGAACAAATGTTAGATTATAGTAAACGATATAATTTTCTCCCAGAAGTAAACTAAAAAGAAATTTTAAGTATTAATAAAAAAACAGAATCTTAATCAAGGTTCTGTTTTTTTATTTACACTAAAAACTAATAGTAACAGGTTGATTACAATAAGTGTTGTGATGATTATTAGTACCTTCATGTTTTTAAGTTCGATTGAGTTATACAATAGATGCAAAATGAGCAAAAAGGTTGCGTTGTTTTACTACCTTTTTAATTATATAACAGTTTGAAGGCTTTATTTCCTAGTCAACTTAGATGATTTAACCTAAGATAGAGAGCTATTTAAACAAGAACTTAATAGCTACTATAAGTCCAATAAAAGCAATAAAAGCTAAAAGTACCCAATAACTACCTTTATAAAATTTTTTGTGTAGCTTTAAGTCTTTTCGGTAAGTAAAACCAATTATAATAGCGAAGACAATAAAAAATAAAACACCAAAAATGATTTGACCTTTACTAAACATATAGTTATTTTTATGCAAAAATAATGAAAACAAAATGAGATTTTCGCTTTCGCGGAAATGAAAATAAAAATTTATATGAAGGATAAAATAGAAGCAGTAAAAGCATTTCATACAGCATTTAAAATAGGCCATAAAGAAAACCCGATAGCCGATTTAGGTATAAATAAAAACACCTTACGCTTTAATTTAATGAAAGAAGAAAATGAAGAGTATCTTGAGGCGGCCAATAATAATGATTTAGTTGAGGTAGCTGATGCGTTAGGAGATATGCTTTATATTTTATGCGGAACCATTATAGAACACGGTATGCAACATAAAATAGAAGAAGTTTTTGAAGAAATACAACGAAGTAACATGAGTAAACTAGGAGAAAATGGACAGCCTATTTACAGAGAAGATGGAAAAGTATTAAAAGGACCTAATTATTTTAAACCAAATATAGATGCCATTTTAAAGAAATAAAAAAAGAGAAGCTTTTGGCTTCTCTTTTTGTTTCTAATCTATGGAGTGAGTTAATCTAATTTAACGCGCCATCCATATGGATCTTCACTTTTGTTAGTTTGTATATCTGTAATAGTCTTCTTTAAAAAACTAGCATATGTGTCGTTTAATTCAGGTAAATCATAATCGGTGTCATTATATCCAAAACCAGCAATTGGAGAAATAACAGCAGCAGTTCCTGCTCCAAACATTTCTTTTAAACTACCATTTTTTGCAGCTTCAACCACTTCACTTACGGTTATTTTTCTAACTTCAATAGGAATACCTTCAGCTTTAGCTATTTCAATAATACTTTTACGAGTAATACCATCTAAAATTCTATCACTTGTTGGCCCTGTAATAAGCGTATCATTTATACGAACAAAAATATTCATAGCACCAGCTTCTTCAATATATTCATGGGTATTATCATCCGTCCAAATAACTTGTTGGTAGCCTTTCTCAACAGCTAATTGTGTTGGGTAAAATTGTCCAGCATAGTTACCTCCTGCTTTAGCAAAACCAACGCCACCATTTGCCGAACGCGAATAAGTTTGTTCAATTAAAACTTTTACTTTACCAGAGAAATATGACCCAGAAGGTGCCGTACAAATTATAAATTTATATTCATCTGCAGGCGATGCATGAAATCCATTTCCTGAAGCAAAAACAAAAGGTCTTATATATAATGAACTGCCTTCGTTTTTAGGAATCCAGTCTTTGTCAACTTCTAATAAAGTCTTTAAACCTTCCATAAAATATTCTTCAGGAAGCTCAGGAATTGCTAATCGCTTAGATGATATATTTAATCGTTTAAAGTTATCTAAAGGACGAAATAAAAAGACATTTTCATCAGCATCTTTATAAGCTTTCATACCCTCAAAAACAGATTGACCATAGTGGAAAATCTTAGCTGAAGGATCTAAAGTAATTGGTTGGTAAGGGACCACTTTTGGTGCTTGCCATTTTCCGTCTTTAAAGTCACATACTAACATGTGATCTGAAAACGTATTTCCAAATTTCAAATCATTAAAATCAACCTCATTAATTTTAGTAGTTTTAGATTTTATAATCTCGATGTCTTTGATTATTGCACTCATGTCTTGTTATTTTATGTTACAAATTTAAGTAAAAACGTTTTTAAAAAATGCTATATTTACACAAATACTTTAAAACTGAAAATATTATGGTATGAAGACTATTTTTTTAATGATTTTTTTTGTTTTAATGTTAAATGCTTGCAAAAAGAAAAAAGAAGAAGTTTCGGTTGATGAACAATGGCATTATGCTAAAGATGCAGGAAAAACAAAGGAAGATATCACATTAATTACAAAACCTAAAAGAACCTATTCTTTTGAGGCGGATGGTGTTTTGTTAAAACAATAATTTTGGAAAGAGAAATAGTAATTACAGGAGATGGTTCATCAACTATTCATTTACCACAATGGAATGAACAATACCATTCTAAACATGGCGCAATACAAGAAGCATATCATGTTTTTATAAAACATGGCTTGCAATATTTTATAAGTCCAGAATTTAATTCAGAATCTCATCAATCTATTTCTATATTAGAAATTGGATTTGGTACGGGCTTAAATGCTTTTATAACTTTGTTAGAAGCTGAAAAACAGAAGCTAAATATTCGTTATTGTGGTGTTGAGGGGTACCCTGTTTTAATGGAAGAGATTATTCAACTTAATTATCCTAAAGAATTACAATCAAAGGAAAAAGAATCATTATTTAAAAAGCTTCATGAAGTTTCTTGGAATGAAGACAATAAAATAACACCTAATTTTTCATTAATAAAACAGCATAAATTTTTCAATGAAATTGAAGACATAGAAGCATACAATATAATTTACTTTGATGCTTTTGGTGCACGTGTACAACCAGAATTATGGACAGAAGCTATTTTTAAAAAAATGTATGATGCTTTAAAAAATAAAGGTGTTTTAGTTACCTATTCGGCAAAAGGAAGCGTACGTCGTGCTATGCAAGCCGTAGGCTTTGAAGTAGAACGACTACCTGGTCCACCTGGAAAACGCGAAATGCTTAGAGCAACGAAACATTCAATAACTCCATAAAAATAATATTTAGGCGCTAAATGCTAAGA
Source organism: Algibacter sp. (assembly GCA_050294475.1). Classification (GTDB taxonomy): domain Bacteria; phylum Bacteroidota; class Bacteroidia; order Flavobacteriales; family Flavobacteriaceae; genus Thalassobellus. The sequence goes on along the minus strand of JBNKOE010000001.1, from coordinate 69,313 downwards.
ACAATAAAGCAATTTTATTTTTAAGATAAATAGAGGTGTGCAAGTAATTGTTATCCTTTTTAATGTTTACATATAAGCATTTTAATTTCACATTATCAATTGTTATGTTAAACCTAATATAAATAGTTAGTATGCTACATTTTCATTTTGTAACTTTAAAATAAAAAGAAAATGCGTGTTTTAATAACTGGTGCTACGGGACTTATAGGACAAGAAATTGTAAAACACTGTCATGAACAAAATATTGCGGTTAATTACCTAACTACTAGTGAGTCAAAAATTCAACAAAAAGAAAATTACCAAGGTTTTTATTGGAATCCGAAATTACAAGAAATAGATAATGCTTGTTTTAAAAATGTAGATGCTATTATTCATTTAGCAGGTGCTACAGTTTCAAAACGTTGGACGCCTATTTATAAGAAGAAAATTTTAGATAGTAGAAAGGAAACGACACGATTATTAGTCAATGCCTTAAAAGGAGAATCACATACTATTAAACAACTTGTTTCTGCAAGTGCTATTGGTGGATATCCAGATTCTACTGTTAATTATTATGAAGAATCCTTTAAAATAGAAGAAACCTCTTTTTTAAGTAGTATTGTTAAAGCTTGGGAAGAAGAAGTAGATGCTTTTACTAAATTAAACATTATGGTTTCTAAAATTAGAATAGGTTTAGTATTGTCAAATAGAGGAGGTGCTTTGCAAGAAATAGTTAAACCTATTAAGTTTGGTTTAGGAGCAGCTTTTGGCACAGGAAAACAATGGCAATCATGGATTCATATTCATGATTTAGCAAATATTTTTTTATATGTTATTGAAAACAATTTAAGCGGTGTTTATAATGGAGTTTCTCCCAATCCAGTAAACAATAAAGAGCTAACAAAAATAATAGCTAAAGTTTTAAAAAGACCTTTGTTTTTACCTAATATTCCTCAATTCGTTATGCGATCTATTTTAGGAGAAATGCATTTGTTGTTATTTGAAAGTCAACGTGTAAGTTCTAAAAAAATAGAAGATAAAGGGTTTGATTTTGAATATCACCATTTAGAACCTGCTTTACAGGATTTATTTAATTGAAAATTTAAAAGCATTATTTATTTCTTCTAATATCCAAAACATTTGAGATGTTATCTAATGGTGTGATTTTGCTATTGTTTGCTGCAGATTTATATATTTTTTCAATAAGGCAATTATCATGTAAATCCATTTCTTCAGGGATAATACTTTTTGTGTTTTGATTAATATTATGATATTAAGTTTTTTCAGGGATTTAAAAATAGAATATTACCTAAAATAACTGCTTTAACAGTTATTCAATATATAAACAAATTTATTTTTGAAAGAAACATTAATAATATCAAAATTAGTATTATTTAAAATATACAACGGGTTATTTGGTTTGTTAAGACTAAAGGCGTGTTTTTTGTTAAAAAAAATTAATGACATTATGGCATTTTAACAAGAATGGCAGTACTTTTGCCAATTAATTTTAGAATTGCATAAAATTTAAATTTACGATGTCGAAAAAGGATAAAAAAGATATAGAGCAAGAAGCAGTTGAAAATACTCAAACGGAAACTGTAGATGTTGAAGATCAGGTTGTAGAAGAGCAAACTGTTGAAGAGAAATTACAAGCAGAAGTAAAACAAGAAAAGGAAAAGTTTTTACGATTATTTGCTGAATTTGAAAATTATAAAAAGCGTACTTCGAGAGAGCGCATAGAATTGTTTTCAACAGCAAGCGAAGATGTCATGAAAACATTGTTACCAATTCTTGATGATTTTGAACGTGCTTTAAATCATATTGATGAAGATAAAGAAGCAGAAGCTTTACGAAAAGGCGTATTGTTAATTTATAACAAACTAGTAGGTACTTTAGAGCAAAAAGGACTTAAAGCAATTACTGTAGAAAAAGGAGATGCTTTTAATGCTGATGATCATGAAGCGATTACACAAATTCCTGCACCTACAGATGATATGAAAGGAAAAATTATAGACATAGTTGAAAAAGGATATAAACTAGGCGAAAAAGTAATTCGTTTTCCTAAAGTAGTTATTGGGCAATAAAACAAGAATATGGCTAAAAGAGATTATTACGAAATATTAGGAATAAGCAAAGGAGCATCAGCAGCTGAAATAAAAAAAGCATACCGTAAAAAGGCGATAGAATTTCACCCTGATAAAAACCCTAATGATAAAGATGCAGAAGCTAAATTTAAAGAAGCAGCAGAAGCTTATGAGGTTTTAAGTGATGCCGATAAGAAAGCACGTTACGACCAGTTTGGTCATCAAGCCTTCGAAAATGGCGGCGGTGGCTTTGGTGGCGGCGGTATGAATATGGATGACATATTCAGTCAGTTTGGTGATATCTTTGGCGGTGGCTTTGGTGGTGGCGGATTCTCTGGTTTTGGCGGTGGCGGTGGCCAACGTCGAGCTAAAGGTAGCAATCTTCGTATTCGCGTAAAATTAACATTAGAAGAAATTGCTAATGGCGTTGAAAAGAAAATAAAAGTTAAACGTAAAATTCAAGCTCCAGGTACTACTTATAAAACATGTTCAACATGTCATGGTAGTGGGCAAGTAACACGTATAGCCAACACTATTTTAGGAAGAATGCAAACATCGTCACCTTGTAATGTGTGTGGTGGAGCAGGACAAACTATTGACAAAAAACCTGCAGATGCAGATGCTCAAGGATTAAAAGTAGCAGAAGAAACTGTGTCTATAAAAATACCAGCTGGTGTTGTAGATGGTATGCAGCTTAAAGTTTCTGGTAAAGGAAATGAAGCTCCAGGAAATGGTGTTTCAGGAGATTTATTAGTAGCTATTGAAGAAGTTGAACATGAAAAGTTACAACGAGAAGGAGACAATTTGCATTACGATTTGTATGTTAGTTATCCTGATGCAGTTTTAGGAACTTCTAAAGAAATAGATACTGTAACAGGTAAAGTGCGAATAAAAATAGAAGCAGGTGTGCAATCTGGTAAAATTTTACGCTTACGCGGAAAAGGAATACCAAGTATTAATGGTTATGGTAAAGGAGATCTTTTAGTACATGTTAATGTATGGACTCCTAAAACATTAAATAAACAACAAAAAGACTTTTTTGAAGCTATGAAAGATGACGAACATTTTGAACCGAAACCAGAAAGTTCGGACAAGTCTTTCTTTGAAAAAGTAAAGGATATGTTTTCTTAATTGAAAAGCAGTTTTAGTAAAAAAAAAGGAATCCGCATTATAGCGGATTTTTTTTATCTATATGCTATAAGTTCTCTATTTATTTTATGAATAATTACGAAAAAAAAACTATATTTGATGTATCACTAATTTATTTTAGTGATAATTTTTCTTTTTCATAGCAATTTTTTTCCCATCCTTAATTTTTTTAAGGGTGGGTTTTGTTTTTATATCTAAAATCTTTTATTTAAAGAGCAATTATTAAAAAAAGCATTAAATAGCTCGGTTAACATTTAATATATTTACCGATAACAAGTCAATAATAAAATTAATGAGTAATTTATTAGAAGTAAAAGACGTTTCTAAAAATTTCGGAAATTTTAGAGCCCTAAATAATGTGTCATTATCAGTCCCTAAAGGAAGTATATATGGTTTATTAGGGCCTAATGGAGCAGGAAAAACAACATTAATACGTATTGTTAATCAAATAACAATGCCAGATTCAGGAACCGTTCATTTGGATGGCGATTTGCTAAATAATTCACATATTAGAGATATAGGTTATTTGCCAGAAGAGCGTGGTTTGTATAAATCTATGAAGGTTGGCGAGCAAGCTTTATATTTAGCACAATTAAAAGGATTAAGCAAAACAGAAGCCAAAACTCGTTTAAAATATTGGTTTGAGCGTTTAGAAATAGGAGATTGGTGGAACAAAAAAATACAAGAACTTTCAAAGGGAATGGCTCAAAAAGTTCAGTTTGTTGTTACCGTTTTACATCAACCTAAGTTATTAATTTTTGATGAGCCTTTTTCGGGTTTCGACCCAATTAATGCTAATTTAATTAAAGATGAAATTTTACAGTTACGAGATAATGGAGCAACCATTATTTTTTCAACACATAGAATGGAATCGGTAGAAGAGTTATGTGATGATATAGCATTAATTAATAAATCAAATAAGTTGATTGAAGGTAAATTAATTGATATAAAACGGCAATATAAAATTAATACGTTTGAGGTTGGTATTAAAACTAGTAATAACAATATTTTGAAAAATGAACTTTCTGAAAAATTTGAAGTATCTCCAGCCAATTTTAAAACCTTAGAAGACGAATTGAAACTAAATATTAAGTTATTAAATGGTAATACACCAAATGATTTACTAGATTATTTAATGTCAAAAGGTGAGGTGTCTCATTTTGTAGAACTTATACCAAATGTTAACGATATTTTTATTCAAACTGTAAAGAATAATTAATTTTTATGAATCATTTACCATTAATTATTAAACGCGAATATTTAACTAAGGTTAAAAATAAAGCCTTTATAATAATGACTTTTTTAAGTCCAATTATTATGATTGCTCTAGCAACAGTAGTTGCTTATTTATCACAATTGAATAATGATAAAATTAGAACCATTACTATTTTAGATGAGTCTGGTTCATTGCATGAAGTTTTTGAAAATTCAGATAAAACAACATACAATCTTTTAGAAGGAGTTTCACTTGAAGATGCAATATTAATAACAAAAGAGACATCGGCTTATGGATTATTGCATATTGATAAATTTCAAGATATTGATGAAATTTCAAATCATGTTAAATTTTATTCTGAAGAATCGCCTTCACTTTCAGTCATCTCAAATATTGAAAGCAAACTTGAAAATAAATTAACCAATATTAGTTTACAGGAAAAAGGGATTGATATTGATGTCATTAATAAGTCTAAGGTACATGTTAATATTACACAAGAAAGTTTTGATGGAGAAGAAACATCTAAAGTTGATAGTTTTGCAAAATTAGCTTTTGGTATTGCAGCAGGTTATTTACTTTTTATGTTTATTATTATTTATGGTAATATGATAATGCGTAGTGTTATTGAAGAGAAAACAAGCCGCATTATTGAGGTAATAATATCTTCGGTAAAACCTGTTCAATTAATGCTAGGTAAAATTATAGGAACTTCTTTAGCAGGTCTTACTCAGTTTGTTATTTGGTTAATTGTTGGAGGTATTCTTATGACAATTGTGTCTTTGTTTTTTGGAATTGATATGACTCAAATGCAAACACCTCAGCAAGAAATGATGCAACAAGCTATGGAAAACCCAGAGTTGAATATGCAAGTTCAAAATATTATGTTAGCTTTTTATAATTTACCACTTACTAATCTTATTTTTGCTTTTATCCTATTTTTCATAGGAGGTTATCTTTTATATAGCTCATTTTATGCAGCAATAGGAGCTGCTGTTGATAACGAAACAGATACACAGCAATTTATGTTGCCAATTATAATGCCATTAATGTTGGCCGTTTATATTGGTATATTTACAGTTATTGAAGACCCTCACGGTACTGTTTCTACTGTGTTTTCGTTTATTCCATTAACATCACCAGTAGTTATGCTCATGCGTATACCGTTTGGAGTACCTTTATGGCAACAGTTGGTATCATTGTTGATATTAATTGGTACTTTTATGTTTACTGTTTGGTTTGCGTCAAAAATTTACCGCGTTGGTATTTTAATGTATGGAAAAAAACCAAGCTACAAAGAAATTATAAAATGGATAAAGTATTAAAATGCAAAGTAAAGTAACAAATAAAATAGAAAAAGAAGTAGAGGAAGTGGGTGATGCTATAACCAATAGTTCAATTTGGGAAAAGATTACGGATTTTCTCGAATTTAAACTTATAGACTTTACTTATGGTACAGGTAAAGATGCTCATGATATTGTTTTAAAAGTAAAGTATGTTTTATTAGTTTTAGTTGTAATAATAGCAACAACATATCTTTTACGATGGGCAAAAAAGCTTATTACTAGAAATATGCCAGTATCCGATAAGGCAAAATTTAACACCGTATTTTCTTTTGCACGATGGCTAATTTATATAATTGTTGTACTTATAGTTTTCGACTCCATAGGAATTAATGTAACAACTATTTTTGCAGCATCTGCAGCATTGCTAATTGGTGTTGGTTTAGCTCTTCAAACTTTATTTCAAGATATAATTTCGGGTATTTTTATATTAATAGATCAAACTGTACATGTTGGTGATATTATTGAGTTAGAAGGAAAAGTAGGTAGAGTAGAAGAAATTAAATTAAGAACAACTAGAGCTACCACTGTAGATAATAAAGTATTAATAATTCCTAATCATTTATATTTGACTAATAGTCTTTATAATTGGACTCAAAATGGTACAACTACCAGAGAAAGTGTCGATGTTGGTGTTGCTTACGGTAGCGATGTGCAATTAGTAAAAAAGGTTTTACTTGAAGCTGCAACTAATCAAAAAGAGGTTTTGCAATACCCCGAGCCAACCGTTTTATTTACAGATTTTGGAGATAGTTCCTTAAACTTTAAACTTGTATTTACAATAAATGATAGTTTTAATGTTCGTTTTCCTAAAAGTGAAATTCGTTTTGAAATAGATAGATTATTTAGAGAACATAACATCACTATCCCGTTTCCACAACGCGATATACATATTATAAAAAAATAGAAATATGCCAAAAATATTAGTCATAGAAGACGAAGCAGCTATTAGAAGAGTATTAGTTAAAATTCTTTCAGAAGAAAATGATACCTACCAAGTAGAGGAGGCAGAAGATGGTTTGTCTGGTATTGAAAAAATAAAGAATGATGATTTTGATTTGATACTTTGTGATATAAAAATGCCAAAAATGGATGGTGTTGAAGTATTAGAAGCTACAAAAAAAATAAAACCAGAGACACCTATTGTTATGATTTCTGGTCATGGCGATTTAGATACCGCGGTAAATACAATGCGTTTAGGAGCTTTTGATTATATATCGAAACCACCAGATTTAAACCGCTTATTAAACACGGTTCGTAATGCTTTAGATAGAAAAGAATTAGTTGTAGAAAATAAAATTCTTAAGAAGAAAGTAAGTAAGAAATACGAAATGATAGGAGATAGTGCTGCTATTTCTCAAATCAAAGATATTATAGATAAGGTAGCACCAACCGATGCTCGTGTTTTAATTACGGGACCAAACGGAACAGGAAAAGAACTTGTTGCCCATTGGTTACATGAAAAAAGTGCTAGAGCAAAAGGGAATATGATTGAGGTTAATTGTGCAGCTATTCCTTCTGAATTAATTGAAAGTGAATTATTTGGTCATGTAAAAGGTGCTTTTACGAGTGCAGCAAAAGATAGAGCAGGGAAATTTGAAGCTGCTAATGGTGGTACTATTTTTTTAGATGAAATAGGAGATATGAGTTTATCGGCTCAAGCAAAAGTATTGCGTGCATTACAAGAAAGTAGAATACAACGTGTAGGTAGTGATAAAGATATTAAAGTAGATGTGCGTGTTGTTGCTGCAACCAATAAGAATTTAAAAAAGGAAATTGAAGCAGGAAGATTTAGAGAAGATTTATATCACAGACTTGCCGTTATTTTAATAAAAGTTCCTGCTTTAAATGACAGACGTGAAGATATTCCATTGTTAGTAAATTATTTTTCTGACAAAATTGCAACAGAGCAGGGAACCGCTAAAAAATTATTTTCAGACAAGGCTATAAAATTGCTTCAAGAGTATGATTGGACAGGTAATATTAGAGAATTACGAAATGTTATTGAGCGATTAATAATATTAGGTGGTACCGAGGTGAGTGAGCAAGATGTTAAATTGTTTGCTTCAAAATAATAGTTAAGAAATAAATAAAAAGGCATCATCCTAAATTTAGAATGATGCCTTTTTATTTAGAAACCTTTTTGGTTAATTATCACAAGAATTAAGCTGCGATAAATAATTTGAAGCAAGTGCTTTTATCTCATTAAGGTAGTATTTTTTAATTGAATCAATACTTTCTTCAGTCAAATTATTTAAAGTATCTACACTTTTTATAGGTTCGAAATTACAATCATAACTTTTTAAAGTTTCGTTGTATGTTTTAATGTTAAGGGCAATAGTTTTTTTGTAAGAAAGAATTAACTGTTCTTTTTTAAGCCTTAATTCTTTGTCATTTTGTTCTGCTAATTTCTTTTTTATTTCAGCTTCTTTAAGTTTTAAAGCCTCTTGTTGTTGTTTTAATTTTAGCTGTTCATTTTTCAAATTAGTAAGGGCATCATTCTCATCTGTATTTTTGTATGTTGCTGTTGTTGTAGATGCTGAGCATTTATCTATTTCGATAACACTTTCTTTACTAATTTCTCTAGCTCGTTTTACAAAAAAACGACCATCTTCAAAAGTTTCTGCATTTTCAACTTTAGCTAGTAAATCAATAGCTTTATCGCTAAGTACTATTACTGTTTGGCAATCACAATCTATTAGATTTTTTTTTGAAAGTTTAAAAGATTCTAAAGATCGGTTTGCATAATATTTTAGATGACTAATATTATTAGAATCATATGCATCTTTAACATGTGAATATGCATTAACAAGATACGAGTTAGCATCATCGCAGTTTGTTTGTGCTTTTACAGAAAAACAAACAATGGTAATAAAAAAAATAAAATATTTTCTCATATTATTTTTGGGTATAAACATAAGTTAGGAATGGCTAATGTATTAAAAACATTATATATTATTTTGCAGTTCGTCGAAATTAAGTGTTTTACTTATATTTATAACAATATTAAGAGTCTTAAAAAATAATATAAACATGAAAGAAAAATTAACTGATGCTTATAAAGTAACTTCAAGTATAAGCCTAAAAAGCACACCAACTAAAGTTGTAATTGAAGATGCTAAAGAAGCACTTAAAGATGTTAGGAAAAAGTTAGGGAAATTGCAAGATACCATGTATGCTCATAATAAATATGCTGTTTTAATTTGCTTACAAGGCATGGATACATCTGGAAAAGACAGTTTAATACGCGAAGTGTTTAAAGAATTTAATGCTAGAGGAGTTGAAGTTCATAGTTTTAAAGTACCAACTGAGCTAGAGTTAAAGCACGATTATTTATGGAGACATTATATTGTATTACCTTCTCGAGGGAAATTTGCCGTTTTTAATAGAACACATTATGAAAATGTATTAGTAACACGAGTGCATCCTGAATATATAATGGGAGAAAATATACCAAAAGTTAATTTTGTTGAAGATATAAATGAAGCTTTTTGGGATAAACGCTTTGAGCAAATAAATAATTTTGAAAAACACATTTCAGAAAGTGGTACTATCATTTTAAAATTCTTTTTGAATCTATCAAAAGAAGAACAAAAATACAGATTACTACGTCGTTTAGAGAAGCAAGAAAAGAATTGGAAATTTTCTCCTGGCGATTTAAAAGAACGAAAACTTTGGGATAAATATCAAGATTGCTATGAAGACGCTATAAATAGAACATCAAAACCGTATGCACCATGGTATACAATTCCTGCTGATGATAAACCAACAGCACGCTATTTAGTAGCTAAAACTATTTACGATACTTTAAGTACATATACAGATATACAAGAACCAGAATTAGATGATGATATAAAAGCAAATATAGAATTATACAAGCAACAGCTTAAAAACGAATAATTTCTTTTATTTTAAATCAATCAGTCATATGAAAAGTCATATTAATATACTAATGTTTTTATTAGTTATAAGTTTAAATGCTCAAAATACAATGGATGAAAAATTACCATACTATGAAATTCCAAATTATCCTGAAAGCTATACGGCAAATACTGTAGCTGCAAGAATGATTGATGGATTGGGTTTTAGATATTATTGGGTAACTGAAGGGTTGCTAGAAAAAGATCTTGAATATAAACCTAGTGAAACAGGAAGATCATCTTCTGAAACGATTGAACATATTTATGGCTTGTCTAAATTTATTAGAAATAGTATCCTTGATGATAATAAAGACACTAATACTTCTGAACTTAATTTTAATGAGAAACGCAAACAAACACTTCTTAATTTTAAAGTAGTATCAGATGTTTTAAGAAACACTAAAGTCTCTTTTAAACTTGATGAAACCAAAGTGCCATTTTGGAATATTATAAACGGTCCTATTTCTGATGCCTTGTGGCATTGCGGACAGGTTGTAATGTTACGTCGCGCTTCTGGAAACCCTTTTAATTCTAAAGTGAATGTTTTTCAAGGAAAGTTAAATGAGTAATGTTTTTTTTAAGTGTAAATGAAGAATTCTTGTAAACAGATAGTTTATTCTATAAATAACTTAACCACCATTTATCCTTGTTAGTTGCTTTGTAAATCATATATTTTTTAGATGGAAAATAGAGTAGTGCTACAATGCTTATCCAAACTAGGTAAACAACAAATAGAGGATAACCATAATTTATAAGTTTAGCATTTACAAAGACATCTTTGGTTAATATCATGTGGTGCCAATCTCCACCAAAAATTAATATTCCTAATATAGCAAAAACGTGAATAACTAGTACATGTAAAAAGTAATAGAATAGAGGAACTCTTCCGAAAACTAAAAAGAAATTAGTAACTCTATTTTTAACAGATTCAATTCCATTTAAAAATAATAAAGCAGGTCCAAGTGTTATTAAGGTATAAGCTAACGAAGGCGGATATTTTGTAACTTTAAAGAATGACATTATTGTTTTGCTAGTAGTATCTTGTACAGACCATGCTACTAAATCTCCATAAATATTTAGAACTCTTAATACAAAGAATAATATAATAGCACCAAACCCTAGAAACAGCAAATATTTTTTTCTAATTTCCCTATTAAAATCTTTTGTATAAAGTTGACCTAGACAATAACCTAAAATCATAATTCCTATCCAAGGTAGCACAGGATAAAATACTCCAATATCATGGTTTCCTAAAGGAATGAAATTAGGCTGATGTAATATATACCAAATGTAATCTGTTATGCTATTTCCATTCTTAACAATGCTATCTAAAGAATTATGTCCAAATACAATTATGAATCCAATTGTTAATAATAATTTTTTCGGTAAATAAATTAAAAAAGATAATGTAATCATGCTAAAACCAATTGCCCAAATTACTTGAAGAATAAGTCTACTATAACTTAAATCGAATTTCCATATAAGATTATTTACTACTATTTCTAATATAATTAGCCAGATACCTCGTGTAAGTAAAAATTTAAAAAGTTCATTTTTAGTTTTTTTACTACCATATAAAAAAGCAGAAGTACCAGCTAAAAACACAAATATAGGAGCGCAATAATGAGTAATAAAACGAGTAAAGAATAATATAGGTGTTGTGGTTTCTATATTTGTTGGATCATTAAAGAATGCTCCATAATGAAAGTAGTCTCTAACATGGTCTAAAGCCATTATTACCATAACAACACCTCTTAAAATGTCTATAGACTCTATTCTAGTTGATTTTATTTCAGACATATAGAATTTAAAGTTTTATGTAATTGGTTTTAGAGTAATATATTTAACCGTTATAAACTTAATAAATTTTTAGACCATTTATGTTTAATTATTTGTTTAGTGCTTATGTCTCTGTTGTTTTATAGTGAGTGTACTACCATCATGACTCCAACCTGGAGCAGCAAAAGCATACATAAATTTATGATACCAATTTTTAGATTTCTTCATATCATTCCAAATATCTTTATACTCATGCGTTAAGATAACCAATGGGTTATAAGAGTTTGGTGCTTTTGTTACACCATATTTAATATCAATACTTTCATCTAGTTCTTTCCAAGTTCCAAATATTTTATCAAATAAGTTTAAGAAACCACCATGGTTTTTATCCATATATTCAATATTTTGGGCATGATGTACTTGGTGCATGGTGTGGGTATTCATAAATTTTTCAATAAAACCCAATTTAGGAATATAAACAGAATGTAATTGGAATTGCCAAAGTGCTTCTATACCTAAACATATAACCAGCATTTCTGGAGGGAAACCAATAGCAGGAATCCACATATAAAAGAATGGCTTGTAAAAAATAGTAAACCAACCATTTCTAACAGCAGTACCTAAATTAAAATTATCAGAAGAATGGTGTACTATATGTGCAGCCCAAAGAAAACGAACGTTGTGATTTTGTCTATGAAACCAATAGTAGCTAAAATCATCAGCTAATTGACATAGAATCCAAATATACCATGCATATCCAAATGATTGATAGCCCATGATGTTTGTACGAATACCATCAATTTCAGGATTAAAAATCTCATATGTCATTGAGAAAACCAATATAAATGCTATTGTTTTTGCTATTGGAGCTAATACAGCAGAGCCAATACCCATAGTAAGACTTGCTGCTAAATCTTTCCATTTGTATAAATCTTTTTTTTCTTTATGGCTTTTACTATATGTTAATTCTACCAAAATTAAAGCAAGAAAGCAAGGCGTACCATAGACGAGAGGGTTAGTGAAATCCATTTATAAATTTAAGTTATTTTCAAAAATACCCCGATTTTCCTAGTTAAACAACTGGATTTAGCTTTAAAAAAAATAATAGAAAGAATAAATATGATATTTTAATTTTTATATGAATTTTAATTATCAAACTTGAATAAGTTAATATTATTTTTATCGTTTAAATACATTTTTTTTAGACGAAATACATGTTTTTTGATTTTTTTGTAGTTTTTTAAAACAATTTTAGCTATAATTGTTTATTGAAATTAACCCTAAATCAACATAAAATGAGAAAAATTCTATTATTATTTAGCGCTTTAATGCTATTGATAGTGTCTTGTGATAAAGATTCTAGTGGTATTATTGATGAAGAACAATTATCTGAAGACTTAATTTGTGAAGATTGTGGTATAGAAGTAACTAAAGATGTTAGCCGTTTATCTGAGTTTGATCAAGATGTTTTGATTAATTCTATTAATGGAGAAACTTCAAAGACTTCTAAGGTAAATGGGATGAGACTTAGATTAAAAGCAATTGTAGATCCCTTATATGTTACTTATAAAGGACAACAGGTTTTGCTTAATGCAAATCATATAGCAGTTAAGAATAGACGAGTAGCTGCATCTTATAGTCTTGTTGGTGAGCCTTATTCAGGTGCTGTAGACGTAATAAGTGTTCCAAGAAATGGTTCTCCTAGTCTTGAAGGAACATTGATTTTACCAGATAGAGATGTTGATGCTGTCGATTTTTCAGATGATAATCATATATTATTAGGTGGTGGTTTTGATGCTCAGGTTTATTATGGAGGTGATTATCCTTCATTTTTAGGACGATATCAAATAAAATATAATGATGATACTGATGTTCTTAGTTTAAAAGAAGAAGATATGTTTCATTCTATCTTCGGAAATAAATTACGAAGCATAAAAACAATTGAAGGTGTTATAACAGGTGCTGGAGGTGGAAACTCTGGTATTATTTATGCATTTAACGAACAAACAAATACAATAATAGACAATAGTTCTAGTGAAACAGAAGGTCTATTTATTTTAGATACATCTGTTGAGTTAGATAATAATGAATATAAATTTGTGGCCTTAGCCTTTAATAATGAAACTAAAGAGTTACAAGCATTCTATTATGATATTTCTAAAGAAACGGATATTATGACGTTTAGTTATGTTGTAAGTTTAGGAACCTTTAATAACATTAATGTTGAAGCTAAATATAGTGTAGCCGCTATTACTAAAGATTGGTTAGCAGTTAGTTTAGGAGCAGATGGAATAGGTGTTTTTAATATAAGAACAGATAATTCAGGAAACAAAACAGCTTTTCTTATACAGCAAATAAAAGATGAAATTTTAGATTCTAATAAACCTGATGATGTTGTAAATTCATTTGTGTTTGATAGAGGTGTATTTTATATTGCTGCTGGTGGTGCTGGTTTTTATTTAATTGAATATGATTATCAGAGAAATAAAATGAGAAATAATTTTTCTCATGTTGATTTTGGCGAAGGAGATTCGGTTAATGGTGTTGCAATTAGTGGTGAAGATTTAGTTATAGCATCAACTAAAGGCGTAAGTATTTATAAACTTTCAGGATTGAAGATTTAGTAATTCATATTGTAAAGAGTTAATTCAAAAAAACTTAATTGCTTGAAATTTGATATAAAAAAAGTCGAAAATTTAATATTCGACTTTTTTATATATCTTAGTGTAAAAGAATTATTTAACTAAAATTTTATCCTTTTTAGTTGAAAAATCTACTTCAATTTGATTATTTAATATGTCTTCAAATGTTTCTCTTTTTCTTATTAAATGTGCTTTGTCATTGTACCATAATACTTCAGCAGGACGAAAACGTGAGTTATAATTACTAGCCATTGAAAAACAATATGCTCCAGCATTTTTAAAACATAAAATATCACCTTCATTAATTTCATTGATACGGCGATTATTCCCAAAAGTATCTGTTTCACAAATATATCCTACTACGGTATAAAAACGTTCGCGTCCTTTTTTGTTAGAAATATTTGAAATTTCATGATGAGATCCATAAAACATAGGACGTATTAAATGATTAAAACCAGAATCAACTTGTGCAAATACTGTAGATGTGGTTTGTTTTACAGCATTTACTTTAGTTAAAAAGTATCCAGATTCACTCACTAAAAATTTCCCAGGTTCAAAAGCTAAGGTTAATTCTTTACCATAATTTTTACAGAACTCGTTAAATCTTTTTGATAATTTTTTTCCTAGTTCTTCAATATTAGTTTCAATATCACCTGGTTTGTAAGGCACTTTAAAGCCAGAACCAAAATCGATGAAATCTAAATTTTTAAACTGTTTTGCTGTTTCAAATAAAATTTCACTTGCATATAAAAACACTTCAATATCTAAAATGTCACTACCAGTATGCATATGAATACCGTTAATATTCATTTTGGTATTTTCAACTATTCGAAGTATATGTGGTATTTGGTGAATTGAAATTCCGAATTTAGAATCTATATGTCCAACCGAAATATTAGCATTTCCACCAGCCATAACATGCGGATTAATACGAATGCACACAGGAATGTTAGGGTGTTTAGCTCCAAATTGTTCTAAAATAGCAAGGTTGTCTATATTAATTTTCACACCCAGTTTTGCTGCTTCTTCAATTTCAAACAATGAAACACCATTTGGAGTGAAAATAATTTGCTCTGGTGAAAAACCTGCCGCTAAACCAAGTTGTACTTCTTGAATAGAAACTGTATCTATTCCAGAACCTAAAGATTTTAATAACTTTAATATCGATATATTTGATAATGCTTTAACAGCGTAATTAAGTTTTAGTTTTTTTACATTTTTAAAAGCATTTGTTAATCTATTATATTGTGCTTCTATTTTATTAGCATCGTATACATAAACTGGACTTCCAAAATCTTCTGCAATTTTAAGCAATTGACTTTCTAACATAATTTTCAAATTTTTGTCAAAGATATTTTTTTAATACTTATAAAAAATAAATAAATAAAATATTATACAAATTAAACATTATGTTAATTATTTAACAATAGTAATAGCTTTACGTTTTCGTTAATATTCTTAATTAAAATAAATTAGATTAATTAATTGCTATTATTTACATTTGCTCTACTTAAAATATTAAGCAAATTATGAATTTACACGAATATCAAGGAAAACAAATATTAAGCAGTTTTGGTGTGCGTATACAACGTGGTATTGTTGCTCAAAATCCTAAAGAAGCTGTAGTAGCTGCAAAACAATTAACTTCTGAAACAGGTACAAGCTGGTACGTTATTAAAGCACAAGTACATGCAGGAGGACGTGGTAAAGGTGGCGGTGTAAAACTTGCTAAAAATTTACAAGAGGTTGAAGATATTTCTGGACAAATTATTGGAATGGATTTAATAACGCCACAAACATCGGCAGAAGGAAAGCGTGTACATCAAGTTTTAGTTGCAGAAGATGTTTATTATCCAGGTGAAAGTGAAACAAGCGAGTTTTATGTTTCTGTTTTATTAAATAGAGCAACAGGACGTAATATGATTATGTATTCTACAGAAGGTGGTATGGATATTGAAACAGTAGCCGAAGAAACTCCACATTTAATATTTACAGAAGAAATAGATCCTAATGTTGGTTTAATGCCATTTCAAGCGAGACGTGTAGCTTTTAATTTAGGTTTATCTGGTTTGGCTTTTAAAGAGATGACAAAATTTGTTACAAATCTTTATACTGCTTATGTAAAATCTGATTCATCTTTATTTGAAATTAATCCTGTTTTAAAAACAAGTGATAATAAAATATTAGCTGTTGATGCTAAAGTAACTATTGATGATAATGCGCTTTACAGACATAAAGATTATATAGATTTACGTGATGTACGTGAGGAAAGTGCTATTGAAGTTGAAGCTGGTGAGTTAGGTTTAAACTATGTAGACTTAGATGGTAATGTAGGTTGTATGGTAAATGGTGCTGGATTAGCAATGGCAACAATGGATTTAATTAAGCAAGCGGGCGGTGAGCCAGCAAACTTTTTAGATGTAGGAGGTACAGCCGATGCAGCTCGTGTAGAAGCAGCATTTCAAATTATATTAAAAGATCCAGCTGTTAAGGCTATTTTAATAAATATTTTTGGTGGTATTGTACGTTGTGATCGTGTAGCACAAGGTGTAATTGATGCCTATAAAAATATGGGAACTATAAACGTACCAATTATAGTGCGTTTACAAGGAACCAATGCAGATATTGCAAAAGAGTTGATTGATAATTCAGGATTAGATGTTATGAGTGCTACAGAGTTTCAAGAAGCTGCAGATAAAGTACAACAAGTTTTAGCTTAGTAAATAATACTATAAATATAAAAAGAGCAACTTTAATCGTTGCTCTTTTTTTGTGGTTTCTTTTCTCCTTTTTTGGGCATTGGTCCTCTTAAATGAATAACTAAACCATTTAAAAAATTTCTTAAAATTTGGTCTCCACATTCCATATATTTTGGATGGTCTTCTCTTCTAAAAAAAGCTCCTAATTCACTTTTAGAAATTCTAAAATCTACAAGCATCAAAATTTTTACAATATCATCATCTCGAAGTTTTAAAGCTACCCGTAATTTTTTTAAAATATCATTGTTTGTCATATTTGTATGTTTTAGCTTTTTTACCGACTGCATTTTGTCGATTTTGTATTAATGTATATGCTTTTTTAGCGTTTTGAAAGCTTTTGCAAATATACCTTAATTATTGATTTTTAAATATTAAGATGTTAATTCATTTCTTCTTATTAAGACATTGATTGTCAGGGTTTTGGATTTATTTTTTTATTTATTGCATTGTGGTTTGAAATGATGAAATGCAGTTTTGTTAGTTAAAAAAAATAGTGATATTGATAAAGTAAATAAAAATACCGATAAAATACTATCCATTTTTCGATAAGTTGCATTATATCTACGATTATTAAAAGACTGTTGTGTGTAACTTTATATTGTAAATAATTAATCCCTTAAGAAATGGCTAATAGAGTAGAAAAATTAAGTCTTTTATCTGAAATGATAGCCTTTGCGAAGTATGATAAAGATATAAGAAATTTAGAATATAATTTTTTGTTAGGCGTAGCTAAACAATTAGAGATAACTCGTGAAGATTTTGAATATTTAATTGAACATCCAGTTTCATATACACATTTAAAATCGCATAGTGAACGTATTGTTCAGTTTCATAGATTAGTTTTATTAATGAATATAGAACAAGGAACTGAAGAAGAAAATAATTCTAAGGGAGTTATAAAATTATACAACTTTGGCTTACGTATGGGACTAAGCCATGAAGCTATAACTAAGGTTTTATATTTAATGGAAAGTTTTCCAAATAAAATTGTACCACCAGATGTATTGATAGATATATTTAAAACTCAATATAATTAAAAAATACCGCTATTATCAACTTTAAGTTTTGTTAGCCTTTTGGGAGAACAAAAAACTAGAAAAGCTAAAAGTTTATACTTTTAGCTTTTCTAGTTTTTGTTGATAGCTTTTAATTTCATCTCTCAATTTTGCTGCAATAATAAAGTCTAAAGATTTTGCAGCTTCTTCCATGAGTTTACGTTTTTCTTTAATTTTCTTTTCTAATTCAGGTTTACTTAAATATTCACTTTCAGGTTCGGCAGCTTTTAAGGCTTCTAGTTCATAACTGTATGTACTAACCGAGTTTTTTGTTAAAGCATTATCTAAACTTTTATTTAAAGCTTTAGGTTTTAAATTATGTTTGGTATTGTAAGCAATTTGTTTTTCTCTTCTGTATTCAGTTTCGTCAATCGTTTTTTGCATGCTTCTAGTTATTTTATCGGCATACATGATGGCTTTACCATTTAGGTTTCTAGCAGCTCTACCAACAGTTTGTGTTAAAGAACGTGCCGAACGTAAAAAACCTTCTTTATCAGCATCTAAAATAGCTACTAGAGATACTTCGGGCAAATCTAATCCTTCTCGTAATAAATTAACACCTACTAGAACATCAAACAAGCCTTTACGTAAATCTTGCATTATTTCTACACGTTCTAAAGTATCAACATCACTGTGAATATAGCGACAACGAATTTGAATCCTATCTAAATATTTAGTTAGCTCTTCAGCCATACGTTTAGTTAGCGTGGTTACAAGTGTTCTTTCATCTTTTTCAACACGTTGCTGAATTTCTTCTATTAAATCATCAATTTGATTTAAACTTGGTCGAATTTCAATAATAGGATCTAATAAACCTGTAGGGCGAATAACTTGTTCTACATAAACACCATCTGTTTTTTGTAATTCGTAATCAGCAGGAGTTGCACTTACATAAATAACTTGATTTTGTATGGCTTCAAATTCTTCAAATTTCAAAGGTCTGTTGTCCATGGCTGCGGGAAGCCTAAAACCATATTCCACTAAGTTTTCTTTTCTACTTCTATCGCCACCATACATAGCATGCACTTGAGAAATGGTTACATGGCTTTCGTCAACAACCATTAAATAATCATCAGGAAAATAATCTAATAAACAGAACGGACGTGTACCAGGTTGTCTTCCGTCTAAGTATCTAGAGTAATTTTCAATACCAGAGCAATACCCTAATTCTCGAATCATTTCTAAATCGAATTCGGTTCGCTCTTTAAGCCGCTTTGCTTCCAGGTGTTTTCCTATTTCTTTAAAATAGTCATGTTGTTTTACTAAATCGTCTTGAATTTCTTTAATAGCTCCTTGCAATACATCAGGCGATGTTACAAACATATTTGCAGGATATATGGTTATTTGGTCATATTTTTCAATGACTTGGTTTGTTTGAATATCAAATGATTCTATATCTTCTAGTTCATCTCCAAAAAAATGAATACGAAAAGCATAATCAGCATAACTAGGAAAAATGTCAACAGTGTCACCTTTTATTCTGAAATTACCATGTTTAAAATCGGCTTCTGTTCTAGAATATAAACTCTGTACAAGTTGGTGTAATAATTTTGTTCTTGAAATTTCTTGATCTCGTTTTAAGGAAACAACATTTTTTTGAAATTCTATAGGGTTTCCAATACCATAAATACAAGAAACAGATGCAATAACTAACACATCGCGACGCCCAGAAAGGAGGGAAGAAGTTGCGCTTAAACGCATCTTCTCTATTTCTTCATTTATAGATAAATCTTTTTCAATATAAACACCAGAAACAGGAATGTAGGCTTCTGGTTGATAATAATCATAATAGGATACAAAATACTCAACAGCATTATTAGGAAAAAACTGTTTAAACTCAGAATATAGTTGTGCCGCTAGTGTTTTGTTGTGAGCTAAAACCAAGGTTGGTTTTTGTACTTTTTCGATAACATTAGCAATAGTAAATGTTTTACCAGAACCTGTTACACCTAAGAGTGTTTGGTAGGTTTCGTTAGAGCGAATACCAGCAACTAGCTTTTCTATAGCTTGTGGTTGATCGCCAGTAGGACTAAATTCAGATTCAATTTTAAATTGCATTTTGCAAAATTAAACAAAATATATGGGTTATCTTTTTAAAGCGAAGTGTCCTTTCATTTGAAATTCTGTTCCTTTATAAAAAACATTTCCTACATACCAATAATCATCAGCAGGCATATTTTGGCCATTAAAAGTACCATCCCAACCTGGAGATGTATGCGGAAGTGTTTTTAGTAATTTACCATGCCTGTTATATATAAAAATAACGGTTCCTGTAAGTTGATTGACTCCAGTAATATGCCAAGTATCAAAATGACCATCTCCATTTGGAGTTACAAATTTTGGAACATCTATAACCACAACATCTTGACTTACATCTTCGCAACCATTTAGGTCTCTTACTGTTACTACATGAGGTCCTATGCTAACATTATTAAAAAAGTTAGAACTTTGAGGTTCCCCATCATCTAAGATGTAAACATAATTTCCAATACTACTAGGATTAACACCAACTGTAATACTGTTAGGGTCTGAAAAATCTACTGTTGTTGTAAAATCAATAGTCGCTTCAACAGATTGTATTACTTCAAATAGTTTTGTTTTTTCACATCCAGTTGAAGGTCTGGTTATAGTTATAGACCAATCATCACTAAGATCGGAAATGGTTAGTGCTATTTCTGGAGTTATTTCTGTTCGGTTTAGTGTTGAATTATACCAATAATAAGTGTCTTCTGAATTTCCAGTGTCTGCATTTATTATACGAGGTAGGTCGTTTATACAAACAACTTCTACATCTTCAACATTAACAAAAGGTAAAGGAAGTATAGTAACAGTAAATAGTGTGGTACTATAACACCCTGTAGTTGTGTTTTCTAATCGGGTGTATATAGTATCACCATTATTAAAAAGGTGACCATTTGAATAAGGTTCAAAATTATTTTCAGCATTATCAATACTTTCAAAATAGTTTACAGAATATGTTGAAGCATTTAGACTGCCTCTTATGGCATTACTAAGTTCACTAGATTGACTTAAATCGAAAGGAAATAAACCATCATAATCATCATCACATTTTTCAGTTGTAGTTAAAGGTGGTGCAATTGCTACAGGGTTTGGGTTTATTTGTAAGTTAAAAGATGTTACTATTGGGCATCCTGTATTTATATCTGAAACTTTAACATAAATTGTATGATTGCTTGCAGTGTAATTGAATGTATTACCAATAGCTATATTATTATTAGCATTAGATGGTGTATTATGATAAGAAATATTTACCAAGTTAGTATCATCAACAATCATTGAGTTTACTTGAGATAAATCGTAGGTGTCTGTATCGTTGTCGCAAATAGAAATGGTGCCTAAACTATTAGTGGTTGGTGGGGCATTAACAACAAGTTCTAATGGAATGACACTAAAACACCCTGTTAAAGTATTAGCTACTTTTATGTAAACTGTTTTAGAGTCTGAAATAAAATTTTGTGGATCTAAAATTTCATTTGAATTATCTAAGCCATCATTTTGATTGATATCATTTAAATCTTCAAAATAATTAATTATTAGGTTAGTTTGTATTCTATCTAAAATTTGAAAATTTGCATCCTCTAAATTGAATGTAGTGATACCATCATAATCAGTGTCACATTCTGTTAAAGGAGCTGTAACTTCTGTAATATTTGGTGCTGCTGTAATGTTTAAACTTAGTTCTTCAATGACAAAGCAAAAAGAATCAGCGCTTTCAATTCTAATATAAATGGTTTGGGGGTTATTAATATTTGTATAAGTTAGAGGTAAAGTACCCGTGTTATTTTCTGCATCTGTATGACTAGGGTGATAGGTGATGTTTAAAATTTCATTTGCACCTTGATTTATTTCAGTAGTTTTTTCATTTAAATCGAAAACTTCAACTTCATCATTGCTAATATCATCACAGACTAAGAAAGGTGTTGGTGTTAAGTATACAGGGGCAGGTGAAACTTGAATAGTAAATGATGATGTATCAAAACAAGTAGGGTCAGTAATATTTTCTACTCTTATATATATAGTTTGACTGCTTGATATATTTTGATAATTGTTGTTTTTATCAATAGCATTTGCAAGGTTTCCTATTAAAGCATCATTTTCGTCAGCAAAATAATAAACTTCTTTTCCTGTTTGTCCGTTTAAAATTTCAGCATCTTTATTAGCTAATAAAAAATCGGCAGTACTGCTTCCTCCAGTTTGACAAATTTGAAAATTACTAATAGTTGGAATAATAGGTAGCGTGTTTACAATAATAGGTAATTCAACAATATTATAACATCCAGTTGTGTTAATAGTACTTTCTACTCTTATATAGATAGTTTGTGTTTCTGCATTAAATGCAGATAAATCACTTTCTGGAACTGGGTTTGTTGATGTGTTAGCATCATCTAAAGATGTAAAGAAAAGTATGTTTAATCCTGTTGTGTCTGGTACAACTTCTGAAATTTTATCTTCAAGATTTATAGAATAAAACCCATCTTGATCATCGTCACAAATGATGATAGGTGTTGGTTGATTTGCAGCAGGAGCTTTTAAAATTTCAATTTGGAAAGGGTTTTCAGTGTGGCAACCTGTGTCAATACTTTGTATTCGAGCAACTAAAGTTTCTATTGAATTAGTATTGGTATAAAATGGAGGGAGTTGGTTAGTATTACTTTCGGCTTCTGCAATAGAACTAAAGTATGTAACTTCAAAGTTGGGGGTGTTATTTGTAATTAAATCATCTAAAGAGTGTAAATCTATACTAACAATACCATCATCATCAGTATCACAATAAGAAACAGGGTTGGTAGGTGAAAATAATAGAACGGGATTTACCAATAGCGTAATATTGTCTACTTGAGTGCAACCAGTATCTGTGTTTTCTAATCTTATATATAAAACTTTAGGACTTATAGCTTCATATAAATTAGTTTTTGATATTGAGTTTGTGTTATTATCTCTATCAGCTTCCGTCTCAAAGAAAGTTACAGATATAGGGAATGGTAGGTCGTTTGCTATGTAGGCTTCAACAGTATTTAAATCAAAACTTAAAGTGTCGTTCTCATCATCATTAGTATCACATAAAGCGAAATCGCCTGTGTCTGTTCCTGTTAATAATAAATTTGTATGGATTTCTAATGGCACAATAGATGGGCATCCTGTGGTATTATCTTCTATTCTAACATAAATAGTTGCAGATCCAGGTTCAATTATGTCATTGCTATATTGATAATTGGTCTCATTAGCAATAGCATTATTACCAGTATCAGCATCATCATAACTTTCATGAAATGTAATGGTAACTCCAGAACTTGGTAATCCGTTTAATATGTCATCTATAGCATCTTGTAAATTAAAACTGGCTATTCCATCTAGATCAGGATCACAGGCATCCAAATATTGTGTGTCTCTATTTACAATAGGACTTGTGGTAATATTTACATCTAGAGTTGTTGTGGTTACACAACCTGTTTGTAAGTTGAACACTCTAACGTGAACTGTATCCGTAGGGCTATTAATGTTAATATATGGTACAGGTATTGGGTTATTACCATTAGTGGCATCTGTTGCGTTATAATGATAAGTTACGCTTAAATTAGGATCTCCACCTGTTATTTCGTTATCTTTTTCTATTAAGTATATAACGGCATAACCATCTGGAGAATCGTCACTATCACAAACTTCTAATGGAGTAGGCGTAATAATATTAGGTAAAGGGTTTACAACTAAATTAAAACTGGTATATCCAAAACAATTGCTATCTGAATCTTGAACTCGAACAAAAATGGTTTGAGGATTAGTGGTATTAGAAATTGGAGCAGTAATTTCACCAGTATCATTTCTCGCCTGATTTAAAGTGGGGTAATAACCAAATGTGTAATTTGAAAAAACAGTATCAATATTTGTTCTAAGTTCTCCATCTTTTGTAGAAAGATCAAAACTAATTCCTGTACCATTACCACCAACTATATCACATAATTCATAATCTAATATTGGAGGAATTGTTTCTTCTGTATTTAAAGTAATATTAATTTCGTCAGTTTCAGTACAACTGTTTCCGTTTGAAGTCACAGTAACTTCAACTCTGTAGGTGCCGCTTTCTGTAGCATTATGGTTATAGTATGGAGCGGTTACATTTATGGGACTACCATCTAAAAACCATTTATAAGTTGCCAATGAGTTATCTATATTTGCATCTAAAGGAACAGAACTGGCACAGGTTTCAATATCTTCACCTAAATCTAAAATTTTAAAACTGTCGCCTTCAATAAATACTGCTGAGTCAAAAGTTCCATCTGTTTGGTCTGCAATAATTAATTTAATATGATAAGATACATTTGGAGTTATAGTTGTAGAAGCTGTTAAAACCGTTGTACGTCCAATATAGTTTGTGTCACCAATGTTATAACCGTCAAAATATTGTTCGTTTTCAGCAGGACATTTAAGACCTAAATTTGTATGTATAGTACTTGTATTTACAGGGATTGATGTTCCTGGAATTAAGGCTATGTTTTGATAAGGATCTGTACTACCTGTTTCTTTAATTAAAAAAACGAATCCATCAGATATATTACATGGGTTGATGCCATCATAGTCTTCTGAAGCAAATAGGTAATTAAATTGAAACTGGTTAGATATAGATTCAATATCAAACTCAATGGATGTTGCATTTACTGTATTACTAATGCCTAGTGCAGCTTCTAAGTCGGGATCTGTTCCCCATTCTGATGAATCTTCACTTAGTTCTGAAGTTATAACTCCATTACCTGCAGATGCCGCATTACCCGTTGCTAATATAATACCATTTTCAAAAGGGAAATTTGATCCTGCACGTTCAAAGTAACCGTAACTTGGTAAGCCATGAGGAATTCCATTAACTGATGATTCAATATTAGAAATATTAACACATCCATCAACTAAATTGTTTTCTATTAAAGGTTGTAAATCAACCGTATTATCAACAGTTATTTGTTGAGAAAACATAGTTGTATAACTACAAACAAATAGAATAGTAATAGTTACAATATGCAGGCTTTTTTTCACTTTGCTTTATTTGGGTAAAAAACAGAATGTTTTTACTTTAATTGGTGATGAATGTAGCCAATGTTTATTTTAGATAAAAAAAAACAAGATAAAGTACTTTTAAATTAGATTTTAAGTATTGATTTTTTAATGTTTTAAAGTAAAATGACTTTTAAAAATTCTGCCATCTTGTAATTTTACAGAAAACCAATAATCATCTGAAGGTAAAATATTTCCGTTAAGCATACCATTCCAGCCTTTTCCTAAAGGATTTAATTCTTTAACTAATTTACCAAACCTATTAAAAATAAGTACTTTAGTGTTAGGTTGCAACATACTTGAAACACCTTGTATTTGCCATGTATCATTATAACCATCACCATTAGGGGTAAATACTTTTGGAAACCCAATAACAGATACTTTTTGAGGAACTTCTCCACAATTATTTTTAACATCATTTACAATAACCGTGTATATACCTGGAGCAACATTTTCGAATATATTACTTTCTTGATAAGGTCTAAGGAATTCATTATTCTCTTTTAGCAGTCCATATTCATATGTGCCTTCACCAGAAGTAATTACAGTAATAGTATTGTTATTAGATACATCAACTATATTTATTTTTTCATAGGTAGCAATGTTAGATGCCTCAACTGTTATAGTTCTAACTTTAGAGCAGTTATTAGCATTAGTCACAGTTACGTTATAAGTTCCTGGTTTATTTATTTCAATGTCATAATCAGTTTCACCAGTAGACCAACTGTAAGTGTAATTAGAAGGCGAATCGTTTATTAAACCTGCATTTAAAGTGATGGTCTTCGGAAAATCGTTTAAGCAATAATAGGTTAAATCTTCAATTTCAATATTTGGTAATTCATTTACAGTTAAAAGAACTTTGTTAATACCGTAACAGGTATTAGCATTTTCGATACGTGAATAAATAGTTTGATTATATGGTATTGTATTAGTAAAAGAAACTCCTAAATCATTTTGTTCTAATAAAGCATCATCATAAGTTTTATAATAAGTAATAGGGAAACTTATATTGTTTAGAGTTTGTATTTCAGTAGTAATATCGTCAAGATTAAACGTGTTTATTCCGTCTTCTGAATTTATTTCATCACATAAAGGTGTTGCTGAAAAATCATTTATTTTAGTGTTGCTAACTTCAAGAGTTAATATAGAAGTATTATAACAACCTGTAGTATCGTTAATAACTTTTATATAGATGAGTTGCGGATTGTCTGCATCAAAATTATAAGAACTGGGGTCGATTATTTCATTAGTTCTAGCCGTATCTGTATAGAATTTAACGGAGAGATCTTCTATATTACCTGTTAAAAAAGAGGAGGCTTCATTTAAATTAAACCTTGTAAATCCACCTAAAACACCATCTTCATCACATTGAACTAAAGTATAGTTATAAGCAATAGGGTTTGAGTTATATGTTATGTATGCTTGTCCTTCAAGTGTATTATCACAATCTCCTGTGTTAGGGTCAATGAATACTTCATATAATCCATCTTCTTTAACAATTAAATCAAAATCAACTTCGTTAGGCAAAACGTTCCCATTACGCTTCCAAATATAAGTTGCTCCCGAGATATTTTTTGCTTTTAAGGGATATTCATCTCCATCACATAGGGCTAAAGATGTAGAAAACATATCACTACTATTATCTATAATATCAATCTTTTCAGAAAAAAAAGACGTTATAAAAGGAGGTAATCCTTGTCTTGCTCTTCTGCCTAAACTTAAGGAGTTATGTACATAATCACAATTTAGTCCAACCCCATTTGGATTGTTTATTACAGAAAGATAGGAGGTGCCATTATTATAAGTATTATTGAGAGTCCTATAAATTTTACCGTTAGGAGCTAATTGTAAAGCACCTCTATAAGTTTGTCTATTATCTAAAACAATTTCAGTGCTACTTATATTGGTTGCTGTTAAGTTAAACTGTAATAACGCGCCATATTGGGAAGTAGGATCATTAAAGTTTCCTGAAGCTGCTTCATAATATGTGGTTACGTATAATAGTTCACTATTTTGAGAAAATTCTACACCATAAGCACTCTGTGGTTTTGTTCCGTTATTTGAAAAATTAATTTTTATAGGTGTTTCATTACTTACTTTTCCTGTTGCTTTATTAAAATCATAAAGATATAATCCTGATGTTGCATTTGCACATATTAGTTTTGTACCATCAGGTGATAATTTTAAATACCCTCTTTGGTCTATTATATCTGTTGTAAATGTAGAAGAAGTAGGAGTAGTATTAATACCAGAACTACTCACTTCAAAAGCATAAAATGTGTTAAAAGTGTCAGTAGGAATACCATTAGGAGGAGCAAAAGTTATTACCCAAATAGATTGCGACACACAATCTTTTACAACAGCAGATATTTTTTCAGAGCTATCTTGAAGTAGATTGCTATTTTTTAAGGAAACACCACCTAGGCCAGCATTTAAAGTCATATCTACTATAGAATAGTTAAAGCCAAAATCAGGGTCGTTAAGATTAATTTTAGTATCAATAGTAAAAATATAATAAATGTTTGGATCTCCTGGTTTAGGTACAATGATTGCGGATTGAGTACTTGAAGGATTTCCATACAATCCACTTTCCATTACTGCGTGGTTTTTATTATATACAGTTATACCATCTGTATAGAACAGTAAGTTTCCATTAGCATCAGAAATAGAAGTACAGCCTTCAATGGTACTTAATTTACCATCTGTTAAAGCTGTAACGCTTCCATCATTATTAAAAGTTATACCTGCATTGTTTCCAAAATACCAGTTTGAAGCTTCTTTTTGTGCAAAACAAAATATGCTATTAATAAAAAATAAAATTGCTATTAATTTTTTCATCGATAGCAAATTTATTAAAAGAAATTATAAATCTCGTTTTTTTAACAACTTGTAAGATAAAAAGATAAATAGAGCAGTCCAACCAAGTACAATAGCTATTTCGTGCCAGTGTACAGCATAATCGTATGCTAAATCTGCTTTATCAGGAAACTTACTCATAGCAATTCTTTGAAAAGGTTGATCTATTAGTTTGTACATAGATTTTAACGGAAAGAAGTTTTGAATTTTCTCAGCAATTTTCATATCAAATTGCCATGTTATAATTCCGAATGCTATCCATTCTAAAATATATAAGATGAATAAAAATGCTAATGCAAAAGCTGAACGCTTAACTAACATACCGAAAAATAAACATAGACTAAAAAAACCAACAAGTTTTACAAAGTATGCTATTAAAAAGTTTGTTTCTCTTATTATAATGCTCATTTCATTATAACTAGAATAATACATACCAATACAAAATGACAATAAAGTTATTAATAATGTTGATACTAATGAAAAGAATATAATTGTATAAAACTTAGATAGTATAAATTCTTTTTTACTCAATCCATCTATTAAGTTTTGTTTTATGGTTTTGTTACTGTATTCATTTCCTATCATACTTACAACTACAATAGCAAAAAAGAATTTAAATTGTGAAGCAAAGAAAGTTGTTAAATGCCAGATTATTGGAAAATTAAAAATGCCTAATTCGCCAAGTTCTAAAGTAAAAAAACCGAATACATTAATTTTTAACGATGATAATAATATGATAAAGAAGGGTAAAATAAAAGATACAAAAATGAGTATTTTACTAGTTCTGTTAAGTAAAAGTTTTTGTAATTCTAAATTTAAAAGTCGTAGCATGATTGGTATTTTGGTTGGATCTATTTATTATCGGTTAATTGTAAAAACTGTTCTTCTAAACTTTCTTTACGTTGTACTAAATGAGTTAAAATAATACCTGCTTCAAAAAGTTGTTTGTTAAAATCTTCAGACTTTAATGGTTCGTTTAAAAAAGCAGTAATTAAATCATCTTGAATTTTAATTTTCCCAAAGGCAGAGTTTTTTTCTATAAAAGCTATAAGATTATCTTGCATATTACATTTTAGTTCAAAAAATCCGTGGCTAGAAATCATTTCATCAACACGTCCTGAATATAATTTTTCACCTTTACGAAGCACCAATACATGAGAGCATACTTTTTCAACTTCATCTAATAAATGCGATGCCAATAATATGGTGGTACCTTTAGCAGCTATTTGTTTTATAATTTCTCTAATTTGATGAATTCCTTGAGGATCTAAACCATTGGTAGGTTCGTCAAGAATTAAAATTTCTGGGTCGTTTAATAGAGCAGAGGCAATAGCTAAACGTTGTTTCATTCCCAGAGAATAAGATTTGAATTTATGATTCTTTCTATCTAATAGTCCAACCAAATCTAGTTTTTCATCTATTTTATTTAAATCAACACCTTTAATTTTACAAACCAACTTCAAATTTTGATATGCCGTCATGTAAGGATAAAAGTTAGGACGTTCAATAATAGCACCTACTTTTTTTAAGGCATGGTGTGTTGAGGTGTTTCCGTCAAACCAATGAAAATCACCTTCGGTTTTATTCACAACATTTAAAACCATACCAAGCGTTGTAGATTTTCCACTGCCATTTGGTCCTAAAATCCCATAAACATTTCCTTTATTTATTGTAAACGATAAGTTTTTAACAGCTGTTAAATACCCAAATTTTTTGGTGAGATTATTAATAGTAAGAATAGAATCCAATGTTATAATTTTTTATGTCGAAAGAAAACGACATTGGTTAGTTATTAAAGTATGACGATACTCTTTAATTTTTGTTACAAGCTTAAGGATAAAAATACTAAATTTGAGGAACTTTGAAACTGCTATGCAAGATTTAAAAATATCGAAAAAAAAACCATCTTACCCTGTTACACCCAAGTTACAGAATTATTTAGCGCGGTATAATAGAAATATATCGCTTCCTCTTTTTTATGAGGATTTATTACGTTTTCAAGGATCGATAGTTGTTTATGATAAAGACGATAATGACACTTTATGGATTCGTGTTTATTATAACGAGTTTGAAAGAGAAGAAATAGAATTAGCATTAAAAAAAATATATACTATTCTGCATTCTGATGGAAGTGAGACCTCCTTTTCTTTTTTAAGTGTAGATGCTATTGATTATTGTACGTTTGGAAATTCTAAACCTTTTAGAATTAAAATTAGAAATGTATTAAATGATAATTTTACTTATTTCTATATAAAAAAGGCTGATGCTTCTCGTGTTTATGGTTTAGAGTTAGAGCATATGTTATCTCCTTATAATTTAAATTTTTTGGTTCATAAAGATACTTTAATAGAAGAACATATTGCGGGGATACCTGGTGATGAGTTTATTAAAAATTTTCTTCCAAAATGTGACAAATCTGAAAAAGCTCAAATAGCTAAAGAGTTTGTTAAGTTTAATGAACGATGCATGATTAGATTATTAGGAGATATGCGTTCGTATAATTATGTAATTGTGCCTACGCATGATTTTGATCATGTAGTATATAAAATACGAGCCATAGATTTTGATCAACAATCGTACGAAGGGAAATTTAATATTTACAGACCTCAATTTTTTAAGGAAAATGTACAAATGGTTACATTGGTTTCTGAAATGTTTCAAAAATTATCTATAGATCAATATAAAATAGAAGAACGTTCAATACTTGTAAAACGACTAAAAAGTTATCATGGAAGAATTGATAGATTGATAGATTGTATGGTAGAAGATACTATTTCTAAACCAGAGAACATCGATTTATTAAAATCTAAAATTTATGAATATACTTTAGATGATGACTTTTTGAAATGTAAATCTATGGGAGAAATTCTCAAAAAATCTTTAGAGTATTTAACCGATAAATATGAGAATTTTAAACAAGGAAAAATAAGTTAATTCCAGTTTTCATTAAAATCTAGATTGTCATAATCATCTACATCAATGCCGTCTTCAAACTCATCAAAATCGTTATCGTCATCAGCTTCAAATACTTTATTTGGTGCAGCATCTGGAACTTGACCTTGAACAAACATCAAGTTAGGATAGTCTACTCCATTGCTTTCTTCAACAATTTCAGCTAATTCTACATAAAATGTCCATAGGCTTAAAAAATCGTAAACATAAATAAGTTTAGGTTGCATTTCATAAACAACACTATCAATAGAAGTTTCGTTCATTAAGCGAGCCGAATTATCCTCACTTAAATCGAATAACGAAATTTCTTCACCTTGATTCCATTGGTCGTCACTTATATAAAAAGACGCCATTTCGGTACCATCAAACCCAAAAGATTGGGTTATAATATTATGTAAGTCTTCTAAAGTATCACTTTCACGAATTTCTAAATCGCGAAAAATATCTTCTTCGGTATCATTATCAAGTATAACTCTAAATCTATAAATCATGATGAAAAATTAAAGTGCAAAGGTATGCTATTTTAGTTATTTACTAAAGCGATGTAAGGTAAATGTCATGGCGCTTAATAAGAAAAACGCACCTACTTGATGGGCTACACCTAACCACACAGGAACATGTAGTAAAATGGTAAAAACACCAAGTGTAAATTGAATACTTAAAATAATTAATAAACTTTTTATAGCTTTAGATTGTATTTGTGTAACTTCTATTGTTTTAGACTTTTTCCAAATTAAGAAAATGAATATTACCACAATGAATGCTAATATTCTATGAACAAATTGAACACCACTTTTACCTTCTATAAAGTTTTTGTATAAAGGATTGTGTTCAATATATACAGTTGGATGCATAAATTTGCCTTCGCTCATCATTGGCCAATGATTATGAATAAAGCCAGCATCTAAACCAGCAACAAAAGCACCGTAAATAATTTGCAATAATAAAACGGCAAGTGCTATTCTTATAAAGTTTCTAAATTTAATATCAACTTTTTTATTTTTAGGAAACATTAAATCTAAAGCCACCCAAAAAGTATAGGCAAAAGTTACAAAAGCAGTTGTTAAATGTGCTGCTAATCTATAATGGCTCACGTCTGGATTGTCAACCAATCCACTTTTAACCATATACCAACCCATAAAGCCTTGAAACGCTCCCATTCCTAGTAGAATGATTGCCTTTTTGATGGTTTGTTTGGTTAATTGCTTGGTTATTAAAAAGTATAAAAAGGGCAGGAGAAATACTAAACCTATAAACCTACCAATAACACGATGTAACCATTCCCAGAAATAAATATCTTTAAAATCTTGTAATGAAAAATGGTTGTTTAACTTTTGATATTCAGGATATTGTTGATAAAGTTCAAAAGCTTCTTGCCATTCAACATCATTCATTGGAGGAATAGTGCCAGATATAAGTTTGTAATTTGAAATAGATAGGCCAGAATGCGTAAGTCTGGTAATACCACCTACAACTACCATAATGAAAATTAACAGGCAACCTGTTAAAAGCCAGTAAATTACTTTTTTGTTATCTTTTTTCATGTGTTTGTACTTATTGTTCTTTTGTCACATGTAACGTCCATATTAATTATTTTCTTGGGAGTTAAGAAGTCGTTAGGATGTTTCATGTGTTAAACCTAGTTGTTTTCCCTTTTTTAGCATTAAATTATAAGCAGCTTTATATTCATTAGGGATGTCTCCTTCTAAAATAGCTTCTTTTATAGCTTCTTTAATAATACCAATTTCTCTTGATGGTTTTAAATTGAAAGCTTTCATTATTTCTTCACCAGAAACAGGTGGTTGAAAATTTCTTACTTGATCGCGTTCTTCAACTTCTATAATTTTTTTGCGAACAATTTTAAAGTTATTATGGTATTTATTAAATTTTTTAGGGTTTTTAGTTGTAATATCTGCTTCACAAAGGGTCATTAAATCTTCAACATAATTGCCAGCATCAAAAACCAAACGACGTACTGCAGAATCGGTCACAATATCTTGAGCAAGTACAATTGGACGTGAACTCATAAACACCATTTTTTGTACAAACTTCATTTTATCATTTAAAGGCATTTTCAATCTTTTAAATAAATGATAAACCATTTTAGAACCTTCAAATTCATGACCATGAAAGGTCCATCCCACTTTTTTGTTAAATTTTTTTGTTGGTGCTTTTCCAATATCGTGTAGTAAAGCAGCCCACCTTAACCATAGGTTATCTGTGTTTTTAGAAATATTATCTACAACTTCTAAGGTATGGTAAAAATTATCTTTATGGCGTTGCCCTTCAACTTCATCAATACCTTTTAAAGCAGTAAGTTCAGGTAAAATATACTGTAATAGCCCTGTTTCTTCTAAAAGTAAAAAACCAATGGAAGGTTTTTTGCTTTCTAATATTTTATGTAATTCAACAACAATACGCTCGTTGGTAATAATTTTTATTCGCTCTGAGTTTTTATTTATGGCCTCTAAACTTTCTTTTTCAATTTTAAAATTTAGCTGAGTAGCAAACCTAATAGCACGCATCATTCGTAATGGGTCATCACTATACGTAATGTCAGGGTTTAATGGTGTTATTATGATTTCGTTTTCTAAGTCATTTATACCATTAAAAGGATCCAATAAATCACCAAAATGAGCTTCGCTCAAATTTAAAGCCAAAGCGTTTATTGTAAAATCTCGACGATTTTGATCATCTTCTAAACTACCATTTTCCACTGCTGGATTTCTGCTGTTTTCTGTGTAAGATTCTTTTCTTGCTCCTACAAACTCAATTTCTATGTCATTATAGTGTAGCATAGCCGTACCGTATGTTTTAAACACTTGTACGTTTGGTTTGTTAGGTAAGTTTTTAGCAACTTGTTTAGCCAGTTTAATGCCATCACCAATAGCAACAACATCAATATCTTTTGCGTTACCTCGTTTTAAAATAAAATCGCGAACAAATCCACCAATAACATAACTGTCTAAATTTAATTCTTTAGCGGATTTTGATATAATTTTAAAAATGGGATTTTGTAAAGCTTCTTTGTAATTCATCAAAAATGGTAACTTATTTCCGAATTATCTTAACAATGCCATTATTACTCAATTTAATTATTGATGAGGATTTTGTACAGATTTTTTCGTGGTGCAAATTTACAATATAGTCTACACCTTTTAAAACCTCTTGAGATATTTCTTTATACGAATTTGGAGCAGGTTGCCCACTAATATTTGCAGAGGTTGAAACGATAGCGCCGTTTAATTTTCTAGAAAGTTGATAGCAAAATTCATCATCAGGAATTCTAATAGCTATTGAGCCATCATCAGCAATTAAATTTGAGGGTAAATTTTGGGCGTCATCATAAATTATAGTAGTGGGTTTGTCAGTAATATCAATAATACTCATGGCTGCTTCAGGTATACTTCTTACGTATTTTTTAAGCATTCTGTCATCTGCCACCAAGCAAATTAAGGCTTTACTATCATGACGTTTTTTTAATTTAAAAACCTTTTCAACGGCTTCTTTATTTGTAGCGTCACAACCAATTCCCCAAATTGTATCTGTGGGGTAGAGGATAAGTCCACCTTCTTTTAGGGTTTTTAATGCTTTGTTTATTTCTTGATGCATAAATTAATTTTAGTCAAATTTAGTATTACTTTTATTCATTACATTAAACTTTGTAATTTTACAATCGAATTTAATATTAATTATGATTAATTTAATTCATAACAAAAATGTTTAGAAAACTGTATGTTTTTTTTAGTAGAAAGTTTAGAAAACAATTTAATGAATATTATAGAGCTAAAGATATAGAGATTATTAATGATAAAAAATTTGTTTTAATATCAAATAATTGTTGGGGAGGTAGTGCTTATCAATGGTATAAAAGACCGTATAATACACCTTTTGTAGGTCTTTTTATTTATGGACCATGTTATTTAAAATTGCTTAAAAATTTTAAGTTTTATATGGGACAAAGGTTGTCTTTTGTATCTAAATCAAAATACCCATCTATTGGTAAATCTTATCCTATTGGATTACTTAAAGATATTGAGATTCATTTTGAACATTTCAAGAGTGAAGATGAAGCCAGAGAAAAATGGGAGAGAAGGACGGAAAGAATGTTAAAAGTAACCAATATTGATAACTATTTTTTTAAAATATGTGATAGAGAATTGACTACTAAATCAGATTTAATAGAGTTTCATAAATTACCTTTTAAAAATAAAATTTCATTTTCTATTAATGATTATGACGAATTAAAAACATATAATCATATAAAAATATTAGAATCTGATAAAAAAAGGGAATGCGTACCTAATGGGAAAAAATTATATGAATTAACTTATCTTTATTATGATTTAAATAAATGGTTAGTTGAGTAATTTATAGAATGAGATATTAAATTTGTAGATTCCCTTTGAAATAAAAACAAGTTAAAACATAATCTATTTTGATTTTAGGATGAAAGAAACGAAAGTCTTTAATGACCAAATCGTGAACAGAGATAAATTAACTCAAGTAGTTAGTGATTTTGATAGCTATGAAGGTGGAGTAGGTGAGCGTAATATTATTAAAATTATTGAAGTTGATTATCAAAGAATTAATATTAAGGCATTTAAAATTCCTAATATAATTAATCAAATAGCTTATAATTTTTTTAGAAAAAGTAAGGCGCAACGATCTTTTGAGTATGCCAATAAATTGATAGGTTTTGGTGTTGGAACTCCAAAACCTCTAGCTTATTTTGAGTATACAACTTTTTTGTTATTTAAAAAGAGTTTCTATATAAGCGAACAGCTTGATTGTGATTTAACATACAGAGAACTTCTTACTGATTTGAATTATCCAAATCATGAAACTATTTTAAGAGCTTTTACAAGGTTTACGTATTCATTACATGAAAAAGGTATTCAATTTTTAGACCATTCGCCAGGAAATACCCTTATTAAGAAAAACGGAAATAGATATGATTTTTATTTGGTGGATTTAAACCGAATGAATTTTGGGAAAATGGATTTTGAAACTAGAGTTAAAAATTTTACAAGACTTACAATTCATAAATCTATGGTAGAAGTAATGAGTGATGAATATGCAAAGTGTACAGGTGAAAGTTATAATGAAATCTTTAATTTAATGTGGAAAGAAACAGAGGCTTTTCAAGAGAGGTTTCATAGAAAAATACGATTAAAAAAGACTTTAAAGTTTTGGAAGTCTTAGGTTATTTAATCTTTGTAATTCCATGTATCTAAAGTAAACACCATAGGCACTTAAATAGCAAATTTGAAGGCCTTCTTTGCCATCTAATATTCCCAGTCTCATAAAATAATTTAGTATAAATTTATAAAATGGTCTGAAAATCAAATGTAAAATATTAGCTTTTTTTCCTTTTTTATGGAGTTCTAATGCTTTTAACTTAGCGTAATGCTCCATTTTATTTTTATAATGTTGATAACTGTCAAAACAATAATGTAGCATGTTGTTTTTTAAAATGGCACTTTTACCATTTATTTCGGGCATTTCATGAACTAATTTATTTTCAATATATTTTACTTTTCCATTTTGAAATAATCGGTAAGTTGTATCTGTTTGAAAGCCACTAAATCTAATGCGTTTCTTTTTAAAAAAATAAATGCGTTTAAACATATATCCTGCTATATCTTGATTGTTATTTATAACATTAAAAATTTCGTTTTTAAGTTTTAACGGAATCCTTTCATCGGCATCAATAAATAAAATCCAATCAAAATTAGCGTGTTCTATGGCAAAATTTCTTTGTTCGGTAAAATTTGTAAACTTCCTGCAAATGGTTTTTACATTTTTGAATTGGGATAACTTTTCTAGTGTACCATCTGTACTAAAAGAATCTACCACAATAATTTCATCGGCAAAATCCACATTTTTTATAACCTCTTCAATATGGTTAACTTCATTGTAGGTTATTAGAAGCACGGAAAGTTTAATCATTTCTTCTCTTTAAATTAAAGTATCTTTATTTAAAAAAGTTCTTTAAAAACTGTTTTTACCCAATTATCTAATGTATACTTTTTATAAATAGCGATAGGAATTGGATTGTAACTTGATTGTAAAAAAGAATCGGGAATATTAATTTTATTTTCATTAATAACTAAGATATTTTGTGGGTCGTAAAAATCATAATTTACAATATCTGGATTGTTTGTTATTATCTTTTTATGGAGTCCCATAGCTTCAAATATTCTAAAAGTAAGTCCTCTATGTTTGTGTATTTGACCTAAATCAAGCATGCATATAGTTTCTTTTAAAAGCAGTTTTATATCTTCAAAAGTCATCGTTTTTTTAATGATATCAATTAAATTATTAGTTTCTACTTTTTTATTGGTTTTTACAATGATTTTAAAATTCTTTTTTTGATCTTTTAAAACAGACGCTATTTTTAAAAGGATTGGAAATCGTTTTCTATCATAACTACTAATATTAAAAATGAAATATTTTAAGTTCTTGGTTTCCAGATTTATGGGAGCTTCTTCATATATAAAGTTTGTAATAGGAATAAAGCCATATTTTTTACAATCGTTAGGTTCAAAACTATAAATCTCATTAAAAAACTTCAGAGTTTTCAATTTTCTAGGATAACGTTTAATACCATCGTAAAAATAGGTTTTAAAAAGAGGAGTTTTGGTTTTTAATTCCTTTAATGTTTTTAGAGAAAACATATCGGGGCGAATTATTAAAATAAGATCAAATGTTTTGTTGCTGATAATTTTTTTTATATAATTTTCTCGGTAGGTAAACTTAACATCTTTTGCCAGTTTCTTCAAAAAAAAATTCTTGATTTTTGTTGATAAACTAGTGTATTTATATGAAGGTATATGAATATCTGTAAGGTCTATGTTTTTGTGTTTTCTAAGTTCATCAGCAACTTTTTCCATATAGCCCATGTATTCTGGGGCAATAATCAAAACCTTTTTCATAAAGACAAACTCTTTTTTAAAGAAATAAAATTAATTTATTGAGCTAAAATACGAAGTATTTAAAGATGTCTTAACTATTATAATAAAATTAGTTTAAAAGTTATATTTTTACTTCCAATAAATAGAAATTTACGATGGCTATTAGTGGATTGGTGATAACCTATAACGAAGAAAAAAATATTGGAAAAAATATTGATGCCTTATTTAAGGTTTGTGACGAAGTTGTTGTTGTAGATTCGTTTAGTAAAGATAACACTGTAGAAATAGCAAAAAGTAAAGGAGCTAAAGTTATTTCCCAAGCTTTTTTAGGTGATGGGCCTCAGCGAAAACATGGATTG
This sequence comes from Algibacter sp., assembly GCA_050294475.1. Taxonomy (GTDB): domain Bacteria; phylum Bacteroidota; class Bacteroidia; order Flavobacteriales; family Flavobacteriaceae; genus Thalassobellus. Next base: position 31,241 of record JBNKOE010000001.1, on the reverse strand, counting down.
CAATTTTGTAAAAATGATTGGATATTAAATCTCGATGCTGATGAATTTTTAGATGTTGATGCTGAAAAATTTATTAAGGAAAGGAAATATCTAGAAGGAGATTTTGATGCGTTTTCATTCCGAGTAAAAAATTATTTAGCAGATGAATTAATAGATTTTTCTGGATGGTATCCAGATAGTAAAGTTCGTTTTTTTAATAAGCAAACAGCAACACCATCAAGCTCTAAGGTGCATCAAAAAATAGAGACTACCAAAGAAAAAAAAATGGCGGTTCATATTTTGCATTACGGATGGGATTCAATTGAACAGATTATTGCTAAAAAGAATCAATATTCTACATGGCATGCTAATCAACTTTTTAATCAGGGAAAACGTATTACAGGTTTCAAACCTATTTTAAATGGAACGGTAGCATTTTTAAGATGCTATTTTTTTAAAAGAGGTGTTTTTAATGGTTTAGATGGTATTACAATTGCTTTAATTCAAGCTTTTTTTTCTTATATGAAGTATGCTAAATTATTAAAATTACAACGTCAAGAAAAATTAATGAACCGTTAATTGATTGTTTATAATTCGTTCATTAAACGATTGTACGTATGCTTTAATAAAACGCTCCATTTTTTTAGCTAAAACAGTATTCTGTTTAAGTAAATTGGTCTTTAATAATTCATCGTTCTTAAAGTTATATAAAGCCAAGGCTTTTTTGCCATCAAAAGCCATGTAATAATCACCATTTATATAATGGTAAATGTTGTCTAAATGGTACACTACAAAATCTTTATCAGATTGATACGGTTTGCCAAAAGTAACCACTTTCGACTTTATGCGTAACATATCTAAAATGGAAGGCATGACATCTATTTGCTGCATATTTTTATAGATAACCCCCTTGAAATTTGAGTTTTCTGGCTCAAAAAACAAAATAGGAATCCTGAATTTTCCAACATTAGTCTTATACTTATTTTCTGTTGGTTCAGCAGATGTATGGTCGGCTGTTAGTACAAATAAGGTGTTTTTATACCAGTCTTGTTTTTTAGCAGTGTTGAAAAATTGTTTTAGAGCATAGTCAGAGTAAGCTATACTTTCCTGAATTTTTGTAGTTCCTTTAGGAAATTTACCCTTATATTTTTTTGGAATGAGATAAGGGTTATGTGATGAAATGCTAAAGATAGAAGAAAAGAAAGGTTGTTTGAAAGTAGATAATTTTTTGCTGTAGAACTGAAAAAATTCTTCGTCAAAAATCCCCCATTTTCCATCAAAAGCTTCTGGACCCTCATATTCATCTTTACCGTAATAAGCGTCAAAACCAGCCACTTTACAATATTGGTCAAAATTTTGACTTCCATTAAACGCCCCATGAAAAAAAGATGTGTAATAACCATTGTCTTTTAAAATTTTTGGCAAGCCATAAACGTCGTTAACGGAATAGCTTGAGGTTATCAATGAGGAACTCATTAAGCTAGGAATACTTGATAATGTAGAGGGTACAGCATCAATAGATAGTTTTCCATTGGCAAAAGCATTTTCAAAAAAGAGTGATTTGGTTATTAGTGAATCTAAAAAAGGAGTTTGTCCTCGTTGGATGTTTTCTCTTCCAAAACTTTCAAGAATAATTATAACAACATTCTTTTTTATAGGATTTTCATTAGAATTTATTTCTAAAATAGGATTAAAAATAGAGTTTAGTTCTTGTTTGTTGTAAAATTTAGGAGATTTTAAAGTTTCCTTTTTACCTATAGTTTTTAAAATACAAAAAGGCGTATTTAAGACTAAAGCAGAATTATTGATTGAACCAAAACTTGCAGCATTAACTATTTTTAATGGTTTTTTTTGAAACCCACCGCGACCAAGTACAATCATAACCCCAATTATTAGAAGGAAAAGACCAAACTGTTTTGTAAGCGCTAATTTTGTGGGGTTTTTATCTAAAAGCGAAGGTTTTAAATTAGGAATGGCTTTCCAAAATAAAATAGCTAATACCACTGCACTTACTGGCAAAAACCAAAATTCAACTAAAAAGGATGAAATAAGACCACCAATTTCATTTTCCATTCCAGAAGCAGTTATCATTCCAAACGAACTTCTTCTTCCTGTAAATTTATAGTATTCAAAATCAACAAAATTAGTTAAGATAAAAATTAAGTTTATAGTAAAAAAAGCTATTTTTAAAGCCTTTTGAAACCCAGATTTAAATTTTAATTTTCCAGGCAAAAAATGTAGTATAGCAAAAACAATATTAATGTATGCAATTGCAGATATATCAAAATATAATCCACCTAAAAAGGTTTTAAACGTTAAATCATTAAATGAGTCTTTATTAAATAGTAAAAACAACAATCGGCATAATTGATAAATAAAAAGAACTAAAAAAAAGCGTTTAAAAAACAGTTTTAAACTGGTAATATAATTTTTCATACACCTATTGAAACATTTAAAGATGTTTGTGTTTTAATATTGTTAAGTAATCTAGAATTTTAAACTAAACAGCCACATCGTTTTCACGAAGCGCATCATTTAATGAAGTTTTTTTATCGGTACTTTCTTTACGTTTTCCAATAATTAAAGCACATGGAACTTGAAACTCTCCAGCAGCAAACTTTTTAGTATAACTTCCAGGAATAACTACAGAACGTGCAGGAACACGACCTTTCATTTCTATAGGCTCATCTCCAGTTACATCAATAATTTTAGTGCTCATTGTTAAAACAACATTTGCGCCTAATACGGCTTCAGTTTCTACATGTACACCTTCAACAACGATACAACGAGAACCAACAAAAACATTATCTTCTATAATTACAGGAGCAGCTTGTAAAGGTTCTAAAACTCCACCAATACCAACACCACCAGATAAATGTACATTTTTACCAATTTGCGCACAACTACCAACAGTTGCCCAAGTGTCAACCATAGTACCTTCATCTACATAGGCACCAATATTTACATAACTAGGCATTAATATAGTACCTGGAGAAATATATGCACCATGTCTTGCAACAGCATGTGGTACTACTCTAATACCTTTTTCTTTGTATCCTGTTTTTAATGGAATTTTATCATGAAATTCAAAAGGTCCAACTTCAATGGTTTCCATTGTTTGAATTGGAAAATATAATACAACACCTTTTTTTACCCATTCATTAACTTGCCAACCATTATTAGTTGGTTCTGCTACTCTTAACTCTCCTTTATCTAATAAATCAACAACTTTACGAATGGCATTTGTTGTTTTTTCTTCTTTCAAAAGGGCTCTGTTTTCCCAAGCTTGTTCTATAATATTTCTTAATTCAGTCATTTGTAATTTAATTTTTGACAAATATAATAGGTATCATTTAAAAATGGGAATGAATTAGATATAATAATCAGATAGATTGTAGGCGTGTAATGATTAATTTTTATTTGTTTTTTATGGGTTGAAAGATGCTTTTAACCTTATTTTCTAATAAGGTTAAGGGTGAAATGTAAATAGTTGGGTTTTTTATCGAAATTTTTAGACGCTTCATCTGTTTATCGATAAAAATTTGTCACTCCACTACTAATCGAAAATTCGAAGAGTTACAACTAATTTTTTGTGCACAACACTTAGTCTAGATATATATTTGAACTATCAAACAATGATAAACAGATGAAAATAAACTTTTACATATTATTCATTTTATTATTTTCTTTTTCTTTTGTACAAGCACAAAGTACTTTAGAACTTGTTAAAGTTGAAACTAATGATACTGTATTTGTTTCTAATAACGATAAGCAAGTTATTGTAACTGTTGAAAAATCTACTCAAGAAAATAATGAGAATGAAGTATTATTAATTGATGGTTCTAAATTAAAGAAGTCTATTGCGCGTAGCAGTAGTGATATTAGAATCTTCTTTAACAGAGAAAGAAAAGTAGATAATATTAATTTAGTATTTCCAAAAATAAATAAAGCTATTAGTGCTTAATTTAAAAAAAATCATATTCAGATATTAATAATAAAGGTTAAACTATTGAAAAGGCTGTCTTAAAAAGACGGTCTTTTTTATTTTAATACATTATTTTTGCTTAAATTTTATATATGGCTCGCATATTAGCAATAGATTATGGTTTAAAAAGAACAGGAATAGCAGTAACAGATGAGTTGCAAATTATAGCTTCTGGTCTTACAACTGTAAACACTAAAGAATTATTAGTTTTTTTGAAGGAATATACTAGTAAAGAGCAAGTAGAATTGTTTTTGGTTGGAGAGCCTAAACAAATGGATAATTCAGCATCAGAAAGTGAGGCATTAATTTTACCATTTCTAGTTAAGTTAGAAAAGCAATTTCCTAATATACCAATCCAAAGAGTTGATGAACGTTTTACTTCTAAAATGGCATTTCAAACTATGATTGATAGTGGGCTGAAAAAAAATCAACGTAAAAATAAAGCACTTATTGATGAGATTAGTGCAACACTTATTCTTCAGAGTTATTTATATTCAAAATAACAGAAATTTTAAAAAGTATATTTTAGGCATGAATACAGTATCTAAATATTGTATTTTTGCAGTTAATAACACAAAGCTTAATAATGATTTTACCAATAGTAGCATACGGAGACCCCGTTTTAAAAAAGAAAGCAGATGATATTTCTAAAGATTATCCTAAACTCGATGAGCTTTTAGAGAATATGTTCGAAACCATGTATAATGCTTTTGGTGTGGGTTTAGCGGCGCCACAAATAGGCTTGCCAATACGTTTGTTTTTAGTAGATACAACTCCTTTTTCTGAAGACGAAGATCTATCTGAAGAAGAGCAAAATAATTTAAAAGATTTTAAACGCGTTTTTATAAATGCTAAAATAACTAAAGAAGAAGGCGATGAATGGGCTTTTAATGAAGGATGTTTAAGTATTCCTGATGTTAGAGAAGATGTTTTTAGACAGCCTACAATAACTATTGAATATCTAGATGAAAACTTTAAAGCTCATAAAGAAACTTTTGATGGTTTAAGAGCAAGAGTTATTCAGCACGAGTACGATCATATTGAAGGTGTATTGTTTACAGATAAACTTTCTACTTTAAAAAAGCGTTTAATAAAAGGCAGGTTAAGTAATATATCAAAAGGTAAGATAAACGTAGATTATAGAATGCGTTTTCCTGCTCAAAAAAAGAAAAGATAATATTTGCAAGACATTAATAAACACATGATATTTGCGACTTTCAATAAAAAATAATTTATGATTTTAGATAAGATATTAGCAATAGGTGGAAAACCAGGATTATATAAATTAGTAACTCAAACACGTGGTGGTTTTGTTGCAGAATCATTAATAGATAAAAAACGTATTTCTATAAGTGTAAGACAAAATGTTAGTGTTTTAAGTGAAATTGCTATTTACACATTAACTGAAGAAGTGCCTTTAAAACAAGTTTTAGAAACTATTAAAGAAAAGGAAAACGGACAACAAACATCTGTTAAGCCTAAAGATAGTAAAGATAAATTAGAAGAGTACTTTTTTGATGTTTTACCAGATTATGATGAAGATAGAGTATATGCAAGCGATATTAAAAAAGTTTTGCAGTGGTATAATCTATTACAAAAGCATAATTTGTTAGATGGTATTCAGGAAGAAAAAGAAACTGTTTCTAACGAAGAAGAATAAACATAACCATTTTATATTAATAAGCCTCCTAATTTAGGAGGCTTTTTTTATGCTTTTTTGTAAGTTGTTTACATTTTTTACGACCTTTAAAAGGTTAATCAAATACAATTATTAAACATGAAATCACTTTGGTTTTTTGAGGACGTTAATCTTTTTAAAGTACTTTGTCCACATAAATTTAAAGCATATAAGACTAATCATGATTTTGATGCCTATAAGAAGAAAGATTATATCTATTTTGAAGAAGATTCAGCTAACAAAGTTTATTTAATTGAAAAAGGAAAAGTAAAGATTGGTTATTATAGTGAAGAAGGAGAGGAGGTAGTTAAAGCTATTTTAACAAGAGGAGAATTGTTTGGTGAAACAGCTATTCTTGGAGAAACTAAACGAGAAGAATTTGCACAGTCTATTGATAATTGCACTAATATTTGTCCTATTAGTATAGAAACCATGCATGGTTTAATGAGGGATAATCAAACATTTAGTTTTAAGATATATAAAATAATTGGTTTTAAATTAAAAAAATTAGAGAGACGTTTACAGTTATTATTATTTAAAGACACAAAAAAGCGCTTACTTGAATTTTTAGATGAGTTATGTGAAGATTATGGTTACGATTGTGAAAAAACAGGAGACAAAGTAATTCTTCACCCTTACACACAGAAAGATATTGCTTCTTTAATTGGGACTTCAAGACCTACATTAAACATTCTATTAAATGAATTAAAAGAAGAAAATGTTATCGAATTTTCTAGAAAAGAAATAAGAATTTATAAAAAATCATCATAGTGTTAGCTAGCTAACATTTTATAAAATTATCTAACTGTACTTTTGAAGTATGTATAACTTTAAGAATAATTAGTGATGATAAAAAAAATGATTTTTACAATTTTAGCAGCAAGTATTTTAGTAACATCTTGCGATAAGGATGAAGATGGTATGGCTAATACTTCAGAATTAACTTTAAATCTATCAGGTTTAGAAGCATTAGGAGATGACTTTGTTTACGAAGGATGGATTATAGTAAATGGATCACCAGTTTCAACAGGTACGTTTTCTTCAGTAACATTTCCACAATCTTTTACAGTTGATAGTGACGAATTAGCTAGTGCTACAAAGTTTGTTCTTTCTATAGAACCAGCTGTAGATACAGATCCTGCTCCAGCAGATACTAAAATTTTAGCAGGAGACTTTTCGGGTAATTCAGCAAGTGTAAGTTCAAACGGTATTGTTGCCGATTTTAATTCGGCTTCTGGTAAGTATATTTTAGCAACTCCTACTAATGGTCCAGATACTGATGAGTTAAGTGGTGTCTGGTTTTTAGATATTACAAGCGGTACTCCAGCTGTTGGTTTAGATTTACCTGTTTTGCCAAATGGGTGGAAATATGAAGGATGGGCTGTAATAGATGGTAAGCCCGTTAGTTCAGGAACGTTTACAGATATTAATGATTTTGATGATAATGCAACAACCACATTATTTAAAGGCGATTTAGGAGATGGTCCTGCATTTCCAGGAGAAGATTATTTACAAAATGCACCATCAGGATTAACTTTTCCAACAGATTTAAGAGGCTCAACTATTGTTATTTCAGTAGAGCCTTATCCAGATAATAGTTCGGCACCATTTACATTAAAACCTTTAGCTCACGTTGTGCCATCGGATGCAGCAGATCATGTTACAATAAACATGGGTACAGGTCCTGTTTTAGGTTTGTGGGGAGAAGTTACCAGATAAATTAATTAGAGATAGTTTGTTTTGTTAGATAAAAAGCATAGTTTCGATATAGAAACTATGCTTTTTTATTTAAAATTTATAAAATGAACTAATAATGAAGATTACAAAACAAAAACGAAACAATATTATATTTTTAATTGTTATAGTTTTATTTATTATTCCACAAACGCGCCAACCTATTCAAGTGCTATTACAAAAAGGTTATGCCTTAATAAGATCTGTTACAGTTAATAAAGAAAAATTGACTAAGCTCGATAGTTATAATTGGAGTTTAAAAGATGAAAATAATAATATTTATAATTTTGAAGAAGCAAAAGGAAAAGTTGTCTTTATAAATTTCTGGGCTACTTGGTGTCCACCATGCATTGCTGAAATGCCAAGTATTCAGAAATTGTATGCAGATTATAACAACAAAGTGGAATTTATTTTTGTAACCAATGATTATTACAAAGAGATTAATCCGTTTTTAAAGAAAAACAATTATACTTTTAAAGTATTCAGACCAAATGAAGCCTATCCAGAATTTTTTAATATTTCGTCTATTCCAAGAACATTTTTAATAGATAAGGAGGGTAATGTTGTTATTGATGAAATTGGTGCTGCAAACTGGAATAGTGAAAAAGTAAGAAAGACTATTGATAGTTTATTAAATTAGTAATAAATGCGATTATTTTTATCTTAAATATTTAAGCGAATCGAATATGAAAATAGTAGTTTTAGATGGTTATACATTAAACCCAGGAGATCTTAATTGGGAAGGATTGGAAAAACTTGGAGATTTAAAGGTTTATGATAGAACACCATTTAATAATGATGAAATCATAAAAAGAATTGGCAATGCAGAAATTGTTTATACTAATAAAACACCTTTGCCAAAAGAGGTTATAAGTAAATCTAAAAATTTAAAATATATAGGAGTGTTAGCAACAGGATACAATGTTGTTGATGTTATTAACGCCAAAAAACTTGATATTACAGTTACTAATGTGCCATCATACAGTACGCGCTCTGTTGCTCAGTTCACAATGGCTTTATTGTTAGAGATGTGTCATCAAATAGGAAATCACAATAATGCTGTTAAGAAAGGTGATTGGGTAAAATCTCCTGATTTCTGCTTTTGGAATTCTCCGTTAATTGAACTTGAAGGAAAAACGTTGGGAATTATTGGTTTTGGTAGCATCGGACAAGCTACAGCTAAAGTAGCTCAAGCTTTTGGTTTAAATATTTTATTCAATAATAGAAGTAAAAAACCAGAGTTAGAATCTATTTCATGTAAACAAGTTGAACTTGATGAGTTGTTTTTTAAATCAGATATTATAAGTCTTCATTGTCCGCTTTTTGATAGTACAGAAGGTATTATCAATTCAAAGAATATTTTAAAAATGAAAGATGGTGTCATGATAATAAATACAGCCAGAGGAGGTTTGGTTGTTGAACAAGATTTAACAGATGCTTTAAATTCTGGAAAAGTTTCTGGAGCGGCTGTTGATGTAGTTTCTGAAGAACCTATTAAAGAAGATAATCCGTTATTAAAAGCAAAAAACTGTATAATTACACCACATATTGCTTGGGCTCCTAAAGAAGCTAGAAAGCGATTAATGCATATTACAGTCGAAAATTTAAAAGCTTATTTAAACTCAAATCCTATAAATGTGGTAAGTGCTTAATGTTTATTTTTTGAATTCTGTTTTAAATTTATAATGAATAAATTTAAAAGAATAAGTGTAAATGCATAAATGCTATCTTCAATAGGAATAGTAAATATTTTAATATTTAAATTTTCAGCATCATCATACCAAACTATTTCATTTTCTATAAAACTTCCTGTTAATACACCATTCACAATCAAAAAGGGAATAAGCATAACCAAAAAGGTTAAAAAATATGTTTGAAGTAGTTTAGGGCTTCTATTTGTTACAATAAATATTAAAATAGTTGCTAAAGAAAAATTTATAAAAGTGTACCACTTATCATAATTATAAATAGATATTATTAAAAAGGATAGTGTTAACGTGTGTCCTGTAGTTTTTGTAATACTTTTTGATAATTTTAAATTAGGAAAGTAGTAAAGTAGTGCGTAATGTGTAAATACACAAGCATATGGAATACAGATAAAAAACAACCATTCTTCAATAGGTAGATGAAAAATTTTTAGGTCTAAAAAGTAAGTTGAATTAAACCCCCAAATGCCTTTAATGGTAAAAAACACATCCCAAGGAATAAAAATTAACATACTAAAAAGGATACCTACAAAAAGAGATTTCCAATATTTGTAGAACTTTAATTTAGGATGAAAACTAAAAATAAAAGGAATTGATAATGAGCCTAAATTTAATAGAAGATATAAAGAATCCATCTATTATTTTTTGAAGTATTTAAAGGGTACAAACAACATTCCAAAACATTCGCCATCTTTCTTTCCTAAATGTTTATGATGCATTTTATGTGCGCGTCTTACACCTTTTGCATACCAATTATTGACATTTCTAAATAGTTTGAAACGTTGATGTATAAAAATATCATGTACCATAAAATAAGATAATCCGTAAGCAAAAATGCCAATTCCAATTGGTAAGCCAATCCATAAGTCGTTATACTTCCATAAAAGGAGAAACGTAATACTAACAATAGCATAGAAAATAAAAAAAGCATCATTGCGCTCAAACCAACTATTATGATCTTTCTTATGGTGGTCTTTATGTAAACTCCACAAAAAGCCATGCATTATGTATTTATGTGTAAACCATGCCATAAATTCCATAAAGCAATATGTTGCTAAAAAGACTAATATCCAGAGTAAAGTTTCCATAACTTAAAGTTACATTAAATTTAGTTGGTATTTGATATAACTACGCATTAAGAGCTCAATTTTTTTAGGATTAGAAACTCGAATTCTGGCATTTTTAATTTTCAATGCAGGTGTCTTTTTTAGTTTCTTCAAAAGTTGCTTGTAGTAGCGATATGCCATAAAAACGCCAAATTTTGCTTCAATGGGGAGTTTTTTTATACCGCTAAGCCCTTTTTTAAAGTCACGTTCAATATCATCAATAATTTCTTTTTTAGTACTCTCATCTAGATTTTTTAAGTCTGTATTAGGGAAATAAGATCTGTTTAAACCTTCAAAATCCTCTTTTAAGTCTCTTAAGAAATTTACTTTTTGAAAGGCAGAACCTAATGCCATGGCTGTTTCTTTAAGCTCACTATACTTTTTGTCATCACCTTTTACAAACACTTTTAAACACATAAGTCCAACTACATCGGCAGAACCATATATGTATTCTTTATATTCTTCATCAGTTAAATAATCTGTTTTATGTAAATCTAATTGCATACTTTTCATGAAAGCATCTACCAAACTTTGGTCAATATTATTTTTATGAAATGTATATTGAAACGAATTTAAAATAGGATTTAAACTTATCTTATCTTTTAATGCACTTTCTAAATCTTTATTAAATTTGTTAAATAGCTTTTCCTTGTCATAATCGTGAAATGAATCTACTATTTCGTCAGCAAAACGAACAAAACCATAAATATTATATATATCTGCTCTAATGGTTTTATAAAGCATTTTTGTAGCAAGTGAAAAAGATGTACTATATGTTTTAGTAACTAATTTGCTACAATTATAAGAAACATTATCAAATATTGTTTTCATTTCATTTATGATATTTAGTTACTAAATCGGCTACGAGTTTTCCAGATATTAGTGATGGGGGTACACCTGGACCAGGAACTGTTAGTTGTCCAGTAAAGTATAAATTTTTAACTTTTTTACTTTTCAACTTAGGTCTTAAAAAAGCTGTTTGCAATAAGGTATTTGCCATACCATAAGCGTTTCCTTTGTAAGAATTGTAATCTTTTATAAAATCGTTAATACAAAAGCTTTCTTTAAATATAATATTTTCTTTTACATTTTGAGATGTTAAATTTTCAAATCGATTTATAATTTTATTAAAATACGCTTCTCTTAATTCAGGAGTGTCTTCCAAACCAGGAGCTAATGGGATTAAAAAAATGCCTGCTTCTTTTCCTTCTGGCGCAATAAAATCATCTGTTTTACTTGGGAAACTAGCATAAAACAAAGGGTTTTCTGGCCATTTCGGATGGTTGTAAATAGCTTCTGCATGTTTTTCAAAATCTACATCAAAGAATAATGTATGATGATTTACATTTTTTAGTTTTTTATCAAAGCCAACATAAAATAGTAATGAAGAAGGTGCAAATGTTTTTTTGTTCCAATAGTTTTCTGAATATTGCCTGTATGATTCATCTAGCAATGTTTCGGTGTGATGGTAATCAGCACCACTAACTATTATATTTGATTTATAAGTTTTTCCATTAGAAACAATACCTTTTGAAATACCATTCTCAACAATTATTTTTTCAATAGTTTCTTCTGTTTTTATTTTTACACCTAATTCTTTAGCCAAACTTTCCATGGCAAGAACAACTTGATACATGCCTTTTTTAGGATGAAATGTACCAAGTCCAAAATCGGCATAATTCATAAAACTATAGAATGAAGGTGTGTCGCTAGGCTTTGCGCCTAGAAATAATACTGGAAATTCAAGAATTTTTATAAGTCTAGGATTCTTAAATTCTTTTCTTACATCTCTTTTTATAGTGCTAAAAAATTGATTAATTTTTTTTATTGTAGTTGGTGTAATTAGTTCTGTTGGAGAAATACCAGGATTATAAACTAAGTCTTTAATAGCAACATCATAATTGCTTTTAGCTTCTTTTATAAATTTTTTTAATTTGATAGAACTTCCAGGTTCTTCTTTTTCAAAGGCTATACTAATTTTACTTAAAGTGTCTTCTATAGTTATATAATCATCCTTGTCAAAATAGACACTATAAGCTGGATTTAATTTTTCTAAAGTGTAATAGTCTGAAGGTTTTTTATTGAAATCATAAAAAAAACGTTCAAAAACATCAGGCATCCAATACCATGTTGGGCCAATGTCAAATGTGAATCCTTCTTTTTTTAGTTGTCTTGCACGACCACCAATAGTTTTGTTTTTCTCAAATATAGTTACGTTATATCCATATTTTGCTAAGTAGCAAGAAGCAGCTAATGAAGAGAATCCCGATCCAATTATGTTTATAGTCTTTTTCATTTTGTTTAACAAATATAGTTAAAAGTTAAACAATATGAAATATATTTATAGCTCTTTTACTAAATTTTCTATTGAAGTGAATGATTTAACCTTTTTTGAGATTTTAGATATTTCAACATCGGCTAGTTTAGATCCTAAAAGTAATAAGTTAGTGTTTTCTTTTTTAAGTAATAAATCGTTGAACTTATTTATGTAATCAGGAATATTTTCTACTTCTGGATATATTGTAAAATAAGAGATAAATGTAATTTCTTCAAAAAAATCAAGCAAATCAGTTAAGCTTTCCATTGGAACACTTTCTCCTAGGAATATAGTATGGTATCCTTTGCTGCGTAGTTGGTAGTTTATAAATAACAAACCAATATCATGAATTTCTCTTTCTGGTAAGAAAAGAACAAAGGATTTTGAAACAGGTTTTGGTTCTAAGCTTTGAAGTTTTTCAATATTTAAAAGAATTTTTTGTTTAATGTGAATAGACAAAAAATGTTCATGTGCCGGGGTAATAGTATTTGTTTGCCATAAAAGACCAATTTCATTTAAAAGCGGAAGGAATACTGTGTAAAATATATCATTGAATGTTTTGTTTTCAATTAAGTTGTTGTACGTGTTGTAAAATAGAACTTGATCGAAATTAATCATTGCCATTTTTAAGGCATTAATGGCATGATCTTCGGCTTTGGCTCTAGATGCTATTTCTCTAACCTTCGCAGGTATTTCATCTTCCTTAAGATTGGCAATTTTAGATATTTTAATACCGTTATTGTTTAAATAAGATATATTTAAAAGTTTTTGTAAACTGGTTATGCTATAATTTCTTATGTTAGTTTCAGATCTATTTGGGCTAAGTAAATTATAGCGTTTTTCCCATATTCTAATAGTGTGAGCCTTTATTCCCGTAAGGTTCTCTAAATCTTTTATACTAAAGTTAGTTTGAATATTGTTCACTATTTTTTAAATTTATTTAAACAAAATTAAAATAATTAATTTAATATATTATTAAAGCTGTTGATTATTTTATATTTTTTGCTAGACTTAGTAGAAAAAGTATGTGAAAATAGAAGTTTTATAGTGCGCACGAGAAGATTCGAACTTCCACATCCTAAACGGATACTGGCCCCTCAAGCCAGCGCGTCTACCAATTCCGCCACGTGCGCATTAATGAAGTGAGTAAAAATAAAAAAAGTTAAGCAATAAAGCTTAACTTTTTTTGTGACCGGGCTGGGGCTCGAACCCAGGACCCTCTCCTTAAAAGGGAGATGCTCTACCAACTGAGCTACCAGGTCATTTTATTGCTAACATATATCCCTGTTAGCGGGTGCAAATATAAAACCTATTTTCAATTAAACAAGGCTTTTTTTAAATAATTTTTTGTTTTTTTGCACTGCTTAAACGTATGTTTTTAATAATCAATTTGTAACATAAAAATGATAGTAGTATTAATTGGATATATGGCTTCTGGAAAGTCGACTTTAGGAAAGATGTTGGCTGAAAAGTTAAACTATAAGTTTGTTGATTTAGATGATTACATTGAAGAAATTGAAAAGATGACAGTTTCAGATATTTTTAAAAATAAAGGAGAAATATATTTCAGAAAGCAAGAATCATTTTATTTACAAGAAATGTTAAATACTAAAAATGATATCATATTGTCAGTAGGAGGAGGTACTCCTTGTTTTGGGAATAATATGGAAACCATATTAAGCGCTAAAAATTTGAAGAGTGTTTACTTAAAAGCATCAATACCTAAATTAGTAAAGAAACTTATAAAGAAGAAAGCTAAACGCCCTTTAATTGCTCATATTGAAACAGAAGAAGCTTTAACCGAATTTATTGGTAAACATTTATTTGAACGTTCACCATATTATAGTCAAGCCGAGTTAATCATAAATATAGATAGTAAATCGAAAAATAAAATTGTTGAAGAATTGATGTTGAAATTATTCTAAAATCACTTCATAAACCTTTCCTTCTAGAACAACTTCTACATGCTCATGCAATGAAGTTGATAACGAAATGCCTTTAAAGTCTGCTTTAACAGGATATTTTTTATGATTTCTATTAACTAAAACAGCCGTTTTAAATTGTTTTAAAGGCACATTTAAAAAGTGCTTTACACCATATATTAAAGTTGTGCCTGAGTTTAAAACATCGTCTACTAAAACTAAAGATTTGTTTTTGTATTCTTCTTCTTTTATTGATGTTTTAATAGCTTGTGATGGATTTTTTTTATCAATAACAACTTTACAAAGTATAGGTTTAATGTTTGAAATTTTTTGTAAAACTGTTTTTAGTTTTTTTGCAAGAATATAACCATTACTATCTATGCCAGCTAAAATAATTTCATCTTCATAAACATTGCTTTCATATATCTGAAAAGCAATACGCCTTATTTTATGGTTAATTTCACTATGGTTTAATATCACATTATTCATAACATATAATAGCTTATATTTTTATTTAAAGCATAAAATTACTCATTTTCATCAGTAAAATCATCAATATCTCTTCTATCTTTTTTTGTAGGTCTACCAACACCCTTTTTTCTGTAATAATCTTTAGAGTATTTTAAAAGCTCTTGAGCCTCAAACTCTTCTTTTGGAGTTGTATCAGTTCTATAAAGATCAACTAATTTTGCACCAACTCTACTTTCTGGAATATCATTAACTGTTAATCTATAGTTTATTTGATTTTTTCTTAACCCAATAATATCTTGAGCATAAACTTCTCTACTAGGTTTAACAATTTCATCATTTACTCTAACTTGTCCTTTTTTACAGGCAGTTGTAGCAAGTGTTCTAGTTTTGTAATACCTAACACACCATAAATACTTATCTATACGCATATAATTATTGTAAAAACTACGTTAATGTTGTTGTGCAAGATTGTATTAAAATTGTATCTTGCGACCTCAAAAATAAGGATTAAAATAACGTTATTATTATTACTAATGTAATTACTTAACAGAGAGTTGTTATTTAACAGTGTTATTTTATATTAAAAAAAGTTATGAAGAAGTATATGGAAATTAGAAAAAAAACTTTGTTAGTTTTAATACTACTAGTAGGTTTAGTCTCATGTAATAAAGATGATAATAGTACAGGCCCTATAGTTATTGAAATTAGAGATAGGGCAGAGCAACAGCTAGCGGATATGGATTCTTTACAAAAGTATTTACAGAATCATTATTATAATAAGGCAGAAGTTGAAGCAGCGTTACCAAATGTGGGTATTAATGATATTGAAATTATTGAAGTGTCAGAAGAAGGAGAAGTTCCTGAGGGCTATACAAAATTAGCCGATGCTGTTGGAGAACCGAAATCCATTGTTTATGAAGAAATAGATTATGAGTATTACGAGCTTAAGATAAATCAGGGTGGAGGTGTAAATTCTCCAACCATAGTAGATGATATTCAAATTCTATATGAAGGATTTTCATTGAATGACGTAGTTTTTGATGGGAAATATTATCCAGATAGTAATCCTTCTGGTTTAGCAGATTTAATACCAGGATGGCGTTTTGTTGTCCCTGATTATAATACTTCTGAAGGTTTTACAGATAACGGTGATGGGACTGTAACTTTTAATAATTCTGGTTTAGGTGTTATGTTTTTACCTTCAGGCCTAGCTTATTTTGCCAGTCCTCCTCTGGGGTCTGGAATAGCTTCATATGCACCACTGGTTTTTAAGTTTGAATTATTGGAAATGGTACAAAATGACCATGATAATGATGGAATACCAAGTTATTTGGAAGTTCAAGAAGATGATCCAAATAATTTAGCAGTAAATACCGATGAAGATACTTACAGAGATAGTAATTCAGGCTATATATTGCCACAATACAACTATATAGATGTAGATGATGATGGCGATGGGGTATTAACAAAAAACGAAATTACGGTAAGAACAGTTGAAGATATAGATATTGAAGTTGTGAAAGGAGAGCCCTTGGATGTTGATGAAGTGCTTTTAAACTATATAGGTAAGAATGCAGAAGGTAAATATGTTGGAACCATTATTAAACTTTACGATACAAATAGTAATGAGATTCCAGATTATTTAGAATCGGATATAAAAATAGATTATAGTAGTTTATAATTACTGTTGATAAAAAAACCTCGCAATTGCGAGGTTTTTTATTATTTGTATTCTCGATTTTATAAAATCAAAGACAAACTTAAAATTAGCTGATCTGGGCGTGTATCTAATCTACTTATATCGATACTATTATTACTTAAAAAGGTAGCCTCATTATTACTAAAACCGCGTTCGTATCTTAAATCAATACCCAGTTTTTTTAGATTAAATCCAATTCCGAAATTCAATCCTACAGAAAAATCGTTTTCAATATCATTAATGGCAATACCATCAAATTCAGAGTCTAGTATATATTGAAATGATGGACCACCAAATACACTAATGGGACCAATAATTTTTGCTCCTACTAAAATTGGTGCATCAATTTTTTGCATTTTGAAGCTATCATCATCATAATCACTTTTAGTACTTGTATAAACCAGTTCTGGTCTTAAATAGACTTGATTTCCTATTTTTCCAAATAAACCAAAGTGATAGCCAACATTCCTGTCTGGATTTTTAGAGTTTGTACTAATTGATTCGAAATAATTACCGTTAGCATTGTAATTTAATCCAGCTTTAAATCCAATGCCATTGGCTGTTTGGGCATATGTTACAGCTGGTATACATATAATAACCATTAAAATGAAAAATAGACTTTTGCTCATACTGCTTTTGATTCTAAAGCACTTGAGAAGGTTTTTTAAATTGTTCATAATTGTTCGTTTTAAGATTCTGTTAACTATATCAAAAACGTTGCCAAACAAAAATTATTTCCTTTTTATTAATATTGATATCGGTTTTTAGTTATTTATCTTTGCCAACTTATAAAGTGATATATGAAACATTTATAACGAAGTCTCGATAAACTAGGAAATGATTAAATAAATGTTACATATGACCGATAATAAGCAATAATTGCAAGCACATGAAATTTGAATTAAAAGCTAAAGATACCCAGAGTAAAGCAAGAGCAGGAAAAATAACAACAGACCACGGTGTTATAGAAACGCCTATATTTATGCCTGTTGGTACAGTAGCTACTGTAAAAGGTGTTCACCAGAGAGAGTTGAAAGATGACATAAATCCAGATATTATTTTAGGAAACACCTACCATTTGTATTTAAGACCTCAAACTAATGTTCTAGAAAAAGCAGGAGGTTTACATAAGTTTATGAATTGGGATAGAAATATTCTAACAGATTCAGGTGGTTATCAAGTGTATTCATTATCTGCTAATAGAAAAATAAAAGAAGAAGGTGTTCGGTTTAAATCACATATAGATGGTAGTTATCATACATTTACACCAGAAAATGTTATGGAAATTCAGCGTAGTATAGGAGCAGATATCATTATGGCTTTTGATGAATGTACGCCATATCCTTGTGATTATAATTATGCAAAACGATCGATGCATATGACCCATCGTTGGTTAGATCGTTGCATAAATCATTTAGAAAAAACACCTTTGAAGTACGATTATAATCAAGCCTTTTTTCCAATAGTTCAAGGTAGTACTTATAAAGATTTGCGTAAACAATCGGCAGAGTATATAGCAAATGCTGGAGCAGTTGGAAATGCTATTGGTGGTTTGTCTGTTGGTGAACCAGCAGAAGAAATGTATGCAATGACCGATGTAGTTTGCAGTATTTTACCTGAAGATAAGCCAAGATATTTAATGGGAGTTGGAACACCAATCAATATTTTAGAAAATATAGCGTTAGGTGTAGATATGTTTGATTGTGTGATGCCAACTCGTAATGCAAGAAATGGGATGCTATTTACGGCTTATGGATCTATAAATATTAAAAATTTAAAATGGGCTGAAGATTTTTCGCCTATAGATGACATGGGAATTACTTTTGTAGATACAGAATATAGTAAAGCTTATTTAAGACATTTATTTACTGTTAATGAATTGTTAGGCAAGCAAATAGCGACTATACATAATTTAGGATTCTATTTATGGTTGGTTCGGGAAGCAAGAAAACATATATTAGCAGGAGATTTTTATGCTTGGAAAGAAAAAATGGTAAAACAAATGAATAATAGATTATAGGTGAAAATTCTAGATTGGTACATATTAAAGCGTTATTTATTCACATTTGCAATGATGCTTTTATTGTTTATTCCTATCGGGATAACAGTTCATTTGGCAGAAAAAATTGGTAAAATTCTTGAACAAGATGTGCCATTAAATGAAGTACTTTGGTATCTTTTAGATTTCACAATTTACTTTGCACATTTATTATTTCCGTTATTCTTGTTTTTATCTGTTATTTGGTTTACTTCAAAATTAGCTAATAATACAGAGATTATTGCTTTTTTAAGTTCGGGAGTATCTTTTACTCGGTTTTTAAGACCTTATTTAATTGGGGCTTCAATTGTAGCCATATTAGCTATTGTTCTTGGTTTGTTTTTAGCACCTAAAGCCAGTCAGGGTTTTAATGATTTTACTTTTAAATATTTTAAAACAGGTAGAAGTGCGGTACAAAGTAAGAATGTTTTTAAACAAATAAATGATAATGAAATAGTTTACGTTAGTAGATTTGATGTTAAAAATAATATTGGCTACGACTTTACATTAGAGCATTTTGATGGTAACCAGCTTAAATATAAAATTTCAGCAACTACAATAAAATATATTGAGGCTGATACAACTTATAAGTTAACCAATTATGTAAAAAGAGATATTGGTGAAAGAGAAGATGAATTAGAAATTATTAGAGCAAAAGATTCACTTTTACCTTTTCAGGTCAACGATTTAATACCAGAAGAATATGCTGCTGAGACAAAAATGTATGGTGATTTAAAGCGCTTTATTGAAAAAGAAAAAGCTAGTGGTTCTTCAAATGTAGGTCGTTTTCAGTTAGTATTATATAGAAAGTGGAGTTTGCCAGCATCAGTATTTATTTTAACTATTATAGCTGTTGCTGTTTCTTCAATGAAAAGAAGAGGTGGTATGGGAGTTAATTTAGCAGTTGGTATTTGTATTGCTATGGTTTTCGTGTTTTTTGATAAAATTTTTGGTGTTATGGCAGAACAGTCTGATTTTTCACCATTGGTAGCAGTATGGTTTCCTAATGTGATTTTTGGTATTTTAGCTGCTTACCTATTATATAATGCCAAACGCTAAGCTTAAAAATTATTTTCACTTACATATTCTAGTTTTTATTGCTGGTTTTACAGCTATTTTAGGCGATCTTATTACCATTGAATCTATTCCTTTAGTTTGGTTTAGAATGTTTATTGCATCTGTTTTAATGTTCATTTATATTAAAATAGCTCGAGTTAAATTAAAAATTAATTTCAAATCTATTTTAAGACTATCAATTGCGGGTATTATAATAGCCTTGCATTGGATCACTTTTTTTGCCTCAATAAAAGCAGCTAATATTTCTATAGCCTTAGCCATGTTTTCTACTGGAGCTTTTTTTGCGTCTTTAATAGAGCCAATTATTTATAAGCGTTCAATTATTTGGTATGAAATTGTTTTCGGAATTATTGTTGTTGTCGGTTTATTTATTATAACACAAAGTGAGTTGAAATATCTAACAGGAATTATTTTAGGAATTTTATCAGCTTTTTTTTCATCATTGTTTGCTGTTCTTAATGGTAAATTTTTAAAGCAGCATACAGCAACTGTCATTTCATTTTATGAGTTTATAAGTGGTGTTTTTTTTATTTCTATATATATCTTATTTTTTGGAGATGGTTTTTCGTTTGAATTCTTTAATTTAAGTCAATCAGATTTTATTTATCTTTTAATTTTAGCATCAGTTTGTACAGCTTATGCTTTCATTGCTTCGGTATATGTAATGAAGTTAATCACCCCATACACAGTAGTTTTAACTTATAATTTAGAACCGATTTATGGTATTATTTTAGCTGTAATATTATTTCCAGAAAAGGAAATAATGAGTGCGTCATTTTATTACGGAACAATTATAATCATTGCTATTGTTTTGTTAAATGGTATCTTGAAAAATAGTAGTATTGCAAAAAGAAAACAATCTTAGCCCTGAAACAAAATTAAAGTTTTTATATTTGTACACTAACCAAATGATTTAAATAGCAAAATAGAATTCTTATGGAATACTTAGAATTTGAACTCCCTATAAAAGAACTAGAAGATCAACTTCAAAAATGTAGAATAATTGGAGAAGAGAGTGAAGTAGATGTTACAGAAACATGTTCTCAAATAGCAGATAAGCTTAAAAAAGCTCAAAAAGATATTTATAAAAATTTAACACCTTGGCAGCGAGTACAAATGTCTCGTCATCCTGAAAGACCTTATACATTAGATTATATTAAAGCAATTTGTGGAGATTCTTTTCTAGAATTACACGGAGATAGAAGCTTTAAAGATGATAAAGCTATGATTGGTGGTTTAGGTAAAATTGGAGACCAAAGTTATATGTTTATTGGTCAACAAAAAGGCTATAATACAAAAACGCGCCAGTACAGAAATTTTGGAATGGCGAATCCTGAAGGTTATCGTAAAGCATTACGATTAATGAAATCTGCAGAAAAATTTGGAATTCCTGTTGTAACATTTTTAGATACACCTGGTGCTTATCCAGGATTGGAGGCAGAAGAACGCGGACAAGGAGAAGCTATTGCTAGAAATATTTTAGAAATGGCACGATTAAAAGTACCTATTATTACTATAGTTGTTGGAGAGGGAGCTTCTGGTGGAGCTTTAGGTATTGGTGTAGGTGATAAAGTACTTATGTTAGAAAATACTTGGTATTCTGTTATTTCTCCAGAATCATGTTCTTCTATATTGTGGCATAGTTGGGAATATAAGGAACAAGCAGCAGAAGCATTAAAGTTAACCGCTACTGATATGAAGAAACTTAAGATAGTTGACGAAATTATTAAAGAGCCGCTTGGAGGTGCTCATAGAGATCGTGAAGCAACATTTAAAGCTGTAAGTAATACCATTTCTAAATATTTTGATGAACTTAAAAACTTATCACCAAAAGATTTAGTATCCCAACGTATGGAAAAATACGTACAAATGGGAGTTTATAAAGGGTAATCCTTTTAAAACCATAACATAACAAATCTGGAGTTTATATACTTCAGATTTTTTTTATGCTTATCCACAATATTTTTAAGTTGTTAACAGTTAAATTGTTAACGACTGGTTAACAATCATAAATTCATTAATCTTCAAAAAGATTTCAATTTTATTAACTTCGTAGATATGAAACAACCCAACCCAGTTCAAGGATATAAAGTAGACAAAAGCACAATTATTAGTCTCGAGAAAGGTAAAATACCGCCTCAAGCTATTGATTTAGAAGAAGTTGTACTTGGGGCGATGATGATTGATAAAAAAGGGGTTGATGAAGTTATTGATATTTTAAGTCCAGATGCTTTTTACAAAGAAGCGCATCAACACATTTTTGATGCTATTTTTCAATTGTTTGAAAATAGCGAACCTGTCGACTTATTAACCGTTTCTACGCAATTAAAGAAGAATGCAAAGTTAGAACTTGTAGGAGGTGATTTTTACCTTATTTCGTTAACTCAAAAAGTATCTTCTTCTGCACATATTGAGTTTCATGCACGTATTATTCTGCAAAAATTTATTCAACGTAGTTTGATTAAAATTTCTAATGAAATTATTGAGGCATCTTATGATGAAACTAAAGATGTTTTCGATTTATTAGACCAAGCAGAATCAAAATTATACGAAGTTACTCAAGGTAATATTAAAAAGTCTAGTGAAACGGCACAAGATTTAGTAATTCAAGCTAAGAAGAAAATTGAAGAAATTTCAAATAAAGAGGGGTTAAGTGGTATTCCAACCGGATTTACAAAATTAGATAAATTAACTTCGGGATGGCAACCATCTGATTTAATTATTATTGCTGCGCGTCCTGGTATGGGTAAAACGGCTTTAACACTTTCTATGGCAAGAAATATTGCTGTAGATCAAAACATACCAGTTGCTTTTTTCTCTTTAGAGATGGCATCGGTACAGTTAATAACCCGTCTAATTTCTAGTGAAACTGGTTTGTCTTCTGAAAAACTACGTACTGGTAAATTAGAAAAACATGAATGGGAACAACTTAATGTAAAAGTGAAAGGTTTAGAAAAAGCGCCTTTGTTTATTGACGATACACCATCGCTTTCCATTTTTGATTTACGTGCAAAAGCGCGTCGTTTATCATCACAGCATGGTATTAAATTAATCATGATTGATTACTTACAATTAATGACAGGTGGAAGCAACCATGGAGGAAATCGTGAGCAAGAAATCTCGATGATTTCTAGAAACTTAAAAGCATTAGCAAAAGAGTTGATGGTTCCCGTTATAGCATTATCTCAATTGTCTCGTGCTGTTGAAACTCGTGGCGGTAGTAAAAGACCTTTACTATCAGATTTACGTGAATCTGGAGCTATAGAGCAGGATGCCGATATTGTAAGCTTTATTTACAGACCAGAGTATTATAAAATTGATGAATGGGATGATGATGAACGTTCACCAACGGAGGGTCAAGGAGAGTTTATTGTCGCCAAGCACCGTAATGGAGGTCTGGAAAACATCCGCTTAAAGTTTATCGGACATTTAGGTAAATTCGATAATCTTGACGATTTTGATTCGCCTTTCGAATTTCATTCTAAAATGAATGCCGCTGCTAACGACGATAGTTTTAAAACAGATAATTTTAAAGCCAGCCCAGATCAAGCTTTTGGTAGCTCGTTTAACAACGATGACGATAATGATGTGCCGTTTTAGCATTAATCTTTTATAATACTAATAATTTCCAAAAAGAAGAAATTTGTTATATTTCCGCATTAAAAAGGTTTTAAGTTATTTCTTGTAAGAAATGATAGAGAAAAAACATAAAGTAAGTTGCGATTTTGATAAAAATAAGTAGTACAATGTTTTTTGTATTATACTATAAGCTTCCATAGTTTTTATCTCTGCCATAATCTATATACGTAGAGAATTATAAGAAATCAACATAATCCCAAACATAATTAAATATATTTATTTAACTTAATCTACTATTATGAAACGTTTATTCATTCTATTATTATCAGCAATTGTAATGTTTTCAACTTCAGATGCAATTGCACAAAAATCAAAGAAGAAAAAAAATGAAAAAGTTGAGGTTATTGAAGAAGACACAGAAGAAACAGAGCTAATGATAGAAATAGTGGAAGATGTAGAACCTCAATCTTCCAATAGAGTTTTAACTCAAGGCTATTACAAGTTTAAACAAAAATACGACACAGTAGAGATTAATGATGAATACGATTGGTTTTATGATAAAAATACTGGTTATAGTGACAGAAAATATGGTATTGTAAATACTAGTGGTGAAATAATTTTGCCTAATCTTTTTAAATACACTTATGGTGGAGACAACTATAATAAAATACTATATATTGATGATAAATACGGATTATTCAACCTGACTGAAAAAAGATGGAGTATACCCATTGAGAATGATGATTTATATGGATTAAGTGCTAACTTTTTAGTAACAAAAAAGAAAGGTAAATACACTATAGTAGATTTTAATAATAAACCAGTTACTAATAAGGAGTGGGCTTCTGTAAATAAGGTTTCATCATTTGAAAATTATGTAAAAGTATCTGAAAATAGAAATGGAACCATTTATTATGGGGTTTTTAGTTTATTAGAAAAAAAGTTAATTGTACCATGCAATTATGCTGATTTATATGAACTATATAATAACACAAACATTTTTAAAGTAAAAGATGCCAGTACTTCCAGGTACAATTTAATTAATCTAAATAATAAATTACTTTTTAATAATTGGTACGATCTTATAGAAACTCCAAGAGATATTAGCAATAGGTTTATTGTTAAAAAAGATGATCGTTATGGGATTGTAGATAGTTCTGAAAAAATAATAGTACCATTAAACTATGTGTTGATTTCTAAAGAAACTTATTCAGATGGTTCTCACTTATCTATAAATGGAGAAGGAAAATATGGCTTTATAACTGTAGATGGAAAGGAGACATTACCATTTATATATGATAAATTGGAGAATAAATATGGTAGTAATAATATGATTTCTATAAAAAATAGTAAATGTGGGATTGTAAGAATAAATTCAGGATCACCACAAGAAATTATTTCATGCGATTACGATGAAATTACAAATTTGAAGAAAGTATTAATCATAAAAAAAGATGGTAAATTCGGATTGCTTGATAGTGGAGGAAAAGTTATAGTAGAACCAATCTATGAAGATCTGGAAATTATAGGAGATATGGTTATAGCAAAAATTAAAAGTGGATTTGAGATTTTAAACGAACAAGGTCAGAAAATCACTGCCGAAAAATTTAAAGATGTTGATATTATTTTAGATGAATCTAAAAAAAGCTACTATAACTATAATAATTTTACTTTTTTAAAAGTTAAAAAGAAGAATGAATTTCAGATTATGGATAAAGTTGGTAAAATAATGGGTACGGCTACTTTTGATGATATAATCTCTGAGTTTAACAATGTTTTTATAGTTAAGAAAAAAAATAAATATGGATTATTTACTTTATTAGACAATAAACTTTTAGTAGATTATTCTTATGATATGATTACTAAAACTAAAAAGTTTTATTTAGGAATTAAGGGTAATGAAGTAGATATGTTAAAATATCAAAGAGGAAAAATATTGCTAATTGATGATTCAAAAAAATAAAGACAATAGAAAGACCTTAAAAATTATTTAAGGTCTTTTTTTTTTTACGAAATTTTAGTTTCTATAAAATGGATTTAAACGAATTCAAATATTTAGTTTTGAATAAAATGTTAAATCACTACAATCAGTTTATTTTTTAAGTATCTTTCAGCATAAAATAAGCTATATAGTCCATACTATAAAAAGACTAAAAGCTAAAAAAGTTTTGTTGAAAATTGAAAAAGTTAATCATCACATTTTTATTACTGTTCGCAGGTCTTCAAATTCATGCATCCTATATCTTAATACCAATGGATGCCGAAAGCCAAAAAAATCATTTAAAAGCGTACGGGTTAACCTATTGGGTGCTTAAAAAAGAGTTGAAAGTAAAATGGTTACTAAATTATAGAGGCGGTTCTTTTTTATTACCAGATACCGAAACTATTCAGCGGGAATGTCAAATACGTGGCATATCCTTCGAGGTGATTTCCAATATAAAGACAGAAAGCATTTTACAGGAAATTAGCAGTCCAAGTAAAAACATGGAAGCCGTAATTTTAGAAAAAGCACCAAAGATTGCTGTTTATACACCTTCTAGTAAACAACCTTGGGACGATGCGGTAACGATGGTTTTAAAATATGCTGAAATTCCTTATGAAACGGTTTACGATGAAGAAGTTTTAAATGATGGTTTGTTACTTTTTGATTGGTTACATCTACATCATGAGGATTTCACAGGGCAGTACGGGAAATTTTATGGTGCATATAAAGCAACTTCTTGGTATATTGAAGAAAAAAAGCAAGCAGAAGCATTGGCTACAAAATTAGGCTATAATAAAGTTTCAGAAGAAAAATTGGCAGTAGCATTAAAAATAAGAGACTACGTTATTGGTGGTGGTTTTATGTTTGCTATGTGTAGCGCTACAGATAGTTTTGATATAGCTTTATCGGCAGAAGGAGTTGATATTTGTGAACCAATGTTTGATGGTGATGGAAGCGATCCAGGTTATCAAAATAAAATTGATTATAATAAAACCTTTGCTTTTACTAATTATACTTTAGAAAGTAGTCCAGCTGTTTATGAGTTTTCTTCTATTGATATGACGCTTAAGCGTATGATGATTTCAAAAACTGTAGATTATTTTTCACTTATGGAGTTTTCTGCAAAATGGGATCCAATTCCAACTATGTTATGTCAAAACCATACAGCTTTGGTTAAAGGCTTTATGGGGCAAACAACATCGTTTACTAGAGATGAAATAAAATCGAATGTATTAGTGCTGGGAGAAACAAAATCTAACGGAGAGGCAAAATATATCCATGGTATTAAAGGAAAAGGTTTTTTTACTTTTTATGGAGGACATGATCCGGAAGATTACCAGCATAGAGTAGGAGATGCAAAAACTGAATTGGATTTACACCCAACATCTCCTGGTTACAGACTTATTTTAAACAATGTGTTATTTCCGGCAGCAAAGAAAAAGAAGCAGAAAACTTAATTTTTTTAATCTTCAACAACTATTACTTTTTGAAAAGAGTATATAAAACCATCTGCTCCAGATCCACTTGAAGTTATGTTTTGATTGATTATTAGTTCAGTATCATTAACAATTAAACCACCATATTCGTTATCATTAATTATTAAAAATTTATTTGTCTCATCAGTTGTCACTGAAAATGAATAATCACCAGATTCTAGAGCATCTTCAAGAGATTCTCTGTATTAGTATTTACAACAGTTAAATCGCCTGTTAATTCATTAAAAAACCAAACAATTTCATTAAGACTAAAGTTATTGTCAACCCCAGCAATACCACCACTAACATGTTTTAAATGCCAATAAGTTTTTGTTATTACTACAGAATTTTCATTTCCATCAATGCTGCAGTTTGTAAAAGTAACTAGACTAAATAGAGCTATAAGTATATAATTTTTCATTTCTTTTAGGATTCCTTTTTTATTTATAAGATGCATTAGATTAAAAAAGGTTGCGCTTTTCTGAAAAAAATATTTATTATTACCATAGTATTTTATATATCTAAATAAACTTAAATATGAATATGGAGTTTTTTCAAAAGCAAATAAAATTAAAAGCATATACAAGAGGATTTCATTTAATAACTGAAGAAATAATTGCTGCTATTCCTGAAATTAAAAAAATAAATATGGGGCAATTACAGGTATTTATTAAGCATACATCAGCAAGTTTAACCATTAATGAAAATGCCGATTATACAGTAAGAGGCGATTTTGAAAGACATTTTAATGTTATGATTCCTGAAAATGCACCTTATTATAAACATACTTATGAAGGAGCAGATGATATGCCAGCACATATTAAAGCATCGTTACTTGGAGCTTCGGTACAAATACCAATTACTAATGGAAAATTAAATTTAGGAATTTGGCAAGGTATTTATTTATGTGAACATAGAGATTATGGAGGTAGTAGAAATATTGTTATTACTGCTTTTGGAGCATAAAAAAATCCGATTCGAAAGAATCGGATTTTTTAATTAAGCGAATAATATGTTTAACAATAGGCGAAACGCCTTATTTTACTTTATTTACTACAGCTTTAAAAGCCTCAGGGTTATTCATAGCTAAATCTGCTAAAACCTTACGGTTTAATTCAATATCATTAGCTTTTAATTTCCCCATAAATTGAGAATATGATAATCCATGTTCTCTGGCTCCAGCGTTAATACGCGTAATCCATAAAGCACGGAATGTTCTCTTTTTGTTTCTACGGTCTCTGTACGAGTATTGCATCGCTTTATCAACCGCATTTTTTGCTACTGTCCAAACGTTTTTACGACGTCCAAAGTAACCTTTTGCTTGTTTAAGAACCTTTTTTCTTCTGGCTCTTTTTGCTACAGAATTTACTGATCTTGGCATAATTTTAATTGTTTTTTTGTAGTAGGCGATCTATATTATAGATGCTTTTTATTTTTTGCCTAACTCCAGGGTTTATAATTTAATTTAACCGATTAAAACAAACGTTTATTTTAAACGCATCATTGTTTTAATGTTATTCTCATCTGCCTTGTGGACTAAGCCATCATGGGTTAGAGCTAGCTTACGCTTTTTAGATTTCTTTGTTAAGATGTGACTCTTAAAAGCATGCTTTCTTTTAATCTTACCAGTACCTGTTAACTTAAAACGTTTTTTGGCACTAGATTTTGTTTTCATTTTAGGCATTTTCTTTTCCTAGTTTTAATTATTTCGCTTAATTATCTTTATACTAAATAGTATTTTTATTTTCTTGGAGTAATAAACATAGTCATACGTTTACCCTCTAGTCTTGGCATTTGTTCTACCTTTCCTAATTCTTCAAGGTCTTGTGCTAAACGCAACAATAAAATTTGTCCTTGTTCTTTAAAGATGATAGAACGTCCTTTAAAGAAAACAAACGCTTTTAATTTAGCACCTTCTTTTAAGAACTTTTCAGCATGTTTTCTTTTAAATTCGTAATCGTGATCATCTGTTTGAGGTCCAAAACGAATTTCTTTAACTATTACCTTTGTTGCCTTAGACTTTATAGCTTTATCACGTTTCTTTTGTTCATAAAGAAACTTTTTATAGTCCATAACCTTACAAACAGGAGGGTCGGCATTTGGAGAAATCTCTACAAGATCTAATCCTTGCTCATCTGCTATTTTTAATGCATCGCGAGTATCATATACACCAATTTCAACATTATCTCCAACTAGACGTACTTTTGGTGATGAAATTTTAGAGTTAATCCTGTGCTTATCTTCTTGTATTACCCTTCTATTGGGTTGTCTTCTTCTACGTATTGCTATGACTTTATGTTTTTAAGTTAGACTTATTTTTTAAAACGATTTTAACGTTTTCTTTATTTCTGTTTTTATTATTTCTGAGAATGTTTCTACTGAAATCATTCCTAAATCTTCTCCACCATGCTGACGCACAGTTATTTTATTTTCCTTCTCTTCTTGTTCCCCTATGATAATCATATAAGGATGTTTCTGCATTTCTGCTTCACGAATTTTCTTCCCTATAGTTTCATTTCTATGGTCTACAAGGGCGCGAATTTCGTCATTTTCTAGCAAATTTAAAACTTTTTCAGAGTATTTTTCATATTTCTCGCTAATTGACAATATAATAGTCTGAACTGGCATGAGCCAAAGCGGGAAATTACCACCCGTATGTTCTAGCAATAATGCTACAAAACGCTCCATACTTCCAAAGGGTGCACGATGAATCATTACAGGTCTGTGTAATTCATTATCACTACCTTTATATGTTAAGTCAAAACGTTCAGGTAAGTTGTAATCTACTTGAATAGTTCCAAGTTGCCAACGTCTTCCTAAAGCATCTTTCACCATAAAATCTAGTTTAGGACCATAAAAGGCAGCTTCACCAGTTTCTATAACATAATCTAATCCTTTATCTTCAGCAGCATTAATAATAGCTTGTTCTGCTTTTTCCCAATTTGCTATATCACCAATATATTTGTCTGGATTTTCAGGATCCCTTACAGAAACTTGGGCTGTAAAGTTTTCAAATCCTAAAGAACCAAATACATAAAGAACCAAATCAATAACATCTTTAAATTCTTTATCAAGCTGTTCGGGCATACAAAAAAGATGCGCATCATCTTGAGTAAAACCTCTAACACGAGTTAATCCATGTAATTCGCCACTTTGTTCATATCTGTAAACAGTTCCAAATTCAGCGTAGCGTTTAGGTAAATCTTTATAACTCCATTGTACACTATTATAAATTTCACAATGGTGCGGACAGTTCATAGGTTTTAATAAAAACTCCTCATCTTCTTTAGGTGTTTTTATAGGTTGAAAACTATCTTCACCATATTTAGCATAATGCCCAGAAGTAACGTATAATTCTTTTTGTCCAATATGAGGTGTTACCACCATTTCGTAACCCGCTTTTTTTTGTGCAGCTTTCAAAAAGTTTTCTAAACGTTCACGTAAAGCAGCACCTTTTGGTAACCAAAGCGGCAATCCTTGTCCTACTTTTTTAGAAAACGTAAAAAGTTCTAATTCTTTACCAAGTTTTCTATGATCACGTTTTTTAGCTTCTTCAAGCATTTCTAAATATTCAGTAAGCTCCTTTTGTTTAGGGAATGAAATTCCATAAACACGCGTAAGTTGCGGATTATTTTCATTTCCTCTCCAATAAGCACCAGCTACACTTAGTATTTTAACGGCTTTAATAATACCAGTATTAGGTATATGACCTCCACGACATAAATCTGTAAAAGTAGAATGATCACAAAAAGTAATCGTTCCATCTTCTAAGTTTTCAATTAATTCCGTTTTAAATTCGTTACCTTTATATAAGGACAAAGCTTCTGCTTTACTAGCAGATCGCATTTTAAATTCATGCTTTCCACGAGCAATTTCAATCATTTTATTTTCAATAGCCTTAAAGTCCTTTTCAGAAACTGTGTGCTCACCAAAATCTACATCATAATAAAACCCATTCTCAATAGCAGGACCAATAGTAAGTTTTACTCCAGAATACAATTCTTCAATAGCTTGAGCTAATACGTGTGCAGAACTATGCCAAAAAGCAGTTTTACCTTCGTCATTCTTCCAAGTATATAAAACTAAAGAGCCATCTGTGGTTAAAGGAGTAACTGTTTCAATAGTTGTACCATTAAAATTAGCAGAAATTACATTTCTAGCAAATCCTTCGCTAATGCTCTTAGCAACATCCATGGGAGTAACGTTTTCTTCAAACGTCTTAACACTGCCATCAGGTAAAGTAATATGTATCATTAAAATAATTTAAAATCAGTGTGCAAAGATAATAGTATAAATAAAGACAAGCAATATATAAAGTTTTAATTTTAAAAAAAGGGCGTACGTACTTTTTTTGGGTTGAGTTTTCACTATTTGTTAGCTTTTAAGTTGGAGAGCTGAAACAACCCGTTCAATTCTTAACGCGGTTTTAGTTCCAATGATTCATAAATAAAATCAAGCAACATTTACATTCAATGTAAAATTAAAGTCAAC